>CAKZUZ010000014.1:0-120705 GCA_937922225.1 uncultured Collinsella sp.
CGTACATGTACGGATGAATGTGGGAGGTGTTCGGATAAAGTCGATAATCAAGGCACTTTTTTCTTCGGTTTTTCTTGACGGAATCTCACCTGTTGTAGTACTCTGTCCCAGTCTAAAAACGCGTGGACTTTTCTGGGCGCTAGCCACCTTTTTGCCACGCAACCGAGCAGTCGGTTGCGTGGCTTTTTTCGTCTTGGCAGCAGGTACCACATGCACCGCCAGAAGACCGCACGAGCCCACCTTCCGACTGCAGGGAACAGACGCACGAGACGTGCATCTGCAAGACAGCAGACGGAAGGGAGCCTAATGGCAGAAACAAACACAATCAAGCAACAGACCGCCGAGGCGGGAGCCGCGGGCGCGGGGCAGGTCAAGGCGGCGCTCCAGGTCTTTGCGGGCGGCGCCTGCTACGGCGCGATGGCCACGACCTACAAGCTCGCCTACGCCGCGGGCTTCACCTCAGCGCAGGTGGTGGCGAGCCAGGCGTGGTTCGGCTGCCTCTTCTTCGCCCTCGCCACGCTCGCAGGGCACGCACTCGGGCACCGCTGGCAGCGCGTGGGCTGGAAGCTCGCCCTCAAGCTCATGGGCCTGGGAGCCCTCACCTGCCTCACCTCAATCCTCTACTGCTACGCCATGAGCGTGCTGCCCGCCCCGGTGGCACTCACGCTCCTCTTCCAGTTCACGTGGCTGGGGCTCGTGTGGCAGACCGTCATGACGCGCCGGCCGCCGAGGCTCCTCCAAGTGGCCTCCGCCCTGGTCATCGTCTTCGGAACGGTGTTCGCCAGCGGCGTCTACAAGACCGGCATCACCGGGTACGACCCCGTGGCCCTGCTCTGCGCGCTGGGGGCGGCCGTGTCCTGCTCCCTCTTTGTCACCCTCTCCGGCAAGGTCGAGGCCCCCTGCTCGTCCGAGCAGCGTGGCGTCATCGTATGCGCGGGCTCCGTGGTCATGTCGCTCACGGTGTGTCCGGACTACGTCGTCTCGGGCGTCCTTGCCCAGGGCATCCTGCCCTTTGCCGTCATCGCCGGCTTCTTTGGCATGCTCTGCCCGGTCCTGCTCTTCGGCATGGGCTCTCCGCACCTGCCCGCGGGCCTGTCCACCGTCATGGCCGCCGCGGAACTCCCCGCCGGCCTGCTCATCGCCATGATCGTCCTCGGCGAGCCGCTCGGCGTCGTCGAGTGGCTGGGCGTCGCCATCATCCTCGCCGGCGTGTGCCTGGCACAGGTCCCCTCCCTGCTTGGAGGCCGGGAGGCACGTCGCGCCGCCGCAGGACAAGCCGTCAGCTAGTCACCCCTTCACAGGCGGCCCGCGCGCATCAGGTAAAGGGCCACGGGCCAGGCGCGCGAGGCCGCAAGGACGTTATAAAGCGTCCCCCGCAGAGATGGGGGCGCCAGAGAGAAGGAGGCACCATGCCATTTCCAAAAGGGTTCCTTTGGGGAGGAGCCACCGCCGCCAACCAATGCGAGGGAGGTTATGACGAGGGCGGCCGCGGCCTTGCCAACGTCGACGTCATCCCACACGGGCCGGAGCGCAACGACGTAAGCCGCGGCCTGAGGCGCATGCTCGACTTCGAGCCCGGGTACTACTACCCGGCCCAGACGGGCATCGACTTCTACCACCACTACCGCGAGGACATAGCCCTCTTCGCGGAGATGGGCTTTAAGGTCTTTCGCCTCTCCATCGCCTGGAGCCGCATCTTCCCCAATGGCGACGAGGAGGAGCCCAACGAGGCCGGGCTCGCTTTCTACGAGGACGTGTTCCGCTGCTGCCGCGAGCACGGGATCGAGCCCCTCGTGACCATCACGCACTTCGACTGCCCCATCCACCTCGTCAAGAAGTACGGCGCCTGGCGAAACCGCACCCTTATCGAGCTCTACAAGCGGCTTGTGACGGTGCTCTTCAACCGCTACCGCGGCCTCGTGCGCTGGTGGATCACGTTCAACGAGATGAACATGATCTTGCACCGTCCCTTCATGGGTGCCGGCATCGTCCTCGAGCCCGGGGAGAATGCCCGCGAGGCCGAGTACCGCGCCGCGCACAACGAGCTCGTGGCGAGCGCCTGGGCCACCAAGATCGCCCACGAGGTCGATCCGGAGAACAAGGTGGGCTGCATGCTCGCCGCGGGAAGCTACTACCCCTACTCCTGTCGTCCCGAGGACGTTCGCGCGGCGCAGGTCAAGAACCAGGAGGACCTCTTCTTCGTGGACGTGCAGGCGCGCGGTCGCTACCCCGGCTACGCGCTCAAGATGCTCGAGCGCGAGGGCATCGACGTGGGCATGACCGCCGAGGACGAGCGCATCCTTGCGGAGAACACCGTCGACTTCATCTCGTTTAGCTACTACTCCTCGCGCTGCACCGCGGGCGACCCCGACTCCGTGGGCGGCGTCGCCGAGGGCAACGCCTTCGCCGGCGTGGAGAACCCCTACGTGCGCACGAGCGACTGGGGCTGGGTCATCGACCCGCTGGGATTCCGCATCACGATCAACGACCTCTGGGACCGCTACCAGAAGCCGCTCTTTGTGGTGGAGAACGGCCTCGGCGCCTATGACGAGGTGCTTCCCGACGGCACGATCGAGGACGACTACCGCATCGCCTACCTGCGCGAGCACATCGAGGCCATGCGTGACGCCATCGAGCAGGACGGCGTCGAGATGCTCGGCTACACCACCTGGGGGCCGATCGACCTCGTGAGCGCGGGCTCCGGCGAGATGGAGAAGCGCTACGGCTTCATCTACGTGGACCGCGACAACCTGGGCAACGGCACGCTCGAGCGCAGGCGCAAGAAGAGCTTCTACTGGTATCAACAGGCCATCGCCACCAACGGAGGCGACCTGGGCTAGCCGCCCGGGCAATATCACTAAGGAGAAAATAATGGCTGAAAAATACGACGATCTGGCCAGATCCATACTCGAGAACGTAGGCGGCACAGAGAACGTCGCCAGCGTCGCGCACTGCATCACGCGCGTGCGCTTCAAACTCAAGGACGAGTCCCGCGCCAACACTGCCAAGATCGAGGCCCTCAAGGGCGTCATCCAGGTCATCCAGGCCAACGGCCAGTACCAGGTGGTCGTGGGTAACATCGTCGAGGACGTCTACGACGCGGTCCTGGAGGCCGGCAACTTCTCGGGCGGCGCAAGCGCCGACGACGAGCCCCAGGGCGATAAGACCGTTGCCTCCGTCGTCATCGACCTCATCTCTGGCATCTTCCAGCCCATCCTGGGACCGCTTGCCGCCGCAGGCATCATGAAGGGGCTGCTTGCCCTCATCACCTACTTCGTCCCGGCCTTTGCAAACGACGGCCTCTACACGCTGCTCTACACCGTGGCTGACGGCTTCTTCTACTTCCTTCCCGTCGCCCTGGCGTTCAGTGCCGCGCGCAAGTTCCGCATGAACGAGTTCACCGGCGTGGCAATCGGCGTGGCGCTTCTCTACCCGACGATGGTCGCCCTGACCTCGGGCGAGGCGCTCGGCAGCATCGACCTCGGCGTGGCCGGCACGTTCTCGTGGTACGCCACCGCCCTCGGGCTCCCCATCATCATGCCCGTGTCCGGCTACGTGAGCTCGGTGATCCCCGTCCTTCTCATGGTGTGGTTCGGCTCTATCCTTGAGCGCTGGCTCAAGAGCTGGATGCCGGCTGCGCTCAAGATGTTCCTTGTCCCGCTCGCCACGATGACGGTCTCCATCGTCTTGGGCTACCTCATCATCGGCCCGGTGGCCACCCTCATCACCAACCTGCTGAGCGCGGCATTCTCGTTCATCTTCCAGCTCCCCGTGGTTGGTTCCGTCCTGGGCAGCGCCCTGGTTGGCGGACTGTGGATGTGCCTCGTCATCTTTGGCTTCCACTGGAGCCTCATCCCCATCTCCATCATGAATCTGAACACCCTCGGCCACGACAGCGTGCTCGCCGCCACCATCGGCCACGGGTTCGCGCTCGGAGCGGTCATCTTTGCCATGTACCTCAGAAACAAGGACGAGCGCTTCCGCGGCATCGCCCTTCCCGCGATGATCTCCGCCTTCTTCTTCGGCGTCACCGAGCCGGGCATCTACGGCATCGCCCTCCCCAACAAGCGCGCGTTCGTCGTGGCATGCCTGAGCTCCGCCGTGGGCGGCGCCATCGTGGGAATGACTGGCGCTCTCATGTACATCTCGGGCGGCCTCGGCGTCTTCAACCTGCTCAACTTTATCGACGGGACCCCTGGTGGCGCCGGGATCTCCCACATGATCTTCGCGATCATCGCCTCGCTCGTCTCTGCCGTCCTGGCCTTTGTTATCGAGTTCATCACCTACCGGCCCAACGACGATGAGGAAGGCACCCGCTAGCCTGCGCCCTCCTCAATCAGCTCTATGTAATTGAGGGGCAGTTGAGGTGGGTGAGGGCCGAGGGCGATCAAGGTGGCCGCCCTCGGCCCGGGACAACCTGCCAGAAGGCGTTTAGCTTTCTCGGGCGGCGCTGAAATGAACTGCGCCCCGATACTTGGACGGGTCAATTAGCGGCCTATGCCGCACATGGGGACTGATTTCGGAACTCCTCCGGGGTCAGTCCCTTTTGCTTAACCCGCCTCCTCTTGTTCCAGTGAACGGTATAGGCTTCGAGGTCCCGCTTGAACTCCTCGAAGCTCCGCCACGTCCGGCTCCTGTAGAATTCGTCCTTCAGGCGCCCGGGCAGCAGCTCCGTCGCAAGAGCTCGCCCTCGCACGCCGCCGGCCCCGGCCGGGTCCGGGCACCCTTCGGCCTCCCGCTGGCCTTCGGCGCGCCCGCACCCCCTGTCGCAAAGCTCTGCTGCAAGAGTCCTCGGCGTGGCGTCGTGCCTGACTCTCCCGTCCATAAAGAAGCCCCCATTTCTAATGTTCAAGAAATGAGGGGCGGTTCAATTTCGGGACGGGGATTAAATAATCATTCGGAGCAAATCTATTTTTATCCCCGTGCCAGAAAAATCATCGGGCGTGGTCTGGGGCAAACAGTCTAGTTGCGCTTGAGGTGGACGACGGTTTCGCAGTGGAAGGTTTGCGGGAACAGATCGACCGGCGTGATCTTGACGGGGGAGAAGGTACCTTCCTCGACAAAGCGCTTAAGGTCGCGTGCCAGGGTGGCGGGGTCGCAGCTCACGTAGGCGACATCGCGAGCGCTCGTGCTGGCGATAAGGTCGATCGCCTCGGGGGCGAGGCCTGCGCGCGGCGGGTCGACCACCAAGACGTCGGCATCCTGGTCGGGGAACTCGCGCACCGCGTCTCCGCCAATGACGTCGACATTATCAAGCTTGTTGATTTCCAGGTTACGGCGCAGGTCGCGCACGGCCGGGCCGTAGGCCTCGACGGCGGCGACGAAGTCGCAGCGGCGGGCGAGCGGCAGGGTAAAGGTGCCAGCACCGCAGTACAGGTCCACGGCTAGCTCGTCTTCCTGCGGGTCGAGGGCGTCCATGACGAGCTCAATCAAAATCTCGGCGCCCTTGGTATTGACCTGGAAAAAAGACGGGGCAGACAAGCGCATCTGACCCTCGGCGATATTCTCGGTCCATGAGCCCTCTCCGGCGAGCATTTCGACCTTGGAGACACGGCGGGCCTTCTTTTCGCCCTTGCTCATCACACGCACGATGCTCGTGGGATGAGCGGCGACCGCCAGCACGCGGGAGACTTGCGAGCGCGGAAAAGAGCCCGTGGGCGTCCAGAGTGCAACCTCGAGCGCCTTGGTGCGGCGCGATGCGCGAATGCCCACGCGTTCGAGCCCTAAGTCATGGCTGCCGCTTAGATAGTTGAGTGCGCCGACGACCGATTTGAGCGCCTTGGGAAAACGTTTATCGAACAGCGGACACGCATCGACGGTCACGATTTTGCTGGGGTCGACACCGTGCATGCCAAGGCGCACGCGACCGTTGACGACGGTCGGTTCGAGCTCGATTTTATTGCGGTAGCCCCAGTCGTCCTTGGTGTGGCAGATGGGCTGCACCAACTCATCGACCTGCTCAGGAGCGAACTTGCCGATGCGCTCGAGCGTGGAGCGCAGGTTTTGCTCCTTGGCGGCGAGCTGTGCCGTGCGTGAGAGATTGCCCCACGAGCAGCCGCCGCAGATGCCCACGTAGGGGCAGGGGGGCTGAATGCGATCGGGGCTCGGCTCCAGAATCTCGGTGGTGCGGGCGCGCATGAACGACTTGCCGTCCTGTACGACCTCGGCCTCGACGGTGTCGCCTGCCACGGCACCCTGCACAAAGACGGCTTTGCCGTTGTCGGCGTGCGCCAGCCCGTCGGCGCCGTAGGTCATCGATTCTATAGTGAGCTTCATATCCCTGCCTGTCATTCGTGTTGTTGCTCGCACCATGGTAGCAGGGAAAAGCGCCCCGCATCCGAGGCTTTCCTCAAATGCGGGGCGCTTCTACAAACTGCTTCTACAAACGACTATTTCGTCTTGCCGGTAATGAGCGTCTTAAGACCCAGGCCGATCAGGCCCAGGCCCATGCGCACACGACCGGGGCGATGGCGCTCGATGGCCTTGGTCTTGCCGGCGGGCTTATCGCGACGGGCGCTCGTCTCGGGTGCGGGCTTAGCTGCCTGCGGCTCGGGCTGAGGTGCAGGTGCGGGCTCGGGCTCAATGACGGTCGCCTGGACCTTCTGAACCTCGGGTGTGGCCGGCTGCGGCTTAGGAGCAGGGGCGGGCTTTGCCTCAATGACGGGCTCGGGCGCGGCCTCGGCGTTGCGGTAGGCACGCTCCAGCAGGGCTTCCTGCGAGTTGAAGGGTTTCTCACCCTCTGCGCGCTCCACGGGGACCCAGGTGCCGTCGCTCGTGAGGCTGCGGGCCTTCACGTTGTCGCGCAGCTGCATGCTCATGTACTCGTGCACCAGGGCGCGGCAGGTGGGGTCGAGCACGGGGAAGGCGATCTCCACGCGGTGCTCGGTGTTGCGTGTCATCATGTCGGCCGAGCTCAGATAGATCATGTCCGAGTCCACGCCAAAGGCGTAAACGCGCGCATGCTCCAAAAAGCGTCCGACGATAGAACGGACATGCACGTTCTCGGTCTTGCCAGGAACGCCCGGCTTGAGGCACGAGATGCCGCGGATGATCATGTCCACGCGGACTCCTGCGCACGATGCCTCGGCGATCTTGTCGATGACCTCGCGGTCGGTGAGCGAGTTGAGTTTAAAGAACACGCGGGCGGGCTCGCCGGCGAGGGCGCGCTGGATCTCGCGGTCAAGCCCGCGCATGATGAGCGGTTTCAGTCCGACGGGCGCCACACCCAGGAAGCGGTAATCGCCGCGCAGGTTGCCCAGCGACAGGTTGCGGAAGAACAGGTTGGCGTCCTCGCCGATGCCGGGGTGAGCGGTCATGAGCATAAAGTCGCTGTAGAGTTTGGCCGTCTTCTCGTTAAAGTTGCCGGTGCCCAGCAGCGTCAGGCGCGTTAGCGCCATGCCCTCGCGATAGGTGAGCTGGCAGATCTTGGAGTGGCACTTAAAGCCCTCGGAGCCGTAGATGACGGTGCAGCCGGCCTCTTCCAGGCGCTCGGCCCACTCGATGTTGTTCTGCTCGTCAAAGCGCGCGCGGAGCTCCATGAGCACCGTGACCTCTTTGCCGTTCTCGGCGGCATCGATCAGTGACTCGCACAGGCGGCTCTGCTTGGCCACGCGGTAGAGCGTGATGCGCAGTGAGATGCACTCGGGGTCGTAGGCGGCCTCGTGCACCAGATCCAGGAAGGGGTTCATGGCCTCATAGGGATAAAAGAGCAGCTTGTCGTGCTGAAGTACCTGCTCGCGGATGGAGCGGGTCATATCGATGGTGGGGTTGGGCTGCGGCTTAAACGGTGTAAAGAGCAGCTCGTTGCGCAGGTGCTCGGGAATCTTGCCCTCAATGCCAAAGACGTAGCCTAGGTCGAGCGGGATATCGCAGGTAAAGACAGAGCGGCGCGAAAGCTCGAGCGCCTTGCGGATGGTCTTGAGCGTCGCCTTCTCGAGCGACCCCGAGACCGCGAGCACCACCGGCTGCAGGCGCAAACGCTTTTTGAGGATGCGCTTCATGTGCTGACGGTAATCCTCTTCCTCCTCGACGCCCTCGCCGTCCGGGTCGATGTCGGCGTTGCGGGTGACGCGGATGAGCGCGCGGTCGAGCGGCTTATAGGAGCCAAAGCAGCTGTCCAGGCAGGCGAGGATGACGTCCTCGAGCAAGATGTAGGAGTAGGTGCCGGTGGGCGAGGGGATCTCGACCACGCGGTTCATCGAGGTGGGAATCTCGATAAGGCCCAGCAGACTCTCCTCGTCGGTGACGCCGTCCAGGCCGCAGGCCAGGTAGAGTGCGCCGTTGCGCAGGTTGGGGAAGGGGTGGCGCGGGTCAATCACCAGCGGTGAGATGACCGGCGACACGTAGGCCTGGAAGTAACGGGTTACAAAGGTGCGCTCCTCGGGCGTAAGCGAATCGATGCGGGCGCGGTGAACGCCCAGGGTGTCGAGCTTGCCCTCGATGCTCTTAAAGATGGACTCCCATCGGGTAAGGAGCCCGGGCATTTCGGCCATGACAGCATCGACTTGTTCGGAGGCGGTCATATTGCTCTTGTTGTCGACAGGCTGTTTTTTGAGCTCTGCCAGATCGGACAGGCCGCCCACGCGCACCATGAGAAACTCATCGAGGTTAGACTCGAAAATCGACACGAACTTTAGCCGCTCGAACAGCGGAACGGTCTCGTCGAAGGCTTCGTCAAGCACACGGTTGTCAAAGCGCAGCCAGCTGAGCTCTCGGTTCTGCGTGTACGAGAGGTCGCGCGGCGGCTTACGCAGCTTTGCAGCGGCTTGCTTTTTTTCGATTTTGCTCGGCATATGCATCTGTCCGTTCAGTCCCCGTGGGGGACGGTTGCCTAACACTATTCACTATTGTCTCAATTTAGTCGACCTATGGCACGGACGTATCGCGTGAACGGTATCTTTACCTACTTCTTACGCTGACAAGCCATAGAGCTGACGCCCTTCGCGTTGTGAAAAACGGTCTATATCCTCACTCAACTGGTGAGTATGTGTGAATAAGAATGATAGGTAGCTGAATATCATCGAATACAGACAGAAACACGAACAAGCGTCATTTATATACATAAAACCGTTTTAGATATGCAATTCTTAATCGAAAGATTGGAGTTGTAATTGCGAATGATTTTTAAGAAAAAAGAGCATTTACCTTAGAAAAGCTACTTTAGAACGACGAAGTGCATTATGGGGGAATCATATTCGATATACCGTTCATCGAACTTTGTTGACCGTTCGGGGGCGAGGTGGAATTGCGGGTGATATTTGGATATAACTAGAGCTGTCAGCAAGCAGCACCCGTTACGGAAGGGTGCTGAGAGATTCGGCCGAAAGGCCCGAAAGAAAGGTAGGAGGCCATGACGAAAGGTCTGCACGTGCCTTCCGAGATCGGCAAGCTCAGGAAGGTCTGCCTGCACCGTCCCGGCGACGAGCTCCTCAACCTGCCGCCCGACGAGCTCGAGCGACTCCTGTTCGACGACGTCCCGTTCCTGGAGGTCGCGCAGCAGGAGCACGACACCTTCGCCCAGATCCTTAAGGACCAGGGCGTGGAGGTGCTCTACCTCGAGAACCTCGTCGCAGAGGTGTTCGACCAGGTCCCCGGCGCCCGCGCCGAGTTCACCGACCAGTACATCGCCGAGGCAGGCATCCGCGGCCAGCAGATGCCGCAGATCGTCCGCGAGAAGCTGGACTCCATCGAGGACAACCTCGAGTTCGTCAAGAAGACCATGGCCGGCATGACCAAGGCCGAGATCGACATGCCCCTCACGGCGTCCACGACCCTCGACTCCCTGGTCAACTCCGAGTCCGAGTCCGACCTGATCATCGACCCGATGCCCAACCTCTACTTCACCCGCGACCCGTTCGCGGTCGTCGGCGAGGGCGTCAACCTCAACCGCATGTACTCGGTCACCCGCAACCGCGAGACCCTGTACGGCAAGTACGTCTTCAAGTACCACCCCGACTACAAGGACGTCTCCCTGTACTTCCGCCGCGACTGCCAGTTCCACACCGAGGGCGGCGACGTGCTGAACATCAACGAGAAGACCCTCGCCGTCGGCATCTCCCAGCGCACCCAGGCGGCCGCCATCGACGTCATGGCCCAGAACATCTTCTGGAACTCCGACTCCAAGGTCGAGCGCATCCTGGCCTTCGACATCCCGGTCTCCCGCGCCTTCATGCACCTCGACACGGTCTTCACCCAGATCGACGTCGATAAGTTCACGATCCACCCCGCCATCATGGGCACCCTGCGCGTCTACGAGCTGACCGCCGGCAAGAACCCGGGCGACGTGAACATCCGCCTGATCGAGGACACCCTCGAGCACGTCCTGGAGGACGCCACCGGCGTCGACCAGGTCAAGCTGATCCCCTGCGGCGGCGGCGACCCGATCGCGGCCTCCCGCGAGCAGTGGAACGACGGCTCCAACACCCTGTGCGTCGAGCCCGGCAAGATCTGCGTCTACGCCCGCAACACCGTCACCAACGACGTGCTGTACAAGGAGGGCCTGGACCTTCTCGTCGTGCCCTCCGCCGAGCTCTCCCGCGGCCGTGGCGGCCCGCGCTGCATGAGCATGCCCTTCTGGCGCGAGGACCTCTAAGGTTTTCAAAGACCCGTACAGGTCTTACTACAAACATCTAGCTGCCATTAGATGTCTCCCATTGGGGCGGTGCGGATCTTTCGCACCGCCCCATTCATGTTTAATGACGCTAAATGAAGATCAGATAAGGTGGCCATGGATATCAAGACAATCGGTGTTGAGGAATGGCTCAACGTTTGGGAGAAGAGTGCTACCTGGGATATCGCTCAGTCGACGATCTCGTCGCTGACCATGGGCGAGCTTCGCGCACTGGACGAGCAGGACGGCGCCACGTTCTACGAGCGCCTGGATCGCGAGAAGATGAACTACGGCTGGATCGAGGGATCGCCGGAATTTAAGGCCGAGGTCGCCAAGCTGTATCGTCGCGATGTCAATCCCGATCACATTCTGCAGACCAATGGCTGCACGGGCGCCAACCTCAACGCCATCATGGCCGTTGTGGAGCCCGGCGATCACGTGATTGCCGAGTGGCCTACCTATGCGCCGCTCTACGAGATTCCGCGTACGCTGGGTGCCGAGGTCGAGTATTGGGAGCTCCGCGAGGAGCTCGGCTGGAAGCCCGATATCGAACAGCTCAAGCGCTCGGTGCGCCCCAACACCAAGCTCATCTGCATTAATAACGCATCGAACCCCATCGGTACGGTGCTCGATGCCGATACGCTCGGCCAGATTGCCGAGATTGCTCGTTCGGTGGGCGCCTACGTGCTGTGCGACGAGGTGTACCTGCCGCTCGAGAACACCGAGTCCTTTATGTCGATGGTCGACGTGTACGAGAAGGCCATTGTCACCAACTCGGTGTCCAAGACCTATTCGACGCCTGCGGCCCGCGTGGGCTGGGTCGTGGCCGACGAAGAGGTGTCCAACCGCATCCGCACCTATCGTGACTACACCATGATCTGCGGCGGCGTGTTCAACGACGCTCTGGCGACCTACGTACTCGAGCACAGGGATAAGATCCTTGGGCGCAACCGTAAGATCGTGTTTGGCAACCGTGATATCGCTCAGGCATGGATCGATACGCAGCATCGTGTCTCCTGGACGGCCCCGCAGGGCGTGTCCACCTCGTTTATCCAACTGGATATTCCCGAGGACGACGAGGAGTTCTGCAAGCGCCTGTTGGCCGAGAGGGGAGTGCTGCTGGTTCCCGGTAGCCGCTTTGAGCTTCCCTGCGGCGCGCGCTTGGGCTACTGCGCGAGCGAAGGCGTTCTCCGCGAGGGCCTGAGGCTTCTGGGCGAGGCGCTGGCCGAGTTCGATCGCTAGCCCCTTGAGGCTTTCGAGGGCCTAAACCTTTCTGGGCCCTAGATATACCGAATGCAGACCCGCTCCCTTGGGGGCGGGTCTGTTTGTCTTTACCGCCGAAAAAATCAACTTGTTACAAATGGAGGCGCAAAGCAGACGGTGTATTCGATGGGCCTTATACTGAGCTTCCGGTGAACGGTATCCAACGTCTGGTAAACGGTAGCCTGTTTGCCAAAAATGAATAGGACGAACTTTTTTCTGAATAAAAATCAAAATGGTTGAGACGTAGCAAGAATTGCGAATTCTATTCATACCTTTGCGTGAAATATGCAAATCGAGGGTGGTTTAAGAAAGATTAGTTCCAATTGATTTTTCGGTTAAAAAGGCATTTAAGCACGTAAATAAACTTTATTAAATCAAAGTGTGCCATGCGTGAAGTATATGTGTATGCCGTTCACCCCCTATAAAAAACCGTTCGGGGGCAAGGTGGAAGTATGGGCTGATTTTGGATATAAATATGTCGTCAGCAATAACGCCTCACACGGAGGGGCGCTAACGAATCGGCCCTGACAAGGGCCCGAAAGAAAGGTAGGAGGCCATGACGAAAGGTCTGCACGTGCCTTCCGAGATCGGCAAGCTCAGGAAGGTCTGCCTGCACCGTCCCGGCGACGAGCTCCTCAACCTGCCGCCCGACGAGCTCGAGCGACTCCTGTTCGACGACGTCCCGTTCCTGGAGGTCGCGCAGCAGGAGCACGACACCTTCGCCCAGATCCTTAAGGACCAGGGCGTGGAGGTGCTCTACCTCGAGAACCTCGTCGCAGAGGTGTTCGACCAGGTCCCCGGCGCCCGCGCCGAGTTCACCGACCAGTACATCGCCGAGGCAGGCATCCGCGGCCAGCAGATGCCGCAGATCGTCCGCGAGAAGCTGGACTCCATCGAGGACAACCTCGAGTTCGTCAAGAAGACCATGGCCGGCATGACCAAGGCCGAGATCGACATGCCCCTCACGGCGTCCACGACCCTCGACTCCCTGGTCAACTCCGAGTCCGAGTCCGACCTGATCATCGACCCGATGCCCAACCTCTACTTCACCCGCGACCCGTTCGCGGTCGTCGGCGAGGGCGTCAACCTCAACCGCATGTACTCGGTCACCCGCAACCGCGAGACCCTGTACGGCAAGTACGTCTTCAAGTACCACCCCGACTACAAGGACGTCTCCCTGTACTTCCGCCGCGACTGCCAGTTCCACACCGAGGGCGGCGACGTGCTGAACATCAACGAGAAGACCCTCGCCGTCGGCATCTCCCAGCGCACCCAGGCGGCCGCCATCGACGTCATGGCCCAGAACATCTTCTGGAACTCCGACTCCAAGGTCGAGCGCATCCTGGCCTTCGACATCCCGGTCTCCCGCGCCTTCATGCACCTCGACACGGTCTTCACCCAGATCGACGTCGATAAGTTCACGATCCACCCCGCCATCATGGGCACCCTGCGCGTCTACGAGCTGACCGCCGGCAAGAACCCGGGCGACGTGAACATCCGCCTGATCGAGGACACCCTCGAGCACGTCCTGGAGGACGCCACCGGCGTCGACCAGGTCAAGCTGATCCCCTGCGGCGGCGGCGACCCGATCGCGGCCTCCCGCGAGCAGTGGAACGACGGCTCCAACACCCTGTGCGTCGAGCCCGGCAAGATCTGCGTCTACGCCCGCAACACCGTCACCAACGACGTGCTGTACAAGGAGGGCCTGGACCTTCTCGTCGTGCCCTCCGCCGAGCTCTCCCGCGGCCGTGGCGGCCCGCGCTGCATGAGCATGCCCTTCTGGCGCGAGGACCTCTAAGTCTTTCCGTTTCCGGTGCGGTCCCCCTACAACCGCACCGGTTTCGCCCGTCAAACGGGCAACACTAATACTTACGTAATTCATTTCTTCGAAAGGAAACGAACCATGGGTGTTAACCTCTCCGGCCGTAGCTTCCTCAAGCTCCTCGACCTCACCACCGAGGAGATCGAGTACCTGCTCAAGCTCTCCAAGAACTTCAAGGACATGAAGCGCGCTGGCGTTCCGCACCGCTATCTCGAGGGCAAGAACATCGTCCTGCTCTTCCAGAAGACTTCCACCCGTACCCGCTGCGCCTTCGAGGTCGGCGGCATGGATTTGGGCATGGGCGTCACCTACCTCGATCCGGGTTCGTCGCAGATGGGCAAGAAGGAGTCCATCGAGGACACCGCCCGCGTTCTCGGCCGCATGTATGACGGCATCGAGTTCCGTGGCTTTGCCCAGGACGACGTCGAGGAGCTTGCCGCTAAGTCCGGCGTGCCCGTCTGGAACGGTCTGACCACCGAGTGGCACCCCACTCAGATGCTCGCCGACATCCTGACCGTCCAGGAGAACTTCAACTACGACATCAAGGGCAAGACCCTCGTCTTCATGGGCGACTGCAAGAACAACGTCGCTCGCTCCCTCATGGTCGTCTGCTCCAAGCTCGGCATGAACTTCGTGGCCTGCGGCCCCGAGGAGTGCATGCCCGCTGACGACGTCATCGAGGCCTGCAAGCCCATCGCTGAGGCCAACGGCTGCACCATCAAGCTGACCACCGACGTCAAGGACGGCGTCACCGGTGCCGACGTTATCTACACCGACGTGTGGGTCTCCATGGGCGAGCCTGACGAGGTCTGGGCCGAGCGCATCGCTCAGCTCACCCCGTATCGTGTCACCTCCGAGGTCATGGCTATGGCCAACCCGGGTGCCATCTTCCTGCACTGCCTGCCCAGCTTCCACGACACCAACACCACCATTGGCGCCGAGAAGTGCGAGCAGTTCGGCATCACCGAGCAGGAGGTCACCGACGAGGTCTTCGAGAGCCCCGCTTCCAAGGTCTTCGACGAGGCCGAGAACCGCATGCACACCATCAAGGCTGTCATGTACGCCACGCTCAAGTAAGAGCATCTAGCATCTCGCTCGGGGTGCATTCCTGCGCACCCCGAGCGCTTTTGTCTGGTAAAAATCTCGCACCGAGCGACATGCACGGCACGGAAGAGCCGCTTCGGGCGAGATCAGTAAATGATTTATGAAGGGGGGATGAGAACTATGACTGAGACCGCTAAGAAAAAGCGCGGTATGCCTTCATCGTTCACCATTCTTCTTGCTCTGCTGGCAATCGTCGCGGTTGTTACCGTTATCGTCTCCGGTACGTCCGGTGGCGCGGTTACCGCTGCCCGCCTGAGCGATTTCTGCACCGCCCCGGTCAAGGGCTTCGCTGACGCTCTGCCCGTCTGCCTCTTCGTTATGATCCTCGGTGGCTTCCTCGGCATGATGACCGAGACCGGCGCCCTGGACAACGGCATTGCCGTTCTGGTGCAGAAGCTTAAGGGCAATGAGATCATGCTCATTCCCGTGCTAATGTTCATCTTCTCCCTCGGTGGTACCACCTATGGTATGTGCGAGGAGACCGTTCCCTTCTACGCCCTGCTCGCCGCCACCATGATGGCTGCTGGCTTCGACCCTATGGTCGGCGCTGCCACCGTCCTGCTCGGCGCTGGCTGCGGCTGCCTCGGCTCCACGGTTAACCCGTTCGCCGTCGGTGCTGCCGTCGACGCTCTGACCGGCGTTGGCATTGAGGTCAACCAGTCCATCATCATCGGCCTCGGTGCCGTCCTGTGGATTGTTACCACTGTTATGTCCATCCTCTTCGTCATGAGCTATGCCAAGAAGGTCAAGGCTGACAAGGGTTCCACCATCCTTTCGATGCAGGAGCTCAAGGACGCCGAAGAGGCTCACGGCAAGGCTGCTTCCGAGGTTCACAAAGAGGTCAAGCTCACCGGTCGTCAGAAGGGTGTTCTGATCGCCTTTGCCTTCACCTTCGTCGTCATGATCGTCGGCTTCATCCCGCTGGCCGACCTCAACGAGGGCGTCGCCAACTTCTTCGATGCTGGCGCTGTCTATGACGCCGACGGTAACGCCATCGTTCAGGGCTGGTCTGCCCTGATCACCGGCCTGCCCATTGGCCAGTGGTACTTCGACGAGGCTTCCACCTGGTTCTTCCTCATGGCTGTCCTGATCGGTATCATCGGTGGCCTCTCCGAGAAGCAGATCGTCAACACCTTCATCACCGGCGCTGCCGACATGATGTCCGTTGTCCTCGTCATCGCTCTTGCCCGTGGTATCTCCGTCCTCATGGCTAGCACCGGCCTCGACGTCTACGTCCTCGACGCTGCCGCCAATGCTCTGGCTGGCCTGTCCGGCGTGATCTTCGCTCCCATGAGCTTCCTGGTCTACTTTGGCCTGTCCTTCCTGATCCCCTCGACCTCCGGTATGGCTACTGTCTCCATGCCCATCATGGGACCGCTGGCTGTTAAGCTCGGCTTCTCGCCCGAGGTCATGGTCATGATCTTCTCCGCCGCCATCGGCGTCGTGAATCTGTTCACCCCGACCTCTGGTGCCATCATGGGCGGTCTCGCTCTGGCTAAGATCGAGTGGACGACCTGGCTCAAGTTTGCTCTTAAGCTCATCGTCGCTCTCTCCGTCGTCTGCGCCATCATCCTGACCATCGCTTGCGTGATGATCTAAGTACCCCCTGGGTACCCCACGGAAACCATGACGATCCTATAACGGATCACCTGGTCATCGTCTGTCCGGTGGGGTAACCCCACCGGTAGACTCCTACCTTTGGCCCCCTCCCGTTCCGTGCGCGGGAGGGGGCGCTCTTGTGTTCCGGCGTTTTACCAAACGCCGGAACCACTCGACGCTGCAAGCCCGCCAGAGCGGCAATCTGACGTTCAATCGTCGGGCATGGCCAAAAGGCCTATGCCCTCCTCTTTCACGTCACCTTGCTCGCTCTGGTGGGCTTTCGCTGACTTATGCTCAACCTGCGGCGCTGCCATTGTTGGCGCAGGGGGCGGCTTGCTCGCTCTGGTGCCTGTTCGCTGTCCGTTCTCTGCCCGCGACGTTTCTGCTGTTGGTGCAAAGGGGTCAGGTTACTTTGCGCCAAAAGGGGAAGTTGCGGTGGAATAGTTCCCGTTTGGCCGTCTTGAGGGGTTAAACAGGAGCTATTTCACCGCAACTTATCGATGGCGTGTTTGGTTGGTGCCTGTTGATGGCCTGGGCATCGGGGGGGGCAGGCTCCGTTATAATCGCGTAGGAACTTAATTTACGAAACGGGACGGGAGCCATATATGCGCCAGGGTTTCGACAACGCGAAGTATATCGAGCTGCAGGCTGCTCACATTAAGGAGCGCATCTCGCAGTTTGGCGGCAAGCTGTATTTGGAGTTTGGCGGCAAGCTGTTCGATGACTATCATGCCAGCCGCGTGCTACCGGGTTTTGAGCCGGACAGCAAGTTCCGCATGCTCAAAAGCATCGCCGACGATGTCGAGGTTATCATCGCGATCAACGCGAACCACATCGAGAAAAACAAGGCTCGTGGTGACCTTGGCATTACCTATGACGAGGATGTGCTGCGCCTGGTTGACCTGTTCCGCGGCAACGGCTTTGCTGTCGCGGCCGTGGTCATCACCCAGTACGCTGGACAGCCCGCTGCCGATGTGTTCCGCAACCGCCTGAACGCGCTCGGTATTCCCGCCAAGCTGCACTATCCCATCGAGGGGTATCCGCACGATGTCGATCTGATCGTGTCCGACGACGGCTATGGCAAGAACGAGTTTGTCGAGACCACCCGACCGCTCGTTGTCGTGACGGCGCCCGGCCCTGGCTCGGGCAAGCTCGCCACTTGCCTGTCTCAGCTCTATCACGAGCACAAGCATGGCACGGCCGCCGGCTATGCCAAATTCGAGACCTTCCCGGTTTGGAATCTGCCCCTTACGCATCCGGTCAATATTGCCTACGAGGCCGCCACGGCAGACCTCGATGACGCCAACATCATCGACTCCTTCCACCTGGAGGCCTACAACAAGACCACGGTCAACTACAACCGCGACGTCGAGGCCTTCCCGGTAGTCCGTGCCCTGATGGAAAAGATCCTGGGCAAGAGCCCCTACCAGAGCCCTACGGACATGGGCGTCAATATGGTCGGTTTTGCCATCACCGATGACGATGCCTGCCGCGACGCTTCCAAGATGGAGATCGTCCGCCGCTACTTTACCGCGGTCGAAAATGTGCGCCGTACCGGCGTGGGCGATGAGCAAGTCGACCGTCTCAAGATTATTATGAAGAAAGCCGGCATCGATAAGAACTACTCACCGGCGCGCTCGGCGGCCCTCACCAGGGAGCAGCTGACGGGTGGTCCCGTGGGTGCCATGGTCATGCCCGATGGCTCCGTGGTGACCGGTAAGACCTCCACGCGCCTGGGCGCCGCAAGTTCGCTCATTATGAACGCCCTCAAGCATGTCTCGGGCGTCGACCTTGAGCTCGAGGTCATTAGCGATGAGGCGATCGAGCCCATCAGCAAGCTCAAGACGCATTTCCTGGGCAGCAAAAACCCGCGCCTCCACACCGACGAGACGCTTATGGCGCTGTCGATCACCTCGGCCACGAGTGAGACGGCCGCTCGCGTCCTTTCGGGCCTGGAGCAGCTGCGCGGTTGCGATGCCTTCTTTAGCGTGATTATCTCGCCGACGGACGAGACGGTACTGCGCAAGTTGGGCATCAACGTGTGCTGCGAGCCCAAGTTTGAGCGCCGCGGTTTCTTCCATCGCTAAGTTTGAAGCACCGCGGTAATTGCATTGCATTTTGGCCGTATCGGGTTAGCGCCCGGTACGGCTTTTTGATCAATAAAGCGTCTATTTCGGCGAAAAATAGCTGTTTACCTGCCTAGAAACAATTTGAGCGGTATACAATAATCGTAACTGTTTCATCCTTAGCGGGATGCCGCATGATGGATATTACCTGCCATCGTGAGGTGTGTCGGTCGCGCACGGCGCGTTAGATGCTCGTGCTCGGTTTGAGGAGGCTGCTATGGCGGGCAAGGGTCGTGCGAGTGTCAACGATATGAAGCGTGTCGAGGTGCTGGTGTTGATGGAGATCGACCAGCAAACCGAAGACAATGGCGGGCCGTATGGTTTCTCGCGCAAAACGCTTGCCGAGCGCGTGGGGGTTTCGCCGTATCGTGCCCGCGCCGCAATCGATCGCTTGGATTCCGAAGGTATGATTGATGTCGTCTCGCGTTATAGCGACGACGGCGGTCAGCTTGCAAATGGCATTTGCCTCACCGAACGTGGTGAGTGGTATCTTGAGGGCGTCCGTACCGGCATGCTCGTTCAAGAAATGCTTGAGGACGAGGTTGCTGATCGATAGCAGCATGTAACCCTTGCCATAGTGACGCCGCCTGGGAAACCGGGCGGCGTTTTGTTTCAAGATTGAGAAATGCAATCGCACGCGAGAAAAAATGCGGACGGTCCGCGGCGCGAGTATTACAATGAAGACCCGTAAGATGTGGATAAACAACTTCTACGGGAAGCGCAGGTAACTCAATATGACCAAGCATGTGTTCGTAACCGGTGGCGTGGTTTCGTCCCTGGGCAAGGGTATCACCGCGGCCTCGCTGGGCCGTCTGCTCAAGTCGCGTGGCTACAAAGTAACGATGCAGAAGGCCGACCCGTATCTGAACGTCGACCCCGGTACCATGAGCCCGTTCCAGCATGGTGAGGTCTTTGTAACCGAGGATGGTTACGAGTCCGACCTGGACCTGGGTCATTACGAGCGCTTTATTGATGAGAACCTGACCCGCGATTCCAACTTTACGACCGGTGCCATCTACAAAAGCCTAATCGCCCGCGAGCGTCGCGGCGACTTTTTGGGCGGTACCGTGCAGGTGATTCCTCACGTCACCAATGCCATTAAGGACAAGTTTCGCCGCATCGAGGAGCAGACCGGCTCCGATGTAGTCATCACCGAGCTGGGCGGCACGATCGGCGACATCGAGTCCCAACCGTTTGTCGAGGCCATCCGTCAGTACCGCAAGGAGGCCGGCTCCGAGAACGTCTGCTACATCCACGTGTCGCTCGTTCCCTATATTGCCGCCGCCCACGAGGTCAAGACCAAGCCCACGCAGCATTCCGTCAAGGAGCTCCGCAGCTTTGGCATCCAGCCCGATATCATCGTGCTGCGCTCCGACCACCATATCGATGACGCTATCCGCGGAAAGATCGCAAGCTTCTGCGACGTCGACACCGATTGCGTCTTTACCAATGAGGACTGCGCGAGCATCTACGACGTGCCGCAGCTGCTTGCCGAGCAGGACTTTGACCTGCGTATTTGCGAGCGCCTGGGCCTGGACCCGCGTGAGCGCGACATGAGCGAGTGGAATGAGTTCCTGCGTAAGCAGAACCATGCCAACCATCACGCCGATAAGGTTAAGATTGCCGTCGTGGGTAAGTACACGCAGCTGCCCGATGCGTACCTGTCGGTTATCGAGGCCCTGCACCATGCGGGCGTCTTCTACGATCGCCATGTGGACGTCCAGCTGGTCGACGGCGAGAGCCTCGACGAGCAGAATGTCTCCGAGGTTCTGGGCGACGCCTCGGGCATCCTGGTCCCCGGCGGCTTTGGCAAGCGCGCCCTGGAGGGCAAGATCCTCGCGGCCGAGTTTGCCCGTGAGCACAAGATTCCGTATCTGGGCATTTGCCTGGGTATGCAGGTCGCCGTGTGCGAGTTCGCCCGCAACGTCGTCGGCCTTGCCGGTGCCAGCTCCTCTGAGTTCGATCCGGACGGCCCGTTTAGCGTCATCGATCTGATGAGCTCGCAGGAGGACGTGACCGAGAAGGGCGGCACCATGCGCCTGGGCGCCTATCCGTGCAAGCTCGCCGCCGATACCCTTGCTCGCGAGGCATATGGCGAGGAACTCGTCTACGAGCGTCACCGTCACCGCTTTGAGTTCAACAACGCCTTCCGCGACCAGCTCGAGGATGCCGGCTTGGTTATCTCTGGCCTCTCGCCCGACGAGCGCCTGGTCGAGATGGTCGAGCTGCCGCGCGACGTGCATCCGTGGTATGTGGCAACCCAGGCTCACCCCGAGTTCAAGAGCCGTCCGACTAATCCGCAGCCGCTGTTCCGAGAGTTCGTGCGCGCTTCGATCGGCCAGCACGAGGGTGTCGACCGTCTGCAGGTGACGCCCATGAACCTCGCTACGGACTAAGGGTGCCGGCGAATAAGGAACATACCGAAGCTACTCCCTCGTCGCTCGCCGTGGCGGCGGGGGAGTATCTCGATTACCTCGCGGTCGAGCGGGGCTTGGCGCGCAACACGATTGTGGCCTATCGTCGTGACCTGACGACGTACTGCGCCTATCTGGAGCGGGCGGGTATTGTGTCTTTTGAAGAGGTGACCCGTCAGGTCGTGGAGGGCTTTGTCGCCGATCGCCGCGGCGGAGGCTATTCCGACGCCTCGGTGGAGCGCGCGCTTGCTGCCGTGAAGGGCCTGCATGCCTTTTTGGTGCGCGATGGGATTGTGGCCCAAAATCCAACGGCGGCGTTGCGCCTGCCTAAAAAGGCTGAGCGTTTGCCGGAGTATCTATCGGTGGAGGATGTCTCGGCGCTGCTCGATCAAGACTTTCCCGAGGGCGAGATGGGACTGCGCGACCATGCCATCTTGGAAGTGCTCTACGGATGCGGTTTGCGTGTGAGTGAGCTGGTTGGGCTCGATGTGGGCGATATCCATATTGACGATGGCTTTGTACTCGTTCGCGGTAAGGGCTCAAAGGAACGCCTGTCCCCACTGGTGGGAAGCGCGGCGCGAGCTCTGACGCTCTATGTAACTGAGGGACGTTCTCGCTTGGCGGCCCATGCCCGCGGAACCGAGACCTCGGCGGTCTTTTTAAATAAGAACGGACGTCGCCTGTCGCGCCAGGGCATCCATGCCATCTGTGAGCGCTACGGGCGCCAGGTGGGGCTGGTGGGACTCCATCCCCATACCTTGCGCCACTCCTTTGCCACCCACATGCTCGCGGGCGGTGCCGACCTGCGTGTGCTGCAGGAGATTTTGGGCCATGCCGATATTTCGACCACGCAGGTCTACACGCATGTCGACCGAACGCAACTGACCGAGGTCTATCTGGCGGCGCATCCGCTAGCACATCGCTAGCACCTCGCTGACCTGCATATTTATAAATACTAAAGGGGACGGGCCCCAGATTGCCGAGACGCACTTTTGCGCGCATGGGCAATCTGGGGCCCGTCCCATTTTTCGCTAGACACCGATGCGGCGGTGGGCCGTGTGTACCGTGGGTGGGGGAGTTTGGGGGCGATGTGAACGGCGTGTAAAGGGACGTAAAAATCGCCTCAAGGTCAACTTGAAGGTTGAGGTTCGCGGGTGTGGTTCTACAGGTGGCATCCCGCCTTTGCTGCAAACACAACATATTGTGTTTTCGAACATATGCTCGGGGGTGTTTTACAACATATTGGGGGTGGAATGGTGGGGAGGGGTGGGGGAAGGGGTGGGGAAAGGTGTTGAAAAATGGGGCGGTTCCCCATATTATTGATGACGTCGACAGGCGGGGTGGTTCCCCGCGTACGTGCCATCTGAGTAACCGAGGGGAGGGCGCACATGGGAATGACGGGTGCATACGAGCGCAATCTCGATGCAAAAGGTCGTCTGTCCCTGCCTGCACCCCTTCGTGAGGAGCTTGGAGAGCACGTTCGCGTGTTTAAAGCCCTGGATGTCGATGCTCTGTACGTGTTCTCTGCCGAGGCCTTCGATAAGTGGGTCGAAGGACTCTTCGCGGGTCGTGAGGGCCACGAGGGTTTTAACCCGCGTGACATCAACGACCAGAAGCTCATGAGGGCGATCAACAAGCGCACCACGTCGATGGATGTGGACAGCGCGGGTCGTATCGGTCTTTCTGAGTCTCTCCGCAAGCAGGCGAACCTCGACCGCGAGGTCACGGTTGTGGGCAACTACGACCACCTTGAGGTTTGGGACCGCGCTACGGCCGATGAGGACGATGATGACGAGGCCCTGCTGGACCTCTTCTTCTCGTAAGGGCAAGGCACGAGTAACGGATGGAGCGTGGGATCTTGACACAAGAATATCGGCATGAACCTGTCATGCTCGGCGAAGTGCTTGAGTCGCTGCAGCTAAAGAGCGGCTCCGTCGTCTGCGACTGCACCCTTGGCGGTGCCGGCCATTCGGTAAAGATGGCCGCGCAGGTGGGGGAGACCGGCCTTTTGCTCGGCGTCGATCAGGACGACATGGCCCTCGAGGCCGCTGGCGCCCGTCTGGACCGCGAGGTTCCCGGCGTACCGCACCAGCTGCTGAAGGGCAACTTCGGCGACTTGGACGAGCTGCTTTGCTCGGCCGAGGTGCCCGGGGTCGATGGCTTCCTGTTCGACTTGGGCGTTTCGTCGCCGCAACTCGATATCCCTGGCAGGGGCTTTTCGTACAACGAGGACGCCCCATTGGACATGCGGATGGATCCGGGTAACAACACCTTAAACGCAGCTGAGGTCATCAACACCTATAACGAACACGACCTCGCCCGGATTCTACGCGTCTACGGCGAAGAGAAGTTCGCCTCGCAGATCGCGCGTGAGATCGTGCGCCGCCGCGAGCATGAGCCGATCGAAACCACCGGTCAGTTTGTCGAGATCATCAAGGCTGGTATCCCCGCTGCCGCTCGTCGGCATGGCGGACACCCAGCCAAGAAAAGTTTCCAGGCCATTCGCATCGAGGTCAATCACGAACTCGATGTGCTCGAGCGAGGGCTAGACGCCGCCACAAGGTGGCTCAACCCGGGCGGACGCATCTGCGTCATCTCGTATCACTCGCTCGAGGACCGTATCGTAAAGAACCACTTTAAGGAGATGAGCCAGGGGTGCACGTGTCCGCCGGAGATTCCGGTGTGCGTGTGCGGCAACGTGCCGATACTCAAGGTCATCACCCGCAAACCCCTGGTTGCCCAACCCGATGAGGTTGCGCGCAACCCTCGGGCGAGATCAGCCAAGATCCGCGTGGCGCAGCGTCTGTAGACGCGACCGCGCGATATTGGACCTCCCGCTCGCACCATAAACGAAGCTTAAACACACTACCAACGTACTCGGGATGGGAGGCGGCATATCATGGGCTACAACACTTCAAACGCAGCACTCGCCTATGATATGAGCGCCATGCCCGCCTATCGTGAGACACCGCAGGCTCCCGCTGCTCCCCGCGAGCAGCGCACGCCGCGCTTTGATGTCTACACGGGCGCGGGCCGTCAGGCAAACCAGGCGGTAAGCCCGGTTTTCATGATCGTTCTTAAAACGTTTTGCATCATTGCGGCCATCTTCATGACGATCGGTGTCGCCCGTGTGGCGCTCGCCGGCGTTACGGCCCAGGTGCTCAACAGCAATGCCGCGCTTACCAACACGCTCGAGAAGGCGACCGATGAGAGCTCCGACCTGGAGGTCATGCATTCGGTCTATGGTGCCGACACGCGCATTCGCGACCTTGCAGGCGCTTATGGCATGGTGGAGCCCAGCGAGAGCGTTACACTTGATTTTTCGCAGGATGCAGCCGCGGGCGCTAGCTCGACCGCGACCGCTCAGTAACAAGACGGTAGCTGAGTATGACAAATGACTATCGCCGCGGCTCCGACCGGGGTCGCGGTTCTGGACGTCCCTCATCGCGGGGACGTTCTGGTTATCAAGGAACGGGTCGGCCATCTTACAACGCGAGGCCGTCCTATGGCAACGACCCTGCGTCGCGTCTCCGTGGCTCGAGTGGCCCTCAAATGCATAACACCAGATCGCGCAAGGGCTCGTCGACCGAATGGCTCACGGGCACGCCGCTGCCCCGTCGCAAAGCCGTCATGGGCTTCATCGGGTTTGGCTTGGGCTTGGGCGTCCTTCGCCTTGCCGACTATCAAATCGTGGAAGCCGATAAGTTACGCGACCGTGCCGATGCACGTCGCTTGCTTGCGCAGACGCTGTATGCCAAGCGCGGTACCATCTACGACCGTAACGGCAACGTGCTGACGTCGTCGGTCGAATGCCGCAACATCGCCGTGAATCCTCAGCTTATCGAGGACGTTGACAAGACGGTCTCGGCACTGGTCAAAGCTACGGGCATCGATAAGAAAACCTGTCGTGATCTCGTTATGTCCGATGGCACCTGGGTGTATATCAAACGCCAGGTGGACGAGGACGATGCTGCGGCGCTGGAGAAGAAGAATCTGCCCGGCGTGCTCTTTGAGCAGGCCATGAAGCGCGTATATCCTTATGGCAACCTGGCATCGCAGGTGCTTGGCGTGGTAAACGTGGACAACGACGGTCTGACGGGCCTTGAGAAGCAGTACAACAAGCTTTTGACCGGAACGAACGGCTCGCTGGTGCGCGAGCGGGCGAGGGACGGTAGCTATATCGCGGGCGGCGCCTATAAAAAGGTTGCCGCGGTGGACGGCGTGGACATCGTGACGACACTCGATGTCAATATCCAGCGTGCCGCCGAGGACGCCCTGGCCGAGGCGGTCGAAAAGACCAAGGCCAAGAATGGCTCGGCCCTGGTCACCGATCCCACGACGGGCGAGATTCTGGCGGCATGCTCGTATCCGACATATGACCAGACCGATCTGGAAAACGCCAAGACCGAGGACATGAACTTGCGCCTGGTTACCGATGCCTACGAGCCCGGCTCGGTCTTTAAGACACTTGTGGCCGGTGCCGGCTTCGACTTGGGCGCCGTGCGTTCGAGCACGTCGTTTGAGGTGCCGGCGAGCATTAAGGTCGGCGACGACACCGTTACCGACGCCGATAAGCGCGACTACACCATGACCATGGACGTGCGTGAGATGATGCGCCGTTCGTCCAATGTGGGCTTTGTCCTGGTGGGACGCAAGATCGGTGCCGATGATTTTGCCACCTATGTGGACAAGTGGGGCATTGGTCATAGCTCCGGTGTCGATTTTCCGGGTGAGAGTCTGGGTATCGTCAAGGAGCGCGACCAGTACGACGGCGCCACGCTGGGCTCGATGAGCTTTGGCCAGGCGCTGTCCGTCTCGCCGATTGAGGTCGCACGTGCCGTGGGCGGCATCGCGAACGGCGGCGTGATGATGACTCCGCACTTCTATAAGTCCAGCAAGGGCGATGAGAAGGACTGGGGCGAAGGCGAGCGTGCGATATCGGACGACGCTGCCGCCCAGGTGACATCGTGCATGCAGACGGTCGTGTCCGAAGGCACGGGCGTTGGCGGTGCGGTCGATGGCTATGACGTGGCGGGCAAGACCGGTACGGCCGAGCGTGCTGACGAGAACGGGGGTTACCTCAAGGAGAACTATATGTCGTCCTTTATGGGCTTTGCGCCGGCACAATCGCCCAAGGTGCTGTGCTATATCACACTCGATGGAACACCGAGCGGCTCGGATGCCGCCGCGGTGCCATTCCAGTCCATTATGGCCAACGCGCTCGACGTGCTGGGTATCCCGCGCACGAAGTAGGGGGTTACAATCTTGAGCGTGGTCTGCCGTTTGATCTGAAGGGTGTTCACATGCCCTGCACCACGCGCGCATGGCACTGGGATACAATACGCCGATAGCATTATTAGGTTTACAGGGGAGCTGCAATGATAGAGATCGCCGTCAACAACCTCGCGGCCTCAACGGGGGCCCGAACCGTGACGGAAGAAGTCGATCGAGTATGCCGCGGGTGCGTTATCGACTCGCGTCAGGTCGAGGAGGGGACGATCTTTGTCGCCTTCCCCGGCGAAAAGGTCGACGGCAATGATTTTGCCTCCCGTGCCATCGAGTCGGGTGCCGGTGCCGTCGTGATGACGCGCGAGCCCGATGCCGAGCTGGTTTCGCTGGCGCAGGACAAGGGATGCGCCATCTTGCTGACCGACGACCCCGAGGAGTTCTTGCTGCGCCTGGCGCATGTATATCGCTTGGAGCTTGGCTGCCTGGTCGTCGGCATTACCGGGTCGATTGGCAAGACGACGACCAAAGACGTGCTCGCCGCCGTGCTCGCCAAGCGTTATCGCGTCTGGGCCACGAAGGGCAATTTCAACAACTTGATCGGCATGCCGCTCACGGTGCTTTCCGCTCCGGCCGATACCGAGGTTCTGGTGCTCGAGATGGGTATGAACCATTTTCATGAGATTGAGCGCCTGTCCCAGTCTGCCAACCCCAATCTTGCCATTGTGAGCAAGATCGGAACCTCCCACATCGGTATCCTGGGCAGCCGCGAGAACATCGCCCGCGCCAAGTCCGAGATTGTCCAGGGCATGTGCGCCGCCGGCGACTTCTCGCCGTTGCTGGTTTTGGGCGGCGAGGACGACTTTACGCCGTTCATTCGCGATACGTTCGCCCAGCCTGCGGGTATTGACGTGATGCTGGCCGGTGTCTCGGACGACGACGAGGTCCGCGCACGCGACATTCGCGTCGACGACGAGGGCCATCCGGTCTTTACGCTCGACTTTGGTCAGGGCGACACGGTCGATACCATGCTGGCCATTCCCGGTGTGCAGTCCGTGCCCAATGCCGTCAAGGCCGCCGCGGTCGCCTATCGTCTGGGCGTGACGCCCGAGCAGATCGATGCTGCCTTTAGGGGCCTTACGATCACCGGCCACCGTCAGGAGATCAAGCGCGCCAAGAGCGGAGCACGCATCATCGACGACTCCTACAACGCCAGTGCCGAGTCTATGGCTGCCGGCCTCGATTTGCTGTGCTCGCTTATCTGTGACGGTTCGCGCATGGCGATCTTGGGCGAGATGGGCGAGATGGGCGACGAGGCTCCCCGCATGCATGAACTCGTGGGCGCCTATGCCGCCGCCAAAAAGCTCGACATGCTCGCGTGCGTCGGCGGCGAGCTGGCTCAGCTCATGGCCGATGCCGCACGTATGATGGGTATGGATGAGGACCGCATCCAGGTGTTCTCCGATTATCAGCAGGTGCTCGACCGCATGGGCGGCGCGCTTGAAAATCATGATGTTGTATTGGTCAAGGGTTCCCGTTTTGTTGAGCTCGACCGCTTTGTGGAAGGTGTGTGCTAGCCCATGTTCGGCAATCCCTCGTATCCTACGTATCAGGCCTTTTTGGGACTTGGCATCGCTGCTGCCATTGGGTTGCTGCTTATGCCGTGGTGGATCAAGCTGCTGAAGGTCGAGGGTATCGGCCAACAGGTCCGAGCCGACGGCCCCAAGCGTCATTTGATTAAACAGGGTACGCCCACCATGGGCGGCGTCATCATCCTTGTCGCGATCTCGCTGACCTGCCTGCTGATGGGCAAGCTCACCACCGAGCTCGTGCTCGTGCTGCTTGCCACGCTGGCCACCGGCGTTCTGGGTCTCATCGACGACCTGACCTCCGTCACGCATGGTCGCTCGCTCGGTCTGACGCCTCACGCCAAGATGATCGGTCTGACCATCATCTGCGTCACTTTTACCGTGCTCGCTGTCAATTGGTGCGGCGTCGCCCCCGAGATTCGTTTTCCCGGCGGCCTGACGATTGACCTCGGTGTTCTTTCGACCACCATCTGCGGCCTTTCGTTCCCGTGGCTCTACATTGTATTTTGCTGGCTGATGATCGCCGGTCTTTCCAATGCCGTGAACCTGACCGATGGTCTGGACGGTCTTGCCGGCGGCACTTCCATGATCGCCATGCTCGCCATGGCCGCCATGGCGTTTTTGCACGGTGACGTGAACCTGTCCATCTTCTGCACGGCGTGCGCCGGTGCCTGCCTGGGCTTTTTGTGGTTCAATTGCTACCCGGCGAGCATCTTTATGGGCGATACCGGCTCGCTTGCCCTGGGTGCCGCGTTTGCCTGCACCTCCATCATGACCAACACCGAAGTCGTTTCCCTCATCATCGGCGGTCTGTTTATCGTCGAGACTCTGTCGGTCATGATCCAGGTCGTCTATTTCCACTTTACGCACAAGCGCGTCTTCCTTATGGCGCCCATTCATCATCATTTCGAAAAGAAGGGCTGGGCCGAGACCAAGGTCGTTATCCGTTTTTGGATTATCGCCGCGGCCTTTGGCGCCGTTGGCCTCGCCCTGTTCTTCCAGTTGGGATAGTGGTCTTTCATGCCTCTTGCTGATGTCTTTAGCCTGCTCGTTTTGGGGCAGGGTAAATCCGGTCTCGATGTCGCCCGTTGGGCGCTGGCTCACCCCGAGCGCGTGAGCGCCACGACCGTATATGGCGGCGGTACCTCCGAGCCCAATGACGCCACACGTGCGCTCGAGGCGCAGGGCGCGTCGTTTGTCTACGGCACCGAGCAGGTCGAGGGTGCCTATGACGTGTGCGTGACATGCCCGGGAATCTCGGAGTTCTCGGCTTTCTTTAAGGCCGGGCGTGAGCATGCCGCTCAGATTATGGGCGAGCCCGAGTTTGCCTATCGCCTGTCTCCCCAAAATTGGATCGCCATCACGGGCACCAACGGCAAGACAACTACCACGTCGCTGACCGATTATCTGCTCAAGGCCGCCGGTGAAGCCAGCGTGGCCGTCGGCAATATCGGTGAGCCGCCGGTGAACGAGATCGACGGCCGCGCACACAATGAGTGGTTTGTGGCTGAGCTGTCGAGTTATCAGATTGCTACGACCGCCGAGCTTCATCCTCGCGTGGCGGTGCTGCTCAACATCACGCCCGACCACCTGGGCTGGCACAAGAGCCATAAGAACTATGCGCTTGCCAAGATCAAGTTGTTCGAGAATATGGTCGACGACGACCTCGTGGTTATCGACGTTGAGGATGCCGGCATCCATGAGTTCGATGAGTACATCTACACACCGGGCCGCCGCATCTGCAAGGTCGCTTTTGACGAGCCCGAGGGTGCAGACGCCGCCTTCGTGCGCGACGGCAAGATGATCGTGCGCCTGAAAGGCGTCGAGACTCAGCTTGTCGCCACATCCGAGCTCAAGATCTCGGGCCATCACAATGTCATCAATGCCCTATGTGCCGCCACGGCTGCTCTGGCCGTCGGTGCCGATCCCGAGGGCATTTGCCGCGGTTTGGCATCGTTCCAGCCGCTCGAACACCGCGTGGAACCCTGCGGCGAGATCGATGGCGTGCGCTACGTCAACGATTCCAAGGCAACGAACACCGATGCGGTCGAAAAGGCCCTGACGGCGTTTTCCGACGACGATGTGATTTTGCTGCTCGGCGGCCACGATAAGGGCACACCGCTTGCGGACTTTGCCCGCGTCGTTATGGACAACGTGCGTTCAGTCGTTTGCTTTGGCGATGCGCGCGAGCGCTTTACCGCTGCTATGGACGAGGCCGATGTCGATGGTGACGTGGATATCGCCCAGGCCGATGACCTGCGCGATGCCGTTGACGTTGCCCGCTCGCTCTCGAGCCGCGGCGACGTGATCCTGCTTTCGCCCGCTTGTTCTTCGTTCGACGAGTTCTCGGGCTACGAGGAGCGCGGTCGCGTGTTTAAGGACTACGTGGCCCAGCTTGCCGCAGCAGCGAAATCGCAAACGGAATAGGGGTTGCCGGTGAGAGAGGAGAGCCCCCGAAGTGATATGAGGAGGCCCGACTCGGACCGTGCTTCCTCGCTGCGTAGCACGACGCGTTCCGGATGCGGCGGGCAGACGTTCGGTGAGCGCTATATTGCCGGCGTCCCCGCCCGCATCATGCGCCCCCGTTTGATATTTATGGCCTGCCTGTTTAGCTTGGTTTGCTTCGGCTTGCTGATGGTGTACTCGGCATCTTCGGTCGAGGCGCTGCACGAGAACGGTTCGGCGACGTTTTTCCTATTTCGACAGGCCGCGTTTGCCGGAGTTGGCGTGCTGGCTATGGTTGCCATCGTGCGCATCTTACCGGACAGTTGGTTTGGGGAAGACGTGCTCAGGATCTTCCTCATGGGCATGATGGGGCTACTGGTTCTGGTGTTCTTTATGGGTAGCGGCAGTCGTGGCGCCACGCGTTGGCTCAACATCGCCGGTATTCAGTTTCAGCCGTCTGAGTTTTTAAAGCCGTTCGCCATCGCGTATTCGGCAATCATGCTCGACCGTATCTTTTCGCCCGGCGGCAACATCAACGAGTTTCTTCGCAAGATGGGCGGCTACCTGGGAATTTCGCTCTTCCTGATCTTTGTTCAGCCCGATTTCGGTACCGTTCTGATCATTTTGTTGACCCTCATATGCATGGCGTTGTTTGCGGGATTGGACCCCAAATATATCGTTTGGACGGTTGTTGCCGGCATCGCCGTCATTGCGATTGCTCTTATCGCCGAGCCGTATCGTATGACGCGTGTCCAGGTTGCTTGGAATCCTTGGGCAGACGAATATGGTGACGGCTATCAGGCCACGCTTGCCATCATGGCGTTTGCCTCGGGCGGACTGTTCGGCCGTGGTATCGGCAACTCCACCATGAAGTACTCGTATTTGCCCGAGGCGCACAACGACTACATCTTGGCTATTATCGGCGAGGAAGTTGGCTTTATCGGAACCGTGCTGTTCTTCTTGGTGTTTGCGATGCTGATTTACTCGGCGTTTCGCATTGCTGAGCAGGCGACCGATCGTCGCGGAGCACTTATGGCATCGGGTTCCGCGGTCATCCTTGCGGTGCAGTTTTTGATCAACGCGCTGGGCATTCTCAATGTGTTTCCCATGACGGGTAAGCCGCTGCCGTTTATTAGCTACGGCGGCTCGTCGATTATTGTGTCGCTTATGCTTGCCGGTCTGATCCTGCGCGTTTCGTATGAGAGCGCCCGTCGCGATGAGTACGACCGTCGCCGCGAGAGCTTTGCCGTTATGGATGAGAGTACCGCCGGCGTGCCCCATGTGCGCGGCGAGCGATCTTCGCGTAACGGCTTTACCGTTCTGGATGGCTCTGCGACCGAGCCGGCGGCCCGTCCGCGTCAGCGAACAGCGCCGCAAGGTCGTCCGCAGCGCCCCACTCCTCGCAATGCGGGCGGCGGATATAATCGAATCGATTTGAATTCGGACCCGTCGGCGCGTTTGCGCACCGATGACCAGGGGCCGCGTGTACGAAGGGATTACCATGACCGATAAGATGACCGTTGCTATTGCAGCTGGCGGCACGGCAGGACATATCAACCCCGCGCTCGCCTTGGCCGAGGAACTGCGTGACCGCGGTCATCACGTTGTGTTCGTGGGCCAATCGCGCAAGCTCGAGGGTCGTCTGGTTCCCGAGGCCGGATTCGATTTTGTGCCCATCACAGTTACGGGCTTCGATCGCTCCCGTCCCTGGACGGCGCTGACCTCGCTGTGGCGCGTCAACAAGGCGAAGCGTGCGCTTGCCAGTCACTTCTCGAAGGTCGGTAAGCCCGATGCCGCTATCGGCTTTGGTGCTTACGTTGAGGTCCCGCTGCTGGGTTGGTGCAAGGACGCCGGCGTTCCGTATCTGCTGCACGAGCAGAACTCTGTTCCGGGTCTGGCCAATAAGATGATGAACTCGCATGCCGCCCGCGTGTGCATTTCGGTACCTGCGGCCCGCACGGTCTTTGAGCGTGAGGGCGACCCCGACCATGTGCTCATGACGGGCAATCCTGTGCGTCGTTCGGTGATCGAGGGCGATCGCACCCGCGGTCGCAAGACGCTCGGCGTGCCCGAGGATGCGACGCTTCTGCTCGTCTTTGGCGGTTCACTTGGTGCACAGCATCTCAACGAGCGCGTTGCCTCGCTCAAGGGTGAGCTGCTGACCCGCGAGAATCTCTACATTTTGCATTCGACGGGTGCCGACGGCTTTGAGGAGACCGAGCGCGCTTTGGCGCTGACGCCCGAGGAGGCGCAGCGCTATCGTGTCCAGCCCTATATCGACAACATGGGCGATATGCTGGCTGCGGCCGATCTGGTGCTCTCGCGTTCCGGTGCCTCGAGCGTGGCTGAGATCGCCGCGCTTGCCGTGCCCTCGGTACTCGTGCCGTACCCGCACGCCACGGCCGACCACCAAACCACCAATGCCCGTTATCTGGTCGACGCCGGGGCCGGCGTGCTCTGCGCCGATGCCGATATCGACGGTTCTGCCTTTGCCGATGAGCTGCTGCACCTGGTCGATGACGCGGCGGCGCGCGACGCCATGCGTCAGGCGGCGCGTGGTCTGGCTCAGGATAGAGCCGCCGCTCTTCTGGCGGATGCAGTAGAGGGTTTGCGTTAGTTAGACGGGATATCTTCGGTCGCCCTCGCGCTGATGCGGTAGGTGCGGTACAGTTAACGGGTTACAGGCAGTGTTTACGCAAGGAGTACACGAGCACATGGCTGATTCCCAGACTGCAACCTCCGCGCCCGAGTTTAAGAGCGCCCACTTTATCGGTATCGGCGGCGCCGGCATGAGCGGCATCGCCCTCGTTCTGCACGAGCGCGGTTATGCCGTTACCGGCTCCGACCTTAAGACGTCACGTTATATCCGCCAGCTTACCCGCGCTGGTGTGAAGGTGCATGTGGGCCATGAGGCCGCCACGATCGACGAGGTCAAGCCCGACGTGGTTGTTGTCTCCACCGCTATTCCGGAGTCCAACCCTGAACTCGTGCGCGCTCGCGAGCTTGGTATTCCCGTGTGGCCCCGTGCCAAGATGCTCTCTGCTTTGGGTCACGGCTACACCACCGTCGCTGTTGCCGGCACGCATGGCAAGACCACCACGTCTTCGATGTGTGCCACCATGCTCGACCGCATGGGTCTGGATCCGAGCTTCCTGATCGGTGGCATCGTCGAGGGCTATGACACGAACGGCAAGAACGGCTCGGGCGACTACTTTGTCGCCGAGGCCGACGAGTCCGACAGCTCCTTCCTGTTCCTGAACCCCAACGTAGTCATTGTGACCAACGTCGAGGCCGACCACCTCGATCACTACTCGGGTATCGAGGAGATCGAGGCAACTTTCGCCAAATTCATGAGCCTGGTGGGCGAGGACGGCACCGTCATCGTCTGCGGTGAGGACCCGCATCTGGTCGAGCTCGCCAAGTCGACGGGCCGTCACGTGCTTTCCTACGGCTTTGCCGAGAGCAACGACATCGTCTGCATGCACCCGGATGTCAAGGGCATCCAGAGTGACTTTATCGTTCGCTTTGAGGACGGCACTGAGCGCGCTGTGGAGATCAAGAGCAATCCCGGTCGCCACAACATGCTCAACGCCACGGCGGTGCTCACCGTCGCCCATGTCCTGGGCCTTGACATCGACGCCGCCGCCAAGGCGCTCTCGAGCTTTGAGGGCGTCCGCCGTCGCTTTACCCACGTGGGCGATATCGATGGCATCACCGTGGTCGATGATTACGGCCATCACCCCACCGAGATCAAGGCGACGCTTGCTGCCGCTTCGTCGCTGGGTTACAAGCACGTCGACGTCGTGTTCCAGCCGCACCGCTATTCGCGCCTGCAGGCCCTGTGCGACGACTTTGCCGATGCATTTGCCAATGCCGATAAACTGCTGCTGATTGATGTGTTCTCGGCTGGCGAGATGCCCATTCCGGGTGTCACCTCTAAGATGCTCGCCGATACCGTGCGCGCCAAGCATCCTGGCAAGGAGGTCGTGTACTGCTCCAGCCGTCTTGAGCTCAATCAGGAGCTCGAGCAGATGGTGGGCGAGGGCGACCTGCTGCTCACCATGGGTGCCGGCGACGTTACGACCGTCGGTCCCGAGTTCATTGAGTATCTGACTGCCAAGAAAGACGCTTAAGTCTAATGGGTCTGTTTAACGCCGTCATGGCGCTCTCGGGCATGATCGACACGGATGTGATCGAGGACGAGCGCCTTGCGCGTCATACGAGCTATCGTATCGGCGGCAAGGCCGACCTCTTTGTGACGTGCCATAGCTATCATGCCCTCCGCCGCGCCGTGGCGGTGCTCGATCGCGAGCAGGTGCCGTGGGTCATCATCGGCAAGGGCTCCAATCTGCTGGTTGCCGATGGCGGTTATCGCGGTGCCGTCATTTCGCTCGGACGTGAGTTCCAGCGCACGGTTGTTGCCGATGACGGTTGTACGCTGACGGTCGGTGCGGGCGTGATGTTTGCGCGCCTGGTCAACGATGCCCTGTCGCGTAGCCTCTCGGGCCTTGAGTTTGCCGTTGGCATTCCTGGTTCGGTCGGCGGTGCGATATCTATGAATGCCGGCACGCGGACCGAGTGGATTGGCTCGCTGGTTGAGGATGTCGTAACGTTTGACCCGGCATCCGGTATCAAGCATTATGCGGGGTCCGAGATCTCTTGGGGCTACCGCGAATGTAGCCTTCCCCGCAATGAGATCATCCTCGAGTGCGTGCTCAAGCTTAAACCGGCGCCCAAGGCCGACATTCGTGAGCGCATGGAGCGGTACCTTACAAGGCGCAAGCGTACGCAGCCCATGGGTCGCGCATCCTGCGGGTCTGTCTTTCGCAACCCGCCCGATGCGAGTGTGGGCAAGCTTATCGAGGATTGTGGATTAAAGGGTTTTTCGATTGGCGGCGCGGAAGTTTCGCCCGTTCACGCTAATTTTATCGTTAATAACGGAACTGCCTCGGCCGATGACGTTGCCGCGGTTATCAGACATGTGCACGGAAAGGTGAGGGAGGCGTATGGCATCGAGCTCAGACCGGAAGTTAAATTCCTCGGCTTCTAGAGCATCGAAACCCACCTTCCGCCGCGCCGGAGGGCGTTCCGGCGCGCCTGCCAAACCTCAACGCAATACCGTCGCGCACTCTAAGTCTGTCGGGCATGCTCGACAGACCAGTCGTCCGGTCGTCGGCTCGCAGCTCGGTAATCGTCCGGCCGCAAAAAAGTCCTCGCGTCCCTCGGTGACGTCAAAGCCTGTTATGGGCGCCAAGCCTGCCCGTCCCATGGCAGCTCCCAAGCCCTCGACGGGAACTAAAGCGGCGCGTCCAGGTCTCACGCTGGGCGCATCGAAACCGCGCTCGCTTACATCGGTGCCGGCTACCGCCAAGAAGCCTTCGAGTAAAAAAGGTTTCAACCCGTTATCTTCACTTGGAGCGATGGCAAATAAAACATCAGATGCCGCTTCTGTCGTTACAGGCAAAGGCAAAATCGTGGGCGGCGTTCTGGCCGTCTTGGCCGTGCTCGTCGTCGTTGCCATCGTGGTGATCAACTCTGGACTGTTTACTGCCACTGATATTCAGATTCAAGGCAGCGAGCATGTGACGAAGCACGATGCTATCCAGCTGATCGACTTGCCCGAGGGAACGTCGCTTTTTAACGTCGATCCCGACCAGATTACCGAGGATCTCAAGCAGAACCCGTGGGTTTCGGGCGTGGATGTCCAGCGCCAGTTTCCCCATACGCTTATCATCACGCCGACGGAGCGTAAAGTTATCGCCATTGCGTATATCAGCTCCGATGACCTTGCCTGGGCTATCGGAGACGATGACACCTGGATCGCCCCGCTGTCGACGTCGGTCGAAGTGGACGACCAGGGCAACGTCATCACGACAGGGCAGGGCTCAAATACCTTGACCGGAATCGATGCCGCGCTGGCGCTCGCCAAGCATTATGGCGCGGTGTTGTTGACTGATGTCTCGGCGGATGTCGCTCCGGTTTCCGGCCAGGCGGTGAACTCCAAGGCCGTTAAGGCCGGCCTGGATTATGTGCGTGGTTTTTCGAGCGAGTTCTTGGGACAAGTCAAGGATATCTCCACGCCTTCGGTCGAAGCCATCTCGGCAAACCTCAATAACGGCATTGAGGTGTCGCTGGGCGATTCGGACGATATCGCCAAGAAGGAACGCGTAGTCACCAAGTTGCTTTCGCAGGTAGAGGGCGTAACGTATATCAATGTGCGCTCTCCAGGCAACTACACATTTAGGAATGCTCCGACCTCGTAGCGCTGGTTGATGCTTTGTTGAGGGGCCATACCACGCCGTTTATCTGGTTTGTTTGGTTTTCACGGTCAATTATTTGACTGATACGTTCATAATGTGCAAACATAATACGGTTTACCTTTGCATTTACTTTCAACCTGAAGGTTAATGTGCGCAGGGGTCGACCCATGCTATGGCTATAACCTTTGTTCGGAGGACCGACATGCACGAGACAGAGATCAACAACTACCTTGCCGTCATTAAGGTGGTCGGCGTCGGCGGCGGCGGTACCAACGCGGTCAATCGAATGATCGAAGAGGGCATCCGCGGCGTCGAGTTTGTTGCCATCAACACCGACGCTCAGGCACTCGCGATCTCTGATGCCGATATCAAGGTGCACATCGGCACCGACCTTACCCGCGGCCTGGGCGCCGGCGCCAACCCCGAGGTTGGCCGCAAGGCTGCCGATGAGTCCCGTGACGACATTGCCGAGGCGCTCGCTGGCGCCGACATGGTGTTTATCACCTGCGGTGAGGGCGGTGGCACCGGTACCGGCGCTGCTCCCATCGTTGCTGATATCGCGATGAACGAGGTCGGCGCACTGACCGTCGCCGTCGTGACCAAGCCCTTCACCTTCGAGGGCCGCAAGCGCAAGAAGAGCGCCGAGGAGGGCATCAAGACCCTCTCCGATTGCGTCGACACCATGATCGTCATCCCTAACGATAAGCTGCTCGACATCGCCGAGAAGAAGACCACCATGCTCGAGGCCTTCGCGATTGCCGATGGCGTCCTTTCCCAGGGCACCCAGGGCATCACCGACCTCATCACCGTCCCCGGTATCATCAACCTGGACTTCGCCGATGTTAAGACCATCATGAAGCAGGCCGGTACCGCCATGATGGGTATCGGTACCTCTTCTGGGGATACCCGTGCCGTCGACGCTGCCCAGCAGGCCATCTCCAGCCCGCTGCTCGAGAGCTCCATCGATGGTGCCACGCGCGTGCTGCTCTCCATCGCCGGTTCCAAGGACCTGGGCATCCAGGAGATCAGCGACGCCGCCGACGTTGTCGCCAACGCCGTCGACCCCGAGGCCAACATCATCTTCGGTACCGTTGTCGACGAGTCCCTGGGCGATCAGGTGCGTATCACCGTCATCGCTACGGGCTTCTCCGACTCCAACGTCAACCGTCAGGATGAGCTCTTTGCTGCTCAGCAGTCTCAGAGCAAGGCCGCTGCCTCCGCTGAGCCGCAGCGCACCGCCCCGGCTGCCAGCCCGGCTCAGGCCGCTCCGACCCGCAACGTCGGTGGTACCGAGCTGCCCAACTTTGGCAACGACCAGTTCGAGCTTCCCGACTTCCTGAAGCGCGGTAGCTTCTAGTTCGTTTTTCTCAACGACCTGCACGGGGTGTGTCCATTTGGATGCACCCCGTTTTGTTTCTCGTTTGTAAACGAAAGCCTCCAATCTCCTTACGTTCCCTTTACGTTTGGTCCCTACCGCTGCGGGTATCCTTTTAAGGAAGTATGACAGCCGTATAAACGCGGACTGCGCGGCGACGCCGCGGTACTTGTGTTATTAGGAGGCTTTAGTATGGCAGCACGTGCGGACAACGTTTCGCGTGTCGACCATGATGGAGTTACGTTGGTGGAGGGCGCGACATCCGATGTCCGCTTTGCCTTTACCGAGCGCACCGGTGGCGTTTCTGAAGATGCGTACTCCTCGCTCAACCTGGGCTCGCATGTAGGCGATGACCCCTTTGCTGTTCAAGAAAATCGTCGTCGAGCGCTCGAAGCTATGGGCGCCACTGAGTGCGAGCATAATCTGCTCGTGCCCAATCAGGTACATGGTGACCATATCGTTACGGTGACTTCGAACGGCGCCGACGATCTTGAGGACGTCCGCGAGCAGATTGCCGAGGGCTGCGATGCCATCGTCTGTACGGCCCATGACGTGCCCGTGCTGCTCTGCTTTGCCGACTGCGTTCCCGTGGTGCTGGTGGCCCCTGGCGGATTTGCCGTGGTGCACTCCGGTTGGAAGGGCACGATTGCACGTATTTCTGCCAAGGCGTGCCAGGCGCTTTGCGATGCTACCGGCTGCGATGCGAGCGACGTTTCCGCCTATATCGGCCCCCATATCTTGGCTGACGAATATGAGGTATCCCAGGAACTCATGGATCGCTTTGCCGTCGAGTTCTCTTGCATCGATGCGAGTGCCTCTCGCATGCTCGATCTTTCCGCTGCCATTTGTGAGGCGCTGGTAGATGCCGGTGTGGACGCGGATAATATCGTGGATACCCAGCTTTCGACTGTGCGTCAGAACGACCGCTTTTATTCCTACCGTAACGAGGACGGCACCTGTGGGCGCCATGCTGCGATCGGCGTGATGCTATGAGAAAGATCGTATCGGTCCTGAGCGCCGCCGTGCTTACGCTTACGCTGTGCGCCTGTTCTTCGGGATCTTCTACCTCTTCCATTACTGTGGCCGGCTCCACGACCTGCCTTCCTATCGCCGAGATTGCGGCAGAGGGCTTTAAGGAGGAGACCGGCATCGACGTGCTCGTTTCCGGTTTGGGCTCTTCCGCTGGCATCGAAGCCGTCAGCGCTGGCACGGCCGATATCGCCAGCTCCTCCCGTGGACTCAATGCCGACGAACAGGATCTGGGCCTGACTCCCATCGTCATTGCCCACGACGGTATCGCGGTCATCGTGAACGACGATAACCCGGTCGATAACCTCTCGACCGAGCAGCTCCGCGATATCTATGCCGGCAAGATTACTAATTGGAAAGAGGTCGGTGGCGAGGACCTGAAGATTCAGGTCATCAACCGAGACGAGGCGTCTGGCACGCGTGAAGCATTCCGCACCATCGTGATGGACGGCACCCCGTTCGATCGCCGCTCCGCCGTTCTTTCGGGCACGGGCCAGGTGCGCGACGTGGTATCTCGTTCGCGCGGTGCCATTGGCTACATTTCGCTGGGCTTCGTCGATAGCCTCAACGCCAAGACCTCGGTCAAGGCCGTCTCGGTCAATCATGTTGAGGCGTCCGAGAAGACGGTCGCGAGCGGCGGCTATCCCATCTCACGCGACCTTTACTTCTTTGTGAAGGGTGCGCCTTCGCAGCAGGCGCAGGATTACATCGACTATGTGACGTCCGAAAAGATGGACAAGCAGATTCGCGAGGCGGGCTTTATCCCCGTCACCAACGACGAGAAGGGGAGTGAGTAGCATGGAAGCACAGGAAAACTCCCAGACTGAGCGGAATGTTCAGACGCCCAAGAAGCGCGAGCTGGCGCTCGTATCGCGCAGTACCTATATCAAGGAGAAGGCGCTGCAGTGGATCTTCTTTGCCTGCGCGTTCTTGGCGGTCGTTACCGTCATCCTGATTTTTGTCTTTACCACGTACTCGGCGCTGCCCGTCTTTACCGACATCGGTCTGGCGGACTTCTTTAGCTTTACGTGGGCGCCCTCTGAGGGTCACTACGGCATCGTGTCGCTGCTTGCCGGCTCGGGTCTGGTGACCGTCGGTGCACTCGCCATGGGTGTGCCCCTAGGCGTGGGCACGGCCGTGTATCTGGTCGAGATCGCCAGCAAGCGCGTGCGCAAGCTCATCAGCCCTGCCGTTGACCTGTTGGCCGGCATCCCTTCTATCATCTATGGCTTCTTTGGCATGATCATCATCCGCCCGTTTATCGCACAACTGACCGGCGGTCTTGGTTTTGGCGCGCTGACGGCGTGGTTCGTGCTCGCCATTATGATCGTGCCCACCATCACGACGCTTACCATCGATGCTCTCAATTCCATTCCCATGGGCATTCGCGAGGCATCGTATGCCATGGGCGCCACCAAGTGGCAGACTATCTATAAGGTCGTGTTACCTGCCGCCAAGCTGGGTATCGTGGATGCCATCGTGCTGGGTATGGGCCGTGCCATCGGCGAGACCATGGCCGTGCTCATGGTCGTGGGTAACGCCCCGGTTATTCCCGACAGCATTGCGAGCCCCATCTCGACGCTCACGAGCCAGATTGCGCTCGACATGAGCTATTCCTCGGGTCTGCATCGCTCGGCGCTGTTCGGCATGGGCGTGGTCCTGTTTATCATTTCCGCCACGCTGGTGGGTATTGTCCGTCTGCTTTCCAAGAAGAAGAGGGGGTAGGCTATGTCCGATTCCGTTGACACGACGGTCGATACGACCTCGTCGCGCGAGCGCATCAAGCGTGCCCTTTCCCACGGCAAGAAGGGCCGCATCAACAAGGACCTGTCCAACAAGATCATGCTTGGCGTGTTCCGTGCCGCGGCATACATCACCACGCTGGTGCTGGTCGCTATCATCGCCTACGTGGTCATCAACGGCCTGCCACACATCTCGCTCGACTTTATCTTCGGTTGGCCCCAGGGCGTCAACGCCGAGGGCGGTATTTGGCCCACGATCGTCTCGACCGTCTATGTGACGGCGCTCGCCATGCTTATCTGCACGCCGATCGCTGTGCTGGCAGCCGTCTATCTGGCCGAGTACGCCAAGCAGGGCAAGGTCGTCGAGCTCATTCGCTACGCTGCTGACGCTTTGGCCTCGGTGCCCTCCATCGTTATGGGCCTGTTTGGCTACGCCTTGTTTGTCGAGGCCATGGGCCTGGGCCTTTCGATGGTCTCGGCCGCTCTGGCGCTCGCGCTCTTGATGCTTCCCATCGTCATGCGCACCACCGAAGAGGCCATTCGCGCCGTCCCGCGCTATATCCGTTGGGGCGCGTACGGCCTGGGCGCCACCAAGTGGCAGGTTGTCTCCAAGATTGTGCTTCCTTCTGCCTTTGGCCGTATTGCCACGGGCATCGTCCTTGCCATCGGTCGCGCCATCGGCGAGACCGCGGTGGTGCTCTACACCATGGGCCAGGCCATCAATCTACCTATTTCGCCGCTCGATTCCGGCCGCCCCATGACGGTTCACCTGTACCTGCTTGCCAACGACGGCATCAACATGAACGCAGCCTACGGCACCGCGCTCTTGCTGATGGTGATCATTCTGGCCTTCAACCTGTTTGCGCGCTTCCTGTCGCGCAAGCGTCGCTAGTTAAGGAGTCCCATGTCCGTTTATCAGTCCGCTCCCACGCTGGAGCAAGCGGCCATTACGGCCAAGGATTTCAACTTTTGGTACGGTGACTTTCATGCGCTGACGGGGCTTGACCTCAACATCGCCAAAAACGCCATCACCGCCTTCATTGGCCCTTCGGGCTGCGGCAAGTCGACGTTTTTGCGCTGCATCAACCGCATGAATGATCTGATCGAGGGTACGCGCGTCGAGGGCACCATGACGCTCGACGGCAATGATATCTATGCCGAGGGCGTCGACCCGGTCGATCTCCGTCGTCGCGTGGGCATGATCTTTCAGCAGCCCAACCCGTTTCCCAAATCCATCTACGAGAATGTCGCCTTTGGCCCTCGTCTGCAGGGCGTGACTAGCAAAAGCGACCTCGATGACATCGTGGAAGAATCGCTCAAGCGCGCCAACCTCTGGAAAGAGGTATCCAATCAGCTCAACAAGGATGGTTTGGCGCTCTCGGGCGGTCAGCAGCAGCGTCTGTGCATCGCGCGCGTGCTTGCGGTGCAACCCGATGTTCTCCTGATGGACGAGCCCTGCTCCGCCATCGACCCCACGTCCGTCTCTAAGGTCGAGGATCTGATGGCCGAGCTGGCGCCCGAGATGACGATCATCATCGTCACGCATTCAATGCAGCAGGCAGCTCGTATCAGCGACTACACCGCATTCTTCTTGCAGGAAGTTGCCGGCGAGCCCGCCACGCTCATCGAGTATGGTCAAACCGACGCGATCTTCACCAGCCCGGTGGACTCGCGGACGGAAGACTATATCACCGGCCGCTTTGGCTGATCGGTGCGACTAGTCCCAAGCCGATCGGACCTGGTCCGGTGCGTATTCACTGTGCGGGCGGCATGACCGCACCCAACTGATTGGAGTGAACCATGCGCAAACTGTTTTCCCGTCAGCTCGTCGAGGCCCGTCACGAGATGCTGAGCATCTACGAGGCCGTCGATCTGGCCCTCCACGATGCCGTGAAGGCCTATGTGACCGACGACCGCAAGCTCGCCACCAAGACCAAGAAACGTACGCTTTCGATTGACGCGCGCTGCGCCAACCTGGAGGCCGTCTGCTACAACCTGATCGCCACGCAGTCACCGGTCGCCTCCGACTTCCGCCTGCTTCAGACGATCATCTACGTCGACTTTAACCTGCAGCGCATGACCGATAAGGTTCGCCAGATCTGCCGCGCCACGCGTCACATGGTCAAGGCCGACATCTCGCTGCCCCAGGAGCTCGTCGGTACGGTTGAGGCCGAGGCCGAAGCTGTTTACCAGGTGCTGGGCTCTTCGCTTTCTGCGCTCGTCACCAATGACATGTCCATCATCTGCAACTTGGCCGTCGAGGACGAGCCGGTGCACGCCGCCTACGAGAAGTTCTTCCGCACCTTTAACCGTATGGATACGGGCGACTTTATGGACGACGACAGCAACTATGACGACCTGCGCCGCGCTATCATGGTTTCGCGCTACCTCGATCGCATCGCTTCGATTTCCATCGATGCCGCTTGCCGTCTGACCTTCCTGTTGACTGGTCAGCGTATGAACGCCGGCGATATCGCCCGTGTGGACGAGGATGAGCTCGAGAGCATGCGCGTGCCTTCGGGCGAGGGTGTTATCATGAGGCCCGCCGTCGACGCTCGCTACGTTGCCAAGGTGCCCGCTAACGAGGTCAGCGAGGGTCTTCGCTACCTGCTCGATCATCTTGAGGACGAGGACGATGGCGAGGACGACGAGGAGTAAGTGACCCCGTTCGTCGAAAGATTGTAAATACCTAAGTGAGCGCGGCCTTGCACATGCGGGGCCGCGCTCTTGCGTTAGCATGGGACTACTTGTTTGGCTGTCAGCGGAGGCGATTGGCAATGGATAACTATTTGGACTTGATGCGCGCTCGCCGCGAGCAGATTCTGGAACGTTTTTATGCGGCGCTCGATCGCGCGGGCCGCCCCCACGACGCCGCGCGCCTCATTGCCGTGTCCAAGACCGTTGGTGTCGATGAGACCGTTGCCGCCATCCAGACGGGGTATCGCAATTTTGCCGAGAACCGCCCGCAGGAGCTGGTTCGCAAGCTCACGGGTCTGGCGGAGCATCCGGAGCTGCCCGAGGTGCGCTTCGATATGATCGGCAACCTGCAGACCAATAAGATCAATGCAGTGCTGGGCTCAGCCGAGCTGATTCACTCGGTGGGTTCGCTGCATCTGGCGCAGGCGATCTCGAGCCGTGCTGTCCGCAAGATTGAGGCAGGCGAGCTCGCCGGCCCCCAGTGTGTGCTCATCGAGGTCAATGTGAGTGGTGAGGAGTCGAAGGGAGGCTTTTCGCCCGATGAGATTCGCGCCGCCGCGGGTGAGCTTGCGGAACTTGAGGGAATTTGCGTACAGGGGCTTATGACTATGGCGCCCCGGGGGAATAAGGATGTGGCACGCCGCACCTTTGCGGGGCTTCGTGAGCTGAGGGATGAGCTGGAGGCGGCGCATCCCGATTTGAACCTGCCTGAGCTTTCCTGCGGCATGAGCGAGGACTTTGAGCCTGCCCTTGAGGAGGGCTCTACGCTCGTTCGCCTGGGCAGGGTAGTATTTAGCCCGGAGTTTGCAGTAAAATAAGGCTCTGAAGTGCGCACTGATTATCGGGGTGCCTGCACTAAACCGCGAGAGGACACAACCATGGGCTTCCTTGACGAGATTAAAAATAAGATGCACCTGGGCGGCCAGCAGGGTTACGACCAGGGTTATGGCCAGGACGACGACTACGGCTACGATGACGGCTATGACGATAGTTATCAGGGCAACGGCTACAGCGGTGCTTCGGGCGAGGGCTTCTACACCCAAGACGAGCCGAGCAACGGCCTGCTTGGCCAGACGCGCCGCGGTGAAGCTGAGTCGGTTGCCGTGTATACGCGCTCCGGTCAGCTTGTCGGCGATGACTCCCGTCATGCCACGACGTATAACCCGCCTTCGCGCTCGCAGGACAGCGTTGCGAGCGGTTATCGTCCTGGTGCCTATGACACGCCGTCGAGCTACGCCGAGAACACCCGCGCCCGTGCCGCCGCTGCGCCCGCGCCTGCACCGAGCGATGCCTCGGCCTATGCGAGCAATATCATCAACGCCACGCCGCAGCTGCCGGCCTATGTTCTGCGCCCCGAGAGCTATGACGACGTGGAGACCGTGGTGCGCCGCGTTCGCACCAAGCAGCCTGTCGCACTGATTTTTGTGGGCGTACGCACCGAAGTTGCCAAGCGCGTCTTGGACTTCTCTTACGGCTTTGCCTGCGGTCTGGGCGCCACGGTCAAGGAGGTAGGCGACCGCGTGTTCATGGTGCTGCCCGCCGGTTGCGAGGTCAAAGATTCCGATCTCAAGAAGCTTCGTGCCGACGGCTACCTTAAGTAAAGACAAGACGAGGAGATTCCCATCAACATCTACACTATCGTCCAGCTGGTCAACACGCTGTTCAACTTCTATTCCACGCTCATTGTCGTCTACTGCTTTATGACGTGGATTCCCATGAAGCAGGGTGGTTTGCTTCAGGATATTGCTGCGGTGCTTGATAGCGTGTGCGGTCCGTGGCTCAACCTGTTCCGTCGTTTCATTCCGCCGATGGGCGGTATCGATTTTTCGCCGGTCGTTGCGATTATTGCGTTGCAGTTGGTGCAGAGGCTGGTTCTGCAGCTTCTTATAGGTATACTCGTATAGAACTGACTTAGTAACTTACGTCGGGCGTGTAGCGCCGAGGCGATGAAAAAGGAGACTTGTTATGGCTATTACCCCTGCAGACATCCAGGCTCAGACTTTCTCTGAGGCCAAGCGTGGCTACGATCCTGCCGAGGTCGACGTTTTCTTGGAGACGCTGTCCTCCGAGGTTGACGCTATGCTCGCTAAGATCGTCGACCTTAAGGGTCGTCTGACTGCTACCGAGCAGCAGCTTGCCGATGCACAGGCTCAGCTTGCCCAGGCTCAGGATGCCACCGCCCAGGCCGTTCCTGCCGCCCCTGTGGCTGCTCCCGCCCCTGACTTCTCCGCTCAGGAGCGCCAGATTTCCGCTGCCCTGATCGCTGCCCAGCAGACCGCTGAGACCATCGTCAACGATGCCAACGAGAACGCTGAGCGTATCCGCAACGAGGCTGACGCTAAGGCCCGCGAGGTTATCCGCCAGGCTCTGACCGAAAAGCAGGCCGAGCTCGAGGAAATCGATCGTCTCAAGGCTTCCCGTGAGGAGTTCAAGGCAGAGTATCTCAAGCTCATCCAGCACTTCATGGACGATGCCCAGAACTCCTTCCCGGCCGACCTCATGGCCTCCACGCCGGTCGGTTCTGCCGCTTCTCCTGCAGTGACTGTTCCCGCCGAGCCGCTGCCCGTCGCTGACCCGGTTGTCCCCGTGGCCGATCCCTTCGCCCCGATCGACAACTTTGCTGCCGACGACCTGGACTAGCATCAGAGCTACAATCTAGTGTCCTTAAGAGGAGCTCGCACCTGCGGGCTCCTTTTTTGTGGCTGTATACGGGTTGGGAAACAAAACGCCGAGCTCTGCATTAGATAGGACAGAACTCGGCGAAGGGCGCGTGGTAAAAGGTAGATTTTAAGGTATGTCTAAAACTACTTGAGGAGGAAGTTGGAGAGGGGAATAGTGCGGGCCTCGCGATGCTCGGGATCGGCGATGTGGTCGGCGGGATAGCCACAGACGAGCATGTGATAGGGATAGACGCACTTGGGCAGATTGAACTGCTCCTGTGCCACCTCAGGCTTAAAATGGCATACCCAGCACGTTCCCAGGCCCTGCTCGGTGGCCTCCATCATCATCTGGTCGCACACGATGGACGTATCGATTTCACTGGAATTCATCTGGTCATACGGGCGCACCCAAGCATCATCGGTAACGCTGCAAATAAGGAAGACAAGCGGAGCTCCAAAGATAGACCCATCACGAGCAAACCGAGGCTGACAAGCAGCAGCCTTCTCCAACAACTCGGGCGTATCCAACACCATCACACGGGTTGGATGATTATTACAAGCAGAAGGGGCAATACGCCCAGCCTCAACAACGGCATCCACCACAGCCCGCTCAACAGAACGATCCTCAAACTCGCGACAAGAATACCGAGACCGAGCCAGATCCAAATACGACATAACCAAACCCTCCAAAGTCAGCGAATCAATCCAAAGTAAACCAAAGGGTACCCAAAGCCCTGCCCAACCAAACGTTTAAGGCGGTCCCAAAGTTTCCAATCGGGCCCCAAGGTCCTGTCAACAAAGGCCCCATCGCTTTCAAAGTATCAGCCAAGGTTCCCAATGGTGGTACGTAAGGCGAAGGGCCGGCCACGGTTTACTTTCGAACGACTCTGCTACGCAGCCGGAGTGAGAAAGCAAACCGTGGCCGGCCCTTCGCCGCCGGGACACGTACCCCTAATTAACTGTTCTTCATGACTATCGAATCCACGACATCGGCCACATTCTCGCAGCAGTCGGCGCAGTACTCCAGGAAGGCGTACACGTCACGCCAAGCGATGACCTCGAGCGGGTCCTTGCCGTTAACGTGCAGGTTACGCATGGCGTTGATATAGAGCTCGTCGGCCTCGGACTCGATGGTGTTGATCTGGATGACGAGCTCGCGCAGCGTTTTGGACTTGCGGTAGTTAGGCAGCTCGACCATCAGGTCTTTCATGGCGCGGCAGGCGTCGGTCACCTTGTGGGCGATCACGATGGCATCGGGATGGATGCTCTGGATGTTGGTGAAGTAGACGCGCTGCACGACGCCCTCGATGCGGTCGAGCACGGTGTCGAGCGAGCAGCTCATCAGGTCCAGATCCTCGCGCTCAAGCGGGGTGATAAAGGCGGTGAGCAGGGCGTCCTCAAGCTCATGGTGCTTCTTGTCGGCCGCATGCTCGATCGCGTGCATCTTGTCGAGCATATCGTGAATCTTTGCGGGATCGAAGTTCTCGAAAATCTTGGTAAGCAGCTCGGCGGCCTGGACGGCGAGGTCGGCGCAGGCGACGTAGTTGTCAAAGTAGAACGAATCGGGTTTCTTTGCCATGAGTGGGTCCTTTCGAGGCGAAGACGGGTGGGCGAGGTGTTACGGTCCGGATGGACGTTCGGTTTGACTAGATGAACATCATGAACAGCTTGGCCATGACAAAGCTGATGAGTCCGCAGGCGGGGAAGGTGAAGAACCAGGTGAACATCATGTCCTTGACGACGCCGAAGTTGATGGCCGAGAGGCGTTTGACGGCACCGACGCCCATGATGGCGCAGGTCTTGATGTGCGTGGAGGACACGGGGATGCCGGTAAGGGTGGCAAGCAGCAGGTTCGCGGCACCCGCCAGGTCGGCGGAGAAGCCCTGGTACTTTTCGAGCTTGACCATGCTCTGGCCAACGGACTTGATGATGCGCTCGCCGCCCACGCTGGTGCCGATGCCCATGGTGGCCGAGCATAGCAGCATAATCCAGATGGGGATGCCGGCATCGCCGACGCTCGTCTGGCCGCTGGCAAAGGCCACGCCTAAAAAGAGCACGCCGATGAACTTCTGTCCATCCTGCGCGCCGTGCATAAAGCTCATGGCCGCAGCGCTCGCGATCTGAGCGTATTTAAAGAAGACATTGGCACGTCGCCTGTTGGCGGCGGCGAAAAGAATCGAGACGAGCTTGCACAGGACCCAGCCCATGACAAAGCCCAGACCGATGGAGAGCGCCAGGCCGTAGATGACCTTCATCCACTCGTGGACGTTGACGCTGCTCGCACCGCCGAGGGCGATGGCGGCACCGGTCAGGCCGGCGATAAGGCTGTGGCTTTGCGAGGTGGGGATGCCAAAACGCGACGCTGTGGCGCCGTAGACGACGATGGAGAACAGCGCCGCGCACAGACAGGCGAGCGCCATGGTGCTATTTCCTCCAAAGTCGACAATATGGGAGATGGTGTTGGCGACGCTCGCGTTAAAGTGCGTCATGATGAGCACGCCAAGGAAGTTGAATGCGGCACTCATGAGAATAGCGGCGCGGGCGGGCATGCAACGCGTAGTGACGCAGGTCGCGATGGCGTTGGGTGCGTCGGTCCATCCATTGACGAAGATGGCGCCGAGCGCGAGGATCACGGTGACGGCAAGGACTGGGTTCGACACAAGTTGGCCGAGGAAGGTTGAGAACGTTACGTCCATATATGGGCTTTCTCGAAGTTTGCAGGCACGTTACAGAAACATGATAAATCGTATCACCTCCTGCGGGTTTCTTTACCGAGTTCTGATGGGAGAAGTGAATTTTTTGGCACTAACATTGAATATTAGCCCTGTTGACCGCGGGTGTTCTTTTTGCTAACACGCCATGAGGACACGTGCGCGCGTCCCAACATCCCAAAACCACAGTCTGTTCGCTTTACAACATACAAACATGCGTTCGATAATAGGGACCATGGAATACCGACAGACAGATGGCAAAACTCGACGCGTGCACAAGCAGTATGTGGACGTCGTGGCCCGCATCCTTGCGGGCGGACAAGTCGTGCCGGTCACCGTCTGCTGGGTTGACGGCCGTTGTTTTACGATCGACGAAATTATCTCGACCACCGGGTTTGGCCTGACGGTTCACGGCATTCGTACGGCAACCTATAAGGTACGTTTTGGCGGACATGCGACCGAGTTGTATCTGGAGGACCAAACGCGTGAGCGGGCGGACGGCTCGCAGGTGCACGTGATGCGTTGGTGGGTCTGGGCTTTTGATCGTACGCTCGAGGGCGAGCGCCGCAGGTAAGAGCGCGCGGCATTCGGGTACAATGGCAGGAATCTTGTCACCTACGGCGCTGTTGTGGCGCTTTTTGAAAGGACGAAGCTATGAACGATATCCAGGGCTATCAGAACGGCCCCATCGAGACCGGCACAAGCCGTGCCAAGGAGATGTCGCCGCGTGCGTACAACCTTGTCATGTCTGCCCTGATCTTTTTGGGCTTTTGCGCCATGGGTGCCGGTGCCTACTTTACGAGCACCATGGCGTTTGCCCGCATGATGATGAGCGGCGCCGCTTTGCCGCTGGTCTTTGGCTCGTTTATTCTGACCATCGTCGGCATCGTCATGATGTCGGCTGCTGCGGGCAAGCAGTCCGTGGGGCTGTCACTCGCGGGTTACGTGATCTTTGCGAGCACCTTTGGCCTGACCGCGTCGTTTGGCCTTGCCAACTACGACCTGCCCACCATCAACACCGCCTTTATCGCCACCGCCGCCATCACCTTTGTCTTTGGCGCCTTGGGCGTGACGTTCCCCAAGTTTTTCCAGCGCGTATATGGCATCGGTTTTGGCATTCTGCTCGCCACTATTCTGGTCGAGATCGTGCTGATGTTCATGGGCGTCTCGCAGACCATCACCGACCTGATCGTGATCGTGGTGTTCGCCGGCTTTATTGGCTACGATACCTATGTTGCCACGACGGTGCCGCCCACGCTGCCCAATGCGGTGCTCATGGCGTCCAACCTGTTCGTGGACATTATCAACGTGTTCCTGCGCATCCTGAACATCCTCGGTCGTCGCGACTAGCGCGGGGATTGCAGCGTTTCTTGTCGGACGCGGTAAAACGATGTGAAAGGCGGTCCTGCGGGGCCGTCTTTTTTGTGCACGGCGGGGTATCATGGATGGGAAAAAGCCGACAGCGGCAGCGACAGGAAAGGTGACCACTTATGGCAGACGTCGACAACAGGAACCGTAACCGCAGGCCCAACCGCGCGGGACAGCCCAATCCCAAGCGTGAGGCGCGTGCCAAGGCCGCCGAGCGCCATGTGGCGACTGTGTCCGAAGCGTGCGCCAAGGATATCGAGCGTTCGCTTGCCGGTGTTCGCGAGTTTGACGGCATGCCCGCCGGCTTTGTCGCGGCGATGAAGGCCAAGGTTCAGACTGCTGTGGCCCCCGAAGAGCAGGTCGCCGAGGACGTCGAGGACGCGGAGACTGCCGAGGTCGAGGCAGCGCCCGAGACCGAGGCAGCGCCCGAGCCCGTCGAGGAGCCTGCCGAGGAAATCGCCGAAGCTGAGTCCGCGCCTGCTGAGGAGCCCGCTCCGGTTCTGCCCGAGGTCACTGTGCTCGATGCCTCCGCCACGCAGACAATCCTCGATAACGGTCGCGGCTATGCGCAGTTCTGCGACATGGCCGTGCTCGCCTTTGCCTCGTTTACCAATCCGGGCGGTGGATATATTCAGGGTTATCTGGGCCAGGAGGCCACGCTGTGCGCCGATTCGTATCTGTACAACGTCCTCGATAAGCAGCGTAAATGGTACGGTGAGAACCGTCGCCGCAACATCAACTGTGAGCTGTACCGCAACCGTGCGCTGGTGGTGCCCGCGGTGCGCTTCGAGCGCAAGCATGTGCACGCCTATGCCGACGTGATCGTGGCCGCCGCGCCCAACGTCAAGCGTGCCCGCCAGGAGTATCGCGTGAGCGACGATGCTCTGCTGGATGCCCTGCGCGACCGCATCCGCTTTGTGCTCGCCATCTGCGACGAGTTGGGTCGCGAGAAGCTCGTGCTGGGCGCATGGGGCTGCGACAACAACGGCTTTGATGCCGAGGCCGTGGCCGAGCTCTTCCGCAAGGAGCTCGCATCGGGCGACTTCAAGGTCAAGCAGGTCTTCTTTGCCGTGCCCTCTACGCGCTGGGACGAGGACTTCGCCAAATTCGAGCACGTGCTGGCAAACTTCCCCGAGCGAAACGAGGAGTCCTATGCTCAGGTTGCCGCCCGCGCCGCAGCCGCCCGTGCCGCCGAGCAGGCTCAGGCCGCTGCCGAGGACGATGAGGATGACGACGACTGGCGCAAGTACCTGTAAACGGTGCACGTGATGCGACATGCCGAGCCGACGGGGGCTGCTCCCGTCGGCTTTTTATTGAGTGGGGAGCTTACGATGAAAAACGTTCTGTGCTTTGGTGACAGCAACACCTATGGCTATGATCCGGCTGGTATGCGCGATGGCATTTCGGTGCGCTATGCGCAGGATGTGCGCTGGTGTGGCGTGGCCCAACGTGATTTAGGCGAGGGCTGGCATGTAATTGAAGAAGGCCTCAACGGCCGCACGACGGTACGCGACGATATGTGCCATCTGGACACCAATCTTAACGGCATCCGCGCGCTGCCGATGCTGCTCGAGGCTCATAAGCCGCTGGATGCGATCGTTATTATGCTGGGAACTAACGATTGCAAGACGGTCTTTGGTGTGACGGCCTCCGATATTGCCCGTGGCACCATGGCGCTGATTCGCGCGGTGCGTGCATTTCCCTGGACCAATGCCGCACCCTGCCCGCGTATTCTGCTGATGGCACCTATCAAGATCAAGCCCCAAATCGCCGATGTATATATGACCGATTTTGACGAGCGTTCCGTCGAGGCCTCGGAGCATTTTGCTGAATACTATGCGCACGTAGCTGAGCAGTTTGGCTGCGACTTTTTGAATGCCGCCGAGTTTGCCGAGCCGGGCGATATCGACTATCTGCATATGATGCCCGAAAGCCACGAGAGCTTGGGACATGCCGTGGCAGCCAAGCTCCAAGAGATGCTCGGTGAGTAGCGCGACCCCAAGCCACCGCAAAGGGGACAGGCACCTTTGTGGTGGTTTTGCCCGGGTAAACGAACGGATTGGCTGCCATATGGGCATGGACGAGCTCATCGACCTCTTTGCCGAGGGCGATGAGCTCGTCTCCAATACCGCTTTTGAGGATTTGGATCTTGCCTACGACGTGGCGAACGGCGCGACCTTCGATGGCGTTGTGTTCCGATCTTGCGAGTTCGATAGCGTTGACTGGAGCGGCTCGACGTTTCGCGACGTGGTGTTTCGCGGTTGCCGCTTTATCCGCTGCAACATGGAAGGCTGCTGGCTCAGCCGCTGCGACTTCGTTGACTGCTCGGCACCGGGACTCAACTTGCTCAAGGCGCGCCTGTCGAGCGTGTCGTTTGGATCGTGCGATTTGAGCTATGCGAACCTTTCGGAGGGACGCATTGGCCCTATGACAGCATGCGATACACGTCTGAGAGAGGCTGCGTTTCAGGGTGCCAAGCTGGGTCAGATACGCCTGGATGGCTGTGACCTGACGCGTGTTGATGTGTTCAAGACGTCGCTTTCCGGCGTTGATGTGTCGCGCTGTACATTTGCAGCGCCCGTTGTTTCGGGCGATTACCATGAGTTGCGTGGCTTGACGGTCAATGCCGAGCAGGCGCTGGCACTCTCGGGTTTGTTGGGAATTCAACTCGCCGACGAATAGGCGCTCTGGTCCTTTGCTCGACCGCTATCTAAAATCAAACCGTCGCAACATTTAATGATTTTTCGCGTTTGCACGATTTTCATCGAATGTTGCGACGGTTTTTGGTGCAAAGTAGCCTGTCTCTTTTTGGCAGGTTACTGGCTATTTAGTACTGCCACAACTAACTGCGTGTCATCTACCTGCGGCTTTGCGGGGGAATATCCTAACTTATCCCAAGCGCGTCGAAGGCGGCGCGGACGACCTGCTCGGCGGTGGGGCGGATATAGTGCCGTCCCGACACGCCGGGAAGGGCGTGGCCCATCAGCATCTCGATGAGGTCCCACGGCAGACGAAGCTCGACCTCCGCTATCGTACGCCACGAGTTGCGCAGGTTCGACCACGGGATGTGCTCGATGCCGCGGGCGGCGCAGAGTTTCCGCCAGCGGTCGTTGCAGATGCTGCGGTTCATGGGCAGCCCGTCGCCCCGGTCACTCAGCCACTCGCGGCCCTCGGCGGCGCGGGCGGCCGCTATCTCGACGAGGCGGTCGGCGGCCTGTGGCAGGATCACGACGGTGCGGGCGGACTTGGCGGTCTTGAGGGCGCCCACCGGCTCGGTGCCGGACTGCTGCATCTGGCGGCAGATGTCGGCGGAGGCGAGGACGGTGCCGCTACGCTCCCAGCGCAGCACCTCCTCGGTGCGCACGCCCAGCGACTCGCCCGAGCGGCAGGAGCCGAAGCACGCGAGGATGAACGCGGGCTCCAGGGGGTTGCCGCGCAGTTCGTCGAGGACGCCCAGGGCCTCGTCGAGGGTGTAGACGCGCTTTGAGCGCTCGCGGGTCTTGCGGGTGGGCATGGTGTACCTGACGCTGGCGGCGAAGGGGTCGAGCGGCAGGCGGATGAAGGTCGAGACGCAGGCGTAGACCTTGCGCAGGGTGAGCAGGGCGGTGTCGGCGGTGGCGGCGGGAAGTGTCAGCAGCCAGTCCTGCAGCTCGACGGCGCGGAGCTGGTCGACGGGCATTGCGCCCCAGCGGGGTCCGACGTAGTTCTTCCACGAGCGCAGCACGAGGTCGCGGGTGTTGGGGGCGAGCGTCCCAGCCTCGACCTGTGCGGCCATCTTGGGGACGAGCCACGTCTCGTAGGCCTTGGCTATGGTGGGCACGGGGGCGTCGTCGGCGTGCTCGACGTGGATGCGGTCGAGTTCCGCGCACGCCTCGCGGTAGGTGCCGTACACGGTCTTGGTCTTGCGCCTGCGGCCCTGTGGCGTGTTCTGCATCCAGCGCAGGACGTACTTCTTGCCGCGCCTCATCTCGGTCACGGAACCCCAGACGCGGCGGCGCTGCTTCTTTGTCATATAATCAGATCCGTTCAGATCGCGGGCTTATTCTCCGTTTCGCCCGGTTCTGACTGCGGCCCCGTCTCACGTTCCAAAGTGCAGGGGCCGTCTCCTTAGTCTCGGGGCCGCGGCATCAGCCTACGGTCTCGAGATTTTTTGCTTTCACTGGCATCACCTCCCTAGATGTAGACGCATGGGGTCTCACCCTTTCTGGCCTCCAATCTCCACAACGTGTTCGGTTTACATTTCGCCGCGATGGGGCGATAATCGGGATAGCTCATCCACCGTGTGTGTGAAGGAGTCCTCTGGAGGCGCCCAAACAGCGCCTCCTGCTTTTAGAGTTAGCCTCTTGCTCATAGCTCGGGGCGTGGCTTGCCTCGGGGCCGAAACCCGGGGCTTTTTCATGGCCCGATTCTCCCAATCTTCTCGCTGCCGGCCGTTCGGACCGCTTGCGCGTCGGGCTATGACTCCGCGCCGCCTTCTGGCAGTTCGCCCGCTATTCCATCATCGGCCTCTATCTTCGCTATCACGGGGCTGCCCTCGAGGGTCGAGAGTTGGCTGATAGCCATCTCTCGTAAATATGCCGCCCTCTGCCTGCGGTCGATTCCCCTTTTGATCAGTTCGGCGTTCATGCTTTCGAGGTTCGCGAGGACGAGCAGCTGGTGCAGGCTCGCCTCGTCTCGGATGTTGCCCGTCGCGCCTTCGTGCGACTCCCTCCACTGCTTTGCCGTCATGCCGAACAGGGCAACGTTGAGGACGTCCGCCTCGTTTGCATAGGTGTAGCCCTCGACCTGCCGGCTCATGCTCGGCTTCAGCAGGTTCTCCTTTACGGCGTCGGTGTGTATACGGTAGTTGATCTTCGAGAAGAGCCTCTTCTCGTTCCACTCGCCGGAGATCCTGCTGTTCTCGTCGCTCTTCAGACGCTGGTAGTCTTTGATGACGTAGAGCTTAAATTCCGGGGAAATCCACGAAGCGAACTCGAATGCGATGTCCTTGTGGGCGAACGTGCCGCTCGCATACCTTCCCCTCTTGGTCCTTATGCCGATGGCGTTTGTCCTCGAAATCCACTTCGTTGGCGTCAGGGTGAAGGAGTTGAGCCCGGCCTCTTCCCTAAAGGCATCGAATTCGATGCCTTTAAAGTCGGGGTTGTGGAGCGACTCCCAAACACCGAGGAACTCGATGGTGTTCCTGTTCCTCATCCAGTTCTGCACCACCATCTTCGGCTCATCGCTCTTGTACCTTGCTATGTCCGTGAGTGAGATGTAGTCGTCCCCGCTGCCGGTCGACGCGACCCCGATCTCTATACCGAGTGCGCTGATCTTCTCGATTGCCTCTTTCGGAACCATCCGCGCTCCTCCGTTCTTCCAGTCCGGTTGACAGGGGCCCGGTCGGCCCCGATGTCTCTACCTCTCGTCCCGCTCGCCCATGTACCAGACCACGCGGCCCTTGCAGACCACGGGCTCGTCGCCCGGCCCGGCGAGGATGTCGTCGTACTCGCCGCTGTGGCTGTCCGCCGTGAGCATCACGGTCGAGCGGCCCCGGGTGTAGTTGCGCACGACGGCGCCGTAGTCGGACGTCTCGGCGAGCACCGGCTGGCCGTTGACCGGCTCCATGTCGGGGTCGACCAGCAGCAGGGCGTCGTGCGGGAAACGGTTGTCCATGCAGCCGCCCTGCGCGTGGACCATGAAGCCGCGCGGGTGCGCGTCGGCGATGGAGGCGGGGACCTCGACCTCATCGGACAGGCTCCCCTCGTCGCACGGCTCGCCCATGTGCGCGAAGCCCAGCAGGGGGACCATGCGCGAGGTGCCGCTGATGGCGGCCTCGGTGGCGTCCTCTCCCATGAGGTCGGCTGCGCTCGTCCCTAGAAGTTCGGCAAGCTGCCCTAACTTTGTTAGGCGAGGCTTCGCTCGGCCGTTTTCCCATGCCCCAATGGCCGCTGCCGACACGTCAAGCTTTTCGGCAATGTCTAGCTGGGTTAATCCTGCTTTCGTACGTAGCGACCGGAGCTTTTCACCAAATTCCATAGCGCCTCCTAACTGCGTTGTCTTTATCCTAAGCAAAAATAATTTTGGTTTAAAGCAAAAAGTAGTTGTGGTTCAACCCAAATTAGATTATGATTAGGTCAACGAAAGGAGGAGCGGATGCAAAACCTTAAGGAGTTTCGAGAAGCCGGAGCCAAGCGATTCCAGAAGAAAGAAATCGCCGCAGCTCTTGGAATTACCGAACCGACGCTAACGGCCATCGAGGACGCACAAGCGGACAAGCTTACGCCAACGATGGCGGACAAGCTGGGAAAGCATTTCGGCATTGACGGCAATATTTTTTTGGGTATCGACCCTAAATAAATTAGGGTGCAAACGAAACGGAGAGAACCATGAACGAGAACTACATCGACATCGAGCTGGGCGGCTGGAACATCCCCGAGGCCATCACGGTCGAGGCCGAGCCCGCCGGGGCCCGCGACTTTTCCGACTTCGAGCTGTAGGGGAGGGCGACATGATTCAACTGATTATCGGGGCGGGTCTGGGACTCGGCGGCGTGGCCGCCGCCGTCGCCATCAAGCGGTATAACGAGGCCGAGCGCGAGAAGGCCGCCGGGCCCGCGGACTGTTGGGGCAACAGGTACGAGGCCCGCATCGTCTCGCCCGCGTGCGCCCTGCCCCTCGTCCTGGTAGGTGCCGTCATCGCCGCCTCCGCCTGCCTCTACACGCAGGACACCGGCGAGGTCTGCGTCATCCGCAACCTCGGCGGCTCGCTCGCCGGCTCGACCTCCGAGGCCGGTTTCCACGCCAAGGCCCCCTGGCAGGACGTCGTGACCTACGACGTCCGCAACAACCTCATCAACTTCTACGGGGACACCGACTACAAGGTGGACGGCGGCTCCTACGAGGGCAAGCAGGTCTCCATCAACGACAAGTCGGGCGCCAGCGCCAACATCGACATCCAGGTCAACTACTCCCTGAACCCCGATGCTGCGCTCAGCCTCTACAGCGAGTACGGCACGCAGGAGAGCTTCGTGGAGAAGTACATCTCTAACGACGTCCGCGCCGTCACCCGCGAGGTCTCGGGCGGCTTCGACACGGTGACGATGCTCACCGACCGCTCCCAGTTCACCAAGGCCGTCCAGAAGGCCCTCACCGAGAAGTGGAAGGGCATAGGCCTCACGGTGGAGCAGGTGAGCGTGCAGGACGTCCGCTACCCGAAGAACATCACCAAGAGCTACAGCGAGGCTCAGGCCGCCGAGGTCGCGAAGCAGAAGGCCCAGAACGAGCAGGAGACGGCCAAGGTCGAGGCCGAAACAAGGAAGATCGAGGCGCAGGGCGAGGCGGACGCCAACGCCGTCCTCGCGAACTCGCTCAACGACCAGGTCCTCCAGCAGCATTACATCGACGCGCTCAAGAGCATCGGAAAGGACGGCAACCTCGTCGTCGTGCCCGAGGGCTCCCAGCCGATCGTGGGCACGAAGTAGGGGCGGCGGCGATGTTGAACCTTATCCATGCGGCCGTCCGGGTCTTCCTCGACGTTCTCGCGGTCGCGTTCGTGCTAGAGCACACCCGCGAGCTTCATGAGAAACATCGCGAGATCAACGACGCGCCCAAGCAGGTCGCAGGCGTCGTTGATGAACCCGGCGAGGACGATCGCGGCGCTGATGCGAGGGTGCCGCTCGACCCAGTCGACGAGCCGCACGAGTAGGGGGCCCGCTGGTCGGACGTGCTTCGGGCGATATGTCTGCTGTCTACGAATCATGGCCCGAAGCCTAACGCGTGTGTAACGCGTTAACGCGGGTATTGCCGCTCAGGCAATACCCGCGGGCCCCATCCCCGGGGCGGCACCGTTGCCCCGCGGCTCTCCATAACCATCCGCGGGGACGTTCCCTACCGGTGCCGTGCCGGGGGCGAGGCCCCGGAAAGACAAAAAAGGAGCCGCCCAGTGTGGAAAGCGGGGACGGCTCCCTGACCTGAAAGGAGGTCACTCATGGATTCTAGCAGAGCCAAAACGTTCCAGCAGATGGCCGACGAGCTTGGCATCAGGCACAAGCTCATGTACACGCTGCGCGAGGCGTCGAGGGTGACGGGGGTGCCATACGACACGCTGCGCATCGAGTGCAAGGCGGGCCGCCTGCGCTCGCAGCTGCCCGAGGGGCGCAAGGTGGGGCGCATGGTGCGCCCGGAATGGGTGGAGCAGTGGATCGAGGAGGGAACGCATGGCATCGAGGCTGCTTAGGTGCGCTGCGTACATCGCGCTCCTGTTCGCGGTGTACGCCCTCATGCCGTACGTCCTGCGGGCGATGCTGCTCGCGGCGGACGGCATCCGCGTCGTGCTCGGAATGGGGTCGATGCTGTGATCGGAAGGAACTTCGCGTTCACCGTCCCGTTCGTGGCCGGCAAGCTTCGCCACAGGCTCGACCGACGCCACGCGCGGATGTACACGCCCACCGAGACCATCCGCAACGAGGCCGCCATCCGCGACGCGGCGCTCAAGGCCATGCGGGAGGCGTACCCGGGTCTCAAGGGAATGCTGTTCCCGTTCAGGGTCCCCGTCGCCGTACGCATCGACGCGTACGGCCCGCTGCCGGAGTCGAGGCCGAAGAGCGTCACGTCGGAGCCTTACACGTTCAAGCCGGACGCGGACAACATAGCCAAGCTGGTGCTGGACGGGATGAACGGGGCTGTCTGGGGTGACGACAACCAGGTGGTCGAGCTCCATGTCGTCAAGTGGCCCCGAATGCGCGGCATCGAGCCGCATATGGACATACGGGTCTACCGCGGCTGGTTCGCAGGCACCAGGGAGAAGAAGAGAAACGGAGATTAAGCAATGGAGTACATGCACATAGACGTCCAAGTCGGTGGCGATGCGTTCGAGGTGCTGGACGAGTTCGCCACGAACCTTATCTGCCTCGCAGACGAGGATGGCGCCGAGATAGGGAAGAGGGGCCTGAAGCCAGCGTGCCTGCGCGGCATCGCCTACGGGCTTCTGTATAGCGTGAAGCTGCTGGGAGCCGAGTCGCAGGACCCCGAGGTCTACGACTCCATTGTCGGCAGCGCCGGCCGCATGGAGCGCATCTACAAGCTGAACGGGCCGCGCGGCGTATTCGCCGAGCTGGCGGGCGTGGACATCGAGAAGGTCGAGATCAATGACGAAGGGGTGACCATCAATGAGTAACGGGATCATCGAGTACAAGGACGACGCGGGCATGCCCGTCAAGTTCACCTCGCAGGACATCCGCGAGCGCCTGTGCCCGAACGCCACCGACGGCGAGCTGGCGCTGTGCGTGGAGCTTTGCAACCGCCAGCACCTGAACCCGTTCACCAAGGAGGTGTACCTGGTCAAGTACGGCAGCGCCCCGGCGAGCATCATCACTTCCTACCAGGTGTTCAACCGCCGCGCGAACCGCCAGCCCAACTACGGCGGCATCGAGAGCGGCGTCGTGGTGCTCCGCGACGGCGAGGTCGTCAAGAAGAAGGGCTCCGCAGTCTACAAGATGATCGGGGAGCAGCTCATCGGCGGCTGGGCAGAGGTCGCGTTCACCGACGGCAAGAAGCCCGCATACGTCGAGCTGGCGCTCACCGACTACAGCACCGGCAAGAGCAACTGGGCGAAGATGCCGGGCGTCATGATCGAGAAGTGCGCCAAGGCCGGCGCGTGGCGCCTGGCCTACCCCGACGAGTTCGGCGGGATGTACACGGGCGAGGAGATGGACCAGAAGGTCGAACGCGACATGCGCGCCGGCACTCAGGCCGTCGAGGCCGAGAGCGTCGAGCCCGTGGCCGACCTGCAGCCCGTGCGCGACCTGTTCAAGCCGTTCATGGCGGCGACTGGGCTCGACAGCGCCGGGGCCATGGCCGCCATCTGCGCCGCCGTGGGCTGCTCGTCGGGCTCCATGCACGATATGACGCTCATGCAGGCGCGCCGCGCGGCCTCGTGGATGGAGGAGGAGATCGCGGCCCGCAAGGCGCAGCCCGCGCCCGCCGCCCCCGAGCCGGAGCCCGCGCCAGCCTATGAGCCCGCGCCCGCCGAGTACGCGACCGACGACGACCTTCTGGGAGGCTTCTAATGGCAGACGAGGTTTTGGCGGTCGAGGCCGTGCCGCTCGAGGAGGACTTCGACACGCTGGTGGCGTCTCTCGCCATCGACGACACGCTCGAGGACAAGCTGGCAAAGCTCAAGAAGAACGTGGACGAGAAGCTGGCGGACTATGTGGACGTCAAGCACATCGAGAGGGACGAGGACTTCAAGGCGGCGAAGAAGTACCGCGCGGCGGTCAACGACGTGAAGAAGCCCATCGAGGCGCAGCGCAAGGCCGCGAAGAAGAAGTACAGCGACCTGCTCAAGACGTTCGACAAAACCATCGGCGAGATCACGGCGCCCATCGACGCGCTCTCCGATGAGTACAAGGCCGAAATCGACCGATACGACGGCGAGTGCAGGGCCCGGCGCCTCGCCGCGCTCAAGGGCCACTACTACGACCTCGCGGGCGAGATGGGGCCGCTGGTGCCCTACGAGCGCATCGCCGACGACAAGTGGCTCAACGCGAGCTTTGGCGAGGTCAAGGCCAAGAACATCATCGAGCGCCGCGTGGGCGAGCTGCTGCACCAGTTCAAGTTCGTCAACGGCCTCGACTACGCGGACGAGTCCGAGAAGGCGTGGGCCGTGGCGTGGTGGACGAGGACCCTGCCGGCGGACTCGGGCGAGGTGGCGGCTGCGGTCGCCGCGCACCGCGAGGAGGTCGCCAAGGCTGCCGTACTCGCGGCGACCTACGAGCAGGCGATGGCGCCCGCACCGGAGCCCGAGCCGGAGCCCGCGCCGCTGCCGCCCGAGCCCGAGCCGATGCCCGTCGAGGAACCTGAGCCGCCCTTGGGCGTGCCGAGGTGTGTGCGGGTGGTCCCGTCGCGCCCCGAGCCGGATGTGGCCGAGGATGCGGCCTCGGCACCGCAGGGGGGCTACCGCGTGGTCATCGAGTGCGCCACGGCGGACGAGCTGCGCCGCGTGAGGGCCGTCATGGTCGAGAACGGCATTCACGGATACGTCGAGAGGATGTAGGACATGGAGGAGAAAAACCTGCCGCCGCTCCGAACGCCGGAGCAGCGCAAGGAGGCGATGGCGAAGGCCATCCACACGCGCCGCGAGCGCGCCGCGTTCAAGGCAGCGTGCAAGGCGGGGAACATCCCGCCCGAGGTCGCCATCGAGGCGCCCATCGCGGCAAAGCTCAAGGTCGAGGAGTTCGCCCGCTCATTCCCGGGTATCGGCCCGGTCACGGCGCAGAAGATCGTCGAGGTGTGCCACATCCGCGACAGCCGCCGCGTGAGCGGCCTGGGCTACATGCAGGGGCCGCGCCTCGTCGAGGCCATCAAGAGCTACATGACCGCAAAGGAGGACGGGCAGTGAGCATCAACCGAGTGAACATCAGCGGCAACCTGACCCGCGACCCCGAGCTGCGCGCCACGGCGGGCGGGACGCAGGTCCTGTCCTTCGGCGTGGCGGTAAACGACCGCCGCCGCAACGCGCAGACTGGCGAGTGGGAGGACTACCCCAACTTCGTCGACTGCACCATGTTCGGCAACTACGCCGAGGCCGTGAGCCGTTTCCTGGCAAAGGGAAACAAGGTCGCGATCGAGGGCAAGCTGCGCTACATCTCTTGGGAGCGCGACGGCCAGAAGCGCTCCAAGCTCGAGGTTATCGTCGACGAGATCGAGGTCATGGTGCGCCGCGAGGGGCAGACGCAGGCCCAGCCGCAGCAGAGCCTCGCGGACACGGTGCCCATGCAGCCACAGGCGCAGGCCGCGCCGCAGTGGAATGCCCAGCAGGCCTACGCCGCGGTCCCGCAGTCCGAGTTCTACGACGAGGACGTGCCGTTCTGATGAGGCATGTACCCGACATCATCCGCGACCACTGGGAGGCGGCTCTGTTCGCCGCCTCCTTCTCCGCGGGGTTCCTGTTCTTCTCTTCGCTTCTATGGGGGTGGTTCTGATGGCCTTCACCGTATTCGACAGCTTCGCCGAGGTCTACGACGACTTCGACGCGAGCGACCCCGAGGACCTGCGCGACCGCGCGATGCTCGCCGACGCGATCATGATGTACGGGCTGCACGGCGTCGAGGCCGACCTTCCGAAGCACCTCCGCCGCGTCTTCAAGGCGATGAAGAACGCCATCGACAACTCCAAGGACGCGCGCGGCAGGGGCGGCAAGGGCGGTCGCCCGCGCAAGAAACCAGTTTCCGACAAACCCGAAACGCAGGTTTCGGAAAGTGAAAACCTAGGTTTTTCAAACGGGAAACCAGTTTCCGACAAACCCGAAACGCAGGTTTCGGAAAGTGAAAACCCTAACCTAACCTACCCTGTCCTGTCCTGTCCTGAACTGGATTGTGATGAGCTGTCCTGTGATGGGGGCGATGCCCCCGCCGCGCCGCCCGAGTTCGAGCCGCCGACCCTCGACGAGGCCCGCGGGTACTTCGGCGCCAACTGCCTGAGCGGCGACCCGGACGCCTTCTGGGCCTACTTCGAGTCTCAGGGCTGGGTCAAGGGCAACGGCCAGCCGGTGAGCAACTGGGGCGCCCTCGCGCTCGACTGGTCCAGGCGCCAGAAGCGCATCGACGCCGACGACCGGGCGAGGGGCAAGCCCACCGCCTCGGAGGTCGAGGCCGCCACGTTCAAGCCGACGAGGACGCCCGAGCAGACGAGGGCGGAGCTCGAGCGCAGGTGGCGCGAGGAACATCCGGGCATCGACCCGGGGAAGGTGAAGGCCCCGAGGGGGACGACCGCCGACCCGGTGGCGCTCAAGGCGTACCAGGACGCGCGGCGTCTGCTGGACGCGAGGGCCGCATGCGAGAGGAGGGCGTCATGAGCTTGGACGCCGAGAGGAGCGAGAACATGGGCAGACCGAAGGGGTCTGTGAGCATCTACGACGACGGGCCGCGCAGCGCCCGCTGCGAGACGTGCGGGTTCTGCGCCGTGAGCGAGGCGGTCATGACGGCGTCCGGCGAGGGCCGCAAGCGGTACACGTGCATGCGCTGCCCCGACTTCGTGCACACCACGCAGGGGCTCGCGAGGTGCAACTACTGGGAGGCGCGCCATGAGGGATGAGTCGTTGGACATGCGAGGGGGCAACGTGCTCGTGTGCCGCCAGTGCGGCAGACAGTTCCGCGCGAGGGGCGCCCGCCAGCGGTACTGCTGCGGCTGGTGCGAGAACGTGGCGCGCAGGAACGAGAGCAGGCGGCCCGTGGACGTGTACCTCGGAACGAGGAGCGAGTCGGGCCGCGAGGTCAACGCCATGCGCGCCGCGCTGGCTGAGGGGAGACGAATCTGATGCGGGACGGATACAGGTTCGAGTTCGGGGCGCTCGATGAGCCGGACGCACCCAAGGTGCAGGCGCTCAAGCCGCTCGAGGAGGCGGCCGAGGTATACGGCGCTTGGCAGGATTGCGACGACATGCGCCTCAGCCCGATCATGACGGCGCGCAGGGAGTACCGCCAGAACCTTATCGACGAGTGCATGGACGTGGTCCAGGCGGTCGTCAGCCTGCTCGACGCCGAGGGGTTCACGCAGGAGGACGTGGACGCGGCAATCGAGCGCTGCAACGAGAGGAACCGAGAGAGAGGACGTCTGTGATGGAGACTTTGGAGCAGATCAAGGCAGACGCGGTCGAGGTGTTCCATTTCGACCGCGAGTGCAGGCCGCAGGACAGGGCGCACGCCTACCTGGGGAAGTACCGCGTCAGGCGCGGCTACAACGACACGGCGATGCAGGTCGCGGTGACCGACATGATCGAGCGCGCCTACGAGGCGGGAAGGGCGGAGGTCGCCGACGCGAACCTCGTGCAGAACCTGCGTCGCCAGCTGACGAGCATCGAGGCGACCGTCGGGGATGCCATCGACCTGCTCGACGAGAGCGTAGGGGGGGCGGACTGCGATGAGTGACTCGAGGGTCGGCGGCTACCCGATGGGGGTGACCGACGCCGCCATCGAGCGCCACTTCGGTGGGACCTGCGAGCCTCGGATGTGCGGGAACTGCAGGCACTTCTGCGGCAGCGACATCCACGTCGACTACGGCTACTGCCACCTCGAGTTCGAGCGCGCCTACGACACGGAGGCGCCCGACCGCAAGGAAGGGTTCTGGCGCCTGGCAAAGTGGGCCGTGGCGTGGCTCATGGGGAACCTGCTGTACTGCGAGGACGAGTGCGGCGAGTGTCGCGACTACGAGGAGTTTGGGCTATGAATATCGAGTTACCAAAAGATGCCGAGGGCCGCGAGATTCCGCTGGATACCGAGGTGCTGTATGACGAGTGCGGAACAAAGGTGAGCGTGAAGGAGTTTCTATCCAGAACGTTGGTGGAGAGTCAGAAAAACAGCTGGACGATTAAAGCCCAGTACGAAGGCAACTTTTACTACAACAGCTTCAAGCCGAAGAACATGCACCTCACTCTGCCAGACACATGGGAGAAGCTTGAAGAGGACTTGCGCAGAGGTGCGGACGCGCTGAATTACGAAGCCTGCGCCTATTTTGGCAAGAGTGCGTGCGACTGCTCATCGTGCATCGCCGACAAAGGCGCAACCTGCGAAAGGGTTGTCATACGCAGCATCGCAGCCCGCATCCGCAAGCTGAGGGGTGAGAGCGATGCCTAGCGACTGTCCCTACTGCGGCAAACCGCATTTCAACTTCGGTGATGACGAAGAGGGGGTCGAGATGTGGATTAACGAGCCAAACGATGGCGAGTACGTCATTGTTGCCGACCCGCCGTTCGCATGGAGCATCCCGATCAATTACTGTCCGTTCTGCGGACGCAACTTGAAGGGTGAGAGCGATGCTGACTAACGACTTGGTTCCGTGCTTCGTCCAGACGTTCAAGACGGACTCGAAGACCGGCTACGAGAAGGCGCTGCTCGTCGGCGTTTTCGACAAGACGACCACCGACCTCGACTGCTGCATATCCTCGAGCAGCAGGGATACGGGTAAAACCCGTCAACCGGTTGCCGTGGTCATGCGAGAGGATGGCCGGCTGCGTGAGGTGAACGTATCGAGGGTCGTCATCGACGGTTCAGATGAAGTGTTCGATATGTACGTGTGGATGTTCAACGAGGACGACATAACCGAGCAACTCGGATTCCCACATAAGGAGGACTGATGGACGAGATCAAGCTGAAGCCCTGTCCGTTCTGTGGTGGCGATGCTGAGATGCAGCAGGGCAAGTATCAAGGTCTGCGCACCTTCTACGTGAGCTGCTTGGGATGCGGCGCACGGACGGACCTAGAGTACGCCGAGGAGTTCGCTGCAGATCTATGGAATGAAAGGGTTGAGCCAAATGGTGACTGACGAAGAACGCCGCGAGGCCGTCGAGTTTTTGCGCTCAGGCAAGTGCTTGTACTTTGCCGAGCACCGGAAAACGGAGCTCGACTGCAGCCAGTGCATGAAGGTGGGCACGATGCTTTTCGGCCACTACGATGCGCTTTGTGGTTTGGACAGCTGCGGGACCGATGCGTGGCAGAGATTGGCAGACTTAATCGACCGCCCGATCTGCCACGACCTTGTCGAGCACAAGCAGGATCCGTTCATCCCGGGCAAGCTGATGGCCGACGGCTACTTCCACTGCTCCGACTGCGGATGGGATGGACAGATCTGGGAGCATATCGGCTTCGGAGACATGCTGGCATATGAGGCCGTCCATTGCCCGAAGTGCGGGGCGATAATCGAGCGCCGTGCGTGAGGTAGTCCCCGGCGCTTGGTATGGTAGCCGAAGCAAACCGAGCGCGAGGGGGTATGCGAATGGCGTGTAGGCCACCTGCAGGAGATGGGCCAAAAGGCCCATCTACAAAGTCAACACATCCGTTGAGGGACGAGTGGGCGCTCCGGAAGGGGCGCTCCTCTTACGTCCTGTGGACGGACGAGATGATAAGGCGGATGCAGGCGCACCCGGAGCGGACGGCGGCGGAGATCGCGGCGGAGTTGAGGGTGACGCCGAGCGCCGTGAGGCACGCGCGGCAGCGCTACGGGCGTTTCCCGCCGAGGACGGACGGGCTGTGCATCGTGTGCGACGCGCGGCCCGTGTTCGACACGTCGGCGCAGGCGAAGAAGTGGCGGCTGTGCAAGGGGTGCTATCTGGCGGAGCGGAAGAGACGGCTCGAGGAAGAGGCGGAGAGCAACCGTATCCGCCAGGCCGCGCACAGACGGCAGAAGCTGGACGGAGACGCTTGAGAGGCTGGCCGAGGTGATCAGAATCATGTCGACCAAGGTCGAGTAGCCGAAAGGCCCCGGGAAACCGGGGCCTTTTCTTTGAACGTTACCCCCTTTTTACGCTCGTGGGCAAACGCACGCGCTTGTCCACGTGCGTAAAAAGGTGGGAACGTTCGCGTTTCCATATGGCTATCTACCAGCGGAAACGTGATTTTGTGGCGGGAAAAGGGCGTGAAAAACTGACCAAGGAGGGCATCGAGGATGCCGTCCGCCTGTGCCGTGCCGGAATGACCGACAGGGACATCGCCGCGTATCTCGGGGTCGCACGCGAGACATACAGCCGCTGGATCAACCACCCCAGAACAGACAATCAGCGTCAACTGTGTCACGTTCTAAAAAAGGCCGAGGTCGAGCGCAAGGCGACGCTCGTGGGCCGCATCATGGACGCGAGCGGCGACAGCTGGCAGGCGGCGGCGTGGCTTTTGGAGCGCAAGTACCCGCAGGAGTACGCCAAGGCGCAGCGCATCATGGACACCACCGACAGCGCCGTGCTGAAGGCAGCCAAAGAGCTGGTGCTGTCCGTGCCGTCCTCAATCGGCGGGGACGAGTAGCCGATGCCGCTCACGAGGATGCAGGGCGAGTACCTCGCCAACTGCACGCACCGATATAACGTGAAGTGCGGGGCGACGGGCTCGGGCAAGAGCTACGTCGACATAGCCGTGACCATACCGCAGAGGCTTCTCGCCATGAGGGGCGAGGGGCTGGCGGTGATGATCGGGAACACCCGCTCGACGCTCGAGCGCAACATCCTCGAGCCGATGCGCTCGCTCTACAGCGAAGACGTCGTCAGCCAGATCGGGCGGGACAACACGGCTCGGATTTTCGGTCGCAAGGTCTACTGCCTCGGGGCGGATAAGAAGACAAGCGTATCCAAGATTCAGGGCGCCACGTTCGAGTGGGTCTACGGCGACGAGGTCGCCACGTGGAGCGAAGACGTGTTCCAGATGCTCAAGAGCCGCCTGCGCTGCGAGCACAGCCGCTTCGACGGCACCTGCAACCCCGACAGCCCGAACCACTGGTTCAAACGGTTCCTCGACGGCGACAGCGACATCTACAGGCAGGACTACACGATCTGGGACGGTGCGCTGGCACCGGATGTCATCGAGGCCCTCATCAAGGACTACGGCAGCGGTGTGTACTACGACCGCTACATCTTGGGCAAGTGGACGTTGGCCGAGGGTCTGGTCTACCCCGAGTGGGAGGGTGCCCTCGAGAGCCGATATACGGGCAGCGCCGCCAAGTACGCGGTGTCTTGCGACTACGGCACGCAGAACGCCTTCGCGGCGCTGCTGTGGGCGTTTGACGGCAAGGTGTGGCACGCGGTGGACGAGTACCGCTACTCGGGCCGCGACACGGGGCACCAGAAGACGGACGCCGACTACGTGGCCGACATGGCCGACTTCGTGCGCGGGCTGGGCAAGCCGCCCACGTTCATCATCGACCCGAGCGCCACGAGCTTCATCGCCGCGATGCGGCAGGCCGGGTTCAAGACCAAGAAGGGGCGCAACGACGTCGCGGACGGCATACGAGAGACGGGGGTGTGCCTGGGCAACGGCACGGTGCGCATCTCCGACGCCTGCACGGGGCTGATAGGCGAGCTCGGCGGCTACTGCTGGGACGCCAAGGCGGACGGCGATAGGCCCGTCAAGGTCGAGGACCACAGCTGCGACGCGCTCCGTTACGGCGTGGCAACACTGCGCATGTACAAGCCTGCGAAAGAGCAGGTAAACCCATTTTTTGAAGGGAGGTAGCGGCTTGTCTAAGGGGCCTTTGGTGACCGATGGCGACCTCAAGGCGGCGGCGTCGGCGACGGCGTTCGCGGCAGACGCCATCGAGCGGCACATGTCGAGCGAGATGTACCGCAACGCCGTCACCGCGAACGAGTACTACCGCCAGCACAACGTCACGATCAACCGTTTCGTGCAGAAGATCTACTCGTGCTCCGGTGCCGAGGCCGAGGACTTCACGGCCTCGAAGCTGAGGCTGGCGAGTAACCTGTTCAAGCGCCTGAACGTCCAGCGCTGCACATACTCGCTCGGTAAGGGCGTGAGCTTCGTGGACGTCTCGGCGGGCGGCAAGGACACGACCAAGGAGGGGCTTGGCGACCGCTTCGACGACGACGTCATGGAGATGGGGCTCAAGGCGCTCATCCACGGCGTGTCGTTCCCGTTTTGGAACCTCGACCACATCGACGTGTTCACCGCCGACGAGTTCTGCCCGGTGTGGGACGAGTACTCGGGGGCGCTATACGCCGGCGTGAGGTTCTGGCGGCTCGACTCCGACCACCCGTGGCACGCGACACTCTACGAGCAGGACGGCTACACGGAGATGGTGTCGGGCGGCAGCGGCTTCGACTTCGAGGTGGCCGAGGCCAAGCGCGCCTACAAGGTCACGTATCGGGAGATACCGGCGGACGGGATGAAGCTGGCCGTCGATGCGGAGAACTACTCCCGCCTGCCCATCGTGGCGGTCTGGGGCAGCGACGCGCACCAGAGCACGCTCGTCGGCATGCGCGAGAGCATCGACGCCTACGACCTCATCAAGAGCGGCCTGGTGAACGACACGCGCGACTGCGCGCAGATCTACTGGCTCATCAACGGAGCCGGCGGCATGGACGACAGGGACCTCGACCTGTGGCGGGCGAAGCTCAAGCTGACGCACGTGGCCGAGGTCGACGCCGAGCAGGGGCAGTCCGTGACGCCGTACACGCAGGAGGTGCCCGTCGAGGGCCGCAAGGAGACGCTGGCGCAGATCAAGGCCGACATCTACGAGGACTTCGGCGCGCTGGACGTCCACACCATCGCGGCGGGGGCGACCAACGACCATATCGACGCGGCATACCAGCCGATGGACGAGGAGGCCGCCGAGTTCGAGCGCCACATCCGCGAGGGTATCATGGACATCCTTGCGTTGCAGGGCATCGAGGACACGCCCGTGTTCACGCACACTCGCATCAGCAACACCAAGGAGCAGGTCGAGACCGTGTGCCTGGAGGCCGAATATCTGGACGACGAGACGATCCTGCGAAAGCTGCCGAACATCACGCCCGACGAGAGGGCGAAGATTTTGGAGCGCAAGCAGCGGGAGCAGGAGGAGCGCATGGCAGCGCTGCCGCCCGCCCTGGCGGCTAACGCGAAGGGCGCCCAGGAGGGCGACGAGGACGACGACAACGACGAGGAAGGTGATGAGTGATGGCGGCATTGCAAGTGCTTGACGGCGAGCTGTGGCAGTGGGACACCGGGCGCGAGGTCGAGGTTGTCGGCTGCGAGCAGGTGCATTTCGCCAAGTCGACCACAGGGACGTGCTACACGGTCGCGGTGGCCGACAGCAAGGCGAAGATTCCCGACGAGCTGCTTCAGGCGGCTGGGCGCGTGTACGCATGGGCCTACATCACGGACGAGGCATACGGCGGGCGCACGCGCATCGAGGCGCTCTGGGACGTAAAGAGGCGAGCCAAGCCCGCCGAGTACATCTACGAGCCGAGCGACCAGCGCACCATCAAGGACGCAGAGACGGCGCGAGACGAGGCCAAGACCGCGCAGAAGGCGGCGGAGGCCGCACGCGACAGGGCCGTCGCCGCCGAGGTCAAGGGGGCACGCGCCACGACGCTCGCCTCGGGCTCGGAGGCAACGGCGACGATGGAGAACAACGTGCTGGTCGTCGGCGTGCCGAAGGGCGACGCGCTGAGATACAGCGACCTTACCGCCGAGCAGATCGCGGAGCTCAAGAAGCCCGCAACGGACGCGGCGGCTGGCGTGAACAAGGTCAACAACGAGTTCAAGCAGCTCAAGGCTTCTGTCGAAACGGCTGAGAAAAAGCGCGCCGACGCCGAGACCGAGCGCGGGCAGACCGAGTCCGAGCGCAAGACCTCCGAGACGGAGCGCAAGGAGGCTGAGGTGGGGCGCAAGACCGCCGAGCAGAAGCGCGAGCAGGATTCGACCAAGGCCCTCGCCGACGCGCAGGCGGCGCTCAAGGACGCCAAGACGGCAGCCCTGAACTACCAGTCGATTATCGACTCGGCGGCTGCCGTGACGGCGCTGGGACTCAAGAAGGTAAACGGCAAGATTTGCCAAATGCGAAAGGTAGGTGCCTAAATGGCCGATACGCAGGCAACCGAGCAGGCAACCGAGGGGTTCGAGTATGCGGACCCGCTGGCATCGGACAAGGCGGTGTGGGCGCTTGTCGGCGCGGTGAAGAATCTGGGCGACCAGAAGGCGCTCGAGCGCGATGCCTCGACGGGCCGCTACTCCAACGAGAGCGTCGCCGCGATGGTGGACAAGCACAAGACGGGGCTGGTGTACACGTTCCTCATCCCGGCGGGCAGCCCCACCGACATCCAGCCCATGAGCGCCGCCGCGAAGCGCGTGGCCTCCACCGAGTTCGTGCCGGCGACGGCGACGAGCGCGGCTGTCGACCCGTTCGACACCGAGGGCGGCCCGTGGTTCCACGTGTCCGCCAACGCCGGTGCCGACGCCGACGGCGTGCCGTGGGTCGAGGCCATCGACGGCGTAGACTACGGCTTCTCGCGCGTGGACAACGGACATGGCAACAACGTCTACGAGATCGCGCCGGTCGTGTGGCAGGCGGTCGAGGTGCTGACGAACGGCAACCTGCTCGTCTCGTGGTCCGACAGCCGATTCAGCGGCTCGCAGCCGAACCCCAAGGCGTTGCTGCCGGACGGCACGCTGCGACCGTACATGCTGACGCCGACGTACCCCATGAGCATAGACGCCGACGGGCGCCCGCGTTCCGTCTCGGGCGCGAAGGTCGCCAACCGAGTGACCTCGCACGACTCGCTCATCGACCTGTGCAAGACGGCGACCACGGGCTACTCGGGAATGTCGGCCTACGACCAGTGGTACGTCAACTTCCACCAGCTGACCAAGACGCTGTGCAAGTCCTCCCAGGTGGACTTCCCGGGCTGCACCGACTTCAACGTGCAGATTCACCCGGCAATCGCCGAGACGGGCGTCACGCGCGTCGTCGTGACCGCGTCGCAGGCCGCGAGTATCCCCGTGGGCGCGTCGCTGATGTACGGCACCGACACGGGCACCAAGTGCCCAGACCGAGGCGCCGCGGCGGCGTACGACGTGTTCGACGGTGCCGTTGTCGGTGGCAAGGAGACGCTCACAGACGGCAACGTGGCGCTTCTCATGGACGTCGCCAAGGCGTTCGACACGACCGTGAACACATGGCTCCAGAGTGCGCCGTGGAGCACGGGCAACACCGATGCCCTCGTGGGTGACGGCCAGGTGGCGAAGGACGGCAAGCATCCGTTCAAGGTCGGCGGCGTCGAGACGGGGCTGGGCCTGTGGGAGTTCATGGGCGATACGCTCTTCGTCTCCGACGGCACGGGCTTCGGCATCGCGGTCAACCCCGACACTCGCAATGAGAAGAAGAACGCCGTGGCGGACGGGGTGACCCCGACGGCGGCGTGCATGCCGACGGCTGATGGCTACATGCTCGACATCCAGTTCGTCAACGGCCTCATCTTGGGCAAGGGGCTCGGCGGCTCGGCGACGACCGGTGTCGGCGACTACTTCTACTTCGACACCTCCGGCGGAAAGGTAAAGGGCACAATCCGTCTGGTTCTGTTCCTTGGCTACCTGTGGGACGGCTCGGCGGCTGGTCTTCGTTGCGCGGACTCGTGGAACTGGTCTGGCTGGGCGCACTGGTACTTCGTCTCCCGGCTTTCTGCTACGGGCCGTAGCCGGGGGTGAATCAGGGCGTAGCCCTGAGAGGGGGCTGGCCCCCTCCTAACCCCAAACAGGGATTCACGGTGAGGGCGGCGCTGGTTTCTGGTTCAGTTCCTTGGCAACCTGAGGAACGGCTCGGCGGCTGGTCTTCGTTACGCGAACTCGAGGAACAGGTCTGGCAGGGCGAACTGGAACTTCGTCTCCCGGCAATCTGTCTATAAATCTCTACTCGCACCGTGTCTACCGCGCCCGCCGCTTTCTGGCGGGACGCGGCTCAGCCTGACTCCTTTGAGTGAAATTTGTCCGCAAGGCTCACGGGCTGGTAGCCGCAAGGCGAACGCTCGTATGACAGACAGAAAGAGCTTTGATCTATGAAAACCTACTGCAAGGGCCTCGAGTTCACGCGCAAGAGCGTCGTCGAGGCCCTGCACCGATGGAAGAAAAGCGACTCCGGCAAGGAGAACGGCTGGCGCGTCGCCGACGAATACGGCACCGAGACGGCGTTCGTCGACCGCATCTGGCTAGAGCTCTCGACCGAGACGCTGACATTCGACCCCATCCGAACCTATCTGAAACACGACCCGAACAGCGGCAAGCTGCGCGAGATAAGCGTCGAAAGCATCAAGCGGCAGGTGTGCAACTACCTGTGCGTCGGGGCACTCGAGCCGCTCCTTGCCGCCAAGGTCGGCTTCTGGCAGGTGTCGAGCGGCGTCAAGGGCAAGGGAGCGGCGCTGGGGATGCGCAAGCTCAGGCGCGAGGTTCACCGCTTCGCCTACCACGTGCACGTCGACATCAGCAACTGCTACGGCTCGATGCAGACGGCGATAGTTGAGGGTCTGGTGGCGCGCTACGTCAAGAACAGCCAAGTCCTCTACCTGCTTCATTCGCTGCTGTCGACGATGAACGGCGTCCTTATCCTCGGCAGCTACCTGTCGCTTCGGTTGGCGGCGTTCGTGATCTCGTTCGCGTACCACGCGGTCGAGGAGGCGGCGAAGGAACGGCGCGGCAAGCGCGTGAGGCTCGCGGGATGCCAGGTGTGGTACGCCGACGACGGCTATTTTCTCGGCAACTCAAAGCGCTCGCTCAGGAAGGCCGCGGCCATCGCCGCACGCGTTTTGGGGCGGCTAGGATTGTCGCTGAAGCCGTGGAAGGTGAGGCGCAACGGCGCCGAGCCCATCGACTTCGCGGGGTACCGCATCTGGTGCGCCCGGGGCCGTCGGGTCGACCTGAGAAAGCGGCTGTGGAAACGCCTGCGGCGCGCGTTCGCGCGCTACGGGCGTAGGCGCACCGAGCGCTTGGCGAGGCGCGTGTGCTCTTACTGGGGCTGGCTGAAAACGGCCGTCATGGAGCACCAGATGAACGTCAAGCGGTGCATATTCAACGCGGCGAGGGCCGTGGGTTAGGAGGAAAAATATGGTTGTGAAGTCGGAGCGAACGGGCGAGAGGCCCGAGACGGTCGAGATCGCGGGGACCGACGTCTGGCTGCGCCGCGGCATCGCCGAGGGCGAGCGCGAGGAGCAGGGCGGCGAGGGCGGTTCCGTCAAGGTGAAGGTGTTCACCTACGAGGAGCTGCACTTCACCGACCCGACTGGCGAGCTGACGGTCGAGGGCGCAAAGGCCGACTTCGACACCGTCTGGGCGGCACACGAGGCGGACGGCATGAGCATGGAGGAGCAGATCGCATCGCTCCAGCAGCAGGTCGCCGACTCGCAGGCGGCCCTTCTCGAGCTCGGCGACATCGTTGGAGGTGAGTAACTTGGCGAAGATCTACTACCGCGCCGTGAAAAGCGGCAGGCGTACGCTCGAGAGCGTTCCCGAGCGCTGGCGCGACGAGGTGCGCCAGATGCTAGAGGCAGACGGCGAGTAGGGAAGGGCCCCGGCTTCGGTCGGGGCCCTTTTCCGTTATGCGCGGGCGACCATGCGTGCCGACGATTGGAGGCGGCGCATGGCGAAGGATAGCGCTCACGAGTTCTCAGACGCCGAGATTCGGGCGTTCGAGCGCGAGGTGGCGGGAGTGTACGGCGAGGCGAGCAAGACGGCCTACGCCAACCTCAAGCGCTATCTGGCACAGTTCGAGGCCGATGACGAGAAGATGCGCGAGCGGCTTGAGGCCGGCGAGATCACCAAGGCGCAATACAGGTCTTGGCGAAGCGGGAAGATAGCGGCTGGCAGGCGCTACCGAATCGTGCTCAAGCAGTGCGCCGAGGCCATGACGCACGCGAACGTCGTCGCAGCCGCCGCCATCGAGGGCAGGCTGCCCGAGGTCTACGCTGAGAACTACAACTACGGCACTTGGCAGGTCGAGAGCGCCGTGGGCGTTGACACGGCCTACGCGCTGCAGGACGCCTCGACCGTTCAGAGGCTGCTCACCGACCACGACAGCTACCTGCCCAAGCCCTCCGTCAACGTCGCCAAGGACGTGGCGTGGAACCGCCGGCTCATAGCCAACCAGATCACGCAGGGCGTGCTGCTCGGCGAGTCGATACCCAAGATTGCGAAGCGCATCCAGGACGTGGCGGGGTCCAACCGCGCGGCGGCGGTGCGCTTGGCGCGGACCTCGACGACGGCGGCGGAGAACGCCGGGCGCGTCGACAGCTACAAGAGGGCCAAGGGGCTCGGCATCAATGTACAGCAGGAATGGGTAGCGACGCTTGACCTGCGCACGCGCTCGAGCCACAGGAAGATTGACCGCGAGAAGGTCGAGGTCGGCGAGAAGTTCAGCAACGGGTGCCGCTATCCCGGCGACCCGGAGGCGCCGTATGCCGAGACGGCGAACTGCCGCTGCACGCTGGTGGCGTGCTGTGACGGACTCGACGTGCTCGACGGCGAGCGCTTCAGCCGCCTGCCCGAGGGCATGACCTACGAGGAATGGAAGGCTGGCAAGCCCGCCGTCAACGGCACCAAGCCCGCGAACCGCACCATCTCCGAGTTCATGGAGATGCCCGGCACCAAGCGCAAGCTGGATGTGGCGGGCGTGTCCAAGACCGAGGCGCGCAAGCGGCTCTCGCGCCAACTCGAGGACTACGGCATACCGTCGAGCGGGTTCAGGAAGATGTCGGCGGGCGACCAGCAGAAGGTGCTGGACTCGGCGCTCGGCACGGTCTACGAGGGCGGCAGGAAATCGAGGGCTAAGCCGGTAGAGCACTCAATGGAGTTCGCGGTGGATATGGGGAAGATCGCGAGCAGGGACTACAGGGTAAAGGTGTCTAAAGCCGTCGGCAAAGATGCCGCGGACGGCGTACATGCGAGCATAAGACGCATCCTCAGCCACCGAGGGGGCACGAACGGCGAGGACCTTTACGCCATCGACTTGTCAACGGGCAAGACAATCACGAGCTGCGTTAACTCGACCGTCGGCAGCACCGTGGTCCCTCCGGCGAAGTTCGGCAAGAAGGTCGAGGCGGCAATCGGGGACGGTCGGCGCGTAGTGCTGCTCCACAACCACCCGGCCTCTGGCATCCCTAGCGCGGCTGACCTTTTGGCGGTCGGCGGCAAGGGCTGCGAGATGGGGATAATCGCAGCTCACGATGGAAGTATCTACACGTTCGAGAAGGTTTCCGAGCCGGATGCGTCCTATAATGTCGATGAGGTGAAGTACCTTAGAATCCAAAGGCTTTACGGCGGCAACGAGGACAGGCTGTTTCGGGCGATTGAGGAGAGGTTCGGTTTCAAGATTGAGCATCATGAATGACATACTCAACGAAGCCGTTAGCTATCTCGACGGAAGAGACGACGTCGACGCTATAGGTCACGTTCTCGATTCCAAGCCTAAAGCCGTTCAGGAGCTATGGCTTAAAGAGGCCAAATACGACGACGAGAATCGCAGGGAGTACTACGAGCTGTTTGGCCCGGATAAGTTCGAGGATGCTCTTGAAGCCGATATAGTCGAGATATTCGAAAGCGAACTAAATAACTAGCCAGCAGGCCCCGCCACGGCGGGGCTTTTTTCATGCCGCGTGACCGTGCCGCGACACTGCCCGCAGAGAGATTGGGGCAGGCATGAAAGAGCTATTCACTTGCGCGAACTGCGGCGACTGCGCCGTAAAGCTTGGTTTCGGCTTCACGTTCCCGGACACCTACATCTGCACGCAGCGCGGCGACGAGGTCGAGCCCGACGACGGCTGCACGCTCGGGTGCGAGGGCATGCCGGTGCAGGCTATCGAGGCCGTCGAGGCGGACGTCAACGGCCGTGTGGGCTACGGGTGCGAGGTGCTCGACTGATGGCTTACGGGCTCGTCGGCGGCGTCGGCGACCACGGCCGGCACGGCACCCTCATCACCGAGGAGATCGTAAACGCCGCGAAGCTGGATACCGCCGAGTGCATCGAGATACGGCAGAACAACATCGAGCAGGTCGAGAAGGCCCTCCTGCGGGCCTATAAGACGGGGCTGGAGGAGATAGGCCTCGTCGCGGAGGGCTACGCCAAGGCGACGTGCCCGGTCGACACGGGCAGGTTGCGCAACTCCGTCACGCACCTACTCAAAGGCTACGACTGCTTCATCGGGACCAACGTCGAGTACGCGCCGTACGTCGAGGAGGGGACCTCCCGCATGAAGGGCAAGCACTTCCTGCGCAAGGCGGCAACGGGCCACGGAGACACGTACCGGGCGATTCTCGAGAAGCACCTGAGGGGCGGCGCGTAGGGCCGCGTTACTCCGCTTGGATACTCGCCCTTGCCGCGAGGTATTGCGGCGCGGGCCCTGCCGAGGCAACAGGCTGGGACCCGCCCATTCCGAAGCAAGGGAGATTCTGTTGGCACTCACGCGAAAGATGCTCAAGGCAATGGGCATCGAGGACGAGAAGATCGACCAGATCATCGAGGAGCACGCCGAGAGCGTGGACGCGCTCAAGGCGCAGCGCGACGAGCTCAAGGAGGCCGCGGGCAAGGCGGACGGCTACAAGAAGGAGCTGGACGCGCTCAAGGCCAAGGGCGAGGGCGCGGGCGAGTACGAGGAAAAGTACAAGGCCAAGTGCAAGGAGCTCGACGACTACAAGGCCGAGGTCGAGGGCGAGAAAGCCACAGCCGAGAAGCGCAGCCTGTACCGAGAGCTGCTCAAGTCGGCGGGCGTCGACCCCAAGCGCATCGAGACCGTTCTCAAGGTTTCCGACCTCGAGAACGTGACCGTCAAGGACGGCGCTATCGAGGGCGCGGACAAGCTCACCGAGGGCATCAAGGCCGACTGGGCCGACTTCATCGCAACCACGACCGTCAAGGGCGCCGACGTGGCCCACGCCCCCAAGGGCGAGGGCGGCAAGGACATCAACGAAATGAGCACCGCCGAGTACATGAAGTACAAGGCGGAGCAGAGAGGCTAAGGGGTTTCTATGTCGAACACCATCCTTACACCCAACATCATCGCCAACGAGGCGCTGGACGTTCTGCGCACCAACGCCGTCATGGCCAACCTCGTCCACCGCGACTACTCCTCCGAGTTCGTCGCCGGCGTGGGCGACACCATCACCGTCCGCAAGCCCGCAACCTTCGAGGCCAAGGAGTTTACTACCGAGGTCGAGGTGCAGGACGCCACGGAGGGCAAGGTTCCCGTCAAGATGGACAAGCTGCTCGACGTGACGTTCGCCGTCACGTCCAAGGAGCTGACGATGGGCATCGTCGACTTCTCCGCGCAGTTCCTCGTCCCCGCGATGCAGGCCTTCGCCGACAAGATCGACGGCTACCTGCTCGCGCTCGAGAAGGACGTCACGAACCGCGTCGACCACACCAAGGGCGCCATCGCCGTGGCGGACATCATCGCCGCCCGCAAGTTCCTCGTGGACGCCAAGGCGCCCTCCACGGAGCGCCGCTTCGTCTACGGCTCCCAGGCCGAGGCCGACCTGCTCAACACCGAGGCGTTCACCAACGCCTCCGCCGTCGGCGACAACGGTACCGCCCTCAAGGAGGCATCGCTTGGCCGCAAGTACGGCCTCGACTTCTACTGCGACCAGAACGTGCAGAAGACCACGGCGGAGACGGCCAACTACACGCCGTCCATCGCGTTCCACAAGAACGCCTTCGCGCTCGTGACCCGCCAGCTCGAGATGCCGCTCGGCGCCCCCAAGGCGTTCTCCACCTCCTATGACGGCTTCGGCCTGCGCGTCGTGCAGGGCTACGACCAGAAGACCAAGACCGACACCGTCTCCATCGACATGCTCTGCGGCGTCAAGACCCTCAGCCCCGAGCTCGCCGCCGTCATCACCGATAAGCGATAGGCGCAGAGATGCTCGAGCAGGTGCTTCTGTCGCTGCGCAACTGGTTCGTCGCCGACAAGCGCACGGGGCGCGTCCGCATCGAGGACGGCCGCCTCGTGCCGCCCGCGGTCCTCGGCCTCAAGGAGGGCCAGTACATCCGCATCACGGGCTCGACGTTCAACGACGGGCTGCACTCATGGCCCTGCAACGGACTCACGGACGAGGAGTTCGTCGGCACCGTCTGGGCGCTCGCCATCCCGCAGGCCGTGGTCGACCTCGCTGACGAGATCGCGGCGTGGCAGACCGAGCACGCCAAGGAGTTGGACAGCCCGTACGCATCCGAGAGCTTCGGCGGCTACAGCTACACGCGCGTCGGGGGCGACGGCTCGCCCATCACGTGGCGACAGCAGTTCAAGGCGCGTCTCGACCCTTGGAGAAAGCTGTGAGCCGCCTGTACGAGCGCATGGCGGTGGCGTGCGCGAGGCTCGTCTCAAAGACCGAGCCTGACGGCGAGGGCGGATTCAAGACCGTCCTCGCCGTCGGCGACGGCTTCACGGCGGCGATCGTGCGCGACAGCTCCACGGCCTCGCGTATCGCGGAGCACGACGGCGTGAGGAACGTATACACCGTGACCACCGACGAGCCGCTGCGGTACGGCGACCTCTTCCAGCGTGCGTCCGACGGGCAGGTATTCCGCTGCACGTCGAACGCGGACGACGGCGCCGCGCCGCGCTGCGCGTCGTTTGGCTTCGGCCAGTGCAGCGCGGAGGAGTGGGAGGTGCCGGATGGCGACTAAGGCGGCAGCATTGCAGGCGTGGCTCGAGGGCTTCGGGCTGCCCGTGTACCGCGACTCGGCGGTGCCGGGCGAGGCGAAGATGCCCTACATCACCTACGACCTGCCGACCGCGGCATTTGGCACGCAGTGCAACTCCGAGGTGAACCTCTGGTTCCGTACATCGTCCGAGGCCGCGCCCAACGCCAAGGCCGAGGAGGTCGCCCGGGCGCTCGGGCTCTCCGGCGTGCTGCTGCCGTGCGACGGCGGCGGCATGTGGGTGATGCAGGGCGAGCCGTTCTGCAACGCCATGGCCGACGAGGACAACGCCGTGAAGCGCCGAATCATCAACCTGACCATTGAGTACATGACCAGCTACTAGGAGGTCATATGTCTAAGTTCACGCGCATCCCCGAGAACACGTTCAAGGAGATCGTCATCAACGCGGGCCTGCTCGCCACGAATTTCAACCCCAAGACCGCCGAGGTCGCGGAGTCCGAGCTGATGGGCGCGACGAGTGGCGGAACCAGCTTCGCCGCCACGCCCAATTTCATCGACTACGGCGAGGACATCGACAACTGCCCCGCCAACACGATGGAGCTGAAGCGCATCGACAGCATCGAGGCCAAGCTGAGCGGCACCTTCGTGACGTTGAACACCACGCTCGGCAAGAAGCTCGCAGCCGCAGCCGACGAGACCGAGGGGAAGATCGTCCCGCGCTCCGCGCTCTCGGAGGCCGACTTCGCCGACATCTGGCTCATCGGCGATTACTCGGGCGAGAACGGCAACGGCTATATCGCCATCCGCCTCATCAACGCGCTCAACACGGGCGGTCTGCAAATCACGACGCAGAACAAGGCCAAGGGCCAGTTCGCGTTCGAGTTCACGGGCCACTACTCAATCAAGAACCCTGAGATCGTGCCCTATGAGCTGTATATCAAGCAGGAGATTGGAGCCTAACCATGAAGCTGGAGAACCTTAACGCCGACGAGTTCCAGAACGCCATGTGCCTGTTGGCGGACGTGGCGGAGGACGTCATGAACGGCGAGCTTGGCGCGAAGGCAAAGGCCGCCTACGCCAAGTTCCGCGCTGATTCCGCCAAGGCGAAGGCCAAGGCGAATGCAAAAGTCAAGGGCGACCCCGAGGCCGCGAAGGTAGCCGCCGCCTCCGAGGTCAACGGCCTCGCCGTGGACATGGTGGCGGGGCTTCTGCCCGACGTGCTGCGCCAGGGCGGCGAGATCAGCTACAAACTGCTCGCCGCGCTCGACGGCCAGACGCTCGAGGAGTACAAGGCCGACTTCACCGTCAAGAAGTGGGTGAACGACATCAAGGATGCCATCGACGGCATCGACGGCATCAAGGACATCCTGGCTCCTTTTTTTGGATAGCCGCCGAGGACCCATCTCACATATGGCTCTGTCTGGGCGAGTACGTCGGGCCACGGCGTGCTCGCCCTTTCTGTAGGTACATGGTCGCGCGGTGGCGCGAGCGGGACGAGCGGGAGGCGTTCCGCGTGTACCTGAGCGAGTCGGTGCGTCTCATGGCGCAGGGGAAGTGGCTCAAGGAGCCCTTCCTGAGCATCGTCAACGGCGGTGCGGGCGATGGGTCCGAGGCGGAGGACACGCGCAGCGGCGACGAGATCGCCACAGACATCATCGAGCGGATGGGATTGAAGGTGGTCTAGGTGGACCTTCTCGACCTGATGATTAAGGTCGGCCTCAAGGACGAGGCCAGCGGCAAGGCCGAGGGCGTGGCCTCGAAGGTCGTGGGCACGCTCGGCAAGGCCGGCGCGACCGTTGCCAAGGCGGTAGGCGTGGGCGTCGCCGCCGTGGGGGCGGGCGTCGCCGCCATCGGCGTGGCGAGCACGCAGGCCTACGCCGCGTACGAGCAGAACGTCGGCGGCATCCAGAAGATTTTCGGCAACATGGGCAAGTCGCTCGACGAGTACGCCGCGCTCACGGGGCAGACCGTCGAGCAGTGCTCCGGCAAGTGGCAGCAGCTCGAGCAGGCGCAGACCACGGTGCTCGCAAACGCCGACGCAGCCTACAAGACGGCCGGCATTAGCGCCAACCAATACATGGAGCAGGTGACAGGTTTCTCGGCCTCGCTCGTTTCCTCACTGGGCGGCGACACGGTAAAGGCCGCGAAGTACGCCAACACGGCAATGGTCGACATGAGCGACAACGCGAACACCTTCGGCACGGCGATGGAGGACCTCCAGAACGCGTACCAAGGATTCGCCAAGCAGAACTACACGATGCTCGACAACCTCAAGCTGGGGTACGGCGGAACCAAGGAGGAGATGCAGCGCCTCATCAAGGACGCGCACGCCGTCAACTCCGCCGTGGACGAGTCGAGCCTCTCGTTCGACAACGTCGTGCTCGCCATCCACACGATGCAGGAGCAGATGCAGATCGCTGGCACGACCTCGCGCGAGGCGGCAACCACCATCGAGGGCAGCGTCAACATGATGAAGGCCTCGTGGGAGAACTGGCTGACCGAGCTGGGCAAGGACGACGCCGATATGGGCAAGCTCACCGAGGAGCTGGTCGAGTCGGTCGAGACGGCGGCCTCGAACGTCATCCCGCGCGTTGCGACCATCGTCGGCACGGCGCTGTCGCAGCTACCGAGCCTTGTCACGTCGGTCGGTCCCGTGCTCGGCCAGGCGTTTGTCGACATCTTCACGCAGGCGCTCGACAGCGCGGCTGAGGCCGTACCCGGGCCCATGGGCGACATCCTCTCCGCCGTTTCGGACGGCGTGGACGAGATCGGCGAGCGCTTCAAGGGCCTTGGCGAGATCTGGTCGGCTGGCGACAACCCGCTCGAGTCGCTGCACCTCGCCATGGTCTACGGCCTGACGCTGCTCGAGGGCGACCTGTCCACGCTGCAGGAGAACATCACCTCATCGCTGCCCGGCATCGCCGAGGGCTTCGCCGACGTGGGCGGCGAGGTCGTTCCCAGGCTCGCCGAGGGAATCGAGATGGGGCTGTCGTTCCTCTCCGAGACGGCGGCGTCGCTCATGACATCGCTCGGCGGCTACCTGTCCGAGAACCTGCCCTCCATCACGGAGAGCGGCCTGCAGATTCTCACCGGCCTCTCCGAGTCCATAGCCGAGAACGCGGGCGTTCTGGCAGAGGGCGCGGCGAACCTCATCGTCGGCTTGGCGCAGGGTATCGCCGACAGCCTGCCGACGCTCATCGAGCAGGCCCCGGTCATCGTGCAGAACCTCGCCAGCGCGATCAACGACAACGCGCCGATACTGCTCGGTGCCGGCATCCAGGCAATCGTGACGCTGGCGCTTGGCATCGTGCAGGCGATACCGACGCTCATCGCCAACATCCCGGCCATCTTCTCGGCCTTCGTCTCGGCTTGGTCGGCGCTCGACTGGCTGAGCCTAGGCAGGAATGCCATCACGTTCCTTGGCAACGGCATCACCGGCATGGCCGGCTTCGTCAGCTCGTGCGGCGCCAACATCGTGTCCGCTATCCGCGGCGCAATCCAGAACCTGCCGTCCACCCTGGCGAGCATCGGCCGCAACGGAATCAGCAGCCTGGGTTCCGCTATCCGCGGCGCGGTCGGCTTCGTGACCTCGGCTGCGGCCAACATCGGCAGCGCGATCATGAGCGCCCTGTCCTCCATCCCGGGCCGCGTGGCCTCCATCGGCTCGCAGATCGTGCAGGGCATCGCCAACGGAATCAGCGGCGCGGCCGGCGTGGTCGTGAGCAAGATTACCGGCGTGGTGGGCGGCGCCATCGAAGCTGCCAAGAACCTGCTCGGAATCCACTCGCCCTCGCGCGTGTTCCGCAAGATGTTCGGCTACGTGATGCAGGGCGCGGCCCTCGGCATCGACGACACGGCGGACGAGCCGGTGAAGTCCATGAGGTCGGCGGTGCGCAACGTCGAGAAGGCCGCCGTGTTCGGCGTGAGCGTTACCGGCGGCGGAGCATACGGGGCGACCGCCAACGGCGCCGCGGGCATCGCGGGCGGCGGAAACGTTTACAACCTCTACCTCGACGGCGACCTGCTGGGCGTCGACGGGCGCGTGGCGTCCGCGTTCAGGGTCTTCGTCGCGGCGGTGGAGCAGAGCATGGCGATGGGGGTCGCGTAGCATGGCGCAGGGAAACTGGGTTCAAGGTGGCAGTGGCTATAGAAAGTACTGCTGGTGCGCGTACGTGGACGTTGCTGAGGTCGGGCGCACGGACACCACCGTGACCTACCGCGTCACGCACGGCTACGGCACGCGCTACGCCATCGACTGCTACGCAAACGGCAGCTCGTCGGCGGGCGGCTCGTGGAACGGCTCGGTCTACTCGACGAACAACTCCGGCTGGGTGTGGGTGCAGTGCACGTCGCGCGACGTCGAGCTCGCGCGCGGAAACGGCGACGCCTACAACCACACCTTCACGGGCCAGATTAACGTCACGGGCGGCTTCGGCAACGGAACATCTAACGCCTCCAACACCGTCACGGTCCCGTGCCGTGCCTACCACACGCCGCACACGCCGAAGAACATCAGGGCGGAGCGCCTGAGCGACACCAGCGCGAAGGTCAGCTGGGACGTCGACTACACGGGCATGAACGGCGACTTCCCCTGGTCGACCGTGACCGTCGGCGTGGTGAAGAACGGCCCGGGGAAGTTCACCGACGTCGGCACCGTCAGTTGGGACACCACGAGCCACACCTACAACGGCCTCGAGCCGGGCTGCATGTACATCTTCTCAGCCAAGGCGACGGGCCCCGGCGGCACGTCGGACTACGGCGTGAGCGCACCGGCGATCTACACCACGCCGACGGCGCTCGGCATGCTCGAGGCGGTCAAGGCGGAGGCGGCGAAGGTCGTGCTCAAGGAGCACGACGCGCCGGCCTTCGTCGACAGCTGGGAGTTCCAGCTCACGACCGACGGTGGAAAGACGTGGGTCGATGCGGACGTGAACGCCTCTTGGGAGGACGAGGAGGCACCGGCGGGTACGGTGCGCTACCGCGCCCGCGCGGTCAAGAGCGGCCTCAAGGGACCGTGGACCGAGTCAAACGAGGTCACGACCATATGCCCGCCGCTCGCACCGTCCATCAGGGGCGTCAGGGCGGCTTACGCCACGGGTTCGACTGCGACGCTCGAATGGGTGCCCAACCATCCGGACGGCTCGGCGCAGGCCTCGGCTGAGGTGCAGATCACGACGCCGACGGGTCCCACCACCACGACGGTCGATGGCCCGGGCGCGAGCCTGAAGCTGCCGACCGGCACCAAGGGCCCCTATACCGTGCGCGTGCGCACCAAGGGACTCGACGAGGACTGGGGCGCATGGTCGAGCGCGGCGGCCTATACCGTGGCGGACGCGCCTCAGGCATTCTTCACCGACCCGGCTGCGGACGGGGCGACCTTGCGTGCGGTGCCGCATACCTTCACGTGGAAGGTGGCCGACGAGACGGGCGTCAGCCGACAGCACCTGTCTTTGCGCGACATCAGGGGCAACATCCTGTGGAGCGGGATGCTGGACAAGGACGCGCGTTCCTTCCGCCTGGGCTATGCGCAGCACGCCTTCGTCAACCACACGGTCTACAGGGTCGTGCTCACGGTCACAGCCGGCTCGTCGCTGTCGGTCGCCGCCTCGAGAGTTTTCCAGACCGACTGGGCGCCACCGGCCAAGCCGTCGCTCAACGTTTTCGTCGACGAGAGGCTGGGATGCCAGCTGTCGGTATTCCCCGGCAGGGCCGACAGCGATGACACGCCCGAGACGTCCCATTTCACCGTGTCGCGCGTCCTGCCAGACGGCTCGACCCTGCAGCTCGGCTCGCACCTTGCGGCGGGCGAGGGCGCGAGCGATCCGCTGCCGCCGCTCAACAGCGAGTTCGAGTACGTTGCCGTCGCGTACGCGGCGACGGGCGTGAGCGCGGCGACGAGGGTCAAAACGACCGTGGCGAGCCGCGCGGTGGCTCTCAACTGGGGAGCCGGCGCTGAGAGGTCGTGGCTCGGGCGCTATCTCAAGAAGGGCTCGAGCCGTAAGGTGACGCACGGATACAAGATGCTGCACTTCGCCGACGGCGGGGAAGGGCTGCCCGTCTCGTACGGCATCAACGAACGGGACGTCAAGGACAGCATGGACTTCCTGCTGCTCGACGAGAAGGACTACAAGTCATTCCTCGAGGTCATGAACATGGCGGGGCGCTTCTGGGTGCGCGATCTCTACGGCGAGCGGTTCCGCGCCCGCCTCAGCTGTAGCGTGAAGCGTTCCGACGGCGCGTGGGTGGCTTCGTGCGACCCGACGTGGGAGACGTGGGAGGAGCCCGCCAATGGCTGATAGCTGGATAAGGCCGTTCGACGCCTCCTACGACTTCGTGCGCGTATCACGTGAGACGGGGCTCGAGCTCGACTTCGTGCGCGACATCGAGAACGGCGGCTCCATCGAGCGCAATGCGAACACGGCGCTCTATGAGACTGCATCCCTGGACTTCGCCGACAAGTTCGACGTTGGCAACGACTTTCTGCGTGTGTACCTCAACGCCACCTTCACGGACGGCAGTAAGAGGCGCGAGTGCCTCGGAACATTCATGCCGCAGGTGGACTCGGTGGACATCGACGGCGCCTACCGCGAGGGCCAGATCAACGCCTACGGCCTCCTGAAGCGGCTCAAAGACGACGACTTCGACGGGCCGTACGTGATCGTTGCGGGCAGCAATCTGGTTGATGAGGCCGTCAAGATAGCCGAATCGATCGGCCTCACCGTCTACGCCGACCCCAGCAGCCTCCTTCTGGGCAGCACCTTGGTTTTCGGCGTGGGCAGGGACAACGACGCTAAGAACAAGCTGGACGCGGTGGACCTGCTCCTCAAGGCGGCCAGGTTCCGCTCGCCGGCGACCGACCGGATGGGCAACGTGATCTACAGGCGCTACGTCGAGCCTGCCGACATGCCCATCTCGGCGGAGTTCACCGAGGGCAGGGATGCGCGCTTCATGTCGGACATGACCGAATCGACTAACCGCGCCGAGGTCTGCAACGTCGTGCACGTGGACTTCAGCACGCAGGACGCATCGGTGCGCGGCACGGCGGTGGACGACTCGCCCGATTCAGACCTCTCGACCGTCTCGGTCGGTCGTCGAATCGTCAAGAGCTACAGCTACGACAGCCTGCCGGGCGTGGATACCGAGGACGCCAACCTTGTCGAGGGCGCCGCCAACGCCCTCATCGGCACCGGCAAGAAGTCGGATAAGAGCTTTAGACAGAGCGATTCGCACGGCAGCATCCAGACCGTCTACGTCTCCGACTCGCCGCAGGTGGGAGTGCTTTTCGGCATCAAGGTCGTTTCGAGTGACGGGCGCGTCGGCTTCTGCCAGGACGAGGGGCCGAGCGTCAAGAAGGATACGGACTACACGCAGAGCGTGTGGGTCAAGGGCACCAAGGGCGCGACGGGCATCATACAGTCTTTCTGGGATCAGGAGAGGGCGCTTGGCCCGGCGACCAAGGGGTTCACCATGACTGGTGAGTGGCAGAAGGTCAGCTACACCTACCACGCCACGGAGAACCACAGCAAGGTCAGCTGGGGCTACTGCTACATCGACGGCGGCGAGGCCATCTTCGTCGCCGACAAGGTCGAGGAGGGAGGCAACGCCACGCCTTGGCCCCAGGACGCCATGCAGGCGGCGGCGGACCGCAAGGCGGCTGAGCTGCTCGCCACCGAGCGCGCCGTGACGCGCACGGACGAGTTCAAGAGCGTATACAAGCCCGTCGAGCCGTGCATGGCGGTGGCGATGAACTACAGGACCGGCGGGGTTGCCGGCAAGCTGGCAATCCAGAAGCAGACGCTGACGCTCGACGCCGGCTGCGTCATAAAGCACACGGCGAGGAGGTACGAGCGATGAGCGATTCGACGACCGAGATCAAGGGCGCGGCGGCGCGGCTGGCGGCGGCGATGCCGTCGGGCGGCAAGCGGCTGACGATGGAGTTCGGCACGGTCGTGGGCGTCCACGACACGGCGCTCGACGTGATGCTGCACGGCGCGGTGGTGACGGTCCCGATGGTGCGCTCCTGCACGGGGTGCATCATCACCGACCGCGCCGTGATCCTGTCGCAGGGCCCGCTGGCCGTGTGCGTCGGCACGATGGCAGCGGTGTAGGCCCGCGTTACGGGGGCCCGAACCTGCAGTGTGGCGGGGAATGGGCCCCACCACGCTGCAGAACGGGAAGGAGGTCAGATGGAGGTACTCAAGCTCTTCGCGCCGTACGGGCCGGGGTGGCTCGGCGGCGCGGCGCTTGCGCTCATTGCCTTTTATTTTGGGCGGCAATTTTTGGCCGAGTACAAGGTTCAGAACGAGCGCAAGGCGAACCTCGACCTCAAACGCGAGGAGCGTAAGCAGGCCGAGGTCGACGAGCGGGCGCAGCGCGACCGTGAGCGATCGCAGATGGAGGGCCGCATCGCAGCCCAGATGGAGAGGTCCAACAGCCTCATGGAGGCCATGAAGACGCTGATGGAGTCCGTGGTGGCGTCCAACGAGGTCCTGCACAGCGATCTTACGCACAGTCAGGCGAGAAGCCAAGGAATGGCGGAGAAGGTCGACCACATCTGCGACCGAGTCGACCTGCTCTACGACAAAGAAACAGGTAGATAGGAGGAATCATGACTACCGAAAACATTATCCGCAAGGTGACGAGCCGCAAGTTCTGGCTGTGCACGGCTGCCTTTTTGGGCTCCGTCGCGACCAGCGTGGCCGGCATCGCCACGGACAACCAGACCGTCGCCGCCATCGGCACGGTGTGCGGGGTCGCGAGCGCGGCCATCTACGCCGCGGCCGAACAGGCCGTGGACGCCGCGCGACTCAAGGCGGGAGGCGAGCATGACGGAGACTAACGCCGAGCCCAAGCGCAAGCTGCCGATGCGCAGCGTTTTCGCCATCGTCCTCGCCCTCGTAGCAGCCCTCGCCGCCCCGTGCGGAGCCGAGGCGTACCAGAGTGTCGATAAGTACGTTAGCAACGGCCACGGCTACCTCAATGCGAGCTACCTCGTCATCCACGAGACGGCGAACCCCGGCGCGAGCGCCTACAACCACACTTTGCTGTGGTCGCGCGATGACACTTATGCTGTCCACCACGTGATGGAGCTTGACGGCTCCACCGTGTACAACACCGTGCCGGAGAACCGCCTTTGTTGGCACGTGGGCAACGGCAACTACGCAACCATCGGCATCGAGCTCGCCCACGCCACGAACGCTTCCGACTTCTCCAAGCAGTGGTCCGAGGCCGTGAAGTGGGCGGGCGACGAACTCCGCTCTCGCGGCTGGGATACGTCCCGCCTTTTGAGCCACTACGAAGCGGCTCAGCGCTGGGGCGGGTCCGATCACACCGACCCGAATGGCTATTTCGCCCAGTACGGCAAGTCGTGGTGGGAGTTCAAGCAGGCGGTCGCAGCCTATCTCGGCAGCGGTTATGTCGCTCCCATCGCGCCGACCAACGGCAATGGAGGCACCTATCAGCCCTCTTATTCTGCAACCCGTACCAAGTTCCCGAAGTCCACGGGCAAGAGCGTAAACATCCACTATGCTCTCCATAACCGCTACGGTGCGTGGAATGATGCCGTTACCAATTTCAACGACTCCAACTCCGAGGGCTTCGCTGGTATGCCTTACGGCTCCCACGACATGCTCATCGCATGGGTTGACAGCGGCACGCTTCGCTACCGCGTCCACACCAAGGAGAGCGGTTGGCTCGGCTGGGTACAGTATGCCAACTACAACGACAGCGTGAACGGCATGGCGGGCATCTGGGGCCAGACCATCGACGGCGTTCAGATGTACTACATCACGACCAACGGTGAATACAAGCAGGTCTACTACAGGTCTCAGGACGTCGCACACGCTGGCTACTGGGACGAGGTCTGCGATGACGGCTCCACCTATGGCGGCGATGACTACGCTGGCATCTACGGCTATGCGCTCGACCGCCTGCAGTGCTACGTGTCGGACGGAACGCGCCGATGATCGCGTTGGCATTCGTGCTCGGGTCGCTCTTCGGCGGCACAGTGGCGACAATCGGGCTCTGCATCGTAAGCATCAACCGGCGCTAACGACTGCGGGCGATAACAGCAAAAGGGGCCGTGGCGGTTCGTCGCCACGGCCCCTTTCTCGTATCCCTCGAATATCCCAAGTGGGCGCAAAACCCTAAGTACGGTCAGCGTGTTGCGGTACGTTCAGCGTGTTTTGCCTGTTGGTCAGCATCAATAGCGAGCTGCGGCAAACTGTCTCAGTACTGCCACATGTGATTGACGGGGCCGGAGCCTTTGCCCATGTTCAGGCCGGCGGCCAGAGCGCCGGTTAGGTAGGCCTTGCCGCCGTTGACGGCGTCGGCAAGATCCATGCCCTGGGCCAGCGCGCAGGCGATGGCGGACGAAAGCGTGCAGCCGGTGCCGTGTGTGTTGTCGGTCTCGATGCGCTTGTGGCGGAACCACGTGGTGAGCGGATCGCCCAGATGGTTGCCCTCGTCATCGAGTGGCGCGGGTTCGGCCAATACATCGTTAGCCTCGTTGACAAGATGCCCACCCTTAACGAGGGATGCGCAACCAAAGCGGCGGGTGAGGAGCATGGCAGCATTTTGCTGTGTGCGCTCGGAGTCGACCTCGTAGTCAAGCAGGGCCATGGCCTCGGGAATATTGGGCGTGATGACGGTTGCTAGTGGGAACAGGCGGCGGGTGAGCGCCTCGGCGGCATCTTCGGTAATCAGCCGTGCGCCCGAGGTGGCTACCATGACGGGGTCGACGACCACGTTTGTCGCGTTCCAGGCGCTCAGGCGGTCGGCGATAACCTCGATAATCTCGGCAGAGGAAACCATGCCGATCTTGACGGCGCTGGGGCGGATATCGTCAAATACGGCGTCGATCTGCGCAGCGACGATATCAGGGGAGATATTCTGCACGGCGGTGACACCGAGCGTGTTTTGTGCGGTGATGGCGGTGATGGCCGTCTCGGCATACAGGCGGTGCGCCGTGATGGTCTTGATGTCGGCCTGAATGCCGGCGCCACCGCTGGAATCGGATCCTGCGATGGACAGGACGGCAGGTACCTTACTGCGATCCATGTTTGCTCCCTTGTTCGGTCGGAATCAAATGGGTCTTTAAGCCAGCATTATAAAGATGCCCGGGCCGACTCTATGTCGAACCCGGGCGGGCGATGCAATCTTTACGCAAATGTAAGCAAATGTTCACACGTCAACAATTGACGAACACCATGTTACCGATTGTGGCTCCGGTGACGAGTTAGTCCTCCATGCCGAGGTCGATCGTCGTGCCTTCGAACACCTTGTTAACGGTGCGGACGGCGCACATCTTGCCGCACATGGTGCAGGTGCCCTCGGTGGCGGCGGGGGATTCTTCGTAGCGTTTCTTGCCGGTGACCGGGTCGAGAGCACACTTCCACATGGCATCCCAGTCGAGCTTGCGGCGTGCCTGGCCCATCTTGTCGTCCATGTCGCGGGCGTGCGGTACCTTCTTGGCGATATCGGCGGCGTGCGCGGCAATCTTAGTGGCCATGAGGCCATCGAGCACGTCCTGGGCGTTGGGCAGGCACAGGTGCTCGGCCGGCGTCACGTAGCACAGGAAGTCGGCACCGGAGCTGGCGGAGATGGCACCGCCGATGGCAGCGGTGATGTGGTCGTAACCCACGCCGATATCGGTCACCAGCGGCCCGAGCACATAGAACGGGGCGTTGTGGCACAGGCGCTTCTGCAGTTTCATGTTGGCGGCGATCTCGTCGAGCGCCATGTGACCCGGGCCCTCGACCATGACTTGGACGCCGGCGGCCCAAGCGCGCTTGCACAGCTTGCCCAGCTCGATCATCTCGGCGGTCTCGGTGGCGTCGTTGGAGTCGTAGAGGCAGCCCGGGCGGCAGGAGTCGCCGAGCGAAATCGTCACGTCGTACTCGTGGCAAATCTCGAGCAGCTCGTCAAAGTACTCGTAGAAGGGGTTTTCGTTGCCGGTGACCTCCATCCAGCCAAACAGCAGCGAGCCGCCGCGGCTCACGATGTTCATCAAGCGGCCGGTCTCCTTAAAGGTCTTGGTGACCGACTTGTTGATGCCGCAGTGGATGGTCATAAAGTCCACGCCGTCCTCGGCGTGCGCGCGCACGACCTCGAACAGGTCATCCTTGGTAAGCTTGACCAGCGGCTTTTCCATGTAGCCGATGGCGTCGTACATGGGGACGGTGCCCACCATGAGCGGCGTCTCGTCGATGAGCTGCTGGCGGAACTGGCGCGTCTTGCCCGAGTTGGAAAGGTCCATGATGGCGTCGGCGCCAAAGTCCTCGGCGATCTTGACCTTCTTCCATTCCTCGGCGGCATCGGCTTTATCGCCCGAGATGCCCAGGTTGACGTTGACCTTAGTAGACAGGCCCTCGCCGACACCAAAGGCGCGCATGCCTTTTTTGATGTGCACGATGTTGGCGGGAATGGCGATGCGGCCGTCGGCCACGCGCTCGCGGATGTACTCGGGGTCGCGATGCTCGCGCTCGGCGACTTCCTTCATCTGCGGCGTGATCTGCCCGGCGCGGGCGAAGTCGATTTGCGTGACGAGCTTGGGCTCGGTCTGTGTGCTCATTGGCACGGCTCCCTTCGTTGGCATTACCCATATCAGGTTTGCGGGTCAGGGCGGGCGCGCCCAGTCTCAGCCTGCCGTCTTGTCCTGCAAGCTCCCCGTTTATGTAATGGGCTCAAGTATAGCTCGAATGGGTACGATTGGCCTAACGAGCGTGCCTGTGGGGAGGCGAACATGGAAGACAAGCATCTATATCGAGAGACGCAATGGGATGTATCGGCCGAGGAAAGCCGTGCGCACCATGGCCTTGTCGCGATTGGTTTTGCGGTGCTTGCCGTGCTGGTGATTGCCTTTTGTATCTGGACGTTTGGCGGTCACGGCGGCGCTGCATGGGAGTTCGAGGCTGATGATAGCCTACCGATTATGACGGTGAGGAGTACTGGCGGTAATGCCAATACGCTCGCCGTTCCAGGCGACTATTGGTATCCGCGCGACGAGTTTGTGCAGCTGCAGTTGAGTGGTGGGTCGATTCCTGGTGAAGAAATCGAACGCGTGACTTACGACGTGGCGCTTAAAACGCTGACGGTGCAGCTCAAAGACCGGGGAGACGTCCCCACGACCATGGATATCGCCCTGACGGAATGGCGTCTGGAGCCTCCTGCGGGTGTTACGGTGTCCGAGGTCGAGCACGTAAAGATTACTTATCAAGATGGCTCGACGAGCGAGATTGCAAAGGCCGATGGCTTGGCGGAGTAACGGGGTGTTTGGAAACGGTGGGCCTATTGTGCCCGCGCGTTCATGAAAACCAGGGAGTCTTTGTCTGAAAGCTCGGGGATGTGACGATAGCCGATGTTGAATGCGGTAAGTTCGCTTGTATCCTCGAGCTTGTTTTCTGCCATCCACCGCACCATGGCGCCGCGCGCCTTTTTGCTGGCGGTCGAGCGCTGGATGGGCTTGCCGTTGCGGATGCCTTCGCCAAAGAGGCATGTGACGACCGTGGCGTCGCCCGCGAGGTGGGGCAGAACGGCTTTGGCATACTCTACGCTGGCGAGGTTGACGATCGTGGTGTTTGAGCCTGCCGGGGCGATAGCCCGCGCGAGCTTGTCGCTCCAAAACGCGTAGAGGTTTCGGGCATCGTCGACGGCGAGCTTCGCGCCCATCTCCAGTCGATACGGTTCAACGGCATGAAAGGGGCGTGCGCATCCGTAAAGGCCCGAGAGGATCCACAGATGGTCTTGCAGCCATGCGAGCTGTGCGGCATCCATGACCTCGGGCGCCATGCTCTGGTATTGAATGCCGTGATAGGACATGACGGCAGGGGAGAGGTGACGGGCGAGTGCGGGATTGTCAAGATCGCCGTTATTCAGGATGGGCCGGAACTCACGCAGGGTGTTGAGGCAAGGTCCCAGCAGTTTGTCACTCACGTTCCACAGCGCCTGCAGGCCGCCGCTGCCTTCATTCCGCTCGATATCTAGCAATGCGCGGTGGAGGCGAGCCGTCTCGTGCGCAGAGGGTGGAATGCCCTGGACTTCAAAAGCATCTTGGGCCGCGCGCATTTGCTTGGCGGGCGAAATGATGACCTGCAGCATGGACTCTCCTCTGCCAAGAAGGAAGTTGCGGTGGAATACGGTCTGTCTTGGCCGTTTATGGGCCAGTTTAGTCCGTATTTCACCGCAACTGATGAAGGGTCGGTTAGGCGCGCTCGAGGAAGGCCTTGTAGCCGCGATAGGCCTCGTAGATATCGGCCTTGTTAGCGACCTCCCACAGGGCGTGCATGGACAGGACGGCAACGCCGGAGTCGATGACGTTCATGCCGTACTCGGCCATGATGTAGGCGATGGTGCCGCCGCCGCCCGCGTTGACGCGGCCGAGCTCGCAGGTCTGGAAGTCAACGCCCGCCTCGTCCATGATGTCGCGGATGAGGGCCACGTACTCGGCGTCGGCGTCGTTGGAGCCGCCCTTGCCGCGGCTGCCCGTGTATTTGTTAAAGCACAGGCCGCGACCCATAAAGGCTGCGTTCTTGGTCTCGAACTTGCCGGCGTAGCCCGGGTCAAAGCCGGCGGACACGTCAGAGGAGAGCATGCGGCTGCGGGCGAGTGCGCGGCGCAGGGCCAGCGGGCTGCTCTCGCCGGCGAGCGTCATGATTTCGGCGACGGTGTTCTCGAAGAAACGGCTCGTCATGCCGGTGGCACCCACGGAGCCGATCTCCTCCTTGTCGACGATGAGCGTGATGCTCGTGCGCTCGACGTCTGCCACGTTGATCTGAGCGAGCATGGAGGGGTAGGCGCAGACGCGGTCGTCGTGGCCATAGCCCAAGATCATGGAGCGGTCGAGACCCATGTCGCGGGCGGGGCCGGCGGGCACGACCTCGATCTCGGCAGAGAGGAAGTCCTCCTCCTCGACGTCGTACTGTTCCTTGAGGATGTCCAGGAACATCTGTTTGACGGGCTCCTTGGGGGCGTCCTTGTCGTCCTCGTCAAACTTGACGGGGCGGCCGCCCACGATCACGTCGAGGATCTCGGCGTCGACGGCGTCCTTGGCGGGCTTGGCCATCTGCTCGCTCGAGAGGTGGATCAGCAGGTCGGAGATGGTAAAGACCGGATCGTCGGCCTTGTCGCCGATGTTGATGTCGACGGTGGTGCCGTCCTTTTTGCAGATGACGCCTACGAGCGCGAGCGGGGAAGCGACCCAGTGGTAGCTCTTGACGCCGCCATAGTAGTGCGTGTCGAGATAAGCCATGTCGCCGGCCTCGAAGGCGGGGTTCTGCTTAAGGTCCAGGCGCGGCGAGTCAACGTGGGCGCCCAGGATGTTAAAGCCCTGCTCGAGCGGGGCGGTGCCCAGGTTGACGAGCATGAGGTCCTTGCCGTGATTGGCGGCGTACACCTTGTCGCCGGCCTTGAGCGCGCGTCCCTCGGCGATCACAGTCTCCAGGTCGACGTATCCCGCCTCCTCGGCCATCTTGATACCGGTCTTGACGCACAGGCGCTCGGTCTTGTTCTCGCTCAAAAACTGCTTATAGCCGCGGCAAAGCTCCTCGAGCTCCTCGACTTGCTGTGGCGTGTACTTTTTCCATGCGCAGGGACGCTCCATGACGCAGGCTCCTTTCGGATCGATCGTGCTGGTTGATGTACCGTGAGCCATCGTATCACGCGCGGGCTCACGGTGGCGGGGGAGCTTGATGTGCGGTGGCCGCGGGGCGGGGAGCGTGTAAACTGGAGTGAGCAAACCGTGCCCAGTCCAAAGCGAGGTATTTAATATGTCTGACAAGCGCCGCACTTTTGCCGTTATCGACGGCAACTCGCTCATGCACCGCGCCTTCCACGCCGTGCCGCCCACCATGAACGCGCCGGACGGTCGCCCCACCAACGCGATCTTTGGCTTTCTGAACATGTTTCTTAAGATGATCGATGCCTTTAACCCCGACGGTGTGGTCGTGGCGTTTGACAAGGGCAAACCGCGCGTGCGCATGGAGATGCTGCCGCAGTATAAGGCGCAACGCCCGCCCATGGACCCCGATCTGCATGCGCAGTTTCCGATGATCAAGGAGCTGCTCGGTGCGCTCAATGTGCCGATTCTGCAGTCCGAGGGCTGGGAAGGCGATGACATCCTGGGCACTATGGCGCGCCTGGGCGAGCAGGCCGGCTGTGACATGCTGCTGGTGACCGGCGACCGTGACATGTATCAGCTTGTGACCGAGCACGTTAACGTGGTCTCGACTCGCAAGGGCCTGTCCGACGTGGCGATCATGACGCCCGAGAGCGTAGACGACCTGTATCACGGCATTACGCCGGCGCTCGTGCCCGATTTTTACGGTCTGAAGGGCGATACGTCGGACAACATTCCCGGCGTACCGGGCATCGGCCCCAAAAAGGCGAGTGCGCTCATTGCACAGTACGGCAGCCTGGACGAGGTCATTGCGCACGCTGACGAGGTCAAGGGCAAGATGGGCGAGAACCTGCGTGCACACATCGACGACGCGCTGCTGAGCCGTAAGGTGGCGACCATCCGCACCGATGCGCCCGTCGAGCTCGACTTTGACGCAACGTCCTTCCCGGCGTTTTCTGCCGACGAGGTGTCCGCGGCGCTGGGCACGCTCGGCATCACGGCCATGCAGAACCGTTTCCTCTCGCTGATTGGCGGCGAGGGTGGGGCTGCGGCCGCTGGCAGCGCGTTTGAGATGCCTGCCGTTTCGCGTGCCGCCGCCGGCGATGCCGACGCGCTTGGCGCCGTTGCGGCTGAGGTCTCCCGCGCGATTGATGCCGGCGAGTGGGTCGCCGCCGTGGTGGACGACGACAAGGAAGAGGGCGCGCTCTTTGGACTGACGCGCACGCTGTGGCTGGCGACGTCCAAGGGCCTGTTCGCGCTCGAGGAGGGCGACAGCGGTGCGGCGGCTGAGGTTGAGGGCTTCAACTTCGTCCGCGGCGTGATCGCTGGCGTGCTCGCGCGCCTGTTTATGGAGGGCCGTGTGGCGAGCCCGGATATGAAGGCGCTGCTGCATGAGCTTTCGCCCATTGATTCTTCTGAGCCCGAGCTTATGGATCCGCTGGCCGTCGATTCCACGCGCATCTTCGATACCGTGGTCGCCGCCTACCTGCTGGATTCCGACCGCTCCGAGTTTGATGAGGCGTATCTGGCTGATACCTATCTGCAGATGGCGCTGCCTGCGGCGCGCGGCGCGGAGGGTGCCGGCGAGCACGCTCCTGTTCCCGCTGCCCGCACTGCGGCCCTGACGCTGACGCTCGTGGCGCCGCTGCGCGACCGCATGGCCCGTGAGAACGCTGCCAACGTGTTCGATGGCATCGAGATGCCGCTCGTGCCGGTGCTTGCCAAGATGGAGCGCGCGGGCATGCTCGTGGATCCCGACCGCCTGCGTAATCTGTCCGAGGGCCTGGCGACCCAGATCACCGAGGTCGAGCGCAGCATTCGCGACCTAGCGGGTGATGAGACCTTTAATATTGGCAGTCCCATGCAGCTGTCGCATGTGCTCTTTGATGTGATGGGGCTTCCGACCAAGGGCCTCAAGAAGACTAAGCGCGGCTACTATTCGACCAACGCCAAGGTGCTGAGCGACCTTGCGCGTGACCACGAAATCGTGCGTCTGATCTTGGACTGGCGTGAGAAGTCTAAGATCAAATCCACCTATCTGGACACCCTGGGCCCGCTGCGCCGTGGTGACGGCCGTGTGCACACCACGTACAACCAGACCATCACGGCGACGGGGCGTCTGTCTTCGAGCGACCCCAATCTGCAAAATATTCCGACTCGCTCGGAGCTGGGGCGTACTGTCAAGACGGCGTTTTCGGCAGGCGAGGGAAGCGTCTTTTTGGCGGTGGACTACTCGCAGATCGAGCTGCGTCTGCTGGCACATCTTTCGGGTGACGAGCACTTGGTGCGCGCCTTTAACGAGGGCGAGGACTTCCATGCCGAGACGGCCGCGCGCGTGTTTGGCGTGCCGGTGTCCGAGGTGACGCCCGACTTGCGCAGCCGCGCCAAGGCCGTGAACTTTGGCATCGTGTATGGTCAGCAGGCCTACGGCCTGTCGCAGTCGCTGCATATCTCGATGGCCGAGGCACGCGACATGATCGACCGTTACTACGAGGCCTACCCGGGCGTGCGCACGTTCCTCGACAATGTGGTGGCACGTGCCAAGCAGACGGGCTACGCCGAGACCATGTACGGCCGCCGTCGCCATATTCCTGAGCTCAAGGCCAAAAACCCGCAGCTCCGCGGCTTTGGTGAGCGCACGGCCATGAACCACCCCATGCAGGGTACCGCCGCCGACATCATCAAGATTGCGATGGCCCGCGTGAGCCGCCGTCTGGAAGAAGAAGGCTTTGCCGCTCACATGATCCTGCAGGTACACGACGAACTGGACTTTGAGTGCCCCGTCGACGAAGTCGAGCGCCTAACCACCATGGTCCGCGACGTCATGGAACACGTCGTAGACCTCCGCGTACCGTTGATCGCCGAAGCCAGCACCGGCATAACCTGGGCCGACGCGAAATAGGGAAGCACTCCGTAAGGCAAGCTCGCCCAAGACGCAAGCCCCCACATACTTAAGATTTGGGACAAACACTACTGATTAATTTGTCCCACAGTAACCAAAACAGAGGGGAGCCCCTCCCAACAAGGAGCTCCCCTCTGCTCAAATCATTTCAGCTAAGTATCTAGACACTCAAGACGCCATCTTGGCGCCCGGCTGGGTCCGACGAGCCCCGTTAACGAGCCGCCAAGATGGCGTCGATGAGCGTCAGTACGCCCCCGTCGTTGTTGCTCGGAATGCGCCATTTGGCATGCGCGTTCATGTGCTCCTCGGCATTGTCCACGATAAAGCTATGCCCGACGCGCTCCAGCATGGGGATGTCGTTGTACGTATCGCCCACGGCGGCGGCATCAGCGATATCAATGCCCAGCTGCTCGCACAGGTGCGCGACGCCCGACCCCTTGTCGACGCCCAGATTCATAAAGTCGATCCACTCGCGGCCCGCATTGGTGACGTAGAGTTTGTCCGAGAACTCGGGGCTGTAGTCCTCGCGAAACGCTGGCTCGGCATCGTAGGCGGGGAAGAAGATCGAAATCTTGTTGGACTCGATATCAAGGCCCTCAAAGCTATCGACGTAGTTGATCGTGTTGTAGTAGACGCTGATCTCGTCGTGGTACTGATGGTCGCGGGCGAGCACATAGAACTCGTCGTAGCAGCACAAGACGGGAACGGCACGCGGGTCCTCCGAGGCACGGGCGAGCACCTGCTGATACAGCGCCACATCGATGTTGCTCTTATAGATATAGCTGCCGCGATAGATGACGCAGGCTCCGTTGTCGGGACAAAAAGCAAGGCGGTTCTTAATGCTCTCGAACATTTCCTCGAGTTTGGGGGCGGGGCGTCCGCTGGCGGGGCAGAATACAATGCCTGCGTCGGCGAGCTTGTCCAGGCGCTCATCAAGACCCTGCGGCAACACGCGCTTGTCGGTGAGCAGCGTCTTGTCCATGTCGACGGCGAGAATCTTAATGCTTCCGATATTGATGTCCGATTCGTAAGTTTGCATAAAAGCGCGCCTTTCGTTTCGAAATTGTTTCAGACGTTATAACCATCAACCAGTAACTGAGCGTATTGTCGCAGGAACGGAGCGTATTTGCACCACGCTTCACAAAGTAATGAAAAAACTTTTCAGAAATTTGAATTTGCCGCTTGTACAGCAGGCACTTTAGCGTAATATAGCGACCATCGAAAACGGAGACGGCAAAAGAGCCGCTTACCGAGGAAAAGGTACCGTTTACGATATTAGAATTGCGCCCGGCGATAGGTGAAAGGAGAGGCAGATGCAGTTCGTAAAGATCATCACTACTGCAGACAATGCCATCCGACGCCAGCGCGCAATTTCCCGACGACGATAACAATCGTCTCTGTCCGCATGGGGCGAATTGCCTCAACAGAGTCATTTTGAGGTCGTTGGGTTTTAGCACGACATTGCTGCATGTTTCTAGGGCATGTATGTGCTGATTTTTGCTATTTAACCTGATATTGCGCAGTATGTGACCTTGAAATGACTTGCAACTGACCGATGTTCTAACTAGCTACCAAGGGCGAAAGGAAACAGCCATGAGCAAGGAAAAAGTCGTTCTCGCATATTCCGGTGGTCTTGATACATCCGTATGTGTCAAGTGGCTCCAGGACGAGAAGAATCTCGATGTCGTTTGTGTCTGCGGCAACGTGGGCCAGGAAGAGACCGGGCTGGATGCCAAGAAGCAGAAGGCGCTCGACTTGGGCGTTCTCGATTGCCAGGTGCTCGACCTGCGCGACGAGTTCTCCGATGAGTTCCTGACCAAAGCCATCGCAGCAAACTCCATGTACGAGAACAAGTATCCGCTGCTCTCCGCCCTGTCTCGCCCGCTGCTTGCCAAGAAGCTTGTTGAGGTCGCCCACGAGTTTGGCGCGACCTACGTCGCCCACGGCTGCACCGGCAAGGGTAACGACCAGGTCCGTTTTGAGGCCGCCGTCAAGGCCCTCGACCCCGAGCTCAAAGTTATCGCCCCGGTTCGCGAGTGGGACCTGAAGTGCCGCCCCGACGAGGTCGCCTATGCCCACGCCCACAACGTGCCGGTTCCCGAGGGTGCCAACGACAACCCCTATTCCATCGACGACAACCTGTGGGGTCGCGCCATTGAGTGCGGCCATCTGGAGGATCCCTGGAACGAGCCGCTCGACGACGCTTGGGTTATGACCAAGAATCCCGAGGACACGCCCGACACCCCGACCTACACCGAGATTGAGTTTGAGGCCGGCAAGCCCGTCGCCGTCGACGGCAAGAAGATGAAGCTCTCCGAGATCGTCATCGCCCTCAACAAGATCTCCGGCGACAATGGCTTTGGCCGCCTCGATCTGGTCGAGGACCGTCTGGTGGGCCTCAAGAGCCGTGAGTGCTATGAGGTTCCCGGAGCCCTGACGCTCATCACCGCCCACAAGGCGCTCGAGGACATCTGCGTCGAGGGCGACCTGCTCAAGACCAAGATCAAGCTCGAGCAGGATTGGGCCACCGCCGTGTACAACGGCCAGTGGTATAGCCCGCTCAAAAACGCGCTCGATGCCTTTATGGCCGATACCCAGAAGTTCGTGACCGGCACTGTCCGTCTGAAGTTCTTTAAGGGCAACTGCCACGTTGTCGGCCGCAAGAGCCCCTTTAGCCTCTACGACTACGGTCTGGCCACCTACGACCGCGACACTACGTTTGACGAGAAGGCCAGCGCCGGCTTTATCGAGATCGATACGCTGTCGCTCAAGACGTGGGCAAAGGTCCAGGGCCCCAGCTCTGCTGCCGCCCAGGCCTAGCGCCTCCTTCCCTCGGTATCCGCGCGGCCCATCCGCGTGATACATAACGGGCGCACGGGGTCCCTACCTTTCGTTATGCTTGCTGACACTTCTTAACATCGGTGGCCCCTACGTTCCGCCCGCATATATGATGCCGCGTCTGCGGCTGAGTCCGAGCCCCGCCGGGGTTGTCCGGCGGGGCTCCTTCTATCAATTTGGCGGCTCTGCGCCTATATATATGAGGAGTATCCATTATGTTCAATGCTATCGCGCATGCTTTACTTGCCCTCGCGCCCGAGTTCGATGCTGCAAGGGTCGAGGACGTCCCTATGAGCCTGAAGGCCTGGATCGATGGTTCGCAGGGCAACATCCGGAGGGAGACGTTGGGCGCCAAGTGCATGGCGCGTCACTTCTTTGCAAATTAGCTACATGGCTCCGCACACGGTGGGGAATGTGTAAAACTAGCGGTTGAAAAATCGCTTTAGCGATATGGCGCATTGCTTTGGGCGCTTGTTTTGGTATTTGGAGAAAGGGGACGGTTCCATGGCTCTTTGGGGCGGTCGTTTTGAGGCGGGCGTGGCCGAGGTCACGCAGGAGTTTGGCGCGTCGCTGCCGGTCGACAAACATCTCTATAAGCAGGATATCGCTGGCTCTAAGGCACATGCCAAGATGCTGGCGGCCCAGGGCATTATCAGCGCCGAGGACGAGCAGGCGATTGCCGAGGGCCTGACCGGAATCGAACAGGATATCGATGCCGGCAACTTTACCTTCGATATCAACGACGAGGACATCCATATGTCCATCGAGAGCGAGCTGACGCGTCGCATCGGCGAGGCCGGTAAGCGCTTGCATACCGGACGTTCGCGCAACGACCAGGTGGCGACCGACACACGCCTGGGCGTCAAGGCGCTGGCCAAGGAGCTCATGGAGGCCAATCTTGAGCTGCGCCATGTGCTGGTGGATGCGGCTAAGAAGTACGACAAGGTGATTCTGCCGGGCTACACGCACATGCAGCACGCTCAGCCCGTGCTGCTGTCGCATCATCTGCTGGCGTATTCCTGGATGTTCGCGCGCGACTTTACGCGCCTGAAGGCCGCCTTTGATGCCGCCGACAACTGCCCGCTGGGTGCTGCCGCGCTTGCCGGTACGAGCTATCCGCTCGATCGTCAGATGACGGCTGCCGAGCTTGGCTTTGCGGGCGTGATTCCCAACTCGCTCGATGCGGTTTCCGACCGCGATTTCCTGCTCGATCTGCATTACGCCGGCTCCGTCATGGCCATGCACTTGTCGCGTCTTTCCGAGGAGATCGTGCTGTGGTCGAGCTCCGAATTTGGCTTTATCACGCTTTCCGACTCCTATTCCACCGGCTCGTCCATCATGCCGCAGAAGAAGAATCCCGACTTTGCCGAGCTTATCCGCGGCAAGAGCGGCCGTGTGTATGGCAACCTGGTGCAGCTGCTCGTGACCATGAAGGGCCTGCCGCTTGCTTATAACAAGGACTTGCAGGAGGACAAGGAGGGCGCGCTCGATACCGCCCATACGCTCATGCAGTGCCTGTCGGTTATGGCCGGTATGATTTCGACTTGGACCGTCAACGAGGATGCCATGGCGTGCGAGTGCGGCGTGGGACACCTTGCCGCCACCGATGTTGCCGATTACCTGGCTAAGCGTGGTCTGCCGTTCCGCGAGGCACATGCCGTGGTGGGCCATCTGGTCCTGATGTGTGAGAAGCGTAGCTGTAATCTTGAGGACCTGCCGTTTGAGGTGTTCCAGGAGGCAAGCCCGCTCTTTGAACGCGATATTACCGAGGCGCTCGACATCCCCTCAATTGTCGCTGCGCGTACGACCGAGGGCGGTACCGCCCCTGCCGCCGTTGCCGTGCAACTTGAGCGCGCCGAGGCACAGCTCGTGGCCGACGAGGGCGTGTTTGGATCGCTGACCAAGGTTGTCGAGATGGGCCACGGGGTAAAGTAGAGATTTGACCGAAGCTGTTTTGGCCATTTATTGATAAATCGTTTTTGCTTCTTACGGGCGTCTGCTGATGTGGGCGTCTGTATTTTGTTGTAATGGGGGAGGGGCTTGTCGAGAACTTCTGTAGGACCTTTGGACAGGTTGTGAAGGGGGGTACGTTCACAGGCGGCAACCGACCGTCCGCTCGGTTCGGTGCGGTTGATGGACAGTCGGATGGTACTCTAGTCGGGCTTCGAAACAGAAGTGACACATATAGAACGCTTCAATTAATTGCAGCGCTTCAATAAACAGTTTTTTGTTTAACTGCAGCTAAAACTCTGTTACGATGCAGTCCAGGCGAGTGCCGGAATGGGACTTGGGCACGCGCGAACCTACTTGAAAGGCTACCTTATGGCTATCGAGAAGACCTTCATCATGATTAAGCCCGACGCCGTGCGCGATCGCAAGATCGGCGAGATCGTTACTCGCATTGAGCGCAGCGGCCTTGTCATCGAGTGCATGGAGATGACCACGCTCGAGCGCGCTACCGTCGAGGAGCACTACGCTCATCTGGCCGACAAGCCTTTTTTTGGCGGTCTCTGCGACTTTATGACGAGCGGTCCGGTCGTCAAGATGGTCGTTTCCGGTCTTTCTGCTGTCTCCAAGATGCGCACTCTTATGGGCGCTACCAACCCGCTTGATGCTGCCCCCGGCACCATCCGCGGCGACTTCGCTGTCGATGTCAACGCCAACGTGATTCACGGCTCCGACTGCCTGGAGAACGCCGAGATCGAGATCAAGCGCTTCTTTGGCTAAACCAGCTTTGACTCCTTAAAGCTGTTAGCGTGTGGCTTAGGCGCCGCGGAACTCCATCCGCGGCGCCCTTTTTATCCCAGTAGATTTTTGGGACATGGCTAGAAATCTACCTTTTGTCGCACATGGACTGCGAAAGGTAGATTTCTAGGCATGCACCAAAAATCTAATAAAGAGCCCCCGCCCGGATTGCGTTCCGGACGGGGGTTTTCGTTGGCGTATGGCGTTGTAGGTCTTTAAGCTTCGTCGACGACCTTGAGGCCGCGGGTCTGGTCGATCTCGTTGAGGAGATTGACGCGACGCTCGTGACGGCCGCCCTCGAACTCGGCATCGAGCCACTCGTCGACGATCATCTTGGCGAGCTCGGAGCCCACGACGCGGGCGCCAAAGGCGAGCACGTTGGTGTTGTTGTGCATGCGCGAGAGCTTGGCGCTGAAGGGCTCGGAGCACACGACGGCACGAACGCCCTCGACCTTGTTGGCGGCCAAGCTAATCCCGACACCGGTGCCGCAGATCAGGATGCCCAGATCGACGTCGCCGTTGGCTACGGCTTTGCCCACCTTGTAGCCGGCGATGGGGTAATCAAAGCTCTCGGAGGTGTCGGTGCCAAAGTTCACGACCTCGCAGCCGCGCTCCTTCAGGTGCTCGGAAATGATGTTCTTGAGCTCGACGGCGGCGTGGTCGTTGGCGATACCGATCTTCATGAGTGGTTCCTCTCTGGTCCGTGCGGCGGAATTGCTAAAGGTTTTACCGCGTTCGACTGCATGATAGCGCGTCTTTTGCCTAAACACTCGGGCGTTTTTTGGTCAAACGCTTTAGCGGACGCGAACATCAGCCCATCACGAAAAATGCCGCCAATTTGCTTCTGGCGGCCGTCTGCCGGAACTCGACTTGCGGTTTTTGGTGCCTTGTTATCAAATGGAGAAGTTGATACTTGCGAGAGCAACCCGTTATACATGTAGGAGATACCTATGCCTACCGATTCCATCCGTGATACCGCGTTTTGTGATGTTTTGAACCGCGAGCTTGTCTGTGCGCTCGGCTGCACCGAGCCCATTGCCGTTGCCTATGCGGCGGCGCTGGCGAGCCAGACGCTCGGTTGCGAACCCGAACATATGGATGTTGCCTGCTCAGGCAACATCATCAAGAACGTAAAGAGCGTGACCGTGCCCAACTCGGGCGGTATGCACGGTATTGAGGCCGCGGCCGTGCTGGGTGCCGTGGGCGGTGACGCCAAGAGCGCGCTCGAGGTGCTCGAGAGTGTTGGCGATGCAGACCGTGCTCGCGTGACCGAGCTGCTCTCCGATGCCGACTACTGCGATGTGTCGCTTGTCGAGGGTGTGCCCAACCTCTACATTAAGGTGACTGCCACGGCCGGAGGTCATACTGCGGTCGTCGAGATCACCGACCATCACACCAATGTTACGTGCCATACACTCGATGGCATTCCGATGTGTGGCAAGTCGGCGGGGGAGTGTGCCGCCTGCGCCGAGCGCGTCGTGGCCGAGCGTGCCGCCGATACGCCCATGTCGATTGAGTCTATCATTGACTTTATCGAGGACGGCGACATCGAGGGCGCCCGCGCTGCCGTTGAGCGTCAGATTGAGCTGAACGGCGCTATTAGCGCCGAGGGCTTGGCGAACGCTTGGGGCGCCGAGGTGGGCCGTACGCTGCTGGGCGCTCGCGCCGACGATGTCGCCTGCCGTGCGCGTGCGCGTGCGGCCGCCGGGTCTGACGCCCGTATGAACGGCTGTGCGCTACCGGTCGCCATTGTGTGCGGCTCGGGCAACCAGGGTATTACCTGTGCGTTGCCCGTTATGGAATATGCCGACTACCTGCGCTGCGACCACGAGCGCCTGGTGCGCGCCGTGATGCTGTCCGATCTTATTGCTGTGCATATCAAGAGCTATATTGGTGCGCTCTCGGCGTTTTGCGGTGCTATTTGCGCTGCGTGCGGTGCCGGCGCGGCGATTACCTGGCTGTGCGGTGGCACGCGCGAGCAGATCGGCGCGACGGTCTCCAATACGCTCGGTAACGTGGGCGGCATCGTGTGCGATGGCGCCAAGGCAAGCTGCGCCGCTAAGATTTCCGCTGCCGTTGATGCGGCGATTCTGGGCCACGATATGGCCATGCAGGGCCGCGGCTTCCGTGCCGGCGAGGGCCTGATTCAGGATACGGTGGAAGAGACGATCGCCAGCATGGGCTATGTGGGCCGCGTTGGCATGAAGGATACCGACGTCGAGATCCTCAACATCATGATCGGCAAGACCATCGTCGACTGCTAGGGGCTCTGGGGCACTGCATCTTGTTGTTGAAACTATCGCGCTTGTGGCTGTAAAGCACCTGTCTGCATTGCGGACAGCGAGGATCTCGCGGTATGTCACCAGGTCGTTCTCGCGCTTGATGCGCTCGAGGACGGTCGCGACAACAAGCGCCGCTATCGCCGGCAGGAACGCCGCAGCCGCGGCGACGCCGGCGCCCCAGGTGCCCTCCATCCAGTTAAACGCCGGCGACAGTATCAGTGCGAACGCCACCGCCAGCAACGCGAGCATCAGCACGGCCAGCCATAGCATCCGCGTCCCCATGCGCTTGCGATCTCTTTCGACTGCCTCTTCCATAACGGTCACGTCTCCCTTCACGAGCGTGTCTATGGAGGTGTCGAACAGGATGCTCAGCATGAGCAGACTCTGGACGTCCGGATACGTCTTGTCCCGCTCCCAGTTGCTGATCGTCTGACGCGACACGTAGAGTTTCTCGGCGAGCTGTTCTTGGGAGAGCCCCATCGCCTCGCGCCTCGTCTTTACTCACCGGCACGTCGAGCGTCTCACCGAGGGCGACGAGCATCTCCGCGTCGGGCACCGAGAGCCCGCGTTCCCATTTGGAAACCGTCTGCCTCACCACGTTCAACTTGAGCGCGAGCTCCTCCTGCGATAGCCCTTTCGATTTCCTGAGGGCCTGGATGTTCTCGTTCAGCATGGCGGATCCTTTCTCTCGCCCGGTTCCTACGTTACCGCAATGCTGTCCGCAGATGGCCCGTTGCCGCAAGCAACGGGTCGTAACATCGGCGGGGATTGTTTGAGTTCACAGGGGATGCAAGCTCCTAATAATATGACGTCCATTTAATCTACCTGCGGTTTGCAACCATAGGGTGCCTGCAGGTTGCGTAAAATGAAGCCTCAAGTTGGTGGTTTCCGCCATGTGGCTACCGTAGTGTGTAAGTCGCCGGCAGGAAAGCACCGAACGCTGGGATGCCGCGCCCGCGCCGTCGCCGTGAGCCAAGATCACGACGCCCGCGTGCCCGCTTCCAGCCAACGAGAGGACCTACTATGAGCTTCCGTACCAACCTTCAGTATCTGCGCGCCGAGCGCCATATGACCCAGGAGCAGCTCGCCATGCTGCTTGGGGTATCCCGCCAGTCCGTCACCAAGTGGGAGGCCGAGAAGTCCTACCCGGAGATGGATAAGCTCATCAAAATGTGCCAGATTTTCGAGTGCTCGCTCGATGACCTGGTGCAGGGTGACGTGTCGCGCCGCGCGGCCGTGAGCCAGAGCGCCGCGGATGGCGTGCAAAACGATGGGAACGCCGTCGTCCGCGTCGAGGCTCCGCACGGGCGGAACTCGTTGTCCGACATCGGATCCGCCTTTGTGCCCGCGATCCCCGTCGGTCCCAACACGGATGTATGCGGCTATGACGAGCACATGGTCGCATTTGCCCGCAAGGTCGCATTCGGTGTGGCGCTCATCATCCTGGGGGTCGCCGCCGCGGTCTTCACCGATGAGGTCCTGCACTCAGACGGAATCGTCCTCATGGCGTTGTTCGCGCTCGTTGCCGCTGGCTTGGGATTCCTTATTCCATCCGGCATGGAGCACGCGGCTTTTGTGGAAGCCCATCCGTATGTTGCGGACTTTTACACCGCAGAGCAAAAGGCGGCAGAGCGTCGTCGTGCTTCGATCGCGATCGTTTCGGGTATCGCGATCATCCTTCTTGGCATCGCCGTATCGGCGCTGTTTGAGGTGGAGGCGAACGTCCAGGTATATGGCGACACGCTGATGATGGTCCTGGTCGCCGTCGGTGTTGGGGTGATTGTCCACTGGGGCATGCTGTGGGGCCGCATGGATGTCGCGGAGTACAACAAGGAGTGGCTCGAGACGGTCGAATTGAGTGCGGAGGAGCTGTCGCAGCTGGATCCCCAGAGCCGCGAGGCGTATCTGCGCGCGTGCAATCCCAAGTATCGCCGTACAGCGGCGCGCAAGAAGAGGGCTTGCGTCGTGATCATGCTCGCCTCCACCATCATCGCGCTCATCTGGCTGTTCGTCGGTGCTGCCATGGATGCGTCCGAGGGGATCGGCGACCTGTTCTGGCTCCCGTGGGTCGTCGGTAGCTTGGGCTCCGCTATCGCCCTTATCGTTATCGACGATGACGATGGGAATGATGCGGCTGCATGCGGCGATAGGGAGTAGAGGCGTTCGAAGACATCCGTCTGAATGAAGCGGGCGGCCTCGGGTGTGCCGGGGCCGCCCGCATTTTGCTGGGTGGTGCTGTATTGCCGGCGTGGAGCGGGCCTCAAGCTAGTGCTTGCCGTCAATTTGAAGTCTTCGGCTGCGGGCACCTTCGAGTCCGCATCACGAGCGCAACGCTGGCGCCCAAAGCGCTGATTCTTGACGCGCGTGATGCGGACTTCGGCAGATGCTGCCTCTAGTTCAGCAGCCCCCACACGGCAAAGCCGAGTGCTCCGCCGATGGCGGCTGCGGCGAAGAAGGTCAGCAAGTCGTACGCCAGTCGGTGCTTCGTCGGCCACGCGCGGCGGGGGAGTGCCCGCGGATCGCGCTCGATGTCCGCCTCGCCGTTCATGAAGGCGAGGATCTCGCGGTATGTCACCAGGTCGTTCTCGCGCTTGATGCGCTCGAGGACGGTCGCGACAACAAGCGCCGCTATCGCCGGCAGGAACGCCGCAGCCGCGGCGACGCCGGCGCCCCAGGTGCCCTCCATCCAGTTAAACGCCGGCGACAGTATCAGTGCGAACGCCACCGCCAGCAACGCGAGCATCAGCACGGCCAGCCATAGCATCCGCGTCCCCATGCGCTTGCGATCTCTTTCGACTGCCTCTTCCATAACGGTCACGTCTCCCTTCACGAGCGTGTCTATGGAGGTGTCGAACAGGATGCTCAGCATGAGCAGACTCTGGACGTCCGGATACGTCTTGTCCCGCTCCCAGTTGCTGATCGTCTGACGCGACACGTAGAGTTTCTCGGCGAGCTGTTCTTGGGAGAGCCCCATCGCCTCGCGCCTCGTCTTGATCTGGTTGCTGATGTCCATCGTCACCTCCCGGTCGTGAAGGAGCGTCCCGCGAACACGCCGGGTGCGCTATCGAATCTGTTGTACATCATATGCGGCAAGGCTTGCCGGGCGCTGCAAAAACTGTTTTGCACGGGGTTTACCTGCATGATTGTTGCTGCGATGGCTTAGCGATGTTGTCGAGCAGTCATCCAAGTGTACAGGCCCATGGCGGCGTAGCCGATTGCGGTATAGGCAACCCCATGGAACGCAAGGTCCTGGCTGCCCTCGACCGCGAGGGGAAACAGGAGCGCGGATCCGATCCCGAGCGCCGCGGGTATCCAGAAGAGCGTCCTCGCGGAGTTCGCGGCGAGCAGGCCGAGGGCGATCGCAGTTACGGGGAGCACGAGGTAGATCAGCGTCATCATGGCGATCATGCCGGCATCGGATGGGACGATGCTCACCAGGAGGACGGGGATTGCCCAGCAGGCGCCAACGATTGCGATCAATGCGATGAGGGACGCGCGTACGGTGACGTTCATGGGGCACCTCCTAACGGGAATCGCCCCCATTCTGGCATACATCTTCAGAATGGGGGCAAAGGGGGATACCATTTCGGGGAACGGGTGCGTACCCGCGCTTTTAACTCAGCATCTTGGCGAGCATGCCGATGCCGACGCCCACCAGTCCGCCGGCGATGGCGCCGATGATGATCTGCACCGCGTTGCGCGTGCCCTTGACCCAAGGGTTCATCTCGCGCTCACGGCGCCCCTCGAGCGTGTCGCGATCGACCTGCTCGCCGCGGCTAAACGCCAACACCTCGCGGTACGTGACGAGGTCGTGCTGCTTCTTCATGCGTTCCATATACACGAACGCCACGAGCATCACGACGAGCGCCACGGCGGCAAACGCCGCGGTGGGCGCGATGTGCATGCCCCAGCCCCATTCGAACTGGAACGCCGCCCACGCGCTCAGCACCAAAAACACGACCGCGCTCACGACCGTGATTGTGGAGAGGGCGTTGTACTTCTTGACCGCTTCGTTCATTACCTGTGCCATGGTTTCCACATCTCCTTTGATGAGGGAGTCCACGGTCACCCCGAACACGTTGGAAAGCAGCAGCAGGCTCTGGACATCCGGATACGTACGGCCGCACTCCCAGTTGCTGATGGTCTGGCGCGACACGTAGATGCGCTCCGCCAGATCGTCTTGGGACAGTCCGAGCTCCGTGCGATGCTCCTTGATGTGCGAGCCCAGCTCCATGCGTTTGCTCCCTAGAGGGTCGGGGTGACCCCTGTCGAGAGCCACCATGTCATTGACGCGAGCATCGTACCATCAAAGGTCTTTATATTTGACCCCCACGGGGCAAAATCGAGCTGTCAAAAGGCTTTATATACGACATCTAGCTGGGAAAAGAACGGTCCCCAAAGGCGGATGCCTCCGGGGACCGGTTGGTGCGTATAGAGGGGGCGAGCTTGCTTTGGGTTGGTGTTGGCCCCGCCGCTCGGCTCGACTTTGGAGCGGCGGGGCTCAGCTCTGCCTCGGCGCTGGCGAGGCAGAGCGCGGCTTTGCCCCGACGTCGGCAGCGGCCGAGCCCTGTCTTCCCGGCTTAGCCCTCTTCGCCTTTGGGCGTGCCCTTGAACGAGGGCTCTTTCTTTGGCAGCCTTCCCGCGCGTTTGAGGGCGTCTCGCAAGATCCATTCCACCTGACCGTTGGCGCTGCGCATCTCATCGTCCGCCCAGCGTTGGACGGCCTCCCAGATAGCGGGGTCTATACGGAGTGGATACTGCTTGCGTGCCATGACGTGCCTTCTTGTCGAATGTGCAATTGTGCACCCGTCCCCAAATTACTCATTGGTGTTGGGGTTAGTACAGCGAGCCTGCGTTGAGCACCGGGTGCGCCTCGGATTCACCGCAGAGCACCACCATGAGGTTGCTGGCCATCTGCGCCTTGCGCTCGTCGTCGAGCTCGATGGTGCCGCCGGCAGCCATCTCCTTCACGGCCATGTCGACCATGGAGACCGCGCCCTCGACGATCTTCTTGCGTGCGGCGATGACGGCCTCGGCCTGCTGGCGGCGCAGCATCGCCTGGGCGATCTCGGGGGAGTAGGCGAGGTGCGTGAGACGTGCATCGTCGACCTCGACGCCGGCGGGCGCCAGGCGCATCGCGAGCTCGCGGCGCAGGGCTTCGGAGACCTCTTCCACATTGGCGCGCAGCGTGATGGCGCCGGCGGCATCGGACTCGTCCTCCAGGTGGTCGTAGGCGTACACGCTCGCCACGTGGCGCAGCGCCGTCTCGGCCTGCATGGCGACATAGCTCTGGTAGTCGTCGACGTCGAAGAGCGCCTTGGCGGTATCGGCGACGTGCCACACCACGACGGTTGCGATCTCGATGGGGTTGCCCATTTTGTCGTTGACCTTCAGGCGCTCGCCATTCAGGGTGCGCACGCGGGTGGAGATGGTGGTGGGGTTGCCCTTGGCGGCCTTCTGCGCCGCGGCCTTGGCGGCCTTGGAATCGCTCATCTCGAGCTCGATCATCTCGCCGATCCCGGCCGATCCGCCCATGCTCTTGCTAAAGAACGGGTTGGCCCAGAAGAAGCCCTCGTCGCGGACGGTGCCCACGTACTTGCCGAACAGGATGCACACGCGCGCCTGGCCGGGCTGCAGCGAGAAGAATCCGTTGAGTGGGATGAACCACAGGCAAAACGCGAGGATGCTGAGGCCGAGCCCCCATCCGTAGACTGCGGGCGCGTCGACGCCGTCGGGCGTGCTCGCGAGCCCGATGGTGCTCCAGATAAAGAGGCCGATGATGACGATGAGCGCCACCGCCACGGCGACGAGCATGCCGTAGCCCGACTTGGCCTTGAGTTGCTTTTCCACGCTCATTGTGAGTTCCTTTCATGACTGCGCCGGCGTTTGCGTGACGGCCCCGGCGCCGCCTCCAGATTGCGATGGGGAGGAGGCGAATCCCCGAGCAGTCCGTGCGGCTGCTGATTGCATTGTGATATCACATTGAGACCAAGTCAAGGAGAATCGGATGCCGTCTCTCATGGCATAAGTGGTTCGGGGCGCCCGGCATCTACGCTCCGTAGAGGTCTTCCTGTTGCATCTTGGCTCGCAAGTCCCTATAATAGCCCCACTCACGGCTGAAGGTTTACCTCGAGATTTGGAAAGGGGAGCTGCACCATGCTTGCTTCCATGAGGATTTGGCTCTAGCCACGGTCGCGTGAGCGACCGGTACTTCGCTGCATACCACCGATCGCATCAAAGGATTATTCCATGACACAACCGAATCCCTGCGCTTCTTGGAAGCGCTCGCTCGCCATCGTCTGGATCGGCGAGTTCTTCTCCGTGCTCACGAGCTCCATTCTGCAGATGGGTCTCATCTGGCACGTCACCCTCACCACCGGCTCCGCGAGCGCCCTGTCGTTCGTGAGCCTGGCGGCCTTCTTGCCCATGGCGCTCCTCGGCGCCTTCGCGGGCACCATCGTGGACCGCACGTCCATCAAGCGTCTCATGATCGGCGCCGATCTCTTCATCGCGGCCGTGAGCCTCACGCTTGTCTTCGGCTCGCTTCGGGGCGACCTCTCTGTCGCCGTTGTGGCGGCGGTGCTGTTCGTCCGTGCGCTGGGCAGCACGCTCCATACGCCCGCCTTCAACGCGCTCACACCGCTCATCGCCCCGCCCGAGGTGCTCGGCAAGCTGGCGGGCATGCTGCAGTTCATGCAGTCGGGTAGCTATATCATCGGCAACGCCATCGCCGCGGTGGTCTACCCGGCGTTTGGTCTGACCTTCATGATCGCGCTCGATGTCGCCGGCGCGGTGCTCGCGAGCATCGCGGTGGCGACCTCCGGCATCAAGACGCCGGCGCCCGAGCGCCATACGCCCGAGGAGAACGCCGAGGCGTCGCACCGCGCGGTGCGTGCCTTCCTATTGGAGACGGCCAACGGGTACCGCGAGCTCAAACGCCATCACGGTCTGTTCGCCATGCTCTGGATAGGCTTCGCCTTCTCGGTCCTGTTCTCGCCCATATCCGCGCTGTTCCCGCTCATGGTGTTCGACCATTTTGGGGGCACCACTACGCAGTCGGCTATCGCGGAGATCGCGTTCTCGGTCGGCATGATCGCGGCGAGCGGCTGGATCGGGGCGACGGGTGGCCTTAAGAACCGCGCGCTTTCGTGCACGCTGGCCATCGGCCTCTTCGGAGCGGGCACGCTCGCGGGCGGCCTCGTGCCCCCTTCCGCGCTCGTTGTGTTTCTGGGGCTTACGTTCGCGATGGGGGTCTCGAGTCCGCTGTACAGCGCGCCGCAGATGGCGCTCATGCAGGAGCGCGTCGATCCCGAGTGCATGGGCCGCGTCTTCGGTCTGTACGGAGCGGTCTGCAGCTGGGCTATGCCCGTGGGGCTCGTCGCATCGACCTTGTTCGCGGACGCCATCGGCGTAAGCGCGTGCTTCGTGCTCATCGGTGCTGCAATGGTGATCCTAGCAGGCATCACCTGGGCGATCCCGAGCATCCGCAAGATTGGGTAGCGCTCTGGCGGAGTGCGTTTCGTTTCGGACGGCTCGTAGGGTCGCTGCGACGTGAAGGGTGGTCGACGGTGCGCCTGCGAGGGCGCCGTCGACCACCCTTTTGTTTAATTCGTCTGGCCCGGCGCCGATCATCATCTGTTCGCCGGGCGATTGCGATGCCGCCGCTTGCCGATACGCGGCTCCTTACGTTGTGCGCATCCCATCGTTCTGGCAGCGTTTCCTGCAGTTAATCTCCAGAGCCCGAGGCGGTGGCCCCTATGAGTAATCTGCTCGAATCCATTCTGCGCGTCGGTATGACCGTGTTCATCGTCGGCCCGCTCACTGCATGGGTCGCCCGCCGCGGCGCGCGCGAGCGCAGTGAGGCAACGGACAGCCTCGATTGCTTCACGGTGCGCATGCCCGCAGCCATCCGCACGATCATCGCCTGCTGCGCCGTCGCGTTCGAACTGCTCATGCTGGGTGTCTACGTCTGGCAGGGCGTCTCGCTGGGCGAGTGGGACCACGAACTTGTGTGGTTCGGTCATGCCATGGCGCTCGCGGGTATGGTTATCTGGGCCTTGCTGAGCATCCCGCGTATCGACGTGGACGGTGGGCGCATTCTCTCGCGTAACGCCTTCGGCATCCGCAAGGAGACGACGTTTGGCAACATCACCCGTGCAACGCTTCACGCGCAGATGATGAGGATCGACCTGTTCGAGGGCGACCGGAAGTTCTGCTCGATAAGCCTCGAGGGGGTGTGCTCGCTCAACCTCCTCGCCCGTCTGGAGGAAGGGGGCATCGAAGTCTCGGACGCCGTCGACGGTCCCATGACCAAGGCGGGCCTGTGTTGGTCTGCCATCAAGCCGTTGACGATTGTTTTCAACGGCATGGCCCTCGTCTTCTCGTTCGTGATCGCCTTCATGGCTGTTTTCACCGAAGATGGAGCCCGCTTGCTCTTACTCGTCCCGTTCCTCTTCCTGTTCATAGGGGGGGTTCCTGCCCCTGCTCATGCTCGGCATGCCCGCCCGCGGCATCCTCGAGATCGGCAGGCAGGAGCGCGAACTCGGTTTCTCCTTCTCCGAGGAGATGGCAAGCCGAGGTGCCACGGGCACTTCGCTTGTCGACGACGATTGGTTCATCGAGATCAGCAACGCCCGCGTCGTGGCGTTTCGCCGCGATTACCTCAAGAAGATCACGGCGCACGAGAACAGCGAGAGCGGCGACCGCTGCACGGTGACCACGAGGGGTGGTCGCAAAATCAAAGTGTATGTAGCGGGCAGCACGCTCGAGGACCTGCGCACGTGGTTCAAACAGGGCGCCAAGGCCAGAAGTACGGTCGACCGTGCAGAGGACGCGCTCGAGGCGACCGTCTGAGCGGGCTGCCTGTCATAGATTCAAATACGGGAAGGGGCGCAGTTCAGTTGGCGCCCCTTGTCATACCAGGCCTGCGGGCCAGCGAGAGGCCTGCAGGTCGACATGCCCATTGGCGAGGAAGGCAACGCCTTCATCCTCGAGCAATGCACGCTGCACCTCGGGTCTGCCGAAGGCGAACCCCTCCGCGAGGCGTCCGTCGGCGAATACGATGCGATGACAGGGGATGGTGCCGGGTTCCGGATTGACGTGCAGGGCGTATCCCACATATCGAGCTCGACGGGGCTCACCAACGAGCTTGGCGATCTGACCATACGTGGCAACCATGCCGCAGGGCACCTGGCGCACCATGTCGTATACGCGGTTGAAGAATCCGTCGGTGTTCCGGTCCGCCATGCCATCCTCACTTTCGATCGATACCGCCATTGTAGTCAAGAAAGGCGCCTCACATGTGCGGGGCGCCTTTCCAAAGAGGTGTTGCGCGAGGGGAGGGAAGGCGCAACGTTCGTGTCGAAGGTCTTTAATTCGCCTGTGCCTTCGTTGAGTTAACTATAGCTAATTCTATGAGACCCAAGTCGTAGACCGACGAGCACACGGCCTCTTCACAAGTTAACCAAGGGTTACAAATAGAAAGACGCGGCGTCATGCGGGCGTTAGGGCTCGAGGAATCGCTCGACGAGCTCGGAGAACGCGCCGTCGGTCCCGGCCGTTTCAAGAACGACATCGCAATACGGCCGCACGCCGTCGGTGACATTCGCCACGCCGATGCCCAGTCCTGCCGCCTTGATCATGGAGAGGTCGTTTGCGGAATCGCCAACGGCGATGACCTCGGACATCGGAATTCCCAGCATATCGGCAAGGCGCGTGAGCCCCGTCCCTTTGTCAACGCCTGCGGGCATGAGTTCGAGGTAGCGCTTGGAGGAGAAGGTGATGTCAACGCCGAGTCGCTCGGCCATCGGCGCGAGCTTGCGGCCCAATTCCTGCAGCGCATCGAAGTCCCAGTCGACGTACAGGATCTTCACGATGCCACGGCCTTCAAGGAATGAGAGGTCGGGATGGTCAGATCCGCGAAAATGAGTGACCCCGGTGATCGATTCCAGATAGTCGCGCTCCCGTGTGGGTGCGTCATTCACGAACACGTTGCCGTCGGCGACGTTGACGTGCATGCAGAGTCCGAGTTCGAGCCCCTTTGCATAGATCGCGTTCGCGCATTCGTTGGAAAGGCCGCAGGTGGTGAGCGGGGTGGGGTCTCCCACGCGGTTGATGAAGCCGCCGTTATAGGAGAGCACATAGCCGTCTTCGATCAGCTCGCGGGCCTCCCCCGAGAAGTTGTCCATGATAGAGGAATACCATCGCCCGCTCGAAGGGACGAACAGCACACCGAGCTCCCTCATGCGTTTGAGTGCTCGGAGATTGGACGCCGGGATGGCGTGGTCGGCATCGAGAAACGTCTCATCCATATCGCTGGCAACAAGTCGGTACATGCAATCCCCCATACAACGTAAAAAACGAGGCGGGCTTATTATCGCCCACCTCGTAAGGCCTTGGCTATGTCGAAGGCGTGGACACGTGAAGATGGCCCATTCGCGTGTCGCGGCGCGTTTCCGCGAGCCGGATGGCTTAGTACACCATTCCCATGGCTTCGCGTACCTCGGCGAGCGTCGCCTCGGCGACCTCGTTGGCACGGCGATTGCCCTCGCGTAGGACGTCCTTGACGTAGTCCATATCCTGGACCAGTTCCTCGCGGCGGGCGCGGATGGGGGCAAAGTACTCGTTCACGCTCTCGGTGACGTACTTCTTGAGCGCGCCTGCGCCGCCCATGCCGATCTCCTCGGCGATCTCGACCTCGGAGCGGCCGGTGCAGATGGCGGCGGTGGAGAGCAGGCCGGACACGCCGGGACGGGCTTCGGGGTCGAACGTAATCATGCGCTCGCCGTCGGTCTGGCTCTTCTTGGTGCGCTTGGCCGTCTCCTCAGCGGTCATGGAGATGTTGATGGCGTTGCCGTAGGACTTGCTCATCTTGCGCCCGTCAAGGCCAGGCAGCAGCGGCGTGTCGGACAGCAGCGCGTCGACCTCGGGGAACACCTTGCCGTAGCGGTTGTTGAACTTGCGTGCGATGGTGCGGGTGAGCTCGATGTGCGGCAGCTGGTCGCGCCCGACCGGCACCACGTTGCCCTTGCAGAACAAGATGTCGCACGCCTGGTGCACGGGGTAGGTGAGCAAAAGGCCGGTGAGCTCATGACCGCTGGCCTCCATCTCGGCCTTGACGGTGGGGTTGCGCTGCAGCAGGGCCTCGGAGACGAGCGACAAGAACGGCAGCATGAGCTGGTTTGCCGCGGGCACGGCGGAGTGCGTGTAGATCATCGTCTTGTCGGGGTCCAGGCCGCAGGCCAGGTAGTCGATGACCATGTTGTAGACGTTATCCTGGATGTTATCGGTGCTGTCGCGGTCGGTGATGACCTGGTAGTCGGCGATGAGCACGTTGGTGTGCACGCCCATGTTCTACAGCTCGACACGGCTCTTGAGCGTGCCGAAGTAGTGGCCGAGGTGCAGGCGGCCGGTGGGGCGGTCGCCGGTGAGCATGGTGTACTTCTCGGGGTGCTGCGGCAGGTCGGCGCGGATCTGGTTGCTGCGCTCGAGGCTGACCTCATAGCTGAGCTCGTTGGGCATGCTGTCTCCTTTTGGGTTAAGTGCCTGGCCGGCATTGTCGGTCTGGGTTGAAGATGAAGGTACCAGAGAAACGGCGTCTCTTGCCGGAATCAACGATGGTTTTCGCCGTGTCGTCCCGCAGGGTCGTTTCCCTTCTTGGGAAGGAGCCCCTCGATATGCTCGAGCCGCTCCTCATGGGCCACGTGCGCCGCGCGTTCCTCGGCGGCGAAAGCGGGGTCTTCGGGCGTGACGGTCTCATCTCGCTGTCGACTCCGGTACCACCGCGACGGCGCTCCTGAGCCTGCTCGTCGACAAGCCGGTGACTATCTACACCACCAACGGCTATGCATGTCGGTTTACGGGCGAGCTTGCTGCTAAGGTGGTGGTAATTGGCGGCGACTTCAACCCCGTTACCTGCTCGCTCACCGGTCCTATGGTTGAGAGCGCGCTGCGCGAGCTGTACTTTGACCGGGCGTTTATAGGTGTCAACGCGGTGGACGAGGACCGCGGCATCATGACGCCAGGTTATCCCGAGGCTATCAAAAAACGTATCGTGATGCAGAATTCCCAAGCGAGTTACGTACTCGCCGATAGCTCCAAGTTCCACGTGTTTTCAAATGTAAAGGTGTGCGACCTGGAGGGCTTTACTGTTATTTCCGACAAGCGCGACGCCAAAATCGGCGAACGCGTCAAAATGATCACGGCCTAGGACACTGGGGCATCGCATCTTGCCCTCAAGCCGTTGCCCACGTAACGAAGCGTGGGGCAAACGTGCGCCCCATTCCTGATTTGGGGACTAGCTTAGTTCGTCGGCTATTTGGTGCTCGTAGAAGGCTTCTACTACGGCGTTAAAGTCGCGGGCGAAGTCTTCCATGGTTCCACGCCAGGTGGCTCGGCCGGGCTTTCCTTGGCCCACATAGGCGGTTTGAATGCCGCAGGCGGGGCTGGGGAAATCGCGCTTGGGGTCGTTGCCCACCATGAGAACCTCATGTGGCTCGAGCCCCATGACCTGCAGCTGCTCTAGATAATATGTGGCATCGGGCTTGCAGCGCGTGGCGTTGCCCATGTGCGTTACGAGCTCGAAGGGCGCGTCTGTCAGCTCGCCCCAGCCCATGCGGCACTCGATGGCCCCTTGGGGAAAGCTGGGGTTGGTGAAGAGCGCACAGCGCAGCCCCGCGTCCTGTACGGCTTGAAGCGCGGCGTGCGCACCCGGCATGGCTTTTGCGTTGATCATGTCATCGTTCTTGTACGGCAGAACTTCGTGATCGTAGTAGGTAAACGCCTCGTAGATAAGTGGGTCCGAGAGGCAAATGCCGCACCGGCGCTCGACCTCGGTCTGGTAAAACTCAAGATTGGTGCGATTGTCCGTGCTGCTGCGGTGATTGGCGTTGAGGTCGACCAGGATGGTGCCGAGGCGCGTCATCGTGCCCCCGCGGCTGCGACGTCCGATATCCGCGAGCATCGACGAGACATCCTTAAAATAACGAAGGATGAACGCATTGAGGTTGATGCTAAGAAGCGTCTCGTCCATATCGAAAACGACTGCTTTGAGCACGCGGGCACCTTTCTCGAAAAATCGTTCCAGAATCGTATGTCTGGGATACTTTACCCCAAAGCAGTGTGCCTAGCTGCTCATCGTCAACTTGTGGAGACAGTCGTTCACAAGATTGCGAAAAAGTCTCCATATGAGTAAAAAATCGCAGTTCACGCTTGAAATCGAAGCGATTTCCCCGTAATCTATACGGACGTGATTGCATAAGCGTCACATCAGTATCTGTCGGCTCCCGAGTGTTCCTAAACGTTGTGTGCTTGTCGCACCCTTCTGTAGGTCCTAGCAATCGGGGCCCCGTAGTTCGAAAGGGGTCCACCTTTGAGTGAGATTCAGAACTCGTCCATTTTCTCTCTTGACGATGTCAACGAGGAGGAGATGAACAACCTCATCGACGGTACGATTACCGACTTTGATGAGGGCGATCTCGTTAACGGCACTGTCGTTAAGATCGAGCATGACGAGGTGCTCGTTGACATCGGATTCAAGTCCGAGGGCGTTATCCCGGTCCGCGAGCTGTCCATCCGCAAGGACGCTAACCCTGCAGACATCGTTGCACTCGGTGATCCCATCGAGGCCCTGGTTCTCCAGAAGGAGGACAAGGACGGTCGTCTGGTCCTGTCCAAGAAGCGTGCCGAGTACGAGCGTGCTTGGAACCGCATCGAGGAGAAGTTCAACTCCGGCGAGAACGTCGAGGGCGAGGTTATCGAGGTTGTCAAGGGCGGCCTGATCCTCGACATCGGCCTGCGCGGCTTCCTGCCCGCTTCCCTCGTCGACCTCCGTCGCGTCAAGGACCTCACCTCTTACATGGGCACCCGCATCGAGGCCCGCGTCATCGAGATGGACCGCAACCGCAACAACGTCGTCCTCTCCCGTCGCGTCGTGCTCGAGGAGTCCCGTAAGGCCGAGCGCTCCGAGATCCTGTCCAAGCTCAAGTCTGGCATGCGTCTCCAGGGCACCGTTTCCTCCATCGTCGACTTCGGCGCCTTCGTCGACCTCGGCGGTATCGACGGCCTCATCCACATCTCCGAGCTCTCCTGGAACCACGTCAACCATCCTTCCGAGGTTGTCAAGGTCGGCCAGGAGGTCGAGGTCGAGGTTCTCGACGTCGATCTCAACCGCGAGCGCATCTCCCTGGGTCTCAAGCAGACCACCGAGGATCCGTGGCGCGCACTGGTCAAGAAGTACCCCGTCGGCGCTATCGTCGAGGGCACGGTGACCAAGCTTGTCCCGTTTGGCGCTTTCGTCGACCTGGGCGAGGGCATCGAGGGCCTGGTGCATATCTCCGAGATGGCCAACAAGCACGTCGATCAGCCTTCTCAGGTCACCCACGTGGGCGACAAGGTTCAGGTCAAGGTCATGGAGATCGACCTCGACCGTCGTCGTATCTCCCTGTCCATGAAGTCCGCTGCTGAGACTCTGGGCGTCGAGATCGAGGTTACCCCGCTGCCTTCCGAGAAGAAGGACGAGGAGACCGACGCCGAGTAAATCGGTTTGACGATCACTTGTTTTAAGGGATCCGTCCGTAATGGACGGGTCCCTTTTTGCATTTACTGCCGAGATGTTCGGTAGTGCCTGCGCGTAACGCTGCTTGGGCTATTCGCTTGCTATTGAGTTGTCGGTGCATGAAAAAACGCCGACATCCCGCCTCGGGGAGGAGGCGGGAACGCACCGAGTAGACGGAGGGGTGCGGAGCGCGGTCGCGTCTCGACTGACAACGTTGCCCATCGGCGTTCCTATTGTACTGCATGACATGGTTCTTGGTTCTTGGTTTATCGTGTCGAGCGCTTGTGTTGTGCCGCTGCCTATGCTGACGGTGTGCTACACTCTTGCACTGCTGAGTGGGCCAGACGGTCGCGCGATGTGCTGCTTGTAGCACGCGTGAGGAAAGTCCGGGCTCCAGAGGGCGGGATGCCGGCTAACGGCCGGGCGGAGTGATCCGACGGAAAGCGCCGCAGAAAAGAAGACTCCCACCTGCGCCGCAAGGCGTAAAGGGAAAAGCTGAAACGGTGGTGTAAGAGACCACCAGCGTCGTGGCAACACGGCGGCTTGGCAAGCCCCATCCGGAGCAAGCGCGAATAGGAACGCTATGGGCCGGCCCGGTCCGCGTTCGGGTAGCGTGCGTGGAGCTGCACGGTAACGTGCAGACAAGATAAATGACCGTTCACGACAGAACCCGGCTTATAGGCCCACTCAGCTATTTTGCTGACGCTGCGACGGCGTCAGCTGGCCGATTTGGCGCTCATTCGTCGGTCGCCGCCATAAGGCGTGCTCCCTCCTCTTTCGAGCCAGATCGACTCAGCTGACGCCGTCTCGCTCATATGACCCAATCCACTGTCAAGGGCCACAATGGCCCCGCCGACCGCT
>CAKZUZ010000015.1:0-240403 GCA_937922225.1 uncultured Collinsella sp.
CGTACATGTACGGATGAATGTGGGAGGTGTTCGGATAAAGTCGATAATCAAGGCAGATTCGTGTCGTTCCGAAAAGACCGTGAACCTTTTGTGGGACGCGCGGCGCCGTGGTACCATAGCCGAGTTTGTTGTCTTGGTCGGAAACCAAGACGCCTTATGCGCTGATCGGTAACCAGCGCCTGACCAATAAGGAGTCCTACCATGAAGCAGGGTATCCATCCCCAGTATGTCGAGTGCACGGTGACGTGCTCCTGCGGCAACACCTTCAAGACGCACGCTACCGTGTCCGAGATGAAGGTTGAGCTTTGCAACGAGTGCCACCCGTTCTACACCGGCCAGCAGAAGTTCGTCGACACCGGTGGACGCGTCCAGCGCTTCGCCGACAAGTTCGGTGGCGCCGCTGCCGCCCAGCTCAAGAAGGCCGAGGAGGCCAAGGCTGCCAAGGCTGCCAAGGCTGCTGAGGCCGAGGCCGCTCGCAAGGCCGCCGCTGAGGCTAAGGCTGCCGAGAAGGCCAAGCGTGCTGCTAAGTTTGCCGAGGAGGCTGCCAAGCAGGCCGCCGAGGCTCCCGCAGAGGCTCCCGTCGAGGAGGCCGCTGCCGAGGCCGAGACCACCGAGGCTGCTGAGTAAATAGCTCGCCGCGGAATCACTCGCATTCATGGCATGAGGGCCGTGCATCCATTTGGGTGCGCGGCCCTTTTCTTTTTATTGGTGCAAGCTAACCTGTCCCCGTGGCACCAAATGGCAGAGAGACGGCGTTTGCTCAGATAAAACTTGCCAAAATAAACCTGTCCCATTGTGGCAGGTTGGTCATAGTTATTACGTGGCGGTCGAGGTCGACCGTATAGGCCGCGCCTTGTTTGGCTAAAGTACAATCATCTGTGTTTAACTCGCCCGCAGCTGCACGGCGTGGGCGATGGCCAAAAAGGAAAACCACATGGGATTCATGTCAAAGCTGCTGTCCTTTGGATCCGATAAGGACCTTAAGCGCTACTACAAGATCGTCGACCAGATCAACGGTCTTGAGCCCCAGTTTGAGAAGATGACCGAGGAGGAACTCCGCGGCCAGACCGATAAGTTCCGCGAGCGTTACGCCAACGGCGAGTCGCTTGACGACATGCTCCCCGAGGCCTTTGCCACCGTGCGTGAGGCTTCCAAGCGCACCATGGGTATGCGCCACTTTGACGTGCAGCTCATTGGCGCCATGGCACTGCACGAGGGCCACATCGCCGAGATGAAGACCGGCGAAGGTAAGACCCTCGTCTCCACGTTGGCTGGCTATCTCAACGCTATTGCCGGCAAGGGCGTGCACGTCGTTACTGTCAATGATTACCTTGCCAAGCGCGACTCCGAGTGGATGGGCCGCATCTATAAGTACCTGGGCATGACCGTCGGTCTGCTCCAGAACAACATGCCGCTCGAGCTCAAGCGCCCGGCCTACCAGGCCGACGTCACCTACGGCACCAACTCCGAGTTCGGCTTTGATTACCTGCGCGACAACATGGTTACCCGTCCCGAGCAGCGCGTGCAGCGCGGCCACAGCTACGCCATCGTCGACGAGGTCGACTCCATCCTGATCGACGAGGCACGTACCCCGCTCATCATCTCGGGCGCCGGCACCAAGTCCGCCAGCACCTACAAGGACTTCGCGCGTGCCGTGCGCGGCCTTGAGCGCGGCGAGGACGTGTCGCACGACATGCTCACCGCCACCGAGGACGTTGAGCCCACGGGCGACTACGTCATGGACGAGGCCAAGCACACTATCGCCGCCACCGAGCGCGGCCTTAAGAAGATTGAGCGCCGCTTGGGTATCGATGACATCTATGCCGATCTCTCCGGTCAGCTGGTCAACCACCTGCAGCAGGCGCTGAAGGCCCAGTACATGTTCCACCGCGACAAGCAGTACGTGGTCACCAACGGCGAGGTCAAGATCGTCGACGAGTTCACCGGCCGCATTATGGAAGGCCGCCGCTACTCCGAGGGCCTGCATCAGGCCATCGAGGCCAAAGAGGGCGTGCTCGTGCGCGAGGAGAACCAGACGCTGGCCACCATCACCTTGCAGAACTACTTCCGTCTGTATGACAAGCTCTCCGGCATGACCGGTACGGCACTCACCGAGGATGCCGAGTTCCGCGAGATCTACAAGCTGCCCGTCGAGGTCATCCCCTCCAACAAGCCCGTGCAGCGTGTTGACCACGAGGACCTGGTGTACCGCACCATCCAGGCCAAATACAACGCCGTTGCCGACGACGTCGAGCGACGTCACGCCAAGGGCCAGCCGGTCCTGGTGGGCACCGTCTCCATCGAAAGCTCCGAGAAACTGTCGGCCGCCCTTACCAAGCGCGGCATCGCGCACGAGGTCCTCAACGCCAAGCACCACGAGCGCGAGGCCCATATCGTTGCCCAGGCTGGTCGCTATGGCGCCGTGACCATCGCTACCAACATGGCCGGCCGCGGTACCGACATCTTGCTGGGCGGTAACCCCGACGAGCTGGTGCGCGAGCGCCTGGAGTACGAGGGCCTGACCATGGAGGACGTAACGCCCGAGCAGCTTGAGCAGTTTAACGCCGAGGCCAAGGAGACTTGCAAGGCCGAGCGCGAGCGCGTTCTTGCCGCCGGCGGCCTGACCGTTATCGGCACCGAGCGCCACGAGTCCCGCCGTATCGACAACCAGCTGCGCGGCCGTTCCGGCCGTCAGGGCGATCCGGGCGAGACCCAGTTCTACCTGTCGCTCGAGGACGATCTCATGCGTCTGTTTGGCGGCGACAAGATGGACCGCGTCTCCAAGATGATGGTCACGGCTGACATGGGCGACGATATGCCCATCCAGCACAAGATCATCTCCAAGGCTGTCGAGAGCGCCCAGCACAAGGTCGAGAGCATCAACTTCTCCATGCGTAAGAGCGTCCTTGAGTACGACGACGTCATGAACAAGCAACGCCAGGTCATCTACGCCGAGCGCAATAAGATTCTGGACGGCAAGGATCTGACCGACCACATCACCGAGGTCATGCACGATACCGTGTACCGCTGCGTGCAGGAGTTCTGCACCAAGGACAGTCACGATGGCGAGCGCGACCTGGAGGGCCTGCGCAAGTGGGTTGTGGAGCTCACCGGCCACATCGATACGCCGAAGTTCCCCGACGAGGATTATGAGGCCCTAGCTGCCGATGTCCTGGCTTACGTAGAGAAGTGCTACAACATGAAAGCCGAGCGCTTGGGCGAGGACCTGATGCGCGAGCTCAACACCCAGGTCATGCTGCGCGTCATCGATACCCGCTGGATGAACTACCTGCAGGAGATGGACTACCTCAAGACCGGCATCGGCCTGCGCGGCTTTGGCCAGCGCGACCCGCTGGTCGAGTACAAGACCGAGGCCTACGGCGCGTTCCAGATACTCGTCGACACCATGTACGAGGATTACCTGCGCACGGTTCTGCGCATCGAGATCAAGGCTGCCCCGCGTGTCGTGGAGCACAAGGAGGAGCCCGCGCTCGAGGGTGCGCACTTCTCCGGTCCTGCCGAGGTCGATGGTGACAACGGCGACTCGGTGCTGCGCAAGCAGGCGCAGGTGCAGGCCCGCACGGCTGTCCAAGGCGGACCGGCTGCCGTCAACAACGGTGGCAAGGTGACGACCTACCGCAAGTCCGAGAGCGACGATCCGTACGTCAACGTGGGCCGCAACGACCCGTGCCCTTGCGGTAGCGGTAAGAAGTTCAAGTACTGCCACGGCAGGAATCGTTAATGGCTGAGGCTTTAGAGGTAACGCCCGCCGAGCTGGACGCGTTTGCGGACCGGCTCGGTGAGGTTGAGTCGTACCTCCATTTGGACGAGAAGCGCACCCGCGTAACGGAGCTCGAGGCCAAAAGCGTCGCCCCGGGCTTTTGGGACGACGCCGATGCCGCTCGCGCCACGATGGAGGAGATCGCGCGCACCAAGGAAGATATCGCTGCCGTGGACACCGCGCGCGGCGAGCTTTCCGATGCCCGCGCTGCGCTGGAGCTTGCCGAGGAGATGGGGGATGACCCCGACGCCGTCGCATTGCGCGAGGAGGCTGCCGCTACGGCAGAACGCCTGGCCCGCGCCATCGACGAGCTTGAGCTTGCGAGCTGGTTTACCGGGGAGTTCGACCATGGCGACGCGATTGTGACCATCAAGCCCGGGCAGGGTGGTTTGGAGGCCCAGGATTGGACCTTCATGCTCTTTAAGATGTACATGAAGTACTGCCAGCGCCGCGGTTGGAAGGTCACCATCAACGATTGCCCCGCGGCCGAGGTCATTGGCATTGATCGCGCGACCTTTACCGTCGAAGGCAAGGATGCTTTTGGCATGCTTCGCGCCGAGGCCGGTGTCCACCGCCTGGTGCGCATTAGCCCCACCGACGACAAGAAGCGCCGCCAGACCACGTTTGCCGGCGTCGAGGTCATTCCGGTGCTGCCCGACGATATCGATATCGAGATCAACCCCGACGACATCCGCGTCGACGTGTACCACGCAAGTGGCCCGGGTGGCCAGGGCGTAAACACCACCGACTCCGCCGTGCGCGTGACGCATTTCCCCAGCGGCATTGTGGTTACCTGCCAAAACGAGCGCAGCCAGATCCAGAACAAGGCCGCGTGCATGCAGATCCTCAAGGCTCGCCTGTACGAGATTGAGCTCGAGAAGCGTGCCGAGGCCCTGGACGAGATTCGCGGACCCAAGACCACGATTGGTTTTGGCAACCAGATCCGCAGCTACGTGCTCTACCCGTACCAGATGGTTAAGGACCTGCGTACGGGCGTGGAGACCAGCAACGTCGAGGCCGTTCTTGACGATGGCGATTTGGATCCGTTTGTGATTGGCTATCACCGTTGGGCTACCGGCAACGCCGATGTAGAAGGCTCGGAGATCTAAAACATCGGGCGGCTTCAAGCCGATGCTAAGCCCAACGGTTGGACGGGTTTGTATTCGGAATAAACCCTGCGCAGGGGTGGTTTTTGTCCGGCGAATCGGTAGAATCGAATACAAGAAGAAGTTCAAAGCGCATCCGATGGGGTGCGCTTTTTTGAGGGAGGCAGCATGGCATATCGTCTGGACATTAAGCGCATTCTTTCGATGAACTTCTTTCACGACCTGCCCCAGATTATGTTGGGGTGCGCTCTGGCCGCTATTGCGACCGACCTGTTTTTGATTCCTAACGGCCTTGCTGCCGGTGGCGTTACGGGCCTTGCCACCATTATCCAGGCGGTCGGCGCATCGCGCGGTCTATCGCTTCCCGTTGGTATTCAGACGATCGTGATGAACGCCTTGCTGCTGCTGGTCGTTATGCGCGAGGGCGGCATGTTCTACGTGGTGCAGACGGCGACAGGCTTTGTGCTGCTGGGCTTTTTCACCGACCTGTTCGCTCCGTTTGTGGCGCCGCTGGCACATGCCGATCTGATGCTGCCCGCTATGTGGGGCGGCATCATCACGGGCATCGGTTATGGCATGGTGCTGCGCGCCGGCGCCAACACCGGCGGCTCGGACACGATTGGCCAAATCATCTCGCGTAATACCTCGCTGCCCGTGGGCTCGACCGTCATGGCGATCGATGTTGCCGTATGTGCGCTGTCGGCTCCGGTCTTTTCAATCGAAAATGCACTATATGCAGGCCTTTCGATGGTCATTAGCGGCTACGTGATCGATGCCGTGGTCGATGGCGGCAACAAGCGTCGTATGGTACTCATCATCTCGGACAAGTTCCCTGATATCGCTGCCGATATTATGTATGGCCTGGGTCGTGGTTGTACCAAGTTTAAGGCGACTGGCATGTATTCGGGTGCCGAGAAGCCGGTGATCATGGTCATCGTGAGCCGTCGAGAGCTCAATACCCTTAAGACGATCGTGCGCGAGCGCGATCCTCACGCCATTGTGACGGTCGCTGACGTTACGGAAGCCTTCGGCGAGGGATTCAAGGACATTAGCGCGTAGGGGCGACCGCGTTCCATCCAAAAGACGTTCACATTGATAAACCGTTTCATCAGCGGTTCTGCCTGCTAAATTGTTCAAATAATGATAAAAACTCTGGTAAAGCCATCAGTTTCCAGCATAATGAATGACGTACGTGCATTGCGGCTGTGTTGGGATTACCTTCGGTGCCGTGCGCATCTTGTCTAAAGAGGATGAAAGGAAGGCACAATGAGCGACGAAGAGCTCAAAAAGGTTGCCAACGAGGTAAGGAAGGGCATCGTCACCGGCGTGCACGCTGCCAAGTCCGGCCATCCGGGCGGTTCGCTCGGTGCTGCCGACATCATGACCTATCTGTACTTTGAGGAAATGAACGTCGACCCGTCCGATCCCCGCAAGGCCGATCGCGACCGTTTTGTGCTCTCCAAGGGCCATTGCGCTCCGGGCCTGTACGCCGTGCTCGCCGAGCGCGGGTTCTTCCCCAAGGAGGATCTTGAGACGCTGCGCCACATCGGCAGCCACCTGCAGGGTCACCCCAACATGAACGACACCCCGGGCGTCGACATGTCCACCGGCTCGCTCGGCCAGGGCATTTCCGCCGCCGTGGGCATGGCCGTTGCCGCCAAGCACTGGGGCGATACTTATCGCACGTACGCCCTGCTGGGTGATGGCGAGAGCGAGGAGGGCCAGGTCTGGGAGGCCGCCATGTTTGCCGGCAACCAGCAGCTCGATAACCTCTGCGTGATCGTCGACCACAACGGCCTTCAGATTGACGGTCCCGTCGAGGAGGTCAACGACCCCATGCCGCTCGCCGACAAGTTCCGCGCGTTCAAGTTCCACGTGGTTGAGCTCGCCGACGGCAACGACTTCGACCAGATCCGCGCCGCCTTTGCCGAGGCTCGCGCCACCAAGGGGCAGCCGACCGCCATTATCGCCGAGACCACAAAGGGCAAGGGCGTGTCCTTTATGGAGAACCAGGTTGGCTGGCACGGCAAGGCCCCCAACGATGAACAGTTTGAGCAGGCCATGGCAGAGCTCACGGCCGCCGGAGAGGAGCTCTAGGATGGCAGACGTCAAGAAAATCGCCACGCGTGTAAGCTACGGCGAGGCCCTCGTCGAGCTCGCCAACGAGCACGATGACTTTGTGGTCCTCGACGCCGACCTGGCCGCCGCCACGCAGACCGGTAAGTTTAAGGCCGCTTGCCCCGACCGCTTCTTCGATGTGGGCATTGCCGAGAGCAACCTGATGGGCGTCGCCGCCGGTATCGCGACCACTGGTCGTGTTGCCTTCGCGAGTACCTTTGCCATGTTCGCTGCCGGTCGCGCCTTTGAGCAGGTCCGCAACTCCATCGGCTACCCGCACCTCAACGTTAAGATCGGTGCCACGCACGCCGGCATCTCGGTGGGCGAGGACGGCGCCACGCACCAGTGCTGCGAGGATATCGCCCTCATGCGCGTCATCCCCGGCATGACCGTAATTGTTCCCGCCGACGACGTGGAGGCCCGCGCCGTGACGCGCGCCGCCTACGAGTGCGACGGTCCGGTGTACATGCGCTTCGCCCGTTTGGCCTCGCCGGTTATCAACGACCCCGAGACCTACAAGTTCGAGTTGGGTAAGGGCATTGTCATGCGCGAGGGCGCCGATGTGACCATCATCGCCTGCGGCCTGATGGTCGGCGAGGCTCTCGAGGCCGCCGAGCAGCTCGCTGCCGAGGGCATCGACGCCGAGGTCATCAACATGCACACCATCAAGCCCATCGATGCCGACCTGATCGTCAAGAGCGCCACCAAGACCGGCCACGTCGTGACCGTCGAGGAGCACTCTGTGATCGGTGGCCTGGGCAGCGCCGTTGCCGACGTCCTGTGTGAGCAGTGCCCGACGCCGCTCAAGAAGATTGGCGTCAACGACACCTTCGGCGAGTCCGGCCCGGGTGCCGAGCTCCTGCACAAGTACGGCCTGGACGCCGCCAACATCGTGGCGACCACCAAGGAGTTCTTGGCATAAGGCAAGACGAGGCAAAGTATCGCGTCGACAACCGCAAACAAGCCAGAACAGGGGCGTCCTCAAAGAGGGCGCCCCTGTTTATGCTGAATTTAAATTAGAGTCCTGCCAAGCAAAGTTCCCATGGGGAAACGGGCCCATCCCAACAAAGTGCAATTCAGACCCTTCCAACTTTGTATGCGCAGCATCTCAAGTTGGTGCGTCGGCCCCATAGTAGCCGCAGGCCGGGCGCAGGGTTACCTCCCAAATCTTTCCGCGGCGCAGGCCGGCGTTTGTCCGCAGCTCCGCAGGAGCAGGACAAATGCCGGCCATGCGCGAGGACGATTTGGGAGGTAACCCTGCGCCCGGTCGGTGAGACCCAAACCCCGCCATGCTTCTTATGTGCAGTAAAGCTAATGCTGCTAAAATACAAAGCGCTCATGTAGTTTAAACGCACGACGATAAGGAGCACCAGTGGGTAACCACTTCCGTACCTCCGGTGCGGGCGATGATGCCCCCAAGACGCAGACGGGCGTCCAGGGCAGTCGTTTCGCCACTCCGGATTCAGAGGGCCAGCCTGTTGCTCAGGCCCCCGCTCAGCCGGCAGATCAGGCACAGCCGGCATCCGATCCCTTTGCCTACAATCCCACCAGCGATGTCGCGCTTTCCGGCACGGCGGGTTTTGAGCCCGTTCAGGCCGTGACCGCTCGCGTGGAGCAGCCTCAGGCTGGCGCCGCCACGCCGCAGCCTACCATGGCCGGCATTCCCGACCCCATGGCCCCTGCGACGCCGGTTCCTCAGCCTGCGCAGTCCGGTCTCTTTGCCGCTATTCCCGATCCCACGCAGCCTGCTGCCCCGGTGGTCGAGAGCGATCAGGCCGCCGAGGTCGCAAGCCTCGATAACGCGCTCAACAACCCCGATTTTACGTCGGTGTTTGCGCCCATCGATCCGCAAGCCAGCCGCAAGAAGATGGCCAAGCAGGCCGGTGTCGAGCCCGTCATCCTTATGGAGCATGTCACCAAGATCTATCCGGCACAGCCCAACAAGCCTGCACTCGACGACATCAACATCGAGATCTATCCGGGCGAGTTCGTCTTCCTGGTCGGTCATTCCGGCTCGGGTAAGACCACGCTGCTGTCGACGCTCAACCGCGACGTCAAGCCGACGAGCGGCCGCATCTTGGTTGCCGGTCAGGACCTCATGAAGATCAAGAACCGCAAGGTTCCGTTCCTGCGCCGCCAGATTGGCGCCGTGTTCCAGGACTTTAAGCTTCTGCCGCAAAAGACCGCCTACGAAAACGTGGCGTTTGCCCTGCAGTGCATCGGCAAGCCCAAGGGCGTCATTCGCAGCCAGGTGCCGGAGGTGCTGCGTCTGGTCGGTCTGGCCGATCAGATGGACTCGCTGCCCGACCAGCTTTCCGGTGGCGAGCAGCAGCGCGTTGCCGTTGCCCGCGCCATGGTCAACCGCCCGCCGCTTTTGATCTGTGACGAGCCCACGGGCAACCTCGACCCGGCGATCTCGCTGGGCATCATGAAGCTGCTCGAGCGTATTAACCGCACCGGCACCACCGTGATCGTCGCCACGCACGACCGCGAGATGGTCGATAGCATGCACCGTCGCGTGATCGCCCTCGAGGGCGGCCACGTTATCCGCGACCAGGAGAGGGGAGGTTACGGCAACTATGGCACCAACTAACGTGGGCTACTCCTTCAAAGAGGCAATCAGTCACTTCTTCCGTAACTGGACTACCTCGCTCGGCGCCGTCATCACGATCTTCCTTTCGCTGTTTATCATCGGCCTGTTCATCATGGGCTCCGCGATGCTGAACTCCGTGATCGGCACCGTCGAGGATCAGGTCGTCATCAACGCCTTTATTAGCGATGACGCCGACCAGGCAGATGTTCAGGCCTTTGAGGCTGAGCTCAAGACGTGGAGCAACGTCAAGTCCGTGACGTACAAGGACAAGGACGACGCGCTGGCCGAGTATACGAGCAAGATGTCGGGCAACGCCGACGCCACCATGAGCGCGCTCGATGGCCAGAACCCGCTGCCGGCTTCGTTTGCAATTGAGATGGACGATCCGTCCAAGGTCGAGAGCACGGCCCAGAAGCTCAAGAAGAACGCCGACTTCCAGAAGATCGCGGATGACGGCGACGTCAACGCGAGCGTGCTGTACGGCCAAGAGGAAGTGAGCCGCCTGTTCCAGGTGACCAACTACATCCGCATCGCCGCCGTGGTGCTCGTTGGCCTTTTGACCTTTATCGCATTCATCTTCATCAACAACACGATTCGCCTGTCCATCACGGCGCGTCGTCGTGAGATTGCGATTATGCGTCTGGTCGGCGCCAGCAACGGCTTCATTCGCGGCCCGTTTATCACCGAGGGCGTACTGCAGGCCATTTTGGGCTCGCTGCTTTCCATCGGCGTTCTGGAGCTGCTGCGCAATCTGATGATTCCGCGTTTGCAGGAGAGCATCGGCTGGATGTCGTTTGCCCTGCCGATGCAGTACTACCTGGTGACCTATGCTGCGCTGATTCTGGTCGGTGTGATTATCGGTCTCTTTGGTTCTGCCATAGCCATGCGCCGCTACCTGCGCGTGTAGGCATGCCTGGAATTCATCCCTTCCAACGGGTCGTCTCTTGCGGGGCGGCCCGTTTTTTGATCCCTAGGGGACGGCAGGAAAACGGATCATTTGGGTAGACTCTTTGGAGTTCGCAATCGATAGTTAGGAGGCGCCATGGGGCGCAATAACAAGCATAAGCGTGGAGCTCGCAATAAGCGCGGGCCGGTGCGCAGCGAACGCCGTCCGAGCCTGACCGGGCGCGTGCAGCTCCATGAGCATAGCGCCTACGTTGTAACCGAAAACGGCGACTACAAGGTCATGGGCCGCGGTAAGCGCGAGATCATGGATGGCGATACCGTAGCCGTGAGCATTAAGAACAGCCCGCACGGTGAGCGGCGCGCCGTGATCGAAGGCGTGGTTGAGCGCGCAGCCATAAGCGTGGTGGGTACGTACCAGACCGCTGGTCCGCTCGGTGTGATCGAGCCGCTCGATTCGCGCCTGAAGGCCGACTTCTTCATTCTGCCCGAGGATACCTCGGCGGATCGTCTGGGCGTTCACCCGGGTGATGCCGTTGTCGCGCGCATTTTGACCTACCCGACGCGCCTGGAATCGGGCACCGTGACGATCGAACGCCGCATTGGCGGAGATGACGCGCCCGATTTGGGCGTTCAATACGTGATGGCGCGTTACGGCTATACCGATAGCTATCCCGAGGCCGCGCTGGACGAGGCCGAGGGGCTTTCGCTCGATGTGTCCGCGGCGCTTAAGGACCCGCTCCGCCGCGATCTGCGCGACCGCTTTGTTATCACGATCGACCCGGTCGACGCGCGCGACTTTGACGATGCCATTTCGCTTGAGCGCACGCCCGAGGGTGGCTACAAGCTGGGTGTGCATATCGCTGACGTTTCTCACTATGTGGCTTGGGACGGGCATATCGATCTTGAGGCTCGCCATCGTACGACATCGGTGTATCTGGCCGATCGCGTGCTTCCCATGCTGCCCGAACGCCTGTCCTGTGACCTGTGTTCGCTTCGCCCTGACGAGGACCGTCTTGCGTTTACCGTTGACATTGAACTCGATGCGCAGGGTCGCGTGCGGCATTACGATCCGTACCCCAGCGTGATTCGCTCGCGTGTGCGTATGGACTATGACGGCGCCGAGGCGCTGCTGGTGCGTGCCGGCGCGGTGGAGTATGGGGTGCTGGAGGGTGCGGCCGAGGATGTTGCGGCTGCTGAGGCCTCGCGCGAGGAGGCGCTTGAGCGCGGTCTTGCGTGCGAGGAAACTGCTCGCGGCTATAACGTCGACCTCGGCGATTTTCTTGTCGCCGCCAACGAACTCGCCGAACTTCGCCGTCGTATTCGTCGTGCCCGCGGCTCAGTCGATTTTGACACGGCCGAGATTCGCGCTCTATTGGATGAGGACGGAGTACCCGTGCAGATTGTGGCGCGCGAGCGTTCGTGTGCCACGTCGCTTATCGAGGAAGCCATGCTACTCGCCAACGAGTGCGTTGCAGAGTGGCTGGCAGACCGTGATATCGAGGCCTGCTATCGCGTGCATGAGGATCCGAGCCCCGATAGCCTGCACGGTGCCGCCGTTGCGCTGGCGCAGCTGGGCATCATCGACGATCGCCGTGCTGCCGGTATCGCCCTGGGGAGTCCCGATGAGCTACAGGCTGCAGTTGATGCTGCCGCCGGTACGGCCAACGCACCGCTCGTCAACACGCTGCTTCTGCGCAGCATGCAGCGCGCACTGTACAAGCCGCGCAACGAGGGCCACTTTGCGCTCGCCGCGCCGTGCTACTGTCACTTTACGAGTCCCATCCGTCGCTACCCCGATCTGGTGGTGCACCGCGTGCTCAAACTGCAGTTGGCCTATGAGCAGCTCGGCGGCAAGGACGCCCTGGTCCGTACACCGCGGCTGATCGGCAAGGGGCGCGAGTCGCTGCCGCGCATTCTGCCGCAGATCTGCCGCGCATGCAGCGATGCCGAGCGCGCGGCAGATGCCGCTAGCCATGCGACGCAAAAGATCAAGATTGCCCAGTACTATGAGGATCGCCTGGGCGAGCGCTATGCCGGAACGGTCTCATGGGTCAGCAGCATGGGCCTCTTTGTGCGCTTGGACCTGACGCAAGTCGAAGGCTTGGTTTCGATCAAGAGTCTGGGCAACGAGTGGTTCGAGTTCGACGAGGATGCGCTTACGCTGACGGGCGCCGACACGGGGACTCGCTATGAACTGGGCCAGCGCGTGATTATCGAGGTTTCGCGCGTCAATACCACGCGTGGGCACTTGGACTTTAAGCTTATCCAATAGCCAAATCTCGACTCATGGCGGGAGAGCGGAGGGCGGTCTTTCGGGGCCGCCCTCCGCATTTGGATCATAGCTACCTTGCCGTCCGCTCGGCCGCCCGCTTACCTGCTATTCGAGAGGTAAAACCTACCAAAATAAACCTGTCCCTTTTTGGCAGGTTTACAAGAAAGCGGGGATGAGATGGCGACGGTGTATGGTTATGCGCGGGTGAGTTCGCGCGATCAGAATCTGAATCGGCAGCTGGATGCGCTGGGCGCCTATGGCGTGGGCTCGGCGAATATTTATGCCGACCATGCGAGCGGCAAGGACTTCGATCGCCCGCGCTATCGCGAGCTGCTGCACATCCTGGGAGACGGGGACGTGCTGGTGGTGCTTTCTATCGACCGGCTTGGCCGTAATTACTCCGAGATTCTTGAGGAATGGCGACGCATTACCAAGGAGCTCGGGGTTGCCATTGTGGTGTTGGACATGCCATTGCTTGACACGCGCGCCAGGGCCAGCGGCGCGCCGGATGTGACCAATACCCTGATTGCCGATATTGTGCTACAACTGCTGAGCTACGTGGCGCAGGTGGAGCGCGAGAATATTCATCGGCGCCAAGCGGAGGGGATTGCAGCGGCGCGGGCGCGAGGGGTCCGTTTCGGTCGACCTCGCAAGCCGTGCCCTCCTCAGTTTGAGCTGGTACGCGATAGCTATGAGGCAGGCGATATTACCCGCAGCCAGGCAGCAAAGTGCCTGGGCGTGTGCGTGGGGACGTTCGATCGCTGGATGCGCGAGGCGGGGTAGAGGTTTGCGGCACGTCCGATTGGCGCCCACGCGAGGCGGTATCGGTAACAGCCCTGTTACCGATAATGCGACCTCGTTGAAATATTTTGTGTCGCGCGTATTTCCGAGCGGTCGGATTTGAGGGGCGAGCGGTAGAACGCTCGCCCTTTGTGCGCCACGATGCGGCACAATGTACCGTAAAAGCTGTTTATATCCGGTACGAATCGTTCGTTGGTCTTTAATTCTTCTCAAGGGAGGTGTTTGAGATGGCAAACGGATTGCTTTTGCGGCTTCGCGAGCGTGAGCTCAGCGCGAGCCCGGCGGAACGCAATGTCATCGCATATGTAAGCGCTCATCCGCACGAGGTGGTCGGGCTGTCCGTCCGCGGTCTTGCCGATGCCACGTTCTCCTCGCCCTCGAGCATTTTGCGCTTTTGCAAGCGCTTGGGTTTTGCGGGCTACAAGGAGTTCCAGCGCGAACTGATTGCCGAGCTGGCGCTCTTGGGTGACAAGAAAGACGTTGCCCTCGAGGACATCTCCATGGATGACAGCGTCGAACGTATCGTGGGGAAGGTGATGAAAAGCAACGTGCGCACGATCGAAGCGACGGCGCGAACGCTCGATTACACCGTCTTGGAGCGATGCGCGGCCTATCTTAAGCGGGCACGCGCAGTCAATCTGTTCGGTATCGGTGCCTCTCGTTTGGTCGCGCACGATCTGGCACAAAAGCTCATGCGTGTCGACAAAGAGTGCCATCTGTACGACGACTGGCATGATCAGCTCTTGTGTGCCAAGAACATGCATGAGGGCGATATGGCAATCGCCTTTAGCTACTCGGGCTTGACGCAAGAGGTGCTGGACTGCACCGCCGAGGCCCAACGTCACAACTGTCCCGTTGTGGCCGTTACCAAAGTAGATGGATCATCCAAGCTTGCCACCGTGGCCGATGCCGTGCTCGGCGTCGCTGCGAGTGAACCCTTGGTCCGCAGCGGTGCCATGGCTTCGCGTATGGCCCAGCTTATGGTTGTCGATGCCCTGTACGCTGCTTACGTTGCCAGCGACTACGAACGGGCGACGCATGTCATTAAGCAAAACTACATCGAGAAACAGGAAAGATGAGGTGAATGAAATGCTCGATTTAACAAAATTCACGACCGAACAGCGTAATCAAAGTTCAATGGACCTCGATACGATGACATCGCTGCAAATCGTCACGACGATGAATGATGAGGATCTTCGTGCCGTCCAGTCGGTCACGAAGGTGTTGCCCCAGGTTGCCACAGCAATCGACTGGGCTGCTGAGGCACTCGAGCGCGGCGGGCGCGTCTTTTACATGGGCGCAGGCACCAGCGGTCGTCTGGGTGTACTCGACGCTTCGGAGTGTCCGCCCACGTTTGGCGTGTCACCCGATCTGATTGTCGGGCTCATTGCCGGAGGCGAGACGGCGTTTATCAAGGCTGTCGAAGGTGCCGAAGACAGCGAGGAGCTTGGCGCGAGCGACCTGCGGGAGCGTGGACTCTCGGAGAAGGATCTTGTCGTTGGCCTGGCGGCAAGCGGTCGTACTCCCTATGTGGTGGGCGGCCTTATGTACGCCAAGGCAACTGGGTGCAAGACCATTGCAATTGCCTGCAACCAAGGGTCGAAGATCGGGGAGAGCGCAGATCTTGCCATTGAGCCCGTGCCAGGTCCCGAGGTGCTGACCGGCTCAACGAGGCTCAAGGCGGGAACGGTTCAAAAGCTCATTCTCAACATGATTTCGACCGGTGCCATGGTCAAGATCGGCAAGGTATACCAAAACCTGATGGTCGATGTGCAGCAGACGAACGAGAAGTTGGTGGTGCGCGGCCAGAACATCGTGATGGAGGCGACCGGCTGCACGCGCGAGCGCGCTATTCAGGCGCTTGCAGATGCCGGCGGCCACGTAAAAACCGCTATTGTCTCGGTACTGCTGGACTGCGATGCCGAGCAGGCTGCGGTAGCTCTTGAGCGAGCGCGAGGCCATGTCCGTGCTGCGGTGAGTGGCCATGAGAAGAGCAATGCCGATGCCCAATAGGTGTGCGGCGTGAGCTGATATGACATCCAGACGAGATACCCAATACAAGGAGGAGTTATGACGAACAAAGAGCTGGCTCAAAAGCTGCTGGACCTTTTGGGCGGTAAAGACAACGTGCTCGCAAACGCGGCGTGCATGACGCGCCTGCGCGTGACCGTCAAAGACACGGGCAACGTCGACACGGAGGGCATTAAGGCACTCGACGGCGTGATGGGCCTGGTCGAGGACGACACGATGCAGATCGTGCTGGGTCCGGGCAAGGTGAATAAGGTGCTCGAGGAGTGCTCCAAGCTCACCGGCCTTGCGAAAGGCGTTGCCGACGAGAGCGTGGTTGACGCTGCGGCCACAAACAAGGCCGCGCAGAAGGCCAAATACGAGTCTAAGCCGGTTCAGGCCTTCCTCAAGAAGATTTCCAATGTCTTCGTCGCCCTGCTTCCCGGCATCATTGCGGCTGGTCTCATCAACGGTATCTGCAACGTCATTAACGTCTCGACGGCAGGCGCGCTTGCAGGCGAGTGGTGGTACCAGGGCATTCGTTCCATGGGCTGGGCCTTGTTTGCCTATCTGCCCATCTTGGTGGGCTATAACGCGGCACGTGAGTTTGGTGGCTCCGCTGCGCTGGGCGGCATCGCCGGCATGATGTGTATCGCCAACAGTGCTATGCCCCTGCTTGCGCCTGGTGCGGCTGATCCTGCCACTGCCATTCTGCTGCCGCTCACCAATGCGCAGTACAACCCCGCAGCGGGCGGCATGATCGCGGCTCTTATCGCTGGCGCATTTTTTGCCTGGATGGAGCGTCAGATTCGCAAGGTTATGCCCAACGCACTCGACACGTTCTTGTCCCCGCTGCTGGTGCTCATCATCGGCGCCTTTGCTCTGATGCTCGTCATCCAGCCGGTTGGCGCATGGCTGACGACTGCCATCTTTAGCGTTTTGACCTTTATCTTCGAGAAGCTGGGCGTCCTGGGCGGCTATATCCTGTCGGCAGGCTTCTTGCCGCTGGTTTCCGTCGGCCTGCATCAGGCGCTCACGCCGATCCACGCTATGCTCAACGATCCCGACGGCGCTACCAAGGGCATCAATTACTTGCTCCCCATCCTTATGATGGCTGGCGGCGGCCAGGTCGGTGCCGGTTTGGCGCTGTACTTTAAGACCAAGAACGCCAAGCTCAAGAAGTACGTCGCAGAGTCCATTCCCGTTGGCATCCTGGGTGTGGGCGAGCCTCTGATGTATGCCGTTACGCTGCCGCTCGTTCGTCCGTTTGTAACGGCCTGCCTGGGTGCCGGATTTGGCGGCGCGCTCGCGGCGCTGCTTCACATCGGCACGGTTTCTCAGGGCGTTTCCGGTCTGTTTGGCCTGCTGATCGTCGTTCCTGGCCAGCAGCTCGGCTACGTTGCCGCTATGCTGCTTGCCTATGCCGCCGGCTTTGTCCTGACGTGGTTCTTTGGCGTCGACGAGCAGAAGATCAATGAGTTCTTTGGCGAGTAGTTTGATATCGCGAGCCGTGTTGCTCGGGGTTCGCGGCGCGCGGCAGATTTCTTGATGCTATGGTTGTGCCGGCGGGGCTAACTGCTCCGCCGGCCTTTTTTAAAGGAGCGTTGTAGCGTGAAAACGGGTATTTCGATTTATCTTTCCAGCCCTCTGCAGGATATTGAGCGGACGATTGAGCGTGGTGCCGCGGCGGGTGCGCGCTACGCGTTCACCTCACTGCATATTCCCGAGGATGGGGGAGCGGCGTATACCGATAAGGTCCGTCATGTGCTGTCGCTGCTTTCCGCCCGCGGCATTGCGCTCATTGCCGATGTGGGGCCGCGCACGTGCGATTTGCTCGGGCTTGAGCGCATCGAGGACCTGCGCGATCTGGGGTTGGAATACCTTCGTTTGGACTATGGCTTTAGCGCCCGGCGGGTCGCGGAGCTGTCCGGTGTATTTCGCATTGTGGTCAATGCATCGACGGTGAGTTCTGATGAAATCGCATCGTGGCGTGAGGCCGGTGCCGATGTGACTCGTTTTGCCGCCTGTCACAATTTTTACCCCAAGCCTTATACCGGTTTAGCTCTGGAGGACATTGCTCGGGTGAATCTTCGTCTTGCGGCGCTTGGATTCGAAATCATGGCTTTTGTGCCGGGTGATGCCAACGTTCGCGGGCCGGTATTCGAGGGACTGCCGACGGTCGAGGCACAGCGCGGTCGCGCGTCAAAGGTTGCCCTCAACATGCTTGAGCTCGCACATGGCGCCGATTGCGACATTGTGTTGGTCGGCGACCCCGATCTTTCCGATGCGGGCTGGGCGCAGTTTGCTCAAGTTTCCGCCGGATACGTGGACCTGCAATGCGAGCTTGAGTCTGGTTATGCCTATGTACGTGGGCAGATTCATCACGACCGGCCCGACTCGAGTGTCCTCATCTTTAGGTCTCAGGAGTCACGTACGACGCATAAGCCGGATTCCGTGCCGACGGATGCCGGAGCCGGCCTGCCGCGAAAGGCGGGGTCGATCGCTGTGAGCAATAGCGGATATGGGCGCTACGAAGGCGAGCTTGAGATTGCGCGGGTCGATCTTCCCGGTGACGAGCGCATGAACGTTGCGGGCCATATCACGCCCGAGGCAATGGAGCTGCTGCCGTTCATCAAACGCGGATTCGGGGTACGGTTCGTTTAGCGTGTGACCCGTGGGCTACAATTGGCCCATCATACGAAGGCGCCTCGTGTGGCGTGTGCCTGCGTTGGCCGATCTATATTCGGAGGATTCCCATGACCGTACTGTTTGTTGAATATCCCAAGTGCTCGACCTGTAAGAAGGCCAAGGCATGGCTGGACGAACACGGGGTAGAGTATATCGACCGCGATATCGTTTTGGACAATCCCACGGCTGATGAGCTTGCGACCTGGATTGCTCGTTCGGGACTGCCGGTGCGGCGCTTCTTTAATTCGTCGGGCATGAAATATCGAGAGCTGGGCCTGAAGGCGCGTCTAGATGCGGGCATGACGGATCGGGAGTGCTACGAGCTGCTGGCGACCGACGGCATGCTGGTCAAGCGTCCGCTGTTGGTGGGCGACGACTTTGCGATTCCCGGCTTTAGGGAAGCAGCTTGGACCGAGGCGCTGCTGTAGCGGCTGCGGAAAGTGCGACCCGTTTTGAGTGCTCAGGGTGGGACGTGTTTTCCATCGGCGGGCTCGCTCGGCTCAATCCTCGAGCTGTGCCCATTCGTGCGGATCGTAGACCTTTACGTGCTTGTTGGGCTTGCCGCTCCAGTACTCCTCGTCCATAAAGGGCAGATATGCCTGAACACCGGGGCAGATAAAGGGAATCCGCTGCTGTTGCAGTCGCTCGCGCTGTCGCTGCTCCAGGTGCGCCTCGGATATGACAGTCGGCATACCGGACAGCTCGACGAGGCTTGACTGGATTCGCTTAAGGTCGGGGAGTCCCGCGTGCCATGACATCCGCATGATCAAAAAGGATGCACGGCGGTATTTTGCCTGCATCACCGTGATGGCGGGGCGCAGAGTGGGATGGATTTTGTCCCGTTCGGGCCAAAGGTCAGCAGTGATCTCGAGGCCCAGGGTCTCCCATAGGTAATCAAGCTCTTCGTCCATGGCGCCTCGATATCTACGTGATCATTGATACTTCGATTGTGTTGCCTGGTGCTATCGTTTTCGCGGTAGAATCTGCCAACGGTTGACGGCTACCGCTCGCGGCGTTTTGTCCTTCGTGTGCAGCGGTCGACTTCACAGGTCCTTCACGTGTTGGCCGTATTTGACTGAATTTCAAAAAAGTCAAAATTGGGGCTTGCGTCACGGCCGAACTTCCCGTATATTTCTTTCTTGCGCAAAGGCACAGCCGAGCGCAGCGATGCAGTCATTGGGATGTCGTCTAATGGCAGGACAGCGGATTCTGGTTCCGTCAATGGGGGTTCGACTCCCTCCATCCCAGCCATTGCATTTGCTACATATGGCCCGTTCGTCTAGCGGTTTAGGACGCCGCCCTCTCAAGGCGGAGATCACCAGTTCGAATCTGGTACGGGCTACCAAAATTGAACGCCCGGGCCTCGTAAGAGACCCGGGTTTTGTGTATTGACCGATATTTAAGGCGCGCGTTGAGTCTGCCGCCCGGACCGAGGAGTTGTCATGGACCTGCCTATCAGCTTGGAAGACATCACGTATGCCGAGAACTATCTGGCGCAGGGCGACCTGGCTACGGCGACGCCGCTGCTTGAGCGTCTGGTGGAGCTCGCCGAGGAGTATATCGACGCTGAGTGCAAGACGGAGGAGAAGCGCCAGTACTTTAGCTTCGACAGCAAGTTTGAGCGCCTGGCCTATCGCCGTGTGGAGAAGGATCCGCGCGAGCTGGTGCAGGTCGAGGTTCCCTTTGACCGCCTGTACTCCGACATGGCGTTTGCCTACATTCGCCAGCAGGATTATGTGAGTGCTCGGAATGCCCTGATGCAGGCCGTGCGTTGGGATCCCATGAACTGCAACTATCGCTTGGACTTGGCCGAGCTGTTCCGCGCGCTTGAGGACAAGCAGGAGTGGGCATCGCTCTCGTTCTCGGTGCTGGAGCGCGCGAGCGACGGTAAGTGCGCCGCACGCGCCTACACCAACTTGGGTCAGTACTTCTTGGAGCCCGAGACCGAGAACATTTCGGCTGCCGTGGGCTGCGCGCGTCTGGCGCTGCGCCTGGCGCCCAATGATGCGCATACGACGCGCCTGCTCAACAAGATCCATACCACCTATCCGGATGCCGCGGACGAGAGTGACGACCATGTGATGGGTGAGCTCGCCCTGCAGGGCGTGCCGACCTCGCCTTCGGCCGAGATCGCCATCTGCCTGATCATGTGCGCGACCGATGCTGCAAGCGACGGCGACAAGCAGGAGGCTACGCGTCTGACGGTCCGTGCCCGCGACCTGGTGGGCGAGGAGGCATGCGCGGCGATTATCAAGCTGGTGCGCGAGAGCGATGCCGAGCTTAATGCCGAGCGCAGGGCAAAGCGCGAGGCTGCGGGCTCAAACGCCGATGGCGCCAAGGAGGCCGGCGATGCCCAGTAAGCGCGAGCGCAAGCTCATTTCCAAGAATCGTTCGGCACATCACGAGTACTTTATCGATGAGACGTTTGAGTGCGGTATTGAGCTGAGCGGCACCGAGGTCAAGTCGATTCGCGAGCGCGCGTGCCAGATTACCGATACCTTCGCGCTGATCCGCGGCGGGGAGTGCTGGCTCGTCGGCCTGCATATCCACCCTTATAGCCATGGTGGCGTGTGGAATCGCGATCCCGACCGTCGGCGTCGTCTGCTGCTGCACCGTAAGGAGATCGACTTTCTTGACGGCAAACTTCGCAACCGTGGTTATGCGCTGGTTCCGTTGGAGCTCTACTTTAATACCGACGGCCGCGTAAAGCTGCTGCTGGGTCTGGGCCGCGGCAAGAAGCTCTACGACAAGCGCGAGGACATGGCCAAGCGTGATGTCCAACGCGAGATCGACCGCGCCCTCAAGGAACGCAACCGCTAGGCACTCTGTATAAGTTGCGGTGGAATACGGACTGTTTTGCCTGTTTGAGGGGCTATTCAGTCCCTATTTCACCGCAACTGCGGGCGTCTCATCTTGCTTACTGTTCTGACACATATGTCTCAAAGGCGGCGTCCGTTATGGGCGCCGCCTTTTTTGTGGGTACATACATCCATAAGGTACCAACCCGGGTTAGGGGAGTGATCGTTATGGACAAAACTGCGTTCTTTACCATGCCGAGTGGTCTGTACGTGGTGAGCGCTGCGGCAGACGGGCTGCGCGCCGGCTGCGTCATCAATACGGCGGTGCAGGTGACGTCCATGCCGCTGCGCATTTCGGTTGCCGTGAACAAGGACAACGTCACCTCGGGCGTCATCGCATCGGCCAAAGCGTTCGCGCTGACCGTGATCGATCAGACTGCCGACATGCTCTACATCGGTAACTTTGGGTTCCGCACCAGCAGCGATTATGACAAGTTTGCCAAATACGAGACCCGCGAGACGGCTCTGGGCATGCCTTATGTGTCCGAGCACGCGGCGGCTCTGTTTAGCTGCCGTTTGATCGACACTGTGGATGTGGGTACGCATCTACTGTTTATCGGCGAGGTCGAGGACGCCGAGCGCCTGAGCGACGAGACGCCGTTGACCTACGACTACTACCATAAGGTCCTGAAGGGCAAGACGCCTCCGAAGGCGTCCTCGTATCAAGGCTAGAAATGTTTTAAAAACACTTGCATTATATTATTGAGAACATATACTAATAAGCGAAGTACATCACCAGTCACGTTCGAGAGGAGAACATCATGGCTGAGGAGAAGAAGACGTATAAGTTCGTGTGCGTCGTTTGCGGTTACGAGGTTGAGGTCGATACGCCCGAGCTGCCCGAGGATTATGTGTGCCCGGTGTGCGGCGTCGGTCCCGATCAGTTTGAGCTCGTCGAGGAGTAGCTCACAGACACACGGCAAACAGCCGAACATAGCTCTGTCCAAGGGCTCCGGTCGGTCATCCCGGCCGGGGCCCTTTTCCTCCGTCCCCAAGGGATCACGGCTGCTGTTAGCCGATCCTGTCTGTTGTGAGTCGGCCGACCGTTTGTCTCAATCTGTAACATGCGGCGGCTCAAAACGGGTCTACTTGTTACAGATCGAGACAAACCAAAACCGTCCGGCAGAAGATCTCAATCTGTAACATCTAGCAGTGAAAACGGGGTCTACGTGTTACAGATTGAGACAAACGGAGCTGTCCCTCGGAATGATCTCAATCTGTAACATCTAGATATCAAAAGCGGGTCTAGATGTTACAGATTGAGACGTTTGCCTGGGTAGGTACCCCGTCCCATTACATCCCTGTCAACAACACGACATCGAGAATCGTCACGACGGCACCGATCCCTACGAGCAACGCGTTAAGTGGGTGCGAGTTGGCGTATTTGCCCATGACGCGGGACGAACTGGTGAGTCGTATGAGCACAAAGACCGTAATCGGCAGCTGAAGCGACAGCAGTGCCTGACTCCAGATGAGACCCTCAAAAGGATTCGGGACGATCAGGCACGCCGCCACTGCGCCGACGAAACAGACCGCCACTCCAATCGATGAGTGCCGGTCGTGGATGTCGTATTCCTCGTCGAACATGCCCGCGGTGATGGTGCCCGCCGCCATGCCCGCTGTCACGCTACTCGAGAGACCCGCGAACAGCAGCGCTACCGCAAAGATGGTCGAGCTCGCCGGGCCTAAGATGGGGGAGAGCGTGGCCGCTGCGACGGCGAGGTCGTCTACGACAATGCCGTGCGCAAAGAAGGTCGTTGCGGCCAGGATGACCATGGCCGAGTTGATTGCCCAGCCCACGCCCATCGAAAAGAGCGTGTCGAAGAGCTCGTAGCGTAGACGCTCTTCGATAACTTTCTCGCCTTGGCCTTCGAAGTGCATGGATTGGATGACCTCGGAGTGCAGGAAGAGGTTGTGGGGCATAACGACCGCACCCAGGACACTCACGATAATCGCGGCCGAGCCGCTGGGCATACTGGGTGTGATCCAGCTTGCGGCGGCCTGCGGCCAGTCGACCTTGACCAGTGCAAGCTCGGCCAAAAACGAGAGTCCTACCACGCCTACGAAGGCGATAATCCATCGCTCGGCGCGCTTGTAGGAGCTCGTCATGAGCATCGCCATCGATACTGCCGCCACGATGACGCAGCCCGCGCGCACGGGCAGCCCAAAGAGCATCTGGAGCGCGATCGCACCGCCCAGGACTTCGGCCATGGCGGTGGCGATGGTCGCGAGATAGGCACTGGCGAGTACCGTGCGCCCAACGAAGTGGGGGAGGTAACGTGTCGTGGCCTCGGCAAGACAGGCGCCCGTGGCGATACCCAGGTGTGCCGCGTTGTGCTGCAGCACAATGAGCATAATCGTGGACAGCGTGACGATCCACAGCAGCGCGTAGCCAAACTGCGAGCCCGCGGCCATATTGGAGGCCCAGTTGCCCGGATCGATAAAGCCGACGGTCACGAGCAGCCCAGGGCCGATATGCCGCGCAATGTCTAGGCCTCCGTGACCACCAGTGCGTCGGGAGCCAAAATGATGTTTGAGATGGTTGATCATGGTGCGCTCCTGCGTGCCGTTTGCTTGACGCCGCAAAGGATACCCGTTTTAGGCTAAAAAGTTAACCAAGACTAACAAAATATTGGTCCAGCGGGGATTGGTTGGTGCATTGGGGACATGCTGTTCTGCTCCAAAAGGTGTACGTCAGCCTCCAAAGATGTCGTTTTTTGACATGTTTGGAGGCTGATGTACGCGTTTGATGGCAAGACGTAGATGTCCCGCGTGCGTTACGCGATTGTTTCGAAACGGGCGGGAAACACAGCGGGCCGGCGATGCTCCTAGTATGCCTAGTCAACTGACTGTCTAACACCTAGGGGAGGATCGCGATGCAGGCAGATTCCGCTCAGCAGCAGGGCCTTTATCGCCCCGAATTCGACCACGATGCATGTGGCATCGGCGCGCTTGCCGATATCAACGGTGAGCGCCATCACCAGATTCTGGACGACGCGCTGTCCATTCTGGTCAACTTGGAGCACCGCGGCGGTACGGGGCTCGAGAAGAACACCGGCGACGGCGCCGGCATCCTGTTCCAGGTTCCGCATCACTTTTTCCGTAAAGAGGCTCAAAAGTGCGGTCAGATTCTGCCGGCAGAGGGCGACTATGGCGTGGCCATGCTGTTCTTCCCGCAGGACGACAAGGGCGTAGAGGATGCCCGCCGCGTGTTTGAGGAGGGCTGTGCCGAGGCCGGCGTGCCGCTGCTCTTTTGGCGCGAGGTGCCCGTCGACCCGCACGACCTGGGCGAGACGGCCCGCGCCTGCATGCCCACTATCCTGCAGGCCTTCCTGGGCCGTCCGGACGACACGCCCGCCGGCGATGCCTTTGAGCGTCGTCTGTACGTGTGCCGCCGCACCATCGAAAAGAAGGCCGATGCCGAGTTTGCCCTGCGAGACAAGATCTTCTACGTGTGCTCCATGAGCTCGCGCACCATCGTGTACAAGGGCATGCTGGTCGCCACGCAGATGCGCCGCTTCTTCATCGACCTCAACGACGCCGCCGTCAAAACGGCCGTGGCGCTCGTCCACTCGCGCTACTCCACCAACACCACGCCCAGCTGGGAGCGTGCGCACCCCAACCGCTTTATCATCCATAACGGCGAGATCAACACCCTCAAGGGCAACGTCAACTGGATTCGCGCCCGCGAACCCAACCTGTACAGCCCCGTGCTGCAGCACGATCTTGAGCGCGTGATGCCCATCATCAACCGCGAGGGTTCCGACTCCGCGATTCTGGACAACGTGCTCGAATTCTTGGTCATGAACGGTCGCCCGCTCACGCGTGCCGCGTCCATGTTGCTGCCCGAGCCGTGGGACCACAACGATAGCCTGAGTGAGGAGCGCCGCGCCTACGACGCTTACCAGTCCATGCTCATGGAGCCCTGGGACGGCCCGGCGGCCATCGCCTTTACCGACGGTCGCACGCTGGGCGCCGCCCTCGACCGCAACGGCTTGCGCCCCGCCCGCTACTACGTGACGCGCGATGGCCGCTTTATGCTGGCAAGCGAGGTGGGCACCATCGAGGTGAGCCCCGAGAACATCCTGACGAGCGGCTGCCTGGGACCGGGCCAGATGCTCGAGGTCGATTTTGCCCGCGGCCGCGTGATCTACAACGACGAGCTGCGCGCCCGCTATGCCAAGGAGAAGCCCTACCGCGACTGGATTGCCGAGGAGACACTGACCGTCGACGCGCTCGATGAGCCCGCCGCGCCCGCGCCCGCCGAGGATGCCGAGGTGCCCGCCGCCGTGCGCATGGCCAAGCTCGGCTATCACTGGGATGATGTTGACGAGGTCGTGCGCCCCATGGCCCAGCAGGGCAAGGCCCCGCTCGCCTCGATGGGTATCGATGCGCCGTTGGCCTGCCTGTCCAAGAAGACGCGTTCGTTCTTTGACTACTTCTATCAGCTGTTCGCTCAGGTCACGAATCCTCCGATCGATGCCCTGCGCGAGCACATGGTGACTTCGACCACGCTCTACCTGGGCAACCACGGCAACCTGCTCGAGGATTCCCGCACGGCCTGTCAGCTGGTGCGCTTGGAGCGCCCATTGCTCAACGAGGAAGAGTTCGAGCATATCTGTGCCATCGACCGTGTTGGCTTTAAGACCCGTCGTTTCCGTGCCGTCTACCGCCGCGATGCCGGCGAGGGCGCGCTGCAGGCTGCGCTCAAACAGCTTGCCGAGGACGTTGAGGCTGCGGTCCGCGACGGCGTGAACATTGTGGTGTTGAGCGATCGTGCCGCTGCGGGCGAGGTGCCCGTGCCGTCGCTGCTCGCCGTGGGCTGCGTGCACAACCACCTGATCCGCGCCGGCGTTCGTACTTTTGCCGACATCGTGGTGGAGTGCGGTGACGCCGTGTCCCCGCACGACTTTGCGGCACTGGTGGGCTACTCCGCGAGCGGCATCTATCCGTACAACGCACATGCGTGCATCCGCGATCTGGCGGCACGCGGCGACCTGGACGTGACGGCCGAGCAGGGCATCGCCAACTACAACAAGGCTGCGACCGCCGGCATCGTCTCCATCATGTCCAAGATGGGCATCTCCACGGTGCAGAGCTACCATTCGGCGCAGATCTTCGAAGCCGTGGGCTTTACGCCGGAGTTCGTCAACGCGTACTTTGCCGGCACGGTGAGCCGTGTGGGCGGTATGGGTGTCGAGGACGTTGAACGCGAGCAAAACGAGCGCTACGACGCCGCGCTCGCTATCCTTAAGAGCCCGGCTCCCGATCAGCTGCCCACGCTGGGCCTGACCAAGTGGCGCCCGCTCGGCGGCGAGGAACACCTCATCGACCCCCAGACCGTCTACCTGCTGCAGACCGCCTGCCGTGAGGACAGCTACGACACCTTTAAGGAGTACAGCGCCCGCCTGCACCGCACCGGCCGTACCGTGCGTCTGCGCGACTTGCTCGACTTTGATGCCAGCGGCCGCACGCCGGTTTCGCTCGACGAGGTCGAGTCCGCGCTCAACATCGTCCGCCGCTTTAACACCGGCGCCATGTCGTACGGCTCCATCAGCAAGGAAGCACACGAGTGCATGGCCATCGCCATGAACCGCCTGCACGGCCGTTCCAACTCGGGCGAGGGCGGTGAGGATCCGCGTCGCGAGACCCCGCTGGCTAACGGTGATTCCAAGAACTCCGCGATCAAGCAGGTGGCAAGTGCGCGCTTTGGCGTGACGAGCCGCTACCTGTGCAGCGCCTTCGAGATTCAGATCAAGATGGCCCAGGGCGCCAAGCCCGGCGAGGGTGGCCACCTGCCCGGCAAGAAGGTCTACCCCTGGATTGCCGAGGTCCGTCAGTCCACGCCCGGCATCGGCCTGATCTCGCCTCCGCCGCATCACGACATCTACTCCATTGAGGACCTGGCCGAGCTGATCTTCGACCTTAAGAACGCCAACCCCGGTGCGCGCGTGTCGGTCAAGCTGGTCAGCGAGGCTGGTGTCGGCACCATCGCCACTGGTGTTGCCAAGGGTGCTGCCGACAAGATTTTGATCAGCGGCCACAATGGCGGCTCGGGTGCCGCTGCGCGCGATTCGATCTGGCACGCCGGTCTGCCGCTGGAGCTTGGCCTTGCCGAGGCTCAGCAGACGCTGCTGCAAAACGGCCTGCGCTCGCGCGTGGTGCTCGAGGCCGACGGCAAGCTCATGGACGGCACCGATGTTGCTGTCGCCTGCCTGTTGGGCGCCGAGGAGTTTGGCTTTGCGACCATGCCGCTCATCTCGATGGGCTGCCTCATGCAGCGCGACTGCCAGCAGGATACCTGCCCCGCCGGCATCGCTACGCAAAACTGCCGCCTGCGTCGCGGCTTCCGCGGCAAGCCAGAGCACGTCGAGCACTTTATGCTCTTTGTTGCCGAGCAACTGCGCGAGGTCATGGCGAGCCTGGGCTTCCGCACCGTCGACGAGATAGTCGGCCATCCCGAGTGCTTGCGCCAGATCGAGGTCCCGGGGAACCGCAAGGCTAACCTGCTGGATCTGTCGCCCGTGCTGGCGAGCGCGACCTGTGAGTTTGGTGCCCATATTCCGGGTGCCGACGGTCGTCACTTCCTGCCGCAGATGGCTGCCGACAGCGAGCTCGACAAGACGCTCGACTCCACGTTGTTTGTGCCCTATACGGCCGATGCCCGTGCGCACCTGCGTCCGATACGCTTCCGCGCCGATATCGCCAACGTCAACCGCTGCGTCGGCACCATCTTGGGCAACGCGGTGACCAAGGCGCATCCCGAGGGCCTGCCCGCCGGCTCCATTACCATCGATTGCGATGGTTCAGCCGGTCAGAGTTTTGGCGCGTTCCTGCCGCGCGGCATTACGCTCAACGTGTGCGGCGACGCCAACGACTACTTTGGCAAGGGCCTTTCGGGCGGCGAGGTGTCGGTGCGCCCCAATCCGCATGCGACCTACAAGTTCGACGAGAACATCATCGTGGGCAACGTTGCGTTCTTTGGCGCCACGAGCGGCCGCGGCTTCATTAACGGTCTGGCAGGCCAGCGCTTTGGCGTGCGCAACTCCGGTGCCACCGTGGTGGTCGAGGGCTGCGGCAACCATGGCTGCGAGTACATGACAGGCGGTCTGGCGCTCATCTTGGGCGAGGTCGGGCAGAACTTCGCCGCCGGTATGACGGGTGGCGTGGCCTATGTCTTTGACCAGTACGGCACGCTCGATGCCCGTGTGAACCACGAGAGCGTTGAGCTCAAGGCCCCGACGGCCGGCGAGCTGGCGCAGATTCGTGCGCTCATCCAGGAGCACGTGGACGCGACGCAGAGCCCGCGCGGCATTAAGCTGCTCTACAGCTTTGAGACGATGAGCAAGCACTTTGTGAAGGTCATTCCGACCGAGTACGAGCGCGTGCTGGCGATTGTCGCCGCGGGCGAGGCCGTGGGCAAGACACATGCGCAGGCCGAGGAGTTGGCGTTTGACATTGTGACCGGTCGCGCCGACGCTGCTGATGTCGCTCGCTTTGATTTCGCGGGCGGTGCTGCGGGCGCTGCGTCCGTGGCTGCCAGCCCTGTTGCTTCGACCAAGAAGGAGGCGTAAGTGCCATGGGTAAGCCCGGTGCTTTTCTTGATATCGATCGCGTGACCCACGAGCTGCGTCCCGTGGAGGAGCGCAGTCATGATTTTGATCCCCTGTATGTGGAGCTCGATGACGATGCGCGCCGTGCCCAGGCGAGCCGCTGCATGATGTGCGGCGTGGCGTTTTGCCAGATGGGCGCGAGCTTTGGCAAGGCACGTCCGAGCGGCTGCCCGCTGCACAACTTGATTCCCGAGTGGAACGAGCTGGTGTACCGCGGCCGCTGGGATGAGGCTGCCGAGCGCCTGTCGCTCACCTCGCCCATGCCTGAGTTCACGAGCCGCGTGTGCCCGGCACTGTGCGAGGCCGCGTGCAACCTGGGCTCGGTCGACGGCCAACCCACGACGATTCACGATAACGAGCGTGCGATCAGCGACCATGAGTGGGCCAACGGCGGCCCGCGTCGCTTTGAGCCGGCAGGGGAGGGCGCACCCACGGTTGCCGTGGTTGGTTCCGGCCCGGCTGGTCTGGTGGCTGCATGGGAGCTTGCGCGTCGCGGCGCCCGCGTGACGGTGTTTGAGCGCGACGACCGCCCGGGCGGTCTGCTCATGTACGGCATTCCCAACATGAAGCTCGAGAAGTCTGTGGTCGAGCGTCGCGTGGCGCTCATGCGTGAGCTGGGCATTGTGTTTGAGCTGGGTGCTGACGTGAGCGATCCCAAGGTTACCGCCAAGCTCGATGACTTTGACGCCGTCGTGGTGGCTGTCGGCGCTCGTGCTCCGCGTGGGCTTTCGGCTGCGAACATTGATGCCCCGGGCGTGGTGTACGCCGTGGACTACCTGACGGCTTCGACCGTCTCGGTGCTCGATGGCGGCGAGCCTGCCATCGATGCACGCGGCCTGGACGTCGTGGTCATTGGCGGCGGCGATACCGGTAACGACTGCGTGGGCACCGCGGTGCGTCAGGGCGCGCGCAGCGTGCGCCAGTTTGAGTTCTTGCCGGCGGCGCCTGATGCGCGCGCGGCGAGCAACCCCTGGCCGCAGTGGCCCAACGTGAAGAAGACCGACTACGGCCAGCAGGAGGCTATCGCTGCAATGGGTGGCGAGATACGTGCCTGGGGCGTGGATACGCTTGAGGTGCTGCTGGACAAGAAGGGTGCGGCTGTGGGTCTGCGCGTGGTCGATCTGGATTGGTCGGCTGGCAAGCCCGAGCGCATCGCGGGCTCCGAGCACGAGGTGCCGGCGCAGCTGGTGCTCATCGCCTGCGGCTTTACGGGCCCGGAGCACGGTGTGTTCGACGCCGTTGGCGTGTCTGTTGCCACCGCTGGTCGTCCGCTGCCGGTGATGGCTGCCGAGGGCTCGCATCTTGCGGCGCGTGTCGACGGCGTCGCCGCGGATGCCGCGCCGGTGTATGTTGCCGGCGACGCTCGCAACGGCAGCTCGCTCGTGGTGAGTGCCATGGCCGATGCCCTGGCCTGCGCAGCCGAAGTCGCCGAGGCACTGGAACTGTAAAGTAGTCACGGAGATATTCAACAATCGAATCGGCAAGGGCTGTCCCTAACTGCCGGCACAAAAGGAACGTCCCTAAGTGCCGACAGTTAGGGACGTTCCTTTTGTGCCGGCATTCGGGGACACTCCTTGCGGATTTGCGAGCAGTTTGCGCGTTTGTCGACGTAAGGATGTTCATTTGTCGACTTCTTGGGCTGTGGTCACCTGTTGTTTCTGTGGTGGCTGCAGGCATCTGGCTCAAAAGGGCGGGTTGGCCGTCTATGTTTGCCTGCGGTTTTGTTGCGGTGCACATTTTCGGTCAAGCTTTTCGTCAAGTGTTTGGTCAGCATCTGGTTTGCAGTCGGAGGCCTATTTTGCCCGCGCTGGTCGTGGCTGCCCACCCTCCTCGTAAGCTCAAATTGAGGTCCATCAGTTTGAGGAGGATGCCATGACTGACCACGCTTTTGACCGAGCAGAGCTGGCTGAAGCCGTCGGCAACGATATTGCCGACATGGCTCACTTTTGGATGCTGCGGAAGTTTCAATTCCTGGAGCCGGCACGCGAACAGTTCGAGATTATCGTCGACCCGTGGCTCAGCTATTGCGAGGAACCTTCTCAAAACGAAATCATGGCCTACAACATGGCATTTACCGATTGGCTGCTCTTCGAGCGCCCCTATCGCCATGGTAAGACGCTGCTCGAGCTGTATGTTGACGAGCCGCCGGCATCGCTTTCGCCTGCCTCGCTCAAGCGGCTCGAGCAGGTACGCGACACGCAGTATTTCTCGCGCTTTGGCATTTTGGACAAGGATCCTGCGAACGGCATGGTTGCGCTGAAGGACACACGCACCGATCATCGCTTTGATGTCTACGACCCGCATATCGTGCAGAAGGAGCATTGGAACGACGGCGCGATTGCGGTGCGCCTCGCCTGCGTCGACGATGCCTGGCTTACGGCGGGACAGCTCTACCTGTATGACATCGCGCGCCTGAACGACACGGCGGTCGATGGGCCGGGTGCGGTGCATCCCGAGGACCTGCAGGACGGCTTTGACACCTCGTGCATCAGCTTCTTCTTGCGGCTGGTCCGCGACATCATGGGCGCCCAGGGGCGGTACGTAAAGTCGCTCAACATCTACGAGCAGGAGTGGGAGTAGGGGATGGGTGGTTGTCGCCTGCCTTGCCTTTTGCCTTTTTGTCTCGATCTGTAACGTTTGGGGACAAAAACCAGTCTATCTGTTACAGATCGAGACGAACGCTTGGGCACCGCTGGTTTGTCTAAATCTGTAACGCTTAGGGGCCTGGAGAACGTCTTACTGTTACAGATCGAGACGTTTGGCACCTGGCTGGGGGGGATGTCTCAATCTGTAACATCTACAGTCCAAAAATCGGTCTTCCTGTTACAGGTCGAAACGTTTGTCGGCGGAGGCAACGGTGACGATGGTCCATTTGTCCGATGTGGTGGTGATGGAAGTGTCTAATACCGTTTTCAAGCACAAGCATACGACTCGCAACACGTTGGCGCGGAATAGGATGCTCGCGCGACTCACGGAGGCGACCGAGCAAGGTGCGCTGCTCGCAACGCATGACAATGCCGAGCTCATGTGGCTGCGGCGTCATGTTGGAACCGACGATATCGCGGAACCCGAGCCGTATTTGTTCTGCTTTCAACATGATTGGGGTGTACTGACGCCGGCGGAGCGAACGCTGCGTACCATCAAAGGGCTTGCAGAGTTTCATCCCGATTGGGCGTTTTGGGGCTATGACGCGGCGCTTTTGTGGGGTCTGGAGGTGCCGAATGATCTGCTTGGGTCGCGTTTTCTTGTTAAGACGGGTTGTTCGGTGGCGTTGAGCGGCGGGTGCAGGTTGTTGCGTCCGCAGATGGCGGGCGCACTCGAGCATGTTGATGGCGTGCGGGTGACGTCGTTTTGGCGCACGGTGGAGGATTGCCTACTGCGTGCGCCGTTCTCCTACGGGTTGGCGATTGCCGATTCTGCACTGCGGGCGAAAGGCGTATCACGTGGGGATTTGTGCGAGCGCCTCCGCGCCGATTGCGAGGGCAGGCGAGGGTATCGCAGGGCACAGGTGATTGCGTCGTATGCGGACGGGCTGTTTGAAAACGGCGGCGAGTCTCGGTTCCGAGCATTCTTTATTGCGTACGGCTTTCCGGTTCCGGAGCTGCAGGTGGAGTTTCGCGACCCGCTCGATCCGAGCCAGGTGTTTCGCGTCGACTATTTTTGGCGGCTCGAGGACGGGACGTGTGTCATCGGCGAGCTCGACGGAAAGGGGAAGTACACCTTGCAGAGCGGCGAGGGTCGGGAGTCGGTTGACCCATTCGTGGCAGAGCGTCAGCGGGAATCTCATCTGACAATGCTCGGGCATAAGGTGCTTCGATTTACGTTTAACGAACTCAAAGGCCCGGGGAAGCTAGTCGAGAAAATGAGGCTGGCGGGTATTCCTCGGCAGGTTGAATTGGCTGAGGAGTGGAGATGCCAGTGGTATGGGCGCTGAGAGGTTTTGTCTCGATCTGTAACGTTTAGAGGTTGTTTGAGCTCGTAATTGTTACAGATCGAGACAAGCCGGTAAAACGTCGACCGAATGTCTCGATCTGTAACATCAGGGGGCCCAATAACCCTGTACCTGTTATAGATCGAGAGATTTCCCTAGTGCCGCTGGGATGGGACTGCAACGTATTCCGTCCCCCACATCCTCTCTTCCTTCCGTTAACCGATGCGTCTGCAGCAATCCAGCGGGACTAGGTGATAATGGACAAATGTTCAAGTTAATCGTGAGGGAGGAGCTCGATATGGCATCTGCCGATCGTTCCACGTTGTTTATCAATGCGACCATTCTGGACGGTTCGGAGCATATGGAGCCGCAACCCGATATGGCCGTGACTGTTGAGCGCGGCGTCATCACCTGGATGGGGCCGAGTGCTGTGGCGCAGGCGCCCGCGGGTGCCGAGGTCATCGATCTGGCAGGGGCGTATCTCATGCCCGGTCTCATCAATATGCACGCGCACCTGTGCGGCTCGGGCAAGCCTGTCTCGGCCGGCGATGCGGGAGCGCTGATGAAGAAGCTCGATAATCCCGTGGGGCGTGCCATCGTCCGCCGCATCCTCAAGGGCAGTGCCCAGCAGCAGCTGGCAAGCGGCGTGACCACGGTGCGCGGCGCGGGCGACCCGCTGTTTGCCGACATTGCCGTGCGCGACGCTATCGACGCCGGCAAGTATCAGGGTCCGCGCCTGGTAGCGCCGGGAACGGGCGTCACGGTGCCGGGTGGCCATGGCGCGGGCTTGTTCGCCCAGGTGGCCAACAGCCCCGTCGAGGTAGCCGAGCAGGTGCGAGACCTGTATGCGCGCGGCGCCGACGTCATTAAGCTGTTCGTAACGGGCGGTGTGTTCGATGCGACCGAGGTGGGCGAGCCGGGCGTGCTGCGTATGCCGGTGGAGGTTGCCGCGGCGGCGTGCAAGGCGGCGCACGAGGTGGGCCTGCCGGTTATGGCTCATGTCGAGAGCACCGAGGGCGTGAAGGCCGCGCTTGAGGCCGGGGTCGACACGATCGAGCACGGTGCCCCGATGACGCCCGAGATCCTGGAGCTGTACCGTGGCGCCGCGGGCACGCAGCTCGAGGGACGTGCGCCCAGCGTTACCTGCACGATCAGCCCGGCGCTGCCGTTTGTGTTGCTCGACCCGGAAAAGACCCATTCGACTGACACGCAAAAGAAGAACGGCGACATCGTGTGCTCGGGCATTATCGAGAGTGCTCGTGCGGCGCTGGCAGCTGGCGTTAAGGTGGGCCTTGGCACAGATTCGAGCTGCCCGTTCGTGACGCAGTACGACATGTGGCGTGAGGTTGCCTATTTTGCCAAGTATGTCGGTGTGAGCAACGCCTTCGCGCTGCATACGGCTACGCAAGTCAACGCCGAGCTGCTGGGGCTGGGCGGCGAGACCGGTGCGATCGAGTGCGGCAAGGCCGCCGATATCCTGGTGACGCGCAAGAATCCGCTCGATGACCTGTGCGCTCTGCGTGAGCCGATACATGTGATGTGTCGCGGTGATCTGGTACGCAAGCTCAAGGTAAAGCGTATTCCCGAGGTGGACGCCGAGCTCGACGCGATTATGGCCATGCCGGCCGAGGCGCTGGCCGAGGAGCTCGCCCGCGACGGTGTGGCATAGGTGTGACAAAGGTGTAGCTCCGTTGCCGCATGTAAAAAGCCGAGGTCTCAACACGAGGCCTCGGCTTTTTTATCGAACAAATACTTAAGATTTGGGACAAACAAACCTGATTAATTTGTCCCGCGTGCGGGCGCTAGGAGCGGGTTTCCATCTTGGCGTGGCACTTGGGGCAGGTGACGCGGATCTTGCCTTTGCCCTTGGGGACGGAGAGCATCTGGCCGCAGTTGGGGCACTTGAGGTATGCTGTGGTCTTGCGACCCTTCCACATCTTCTTGGCCGTGCGCTTGGCACGCTCAAAGTCTTCCTTGCTGGTACCGGCCGTGCGCGAGGCGTTGGCAGCCGCGGCGCCGCTACCCAAGCTCGCGACGAACTTGCCCAGGCCGGGGACGTTAGCGGTCGCGGCGACAAAGGCCGCGTTTTCCTTGCGACGTGCGTCGATGTTTTTGGACAGGCCGCGCAGCACGCCAATCACGATTACGGCGATGGCAATCCAGCTGAGCCACTGGATATGGGCTATCGATCCGATCATCGCGATGACGATGCCGACAAAGCCCATAACGATGGTGAGCTCATCGGCGCCATTGCGGCCCTTCATAAAGTCATTCATGCAAATTGCCTTTCGTTCGATATGCTGCACGCCTTTATACCCGATTTAGAGCAAGGGGGACAGGTCAATCTGCACCAAGGTGGTGCAAACATACCTGTCCCCGATGCACCAAGAAGGTGCAAAGCAGTCCGTCCCCAATGCCCCAATTACTTGGAGAGCTTGTCGACGACGCGTTCGATCTCGGCGAGCTTGGCGGCCTTGAGGTCTTCGTCGCCCGATTCGATTGCCGAAGTCACGCAGCCCTCGATATGCGCCTTGAGCACGTCGGCGTTGATGCGCGCAATGAGCGCCTGCGTTGCCATGAGCTGCGTGGAAATATCGACGCAGTAACGGTCCTCATCGACCATCCGCAAGATGCCGTCGATCTGGCCGCGTGCCGTCTTGAGCATGCGGGTTACCGATTTGTGGTCTGCCATCATGGCGGGTCCTCGTTTCTGGTCGGGGGGGGGTACGTGCGGGTCGTTACGCGGCGGTCACCGAAAGGGCGTGGAACTTCTCACCCGCGGCCTCGACAGCGGCGGCGAGCTGCTCGGCGGTCACGGTGTCGGCGCACTCCACCTGGACGGTCTGAGTCTCGTGATCGGCATCGGCGTCGGTCACGCCGGCAACGTTGAGCAACGCCGTCTCGACGGTGGCGTCGCAGTGGCCGCACATGAGGCCGGAAGTCTTGATTGTGTATCGCATCGGTATTCCTCTCTGTTGTGTCGGCTTTCCCAGGCACCCGACCTTGACCTTCAAGCCGTCGCTCGCGTACCAAAGTACGCGTCGCTCCTCTTTCAGGTCAATCTCTGGCACCTGGAAAACCCGTTCTAAATGGACGTAATAGTGAGCCTATTTTGCCACTTTAGGCTTAAAGGTTCGCAGGCGCAGCGCATTGCTTACGACGCACACGCTCGACAGGCTCATGGCCGCGGCGCCAAACATCGGCGAGAGCTGCCATCCGGTGAGCGGGAAGAACACGCCCGCCGCCAGCGGAATGCCGATGCCGTTGTAGAACAGTGCCCAGAACAGGTCCTGCTTGATGTTGCGGATCGTGGCGCGTGAAAGCTCGATGGCTCGGGCGACGTCCATGAGGTCGCTGCGCATGAGTACCACGTCGGCGCCCTCCTTGGCGATGTCGGCGCCGGTGCCGATAGCAAGGCCCACGTCGGCGCGCGCCAGGGCGGGGGAGTCGTTGATGCCGTCGCCCACCATGGCGACCTTGCCGCCCGCATCCTGCAGTTCGCGCACGTGGCGTTCCTTGTCGGCGGGGAGGACGTCGGCGATGACCTGCGCACGGTCGAGTCCCACACGGCGGGCGATTGCTTCGGCAGTGACGCGGTTGTCGCCGGTGAGCATGCGCGCGTCGACGCCGAGTGAGCGCAGCGCGGAAATGGCTGCGGCGCTCGTCTCCTTGACCTCGTCGGCCACGGCAATGGTGCCGACAAGCTCGCCGTTCTTGGCAAAGAACAGCGGCGTCTTGCCTTCGGCGGCAAATTGCTCGGCAAGACCCGCGGGCACGGTAACGCCCAACTCGTTCATCAGGCGCACGTTACCAGCGGCAATGGCGTTTTGCCCTTCGCGCGCCGTAACGCCACGACCGGGCACGGCAGCAAAGTCCTCGACCATGCGCGCGACGATTCCGCGTGTCTCGCACTCGGCCATAATCGCCTCGGCCAGCGGGTGCTCGCTTGAGCGCTCCAGCGCGGCGGCCAGCTTGAGCAGCGCCTTTTCGCTCATGGCGGACGAGCCGTCAGCGCGCGTGGCTACCACGATATCGGTCACGGCAGGCTTGCCGCGGGTGACCGTGCCCGTCTTATCGAGCACCACGGTGCCCACGCTGCGCAGGTTCTCCAGCGCCTCGGCGCTCTTGAACAGAATGCCCATTTCGGCGCCCTTGCCGGTGCCCACCATAATGGCGACGGGCGTGGCCAGGCCCAGTGCACACGGACAGCTGATCACCAGCACGGCCACGGCGGAGGTGAGCGCTTCGTTCACGCTGCCAGTCAGTGCCATCCACACCGCAAAGGTCACGGCCGAGATCACAAACACCACGGGCACAAATACGCCAGCGACCTTATCGGCCATGCGGGAGATGGGCGCCTTGGTGGCGTTGGCGTCCTCGACGAGCTTGATGATTTTGGCGAGCGACGTGTCGGCGCCCACACGCGTGGCGCGGAAGGTAAACGAGCCCGTGCGGTTGACCGTGGCCGCGTTGACAGTGTCGCCGGCGGTCTTCTCCACGGGGATGGACTCGCCGGTGAGCGCGCTCTCGTCCACGGCCGAGCTGCCCTCGAGCACCACGCCGTCGACGGGGATGGACTCGCCGGGGCGCACACGCAGCACCTGGCCGGGCAGAATGGCATCGACGTCGACGGTGGCCTCGGTACCGTCCTCGGCCACGACGATCGCGGTCTTGGGCGCCAGGTCAATGAGCGCCTCGATGGCGCCGCCGGTTTTGGATTTGCTGCGTGTCTCGAGGTATTTGCCCACGGTGACGAGCGACAGGATCGTGCCCGCACTCTCAAAATACAGGTTGTCCATGCCCGTCATCATGGCCTCGCGGACCTGTCCTGCGGCTAGTTGGTCGGCCATGATAAACATGGCGTAGAGCGACCAGGCGATGGATGCGGTGGCGCCAACGGCGATAAGGGCGTCCATGGTGGGCGCGCCGTGTGCGAGCGATTTAAACCCGTTGATAAAGTACGCGTCGTTGACGTAGACGATAGGGATGAGCAGGACGAGCTCGGTGAGGGCGAGCGTCATGCTGTGGGTATGATCGGTGAAGACGCCAGGCAGCGGCCAGCCGAGCATGTGCCCCATGCCTATATAGAACAACGGGACAAGAAAGACGATTGAGACGATGAGTCGTGTGCGCATGGCGGAAGCGGCGGCCTCCAACTTTTTGGAGGGCGACTCCATATGGGCGGCGCCGGTCCTGGCTTGTGCGCTGCCGCTTGGGCCGGCGTCGGTGCCCGTGCTGACGGGCGAGGCCGAGTAGCCAGCGCGATCGACAGCGGTGCAGATGTCGTCGGGGGTGACCTGCGCGGGGTCATAGTCCACCAGCATGGAGCCGGCGAGCAGATTGACCGCGACGCTCTCGACGCCGTCGAGCTTGCTCACGGCGCGGTCCACGTGCGCCTGGCAGGCGGCGCACGTCATGCCGCTCACGTCGAACGTATCTTGAGCCATGGCTTCTCCTTTCTGTGGTTTCGTGTCGTAAATGTTAACCTGCCGATACTATACACCCATACCCCCTGGGGGTGTCCAGTACAGAAAGAAATGTACGACATTTCGATACAGATGAGGGTGGCTGCTCAATCGTTGGCAGCTCATGTCAAACATCTCGATCTGTAACATCTAGCGGGGAAAATGACCTCTAACTGTTACAGATCGAGATTATGTTTTGCGATGTTTGAGTTCGTCTCAATCTGTAACTTGTAGACCCGGTTTTGTCTCGTAACTGTTACAGATTGAGACAATCGGCCCAGACCCGCCTCGTCATCTGTGGTTTACGTGGGGGCATGCGAAGCGCGGGTATACTAACCGGCGGCGAATCTGCTCCATCGCTTAGGGCCGCTGCGTCTGGACGGCGCGTGATAGGGCTGCCAAAGCGATCGCCAGCGTGCTGAGCAACGTCCTCTCTGTGCGCACCTGTTTTGTATGTATTAGCGCACTACCAAGCACGCCCCGCGCGGCTGCATGCCGTGCCCATAACGCGTGCAGATAAGGAACAACAACATATGCGTAATTCTGTATCTGACGTCACGGACGCCGAGATTCTGGACGAGACCCGCGAGGCCATGACCCAGGCTGCCTTCGATGCTGCCGACGAGGCCAATGCTGCCCAGGCCGTCGAGTCCGCGACCGAGAACCTGCCCGCCTTTGACGAGCTGGGACTTTCGGACGAGATGCTTCGTGCCATCGAGAACCTGGGCTACACGGCGCCCACGCCCGTGCAGGCCGGCTCGATCCCCGTGGTGCTCGAGGGCCGCGACCTGCTTGCCGCCGCTCAGACCGGCACCGGCAAGACGGCCGCCTTCTTGCTGCCGACCATGAACAATCTGGAGCACATTGCTCCGCCCAAGCCCGTGCGCGAGCGCGGCGGCCGCAACCGCCGTCGCGGCGCCAAGAAGCCCGAGGGCAACGGTCGCGGCCCCGTGATGCTCGTCATTACCCCCACGCGCGAGCTCGCACAGCAGATCGACGAGGTCGCCAGCAAGATTGCCGACGTCACCGGCCATGTTGCCGTGACCGTCGTGGGCGGCGTGAGCTACAAGCCCCAGACCGCGGCGCTCAAGTACGGCTGCGACATCCTGGTCGCCACGCCGGGCCGTCTGGTCGATCTGATTGAGCAGGGCGCTTGCCACCTGAACGAGGTCAAGGTGCTGGTACTCGACGAGGCCGACCGCATGCTCGACATGGGCTTTTTGCCTGCCGTCCGTCGCATTGTGCGCGAGACGCCGGCCGAGCGCCAGACGCTGCTGTTCTCGGCGACCCTCGACGAGGAGGCCGTGGGCGAGATCACCGACCTGGTGAGCGATCCGGCCCGCGTGGAGATCGCGCCTGCCACGTCGACCGCCGACACCGTCGACCAGTTTGTGTTCCCGGTGTCCATTGAGGCCAAGAACAACCTGCTGCCCGAGTTCCTAAAAAAGGAGGGTCCGGAGCGCACGATCGTCTTTATGCGCACCAAGCACCGCGCCGACAGCTGCTGCCGTCGTCTGGAGCGCAAGGGCATCAAGGCCGCCGCGATCCACGGCAACCGCAGCCAGGCCCAGCGCGAGCGCGCGCTCTCGGCCTTCCGCGACGGTACCGTCGACGTGCTGGTGGCAACCGACGTTCTCGCTCGCGGCATCGACATCAGCGACGTGCGCTATGTCGTGAACTTTGACGTGCCGGCCGAGCCGACCGATTACATCCACCGCATCGGCCGCACGGGCCGTGCCGGTGAGCTGGGCTGGGCCATCACGTTTGTGACCGAGCAGGACGTCGATGAGTTCTATGAGATCGAGAAGCTCATGGACAAGGCCGCCGACATCTACGAGGCCGGCGACCTGCATGTGGGTCCCAACCCGCCCGCGGTTGATCCCGAGCGCGACCCTGCGGCCTTTAAGGTGAAGAAGAAGACCAAGCGCGGCAAGTCCAAGAGCAAGAAGAAGCTCGAGCAGGCACGTCGCGACGGCAAGCGCAACGGCGACGATTACGGCGATGTTGCCGGTCGTTCCAACCGCGGTCGCGATGAGCGTCGCGGCGACGGCGAGCGTCCGAGCCGTCCCAAGCGCGGCGGCAAGACCCGCGTGCGCGAGGGCGTTCAGGCTCGCGTGGACGAGGCTGTGGAGAGCGTGGCTCGCGAGGTGGCTGCCGAGGAGCGCGGGGGTGCTGCTGCTGTCGAGCAGACCCCGCGCGGGAACCGTGCCGAGCGCCGTGCCAAGCAGTTCCAGGGCGAAGCGCACCGCCGTCGTCGTGAAGACGAGGACCGTGGCGGTCGTCGTCGTGTTGAGCGCGAAGACGAGGGCCGCGGTTCGCGCGGTGGCAAGCGCGGTTCGGGTGACCGTCGTCGCTCCGGTCGCGATGGCGAGCGCGGCGGGCGCGATGAGCGCCGTGGCGGCGAAGGCCGTGGCTCGCGTGACGAGCGTGGTACCCGCGGCGGCGAGTCCCGCGGCGGCAAGCGCTTTGACGAGCGCGGAGGCCGCGAGGGTGGCCGCGGTGGCGAGCGTCGCGAGGGCGCTCGTGGCAACGGTGGTCGCAGCGGCGCCGGTCGTTCGAATGAGTCGCGTGATCGTCGCGATCCGCGTGCCAGCCGCGATCGTCGCGATGACTGGCGCAACTACGACGACACCCGCGAGGAGCGCCGTGGCGGCTATCGCGGCGGGCGCGGCGGCAACCAGGCCGGCTCCCGCGGCGGTCGTGCCGGCGGTCGCGATAACCGTAGCAGCTATGGTAACAATCGTGGCGGCAAGCGCGGCGGCAGCTCCCGTCGTCCCGGCGACGGCGGCGGCAAGCGCAAATAACATACGCATCGCCCGCTAGAGCGAGGTGAACCAAGGGCCCCGAGCAACTACGTTCGGGGCCCTTTTGTTTGCCGTATCCGATCGCTAGTTCAAATGTGATTTCCTCGGGAATGCATCTAGAGGATGCCGTGGGCTTGTTTCCTGCCATGCAGCAATGGGTTCTATGGGGTGCGCCGTGCATTTTTTGGAGTATTCTGCAGTTCGAGTTGTCTGCATATGATTCGAAGTCGCCAACGGTGGCCTTCGGATATCCCTAGCGAGCGTTCCGAGTCAGATTTCGCCGTTTTCCGGAGCAGGGGGCGCGTCATTCTCGCCATGTCGGGACTTAGAATGATACGGCGCCCTACAGTTTTGCCCACCCGCGGCGGTGCTGGCGCGGTCACGTTGCAGAATACTCCGTTTTTTGCACGGGCCAGGATGGGGTACCTCAGGAGAACGTGGCGGTATCCCGTAAATATATACAATCTGTACCGTAATTTATACAAAACGAAGAGGCAGACAGCGTAGGGTGGGTGCATTGGGGTGCCTGGCGCACCAAAACGGGGAGCTCCCCCCATGCGCCGTATACTCTGTCTGAATGTGAAAACGGCTTGACGCGTTGCTAGGCGTAGGGAGAGGGTGCCTCGATGAGCGTATTCGAAATTGTGTTTAGTCCGACGGGTGGAACGCGGAAGGTGTCTGGCCTTGTGGCCGGGGCGCTGGACAATAATACCGTTACCGTCGATCTGACCGATAGCGGGCTAGATCTCAGCGCTGTCTCGATGACTGAGGACGACGTGGCCGTAATCTCTGTGCCGGCGTATGCCGGTAGAATCCCGGCTGTGGTGGCTGACCGGTTGGGCATGGTGCGCGGCAACGGGGCTCGGGCTGTTTTGGTTTGTGTATACGGAAACCGCGCGTTTGAGGACACGCTCGTAGAGCTGGAGGACGTTGCGAAGCGCGCCGGATTTAGGGTGGTTGCAGCTGTTTCTGCTATTGCTGAGCATTCCGTTGCTCGTCAGTTTGCTGCTGGGCGACCGGATGCGCAGGATGCGGCGCAGCTCGCAGAGTTTGCGCAACAAATTCAGCAAAAGCTGTTGGCTGAGGATGCGTCCGAGCCCTCTATCCCCGGCAATCGCCCTTATAAACAAGCTGGAGGTCGCCGTATGGCACCCGAGGCAACAGAGGAATGCGTCTCCTGCGGTGCATGCGCCGCGGCGTGTCCCGTTTGTGCAATCGACAAGGGCGACCCCAAGCGAGCAGCTGACGAGGCGTGCATCTCCTGCATGCGCTGCATCGCCGTATGCCCGCGAGGCGCTCGCAAGCTTGATCCCAACAAGCTATCCGCTGTTTCCCAGATGCTGAGCAAGGCTTGCGTCGTGCGGAAGGAATGCGAGCTCTTCATCTAACGCATGCGAAATTGCTGCAAGGAGTGTCCCTGGTGCCGGCAGTAAAGGAACGTCCCTAAGTGCCGCTTAAAATACCGTTTATCGAAGAATAAATACCGCTCACCGGTCATAATGATTATTCTGGCTTTGGGCTTGTCTACAATAGCTCCCGTAAAAAGAAATGCGGAAGGTTACCGAGTCCCTCGGACGTGGGCCTAACCAAAGTCTTTGAACGGATGTGTCTCTATGGACGCATTCGCTTGATTTTGGTTGGGCTATATTTATGAAGGGACATGCCACCATGGGTTTCTTTTCTCGCCTGATGGGCGGTTCGGATGAGCAGAAGACTGCAACTTCCGAGTTCGAAATCCTCGCTCCTGTTTCCGGCGAGCTTGTTCACCTAGAAAAAACCAATGATCCCGCTTTTAGCAGCCGTGCCGTGGGCGATGGCGTTGCCGTGGTTCCCCAAGAGGGAACGGTGTGCGCTCCCGTCTCCGGCACCGTCGCGGCGCTGTTTCCGACTGAGCACGCGCTGGGCATCATGTCCGACGACAGCTCTGCTCAGGTGATGCTGCATATCGGAATCGACACTGTTAAGCTTGAGGGCAAGGGCTTCCATGCGCTTGTTGCCCAGGGTGATCACGTTGACGCGGGTCAGCCCCTCGTCGAGGTCGATTTCGACGTGGTTCGCGCTGCCGGTTTTGATCCCACGGTCTTCGTTATCGTGTGCGAGCGCTCGGAGAACTCGACTCTTCGTGAGCATGCTTCCGGCCCTGTTGCTGTTAAAGAGCCTGTCGTCTGGCTTTCCGAGTAAATTCTTGTGGTGGGTACCGTGGTTATCAAGCGAGTTTTTAACAACAACGTCGCAATGGTCACTTCGGACGATGGCTCCGAGCTTATTGTCATCGGTCGAGGCCTCTGCTTTGGCCGTCATGCCGGCGACGCTATCGATGAAGCATCGGTCGAAAAGACCTATGCGCTGCAGGAGGGCACTTCTCAGGATTCGCGTACGATTGACCGCTTGGCACATCTTTTGGAGTCCATTCCCACCGTCAACCTCGTGATTTCCGAGGACATTGTTCAGATGCTTCGTCGAGAGCTCAATGTCGACATCAACGACAAGATTCTCATTGCTCTCGCAGACCATATCAGCCTTGCTTTGGAGCGCGAGCGCAAGGGCGTCTCCTGCGAGAATCCGTTGCTGCTCGAGATCCAGCAGTTCTATCGCAAGGAGTATGCGCTCGCTGGTCGTGCGCTGCAGATTGTCAAGGAGTATATGGGCATCCAGATGAGCGAAGAAGAGCAGGGTTTTATTACGCTGCATATCGTCAACGCCACTATGCCGCAACGCTCCGACCGCCTCATCATTTCGGTCCAGCTTGTTCGCGACGTGCTCGCAATTGTTTCCGAGCGCTATGCTACGACCCTCGATGACACCTCGCTGCCCTATGAGCGTTTCGTCCGCCACCTGCAGTTTTTCGCACAGCGGGCGCTTGACCCCGCGGCCGGGCAGATCAATGACGATGCACTGTTCCGAATCGATGAAACTAAGTATCCGTGCGCGTTCTCGTGCGCGGACGCCATAGCCGCCCACTTGTCGTCTACCTATAACGTTGTCGTTACCGATGCCGAGAAGAGTTATCTCGCATATCACATTGTTAACCTGCTTGGAGAACCTGGTCTCTAGGCATAACGTGCCCATACATCGATTGATATAAGGCAAGGCTCACGGTCTTGTCCAGGGCACATCTGTCTTAATTTGCGGAAAAGGAAGGGGAGTACCGCTATGACCGCAAAAAAGAAGTTCAATTTCAAAGCGCCGTTGGAGGTGTTCGCGAAGTCGATCGTTCAGCCGATGATGTATCTCTCGGTTGCCGGCATTCTGCTCATCGTGGGCATCATTCTGACCAACAAGACCATTTGCGCCTTGATCCCCGTACTGGGCTCCGGTCCGTTCCAGCTTGTGGGCGCCGTTGTCTATCAGTCGCTGATGTTTATCATCAACAACCTCTCGATTCTGTTCTGCGTGGGCATCGCCGGCGCCATGGCAAAGAAGAACAAGGGCCATGCTTCGCTGATTGCCCTGATGTCGTTCTTCCTGTTCCTGCAGGCTAACAACATCGTGCTCAACGCCACCGGCTCTCTTGCCGAAGCGAGCGGCATGCTCGGTCTTACCGGAACCGGCCAGAGCACCGTTATGGGCATTCAGGTGCTCGATACCGGCGTGTTTGGCGGCATCATTCTTGGTTGCATCACCGGTGCCGTGTTCAACAAGTACTCGAACAAGCAGTTCCCCATTGCCCTTTCGATGTTCTCGGGCGTTCGCTTCCCGTTCCTGATCATGATCATCATCTCCTGGATCATGGGCGCTGGCTTCTGCATCGTTTGGCCTCCGGTTCAGGGCGCCATCTCCTCCGTTGCCGGCATCATTAAGGAGTCGGGCAACATCGGTCTGTTTATCTACGGCATGCTCAACAAGCTGCTCGTTCCCACCGGTCTGCACCACCTCATCTACACTCCGTTCCAGTTCTCCGATGTGGGTGGCACCCTGACGCTGGGTGATCAGGTTATCGCCGGCGCCTATCCCATCCGTGTCGCCGAGATGGCAATGACGGGCCAGCCCTTCTCCGATAGCACCTACTTCAACAGCTACACCTTCAACAACCTGTGGCCCTACATCGGTATCGGTCTCGCCTTTATCTTCACCGCTTACAAGGGGAACAAGGATAAGACCAAGGCCGTTATCATCCCGCTGATCATCACCGCCGTGCTCTCCTGTGTCACCGAGCCCATGGACTTCCTCTTTGTCTTTGCCGCTCCCGTGCTCTTTGTTGTTCACTCGGTTCTTTCCGGTATCTTCCTGGTCCTGCTCAAGGTCCTCTCCGTGCCCGCTTCGACTGCAGGCGGCATCATCAACATCGTGGTTTCCAACCTGGTCCTTGGTGTCGATAAGACCAACTGGCCGATGATGCTCGTGCTTGGAGTCGTCAACGCCGCTCTGTACTTCTTCCTCTTCACCTTCCTTATTAAGAAGCTCAACCTCCACACGCCTGGTCGCGAGGAAGAGTCCGAGCTCGCCGAGTCCGTTGCCGAGGGCGAGGCCGCCGCGTCTGTCGCGGTGAAGCAGGGCGCTGTTGCCGCGGCTCCCGCAGAGGGCGTCGATGCAGGCATCGCCGACCTGGTCGCAGGTCTTGGTGGCAAGGACAACATCGAGGAGCTCGAGAACTGCTTTACGCGTCTCCGCGTGAACGTTAAGAACCCGGACCTCATCAATGAGGACCTCATCAACCACGTGCCCAACAGCGGCATCAACCGCAACGGCAATAATATCCAGATCATCTTTGGCATGAAGGTCGCCGAGATGCGTGACAAGGTCGAAAACGCAATTGAGAAGGAGCAGTAAACAATGATCATTACTCTGTGTGGTGGCGGATCCACCTTTACCCCCGGCATCGTCAAATCCATCGCCCTGCGCAAGGACGAGCTCGACGTTGACGAGATTCGTCTGTACGACATCAACGAGGAGCGCCAGCGCAAGATCGGCGTGCTCGTGGACTGGATTTTGCACGAGGACCTCGGCCTGGACATCAAGCTCACGGTGACCACCGACAAGGAGACTGCCTTTACGGACGCGAGCTTCGTGTTTGCCCAGATGCGCGTGGGCGGCTATGCCATGCGCGAGCAGGACGAGAAGATTCCGCTGCGTCACGGCTGCGTGGGCCAGGAGACCTGCGGCTGCGGCGGCCTTGCCTACGGCATGCGCACCATCTTCCCCATGGTCGAGCTGATCGATGACGTTGAGAAGTACGCTAAGAAGGACTACTGGATTCTCAACTACTCCAACCCTGCTGCCATCGTGTCCGAGGGCTGCCGCGTGCTGCGTCCCAACGCTCGCATCATCAACATCTGCGACATGCCGATCGCGATCATCGACGTGGTTTGCGCCGCACTCGATATCGACAAGAAGGATGTCGAGTACGATTACTTTGGCCTCAACCACTTTGGTTGGTTCACCTCGATCCGCCACAAGGGCGAGGAGGTGCTCCCGCAGCTGCGCGAGTACATCAAGGAGCATGAGATTCTGCTGCCCGACTCCTACCTCAAGGGCATGGGCTCGCTCATGGCAAAGAAGCCCGAGGAGGCCACTGACGAGCACCCCGAGCAGAACCGCCACACCAAGGGCAGCTGGTACTACGTCTGGAAGGGCGAGTACGAGATCATGGAGTGCTTCCCGGAGTACCTGCCCAACACGTATCTGAACTACTACCTGCAGCAGAAGGAGTTCGTCGAGCATTCCAACCCCGAGCGCACCCGTGCTAACGAGGTTGAGGAGACGCGTGAGAAGAACCTCTTTGATGGTATCGATCACTACGAGAAGACGGGCGAGATCGACGAGAGCACGTTCTATGCGGGCAGCCACGGCGACTGGATTGCCGACCTGGCTATCGCTCTGAAGAACGACACCAAGCAGCGCTTCCTGGTCATTTGCGAGAACAAGGGCGCTATCCCCAACATGCCCTACGACGCTATGGTCGAGCTGCCTGCCTACATTGGCAAGAACGGCCCCGAGGTCATCAGCCGCGACAACATTCCTCTGTTCCAGCAAGGTCTTATGATGCAGCAGCTGAACTCCGAGAAGCTCGTGGTCGAGGCTACGATCGAGGGTTCGTACGAGAAGGCGCTCAAGGCCTTCACGCTCAACAAGACCGTACCGTCGATGAAGGTCGCCAAGGAAGTTCTCGACGACATGATCGAGGCCAACAAGGGTTACTGGCCCGAGCTTAAGTAAAAGCAACAGGGTCGCTGACCGCATACCTAGAGCAATGCCCCGTCCACGTGATTGCGTGGACGGGGCATTGTCATTGGTAACGCGTTTTATCAAATATGGCATTTATCTGCGGAAATGTTCGTTTTCACCGCTAAGGACGACGTTTCATACCGCCTGCCGAACCGTGTCGCTGCCAAACAATTTTATAGGTCAGTGTTGTGCGTGTAGCAACTTCGCTCGGTTTCGCCTCCGGGCTGCCATGTGAGAGGGGATCTTATGGCTCGACTGCACGTAATGGAACGCAGCCACGCTCAGGCCGTCATGGACGACCTGCACGATGCGCTCGGACGCCGTCTGGCGGTGAGTTCGCTCGCCCCGTGTCCCGTTGAGTTTACGGCAGCGCTCGTTAACCTGTGCTCCACCCAGAGCTGCGGCAAGTGCACACCCTGCCGTGTGGGCCTGAGCGCGCTGAGCGACTTGCTCGCCGATGTGCTCGAAGGGCGCGCCGATGAGTCCACGCTCAACCTGATTGAGCGCACGGCCCGCACCATCTACCTTTCGAGCGACTGCGCCATCGGCTACGAAGCCGGCGCCATGGCACTCACGGCCATTCGCGGCTTCCGTGACGATTTTGAGCATCACATCCGCGAGCACTCCTGCGGCTTTGACCGCGAGGCCCGCGTCCCGTGCGTTTCGGGCTGCCCGGCGCACGTCGACATTCCCGGGTACATTTCGCTGGTCGAGGCCGGCCGCTATGCCGACGCCGTCAAGGTCATCCGCAAGAACAATCCGCTGCCGCTCGTCTGCGGCCTGGTGTGCGAGCATCCCTGCGAGATGCACTGCCGCCGTGGCATGGTCGACGACCCCATGAACATCCTCGCCCTCAAGCGTTTTGCCGTCGAGCACAGTGACCTCAACGACCACAAGCCGCATGTAGTGGACAACACCGGCAAGCGCGTCGCCGTGATCGGCGGCGGCCCGGCCGGCCTTTCCTGCGCCTACTACCTGGCCGTGATGGGCCATAAGGTGACCATCTTTGAGCAGCGCCACCACCTGGGCGGCATGCTGCGCTATGGCATCCCCAGCTATCGTCTGCCGCGCGAGCGCCTGCAGGCCGAGATCGACTGGATCTTGAGCGCCGGTATCAACGTGGAACTCGACCACTCCGTGAACGGTGAGGAGCTTGCCCGTCTGCGCGACGAGTTCGATGCCGTCTACCTAGCCATCGGTGCCCACAGCGACAAGAAGCTCGGCCTTCCGGGCGAGGAGGCGCCCGGCGTTGAGTCGGCCGTCAAGATGCTGCGCGCCATCGGTGATGACGAGCTGCCCGACCTGAGCGGCCAACGCGTGTGCGTCATCGGCGGCGGCAACGTTGCCATGGACGTGGCTCGCTCTGCTGTGCGCTGCGGTGCCGAAAAGGTAAGCATCGTCTACCGCCGTCGCATCTGCGATATGACGGCCCAGGACGCCGAGATCGCCGGTGCCCAGGCCGAGGGCTGTGAGGTGCTGGAGCTGACGGCCCCGCTCGCCATCGAAACGGGCGAGGACGGTCGCGTGAGCGGCCTGCGCGTGCAGCCGCAGATTATCGGTGAGCCCCGCCGCGGTCGTCCGGCTCCGCGTGCCGCTGCCACGCCCGAGCGCGTCATCCCCTGCGAGCGCGTGTTCGTCGCCATTGGCCAGGACATCGATTCCAAGCCGTTTGAGGAGATGGGCATTGCCTGCAAGTGGGGCTGCGTCGTCACCGATTCGGACGGCGCCGTGCCCAACTTCGATGGCCTCTTTAGCGGCGGCGACTGCCAGACCGGCCCCGCCACCGTCATCCGCGCTATCAATGCCGGCCGCGTGGCGTCGGCAAACATCGACCACTACCTAGGCTTCGACCACAAGATCAAGCTCGAGGTCGAGCTGCCGACCGTCCAGTTTAAGGGTAAGCATGAGTGCGGCCGCTGCGAGCTGGGCGAGCGCGAGGCCGGCGAGCGTATTCACGATTGGAATCTGGTCGAGCAGGGTCTCACCGAGCAGGAGGCGCGCCAGGAGGCGGGCCGCTGCCTGCGCTGCGATCACTTTGGCTTTGGCGCGTTCCGCGGAGGGAGGAACCTGGAATGGTAGAGCCCAACAACACCACTGTCGGCGACAACACCGAAAGCGGAGCACTCAACATGGTCAAGCTCACGATCGATAACTGCGAGGTCGTGGTGCCCGAGCACACCACGATCCTGGATGCGGCCAAGTCCGTCGGCATCCAGATTCCCACCCTGTGCTATCTGCGCGATCTGAACGAGATCGGCGGCTGCCGTGTGTGCGTGGTCGAGGTTGAGGGCTGCGACCAGCTGGTTGCCGCCTGCAACAACTACGTACTCGACGGCATGGTGGTCCACACCAACAGCCCCAAGGCCCGCGAGGCGCGTCGCACCAACGTGCAGCTGCTGCTGTCCCAGCACGACTCGCGCTGTACGAGCTGCGTGCGCAGCGGTAACTGCAACCTGCAGACCATCGCCAACGACCTGGGCATTTTCTATCTGCCGTATCAAAGGCATTTGGCGGGCGAGGGCTGGGACTTCGATTTCCCCATCATCCGCGAAAACGACAAGTGCATTAAATGCATGCGCTGCATCAAGGTGTGCGAGAACGTGCAAGGCCTAGGGATTTGGGACCTGACCAGCCGAGCCACGCACACCGCCGTGGGTACCCGCGGGCGCGCGCCCATCGGCAAGACTGATTGTGTCGCATGCGGCCAGTGCATCACGCATTGCCCGACGGGCGCGCTGCGCGAGCGCGACGACACCGAGACCGTGTTTGATGCTCTCGCCGATCCCGATAAGATCGTGCTGGTGCAGATAGCGCCGGCCGTGCGCACCGCCTGGGGTGAGGAGCTCGGTATTCCGCGCGAGGATGCCACCGTTGAGCGCCTGGCCTGCGCGCTGCGCCGCGTGGGCTTTGAGTACGTGTTCGACACCGATTTCTCGGCCGATCTCACCATTATGGAGGAGGGCTCCGAGCTGATCGAGCGCCTGGGCGCCGCCGCCAAGGGCGAGAGTAACAGCCGCGGCTGGCCCATGTTTACGAGCTGCTGCCCGGGCTGGGTGCGCTTTGTAAAGGCGCGCTACCCGGAGTTTGTCGACAGCCTGTCCACGTCAAAGTCGCCGCAGCAGATGTTCGGCGCTATTGCCAAGACCTACTACGCCAAGGTGCTGGGCGTGGAGCCCGAGCGTCTGTTCGTGGTGTCCGTGATGCCGTGCACGGCCAAGAAGGCCGAGTGTGCGCTGCCGAGCATGATGGGCGAGGGCGGCGCGCCCGACGTGGACGTTGCGCTGACGGTGCGCGAGATGGTGCGCATGATCCGCGCGAGCCACGTGAGCGTCGACACGCTGGTCGAGGAGCCGCTCGATACGCCGCTGGGCTTTGGCACGGGCGCGGGCGTGATTTTTGGCGCCACGGGCGGCGTGATGGAGGCCACCGTGCGCTCGGCATATTACCTGGTGACGGGCAAGAACCCGGATGCCGATTTCTTTACCGACGTGCGCGGACTCGATGGCTGGAAGGAGGCCGTGGCCGATATCGATGGCACCAAGGTGCGCGTCGCCGTGGCACACGGGCTGGGAAACGCTGCCCGTCTGCTCGACGCGATTCGCGACGGCCGCGTGAGTTATGACTTCGTTGAGGTTATGGCATGCCCGGGCGGCTGCGTCGGTGGCGGCGGTCAGCCCATCCATGACGGCTGTGAGCTGGCAGCCGAGCGCGGCCAGGTACTGTGGGGCCTCGATGCGAACGCCAAGATTCGCTTCTCGCACGAGAATCCCGATGTCCAGGCGTGCTATCGCGAGTTCTTGGGTGCGCCGCTGTCGCCGCTGGCCGAGGGATTGCTGCATACCGACCATCACGCATGGACGATGCCTAACGAGGGGACGTGCTAGCGATGCGCGCGTTTGATTTTGAAATGTCGCGCCGGGGATTTGCCTCGGCGCTTGCCGCGGGCGCGTTGTCGCTTGCGCTGGTTGGCTGTGGCGGCGGAGCTGCGGGGGCGAGGTCTTCTGCGGGTTCGGCTGCTGGGTCTGCGGCGAGTGGCGCTGCCGCTGAGTCGGTCGAGGTGCGCGTTGCCTCGCTCAAGGGACCGACGTCGATCGGTCTGGTGCAGTTTATGGACCAGGCTGCCGATGGCGAGACGGACAATGAGTTCGACTTTGCGATCAGCGCCGCGGCCGACGAGATTGTGCCCAAGGTCATTCAGGGCGATATCGACATTGCCCTGGTGCCGGCCAACTTGGCGAGCGTGCTCTACAACAAGACCGAGGGTGCGGTGCAGGTCATCGACATCAACACGCTGGGCGTGCTGAACGTTGTGACGGGCGACGCAGGCGTGGCCTCGTTTGGCGATCTGGCGGGTCGTACCGTCTACATGACGGGCAAGGGCACCACGCCGGAGTACGTCATGAACTACCTGCTGGAGCGCGCGGGCCTGACCGGTCAAGTGACGCTCGAGTTTAAGAGCGAGCCCACCGAGGTGCTGTCGGCCCTGCTTGCCGACCCGTCCGCCGTGGGCGTGCTGCCGGAGCCATTCAAGACCGCTGCCATCGCCAAGAGCGAGGGCAGTCTGTCGGTACCGGTGAGCCTGACCGACGCGTGGGACGAGCTCGCGGGTGACACGGGCTCCCGTTTGCTGACGGGCGTGACCGTGGTGCGCCGTGCATTTGCCGAGGAGCATCCCGAGGCCGTGGCGGAGTTCTTGAGCTGCCATGCGGCGAGCGTTGAGGCCGTAAATGCGGCGCCGGCGGACTGGGCTCAGGCCGTGGTCGATGCGGGCATCGTGGATAATGCCACGATTGCCGAAAAGGCGATTCCCGGGTGCATGCTCGTGTGTCAGACGGGGAAAGATATGAAGGCGGCGCTCGGTGGGTACCTACAGGTGCTGGCCGATGCGGACGCGAGCGCCGTGGGCGGTAAGCTCCCGGCTGACGATTTCTACTACATGGAGTAGCCCGTGCGTGCGTTTGCTCGACAAATGACTGAGCGTGCGAAGGCGGTGGCGGCAGTGGGTGCCGTCGCCGCCTTTTGGCTTGCCGTGTGGATGCTGGTGGCGGCGCTGGTGGCGCAGCCGCTGATTTTGCCGGGGCCGGGCGCTGTTGCCTTGGCGCTGCTGCGCCTGGTGTGCGATGGCGGTACCTGGGCGATTTTGGCGGGCTCGGGCGCGCGGATACTAGGCGGGCTGGCGCTTGCCGCGGTGTGTGGTGGCGTGCTTGCCGGGATTTCGTCACGTTCGCGTGCGTTTGCGCGCCTGGTGGCTCCGGCGCTGTCGTTTGTAAAGGCGACGCCGGTTGCCTGCGTGGTGGTCCTGCTGCTCATTTGGTTGGGGTCGGCACGTGTGAGCATCGCGGCGGTCTTTTTGATGGCGCTGCCGGGCGTATATTTCTCGCTGGTCGAGGGTTTGACGCAGGTTGATAAGCCGCTGGAGCAGATGTTCCGCCTGCATGGCGTGCGGGGCTGGCGACTGTTTTGCGCCCATACCTGGCGTGAGGTGCTGCCGTTTGTGCTTTCGTGCGCGAAGGCGGTCATCGGCATGAGCTGGAAGGCCGGTGCGGCAGCCGAGCTTATCGGCATGGCGGTGGGTTCCGTGGGCGAGCGCATCTATCAGGCAAAGCTTTTGATTGAGACGGCTGATCTGCTGGCGTGGACCGTGCTGGTCGTTGCCGCCTCGTGGGCGTGCGAGCGCGTGCTGGTGTGGCTGCTGCGAGTTTCGGGACCCGTGGCGTGGGGAGCGGCCGTGCGGGCGCATGGGGATGGACTGCGCGGGCGCGCGGGGACCGCGAGCGATGGCGCTGCGGCGGAGCTTGCGCTCGCCGGACTGGTGCTCAACGTGCCCGCGTCTGGGCGTATCTGTGTGATGGGCGCCTCGGGTGCGGGCAAGTCTACGCTCCTTGCCCTTGCGGCGGGGGAGTGCGCGCCGTGCTCCATGGTGTTTCAGGATGCACACTTGGTCGAGTCCGCCGCGGCGCTGGATAACGTGCTAGTGTGCGCCGATGCACGCGTGGACGCCTCGAGTGCTGCGGCCCTGTTGCGCCTGCTGGTGCCGGGGGTCGATGTACATACTCGCGTGGCCGAGCTTTCGGGCGGGCAGCGCCGTCGCGTCGAGATCGCTCGAGCCCTGCTGTGCCCGGGCGGCGCGGTGATTCTTGACGAGCCCTTTACCGGTTTAGATACCGCTGCGCGCGACGCATGCGCCGAGGTCGTGCTCGACTTGCTCGACGGCCGTATGCTGCTGCTTGCATCGCACGATGTCGCCGACGCTCAGGCCCTCGATATCTCGGACATCATCACGCTCTAAATACCTACTCAGCAACAAAATGATTCGTTTTCCTCCGCCCCCATTGGGTCGGGTGTGCTATTCTATCTGCGGGGTAATACTTAGGAATACCAAGTAATACCAACGCAGCAGAAACAAACTCCGGATGCGGGCCAATCGGGTTGCCTTCACAGCCCGTCGCCCAGCCGCGTGGCCCGCATCTATCCGCACCACCGTCGTTTCAAAAAGGAAGCGCCATGGCAGAACACATGACCCCGGTTGTCGCGAAGGTCTTGCCCGAGGAAAAGGCGGCCTTCGCGGCGGCAACCCAGCTCGTGGGCACCACGCCGTCCAACGCCATCCGCATGTTTATCGCCGCGTTCAATCGCTGCGGCACCTTCCCGTTCGACATTTCGCCCAACGGGGCTTTTGGCGCTGCGCCCGATTCTCATCAACAATGACTGTCCCCAAGTGCCGGGTTTTGAGGAGGTTGGCATGCTCAATGCGCTGGTTTGGGCGCTTGCCTGTTTTGGTGTCGTCGCTGCCGATATTGCCCTGAGCATTGTTTTGTTCTCCGCGCTGGACATCGTGTCGGCACTGACGGGTTTCCCGATCGACAATCTCGATATTCAATGGTTTCAGGCCGCCGCTCAGACGGCGTCGTTTTTGATGGCGCTGCTGTGGTGGCGCTATCTGTGGCCCCGCTCCTTCATGGCGCGCCGGCAAGGTGAACGCCCGCTCGGCGGGGGAGCAAATGCTGCATGGAAGCGCGTCGCATGCGTTGTCGTGATCGGCCTATCCATGCAGGTGGTCATTAGCTACCTATGCGACGGCGTGCTGTCGCTGCTGCCCGAGGTTGCGGCGGACTATAGCGAGCTCGTCGAGGAAACAGGCTTGGGCGATACCAACCTTCTTGCCGTCCTGACCACGGTGCTCGGCGCTCCGTTTTGCGAGGAGTTGCTGGTGCGCGGCATTGTTTTTGAGTTTTCGCTACGAGCGTTTAATCCGCAGTGCCGCCCGCTTTGGAAGCGCAGGCGTCGTGCGAGCGCGCAGGACGGCGCCATGGTGCCCTGGGCGGCACCAAGCACGTGGGGTATCGCCGCGGCGATTGTGCTGCAGGCGGCAATCTTCGGTTTTATGCACATGAACTGGGTACAGGGCTGCTATGCGGGTGCCGCCGGCCTCATCTTTGGCTGGGTGCTCGTGACCACCGGAAAGCTCCGCTACACGATCCTGCTGCACTTTGCCTTTAACGCCGGGTCGTACCTGATGGGTCTGTTGTGGTTTGTGAACACACCGCTCGACGTGGTAATCACGGTCGCTATCGCCGGCGTCATCCTCGTTGAGGCTATGCGCTCGCTGCGCCACGCGTGTGGGATGGGCGCAGCGAGCGCGCCGCTGCCCTAGTTGCGACGCCCGCCTCCGTTGGCGCCCTGACGCCCCTGAGCTGCACGGTTGCGCCCGGCAGTGTTCTGTGCACGCGACATGCCGCCGTGCCCCTTGCTGCCTTTGGGTCCCTTGCCGCCAGCGCCACCGTGCGGCTTGCCGCCTTTCTTGCCGGTGCCATGCCCACCGCCAGCAGGCATCTCACCCGGGCGCGGCGGCACGGGGCGGATTAGACAGTGTTTGGTGTAGCCGATCAGGTCACGACGCCCGGCTTTTTCCAGCGCCTCGCGCACGAGCTTGTAGTTCTCGGGCTTGCGATACTGGATGAGCGCGCGTTGCATGGCCTTCTCGTGCGGGTCGCGTGCCACGTAGATCGGCTGCATGGTGCGTGGGTCCACGCCGGTGTAGTACATGCAGGTCGACATGGTGGACGGGGTGGGGTAGAAGTCCTGCACCTGCTCGGGCATGTAGCCCATGTCGCGCACGGCCTCGGCAAGGTCCACAGCTTCCTTCATGGTCGAGCCGGGGTGGCTCGAGATTAGGTATGGCACTACGTACTGCTTGAGTCCGTATTCGCGGTTCAAGCGTTCAAATTTACGGCAGAACGCGTCGTAGACGGCGCGGCTCGGCTTGCCCATCACAGAGAGCACCGCGTCGCTCACATGCTCGGGCGCTACGCGCAGCTGGCCCGAGACATGGTGTTCCAGCAGCTCGCGCAAAAACTCGTCCGAGGCATCTGCCATGGTGTAGTCAAAACGGATGCCGCTGCGGACGAAGACCTTTTTGACGCCCGGCAGCTGGCGCAGGTCGCGCAGCAACTGTGTGTAGCCGCTCTCGTCGACCACCATGTTTTTGCATACGCTCGGCCACAGGCAGCGCTTGTTCTTGCACACGCCGTGCTTGAGCTGCTTGTCACAGGCCGGGCGGCTAAAGTTGGCCGTCGGTCCGCCCACGTCGTTGATGTAGCCCTTAAACTCGGGATCGCGCGTGAGCAGCTCGGCCTCGCGCATGATCGAGTCGTGGCTGCGCATCTGCAGTACGCGGCCCTGGTGGAAGGTGAGGGCGCAAAACGAGCACTCGCCAAAACAGCCGCGGTTGGAGCTAATGGAAAATTTGATTTCGGCAAAGGCCGGTACGCCGCCCGCCGCGTCGTAGTCGGGATGCCAATCGCGGGCGTAGGGAAGCTCGGCCACATCGTCCATCTCGTCGGTGGTGAGCGTCGCCGATGGCGGGTTCTGCACCACATAGACGCTGTTGGGATAGGGCTCTACCAGGCGATGACCGGTGATGGGGTCCATATTCTGCTGCTGCACGTTAAAGCTGCGCGCGTAGTTGAGCTTGTCGGCGGTAAGGTCGTCCCAGCTGGGCAGCAGGTCGTAGTCGTAGACCTCGTCGAGCGAACCCGTGCGGTAGACGGTGCCGTTGATATAGGTGATCTGGTCGACGGGCAGTCCCGCGTCGAGCGCGTCGGCGATCTCGACAATCGCGTGCTCGCCCATGCCGTAGATGAGGATGTCGGCGCCCGAGTCGAGCAGTACCGAGCGCTTGAGCTTGTCCTGCCAGTAGTCGTAGTGGGCCAGACGGCGCAGACTCGCCTCGATGCCGCCGATGATGATGGGAGCGTCCTTGAACGTCTGGCGGATGAGGTTGCCATAGACCGTGACGGCTCGGTTGGGACGGTGCCCCTCTTCGCCGCCGGGGGTGTAGGCGTCGGAGTGGCGGCGGTGCTTGGTCACCGAATAGTGGTTGACCATGGAGTCCATGTTGCCGGCACTGACGAGAAAGCTCAGGCGAGGCTCGCCGAGCACCGTGATGCTGGCGGGATCGGTCCAGTCGGGCTGGCAGATGATACCCACCTTGTAGCCGTGCGCGTCAAGGACGCGGCTGATGATAGCCATGCCAAAGCTGGGATGGTCCACGTAGGCGTCACCGCAGATGTAGACAAAGTCGCACTGGTCCCAGCCGCGCGCATCCATGTCGGCACGACTGACGGGGAGGAACTTATCGCGGCCCGGACGCCAGGGGCGGGCGGGCGTCGCTTGGGAATGCTTGGTGCGGGCGACCGTGGCCTGCGCCTTACCGCCGCGCTTTTGCTGCTGGCCCTGTTTGCCCTGCTGACTGCGCTGGTTGTTCTGAGCGTGCTGAGGCTTTTTTGCCACGATCCCTCCCGGTGTTTGTATGCTGCACGTAATTGTAACCAGTCTTTTTGGGACGGGGCTAAAAAGACTGGTGGAGTACATGGGTTGGCGGATCGGCGTATCGATGCGGGTGCCGTTTGTTTCCAGACTGTGTATCCGCGCGTTGGGGAGCCCGTCTCGCGCGCATGCCATGTTGTCAATGGGTTACAGTATGAACGGCGGCTATGTTTCCGCCAACGCACGAGAGAGTCGTCAACAAGGAGGATGCACGACGATGCAGCGTGCCAAACAGATATCGGAGTCTATTGAGCTGGGCATCATCTTGGCGCTCGCCGGTGGCTTTATGGATGTGTATTCGTACATTGGGCGCGATCATGTTTTCGCCAACGCGCAGACGGGCAACATCCTGCTCGTGGGCGTGAGCATCTCGGAAGGCAACTGGGCACTGGCGGGGCGCTACTTCTTCCCCGTGGTGTCGTTTGCTGTGGGCATTATGCTTGCCGACCTGGTTCACGAGCGGTTTGGCAGTGTGATTCACTGGCGCCAGGTGACGGTGTTTTTTGAAGCCGTTATCTTGCTGGGCGTGAGCTTTATCCCGGGCGGCGGTTACAACCTGCTCGCCAACTGCCTCACCTCGTTTGCCTGCGGCATGCAGGTCGAGAGCTTCCGCAAGATCCACGGTCACGGCATCGCCACGACCATGTGTATCGGCAACCTCCGTAATGCCTTGCAAAACGTGGACGACTACATCATCACCCACAAGCGCGGCTTTTTGGAAAACGGCCTGCTGTACTTTGGCGTGATCTTTACCTTTGTGTTTGGCGCCGTGTTGGGCAACTGGTGTATTGAGCGCATGGGCCTGCACGCCATCGTCGTGGCGAGCGTGCTGCTGTTTGTCGCGTTTGCCATCATGTTCATCGACCGCGAGCGCGACTTGCGTTTTCGCTGGAAGGTTGCGGCCGAGGCTTGGAAAGAGGGCTGTCGAAAGTAACCGAATGCGGCAAAGGGACAGCCCCTTTGCCGCAATATATTTTCATCTCTATGTAGTACAGCTTCAGGAGCCAGGAAAAAACTATCTAGCTCCTGAATGTTGTTACGAACTGCTTTTTGCAATTTATTCGAGATGCTCTTCAATCCGAGCCCTCAGAAGGGCAATGGCTGTGGGTATTCCAATTGCGGCGGCTAATTCGGCTTTATCCAAAACCTGTATGTTAAAGCACGATTGTTTATCACATTGAAGGACGTTAACTGAAGATAGCTTCACTTCCCGTTGACTGAATATATCGTAATCTCCAAATAGGAAGTTACCTTTTATTGTGTAATTCGGTATGTTCGTTACGCACTTCATCTCAAGTCTGTTTAGGCCATAATCGAACACCGCAACTTCCTTGTGTTCGATGATGAGCGCAACCCTGGGCATGTTACTAAAACCACCGTCGACGACAGTAAAGAGCTTTTCATTTGCATCGTCATAAACGGTGTATTTAAGACTCAATAGCTGTCCTAGTGGACCCGTGAACCCATGTCTTTTGATGTTGAGGTTGTCTCCCGCTGGGTTGACGAGAGCCAGAGCATGCGGATAAGGGTTACCTTCAATTGAGATTCGATATTCGTTTGTAGCCGTCTTGCTCGATTTAGGACCAGTAGCCATCACGCGTCATCGCCTCGATCGAATTGGAACCGTCTTCTGCTTCGTGCGGAGAATTACGCTGTACGTTGCAGTACATGCAGCTGCAATAACCGCATGGGCAATTTCTAACAAAATGAATGACACTATTTGCTGCATGCATATTAATTACTATAAAGTATCCTTTTATAAACGTATTGTCAAACATATATTGCTAAAATAGAAACAATTTATAGACTGAGTTGGTCGTATTCTTTGGGCAATTGCTCCTATAATCTAGCCTTCGCTGCAGTCGGGAGGGAAGGGCTGGGGCTCCGTTATTATGTTGAAACGCTTTAACACTTTTGACGTTCTCATGCATTTTTTGTTTCAAAAGCGTTAGGATGGGACTCATAGCGTGGGGCGTAATGGGTGCCCCGCACACGATGGGAGGCTATCAATGGCTAATCGTTTCGTTCTCAACACCATTTCTTATCATGGTTCCGGCGCCATCAAGGAGATTCCCGGCGAGCTCCAGCGTCGCGGCTACAAGAAGATCTTCGTCTGCTCCGACCCCGATCTGGTCAAGTTTGGCGTTACCGCTAAGGTGACCGACGAGCTCGACGCCGCCGGCATCGCTTGGAGCCTCTACTCCGAGATCAAGCCCAACCCCACTATCCAGAACGTCAAGGACGGCGTCGAGGCCTTCAAGGCCGCCGAGGCTGACGCTATCGTGACCATCGGTGGTGGCTCCTCCATGGACACCGCAAAGGCCATTGGCATCATCATCAACAACCCCGAGTTTGCCGATGTCCGCAGCCTCGAGGGCGTTGCTCCCACCAAGAACCACGCCGTGTTCACCATCGCTGTGCCGACGACCGCCGGTACCGCCGCCGAGGTGACCATCAACTACGTCATCACCGACCCCGAGAAGGTCCGCAAGTTCGTGTGCGTCGACACCAACGACGCCCCTGAGGTCGCCGTCGTCGACCCCGACATGATGGCTTCCATGCCCGCCGGCCTGACCGCTTCTACCGGCATGGATGCTCTGACCCACGCCATCGAGGGCTACACCACCAAGGGTGCTTGGGAGCTCTCCGACATGTTCCACTTTGAGGCCATTAAGCTGATCAGCGAGAACCTGCGCGACTCCGTTGCCGAGGCTAAGTCTGGTCAGCCCGGCTCCGGCCGCGAGGGTATGGCTCTTGGCCAGTATGTCGCCGGCATGGGCTTCTCCAACGTCGGCCTGGGCATCGACCATGCCATGGCTCACACCCTGTCTGCCCACTACGACACTCCGCACGGCGTCGCCTGCGCCATGCTGCTGCCGATCGCCATGGAGTTTAACAAGCCGGTTTGCGCCGAGCGTCTGGCCAAGGTTGCCGTCGCCATGGGCGTTGACACCACGGGTATGAGCACCGACGAGGCTGCCGATGCCGCCATCGCCGCCGTCAAGCAGCTTTCCGCCGACGTCAACATCCCGCACGTCTGCGAGGCCATGAAGGCCGACGAGATTGAGGTCCTGGCCAAGGACGCCATGGCCGACGCCTGCTTCCCGGGTAACCCGCGCGAGGCGACGCTCGACGACGTCATCGAGCTCTTCAAGAAGATCTGCCCGGCTGCCTAACATGGTTCGGCGGGCCCCTGCCCGTTAGCCCCAGAATCGTCCTCGGACATGTCGGAGGCCCCGCTGCGCACTACGTGCGGCGGGGCCTCCTTCTGTCCTGCGGAAAGATTCTGGGGCTAACGGGCAGGGGCCCGCCGGCTCGTTATCGTGGCGGGCGCTGCTCTGGGAAGCTCGATGGGTTGTCTCGCTAGGTAAATAATTGTGCGTGGTGGTATTGTTGCTGTGGGTTTAATTCGATATGAAAGGGTGACTTTGGTGTCCAAGATGGATTCTACGCTCTCCTATATTACTGACCAGTTGAAGACGCTGACTTCTATTGCCTCGCCTACGGGCTATACCCGTGCGGCGACTGATTATCTGATGGAAACGTTGCGCGATATGGGCTTTGGGCCCGAGCGTTCTAACAAGGGCAATGTGCTTGTTGAGCTTGGTGGTGAGGGTGAGCCGCTCGTGTTGGCGAGCCATGTCGATACCCTGGGCGCCATGGTACGCTCCATTAAGGACAATGGTCGCCTGCGCCCCACGACGCTCGGCGGGCACCAGTGGTCTACGGCCGATGGCGAGAACTGCACCGTTTACACGCGCGATGGCAATGTCTACACGGGCGTGGTCCTCAATACCGAGCCTTCGGCGCATGTGGCCGATGAGCCGGTTAAGACCATCGAGAAGAACATGGAAATCCTGCTCGACGAGAACGTCGATAGCAAGGATGATGTCCTCGAGCTGGGTATTCAGACGGGCGATATCATCGCCATGGATCCGCGCACCACGGTGACGGAAAGCGGCTACATTAAGAGCCGCTTTCTGGATGACAAGCTGTCGGCGGCGATTCTGCTGGGTCTGGCCCGCGCCGTTGCTGACGGCGAGGTGTCGCTTTCGCGCAAGGTGTCCCTGCTCTTTACCGTGTACGAGGAGGTCGGCCACGGCGGCGCTTTCGTGCCGGCCGACACGCGCGAGATGATCAGCGTTGACATGGGCTGCGTGGGTGACGACCTGGGCTGCACCGAGCGCATGGTGTCGATCTGCGCCAAGGATTCGGGTGGCCCCTACAACTACGATCTGGTGACCACGCTGTCCAATATCGCGCGCGAGCTTAAGCTCGATTACGCCATCGACGTGTACCCGCATTACGGTTCGGACGTCGAGGCCACGCTCTCTGCCGGCTACGACATCCGTCACGGCCTGATCGGCCCCGGCGTGTACGCGAGCCACAACTACGAGCGCAGCCACATCGACGGTGTGCGTAACACCTTTGAGCTGGTCCGCGCCTACGTGCAGCGCTAAGGAAGCAGTTTGCGACTCGGCTGACCAATCGCTAAGGCCCGATTTCTCGGGCCTTTTTTCGCTTTAGGTCGTTTAGTATTATGATGTAAGTAATCTATTAATTAAACACGTAAATTACTTAACGAGGTGATGCGGTGTATGGATACGTCTGAGTACTTATCTATGGGTGATGCCGCCCGCCTGTTGGGCGTTACGAAAGCCCGCATATCGCAACTTGCCGCATCGGGGACGCTTGTGTGCGATATTGTGGGCGGCCGGAAGATGGTCGAGTACAATTCTGCGACCGCCTACCAAAAGGTCCGCAAGCGAGGACGCCGTCCTGCGGCCGATGTGGGACGCAAGTTTACGCTGATGTCGGCCGACCATGAGGTCGCGCATGTCTCATTTGATCCGACGCGTGAGTTTCCCTTCGAAATCGCCGAGGTCCTCGATGCGCAACGAATGCCGTTTGGCACATGCTCGAGCTCTTCTCCTACGGTGAATAAACGGGAGCTCAACGTGTGGTGGAGCCATCGGTCGGTGCCTGACGTTCGCCCTGGACTCGTCTCGCGCTATCGTGAACTGGGAATTGCCAGTGGCATCGAGGTTCCGGTTCGGTGCCTGGGCCTATCGCTTTCGGATTGCTATTGGCTGCGGCCGGCAGAATGCGACGGGCTCGAATGGCAAAACATCAATTACTTTGAGAATGATTTTGAGCGATCGGCGCCCGAAGAGCGTTCGGGTTGGCTGGAGGGCATCGGTCTTAATAATCCTGATAACACGTCCGAGGGCGAGCTCCCTAAATCGTGGATGATTCGTAATGGCATTCGCGTTTTGGCTAAAGGGTACGGGATGGACGATCAGCGTCCCTTTAACGAGGCGGTTGCAACGGCTCTACATCGTCGCTTGCTTTCCAAGGGGGAGTTTGTTCCTTACACGGTTGAGCGCATATTCGATGGCCCTGTGTGTCTGTGCGACGACTTCCTTGACGGCCGCGAGGAATACGTTCCGGCTGTTTACGTTAAGGGCGTACTTGGTAGTCAGCGGGGAAACTCGACGTACGACCGGTACTGTTGCTACCTCGGCAAGCATGGTGCCGATGAGGCCGCTGTGAGAAGGTCTATGTCGCAGATGATTGTCTGCGATGCCCTTTTGGCCAACAGCGACCGCCATTGGCGAAACTTCGGCATCATCCGCAATGTCGACACCCTGGAGATAAAACCTGCTCCGCTGTTCGATAGCGGCAACTGCCTGTGGTACAACGTGCCAACTGCCGTGCTCGCAGCTGGGGAGTTTGGGTTTTCCGCTAAGCCGTTTGGGCCCGACCCTTCCGTCCAGCTGGCGCTTGCGGATTTGCTCGATTGGTTCGATTCATCGCGGCTCAACGGATTTGTTGATGAGGCGATCGAGATTCTTTCGCAGAGCGAATGGGCCACGGCGGAGGGTCGACTCGAGGCCATCCGCCGCGGCCTCGAGCGTCGCATAATCGAGGTTGGTGCCGCTGTTGAGGTACTTCGACACGTGCAGCGATAAACCCGCGGCTACTTAAGTGCGCCGGTCACGGTGCCGCCGCCCAGGACGATGTCGCCGCGGTATATAACGACAGCCTGGCCGGGGGCGATGGCGCGCTGCGGCTCGTCAAAGGTCAGCAACATTTGCCCGTCTTCGTCGCACGTAAGGATCGCTGCCTGGTCTTTCTGTCGGTAGCGGTACTTGGCGCCCACGCGGATGCCGCCGGCATCCAGCTCGGCCTCCATGCGGTCGGCAGGGGCGCTCCAGATCCAGTCGTTGGCCGTGAGCGCCGTGGCCGTCAGGTCCTCTGCCTCGCCCAGATGTACGGTGTTGTTGACGGCGTCGACACCCGTTACGTACACGGGATGCGCCATCGCGACGCCCAGGCCCTTGCGCTGGCCGATGGTGTAGCGCAGCGCGCCGTTGTGGCGCCCGACCACGCTGCCGTCGCGCCACACAATGTCGCCCGGTGCAGCGGGATGTTCGCAACGGCGCTCGATATAGCCCGCGTAGTCACCGTCTGGAATAAAGCAGATGTCCTCGCTTTCGGCCTTCTGGGCGTTGGTAAAGCCCTGCTCGGCGGCTATGCGGCGCACGTCGCGCTCTTTGTCTAGGCCTGCCAGCGGAAAGATCGTGTGCGCCAGGCGCTCCTGCGTGAGCGAATACAAAAAGTAACTCTGGTCCTTTTTGGGGTCCTCGCCGCGATGCAGCTGCCAGGTGCCGTCGGGCGCCTGGCTCGTTTTGGCATAGTGGCCTGTGGCGATGTAGTCGCAGCCCATATCCAGCGCCGCATCCAGCAACGCGCCAAACTTAATATGGCGGTTGCAGATGATGCACGGATTGGGCGTCAGCCCCTCCTGGTAGGCGTTCATAAAACGCTCGACAACGTTGCGGTCGAAGGTTTGCTGCAAGTCGAGCACGTGATGGGGTATCCCCAGGCGCTCGGCGACGGCCTTTGCATCGGCGATGTCGCGGTCGACCTTACTCATGCCCGTGGTGGGATCGGGCGCGGGGCAGGTGAGGCGCATGGTGGCACCGACACATTCGTAACCCTGACTTTTGAGCAGATACGCGGTCACGCTGGAATCGACGCCGCCGCTCATGGCGACGAGCACGCGCTTGTTGTGCATGGGGAGGTTCTCCTTGGTGGCATGTGGCCAAAAAAGAAAAGCGGCGCGGGAGGCTGGTTCCGCGCCGCAGACATTGTAGCAAGTTCGGGCGTCCTGTGGGACACCCTGTTGGGATGAGCTCAGGCTGCCAGAAGAGAGGGGAGACCGGCGTGCCTTGGACTCGTTCTAAGAACGAGAGCTCTAGTCCTGGAAGAGTGCCGTGGACAGGTAGCGCTCGCCGGTGTCGGCGAGCAGCGCCACGATGGTCTTGCCCTCGTTCTCGGGGCGCTTGGCCAGCTGCAGTGCGGCCCACACGGCGGCGCCGGACGAAATGCCCACGAGCACGCCCTCCTTGTGGCCCACGGCGCGGCCGGTGGCAAAGGCGTCGTCGTTCTCGACGGGGATGATCTCGTCGTAGACCTGGGTGTCGAGGACGTCGGGCACAAAGCCGGCACCGATACCCTGGATCTTGTGCGGGCCGGCCTGGCCCTTAGAGAGCACCGGGGAGGTGGCGGGCTCGACGGCGACGACCTGAATCTCGGGGTTTTGCTCCTTGAGGAACTCGCCCACGCCGGTCACGGTGCCGCCGGTGCCGACGCCGGCGACGAAGATGTCGACCTTGCCGTCGGTGTCGTCCCAGATCTCGGGGCCGGTCGTGGCCTTGTGAATGGCCGGGTTCGCGGGGTTCACAAACTGGCCGGCGATGATGCTGTTGGGGGTCTCCTTCTGCAACTCTTCGGCCTTGGCGATAGCGCCCTTCATGCCTTTGGAGCCGTCGGTGAGCACGAGCTGCGCACCGTATGCCTGCATCAGCTTGCGGCGCTCGACGGACATGGTCTCGGGCATGGTGATGATCACCTTGTAGCCGCGGGCGGCCGCCACCGAGGCGATGCCGACGCCGGTGTTGCCGCTCGTGGGCTCGATGATGGTGTAGTCGCCGCCACGCACGAGCTTGCCTGCCTTCTCGGCCTCGTCAATCATGTTCTTGGCGACGCGGTCTTTAACGGATCCGGCGGGGTTGAAGTATTCCAGCTTGACGAGCACGCGGGCCTTGAGGTCCTCATCGGCCTCAAAGTGGGTGAGCTCCAGGAGCGGGGTGTGGCCGATAAGCTGATCGATGGACGTGTAAACCTTGCTCATGATGAACCTCCAAAGTGTTCAAATGACTGGATACCGTGTGGTTTTACGGTGTGTCTAGCAGCTAAACCCATAAACCTTATAGGTTGTTCGTTTAGCTGTTGGGAAGCATAGTAGACACCAAAGCCTAGTAATGCAATAGGAAATAGGAGATTATTGCAAGTTGATTAACCATCTTGACCGGAACGGGTATTTTCAAAGCCAATTTTTCGGCTAGAATTTCAACGGACTAAAAGACCGAAAGGCAGCACTATATATGTTGGTTTCCACAAAGGGCAGATATGCCCTGCGCGTTATGGTCGACCTGGCCGAGCATCAGGCGGCCGGTCGCATCCCGCTCAAAGAGATCGCGGCGCGCCAGGGGATTTCGGAGAAGTACCTCGAGACTATTCTGGCTACGCTCGTGCGCGCCAACATGCTCTCGGGCATGCGCGGCAAGGGCGGCGGCTATGTGCTCACGCGCCCGCCCGAGCAGTACACGGTGGGCGAGATCTTGCGCCTGACCGAGGGCAGCCTGGCGCCGGTCGCCTGCCTGGATGGCGACTGCAAGGGTTGTTCGCGCTCTGACGAGTGCCCCACGCTCGACGTGTGGAAGAACCTGGACAAGCTCATCAACGACTACCTCGACGGTGTGACGCTTGATCAACTTGTCGCTCCCAACGAAGGCTACGACTACGTGATCTAGCCCACCTGCCATTTGGGGACGGGGTGGAAATGGCAGATTCTCTCGCCCTTTGAGACTTGGCAAATAAGAAGGCCGCCCATTTTTGCGATGGGCGGCCTTCGTTTTGGGCTGTTGAGACGGGCGCGGCCGGAATGGCCGTTTTAGCCCTCGGCGATGCTGTCGAGGATGCTGCGCATGATGGACACCAGGATGCTGCCCATAAAGGCCGATCCAAAGCTGGCGATGGAGATACCCGCGCCCAGCAGATTGACCGACAGATAGCTGGCCAGCTCGAGCATAAAGCTGTTGACTACGAGCTGAAAAATACCCAGCGTAATGATCGTGAGCGGCAGCGAGATGACCGTCAGGAACGGCTTGACGAGCGAATCGACGATGTTCAGGAACAGTCCCACGAAGGCGAAACAGACCCAGGCCTCGGCAAAACCGAAGGGCTGGATGCCGGGAACGAGGAACGTGGCAATCGCGATGGCGATCGAGGTAAAGAGCCAGTTAAGCATAAAGCGCATGGTGTGAATCCTTTCTTGCGCAGGGTGCGTCGGTGTCGCGTGAAGCGGTTTGCTGCGGCAGCTTGGACGGCCGCTCGGGTGTGCCGCCTTGTTCGGCCGCCCATTGTCTCAGATATTCGTGGAGCTTACGTGCGCATTCGGTTTCAAAACGGCGTTCGTCCTAGAAAATGCGCCGCTGGCAGAGAGTTTTGTCGCTTTAGTTTGGTGGTGTGCTAAACTGCTACGGGCAAAAGCCACACGCGTTGCCCTATTGCATAGAACGGGCGAACGATGCCCGATGTCAGTATCAACTTCGATGCCTTTTGGCGGGTTTGGCGGTGATCGATGAATATCGAGAACATGTTTGACAAGCCTGATGTCAAGCAGCTGGTCCACGCATTTAGTCTTTTGGATGACGAGAAGGATATCCAAGCGTTTTTGACCGATATCTGCACGCCGCGCGAGATCTGCGATCTATCGCAGCGTCTGCAGGTTGCGCGTTATCTGGATGAGGGCGAGCCTTATGTTGAGGTTCAGGCCCGCACCGGCGCTTCGTCCACTACGGTGAGCCGCGTTTCAAAGGCACTCAACGGCGAGTACGGCGGCTATCGCAAGATCCTCATCAAACTGGAGGATGGCGAGTAGGCCAGCGGCAACAAACGAATTGCGCAGAACCGTCCCTTCGGGGGCGGTTTTTTGATCCTTTGGGGACGGAGGAAAACGGATCGCTGGGTTAGACTGACCTCCTCGGTGATCCATTTTCCTCCGTCTCCAAGGGGTCAAATCTGTTGGCGTGGGGCAAATCTGTCCGCGCGGGCGGGTAGGATGGAAACATTGAATATTGCGAACGGTTTGAGTGGAGGACCATGCCTGTTCGAATCTATACCACCAACGCCGGCGCGGATTTGAGCGATGCCGAGGCGGCGCTGCTTGCCGACCTTATTGCCCGCCACGGGCGTGCCGTGCTGCTGGCGCCAACGTTTGCTGAGCTCGACCTGTGCCGTCATGATGCGGCGGAAGCCGGCGTTTCGCTGGGTATTGACTACAAGACGCCTACATCGTGGCTTCGCTCGCTTTGGGAGCTTTTGGGCGACGGGCGCGGTTTCGTCGACAACCTGCAGCGCCAGATGCTGTTTTCGGACATGGTAGCACGCCTCGACGACGCCGACCTGCAGCCGCTTTCGCGCAGCCAGGGCACGGTGCGTATGCTCGCGCGTATGGCTCGCGATGTGCTGCCGGGTGTGGCAGGGACAGGCACCGAGCGTTGCTGCGACAACGTTTGCAAGCCCAAGCCCAAAAGCGACGCCGAGGCTCGCGTGTTTGAACTTTTGTGCGCCTATGCGCGCGGTTTGGACCGTCGAGATATGGTCGAGCCCTGCGAGGCGGCTGACATTATGGCCGATGCCCTGGCCGATAACCTGCCGGCGTGCACCCGCGCCGTATGCGTGCGCGGTATCACGTCGTTTACGCACGGCCTGCTCGAGCTGCTGTCTGCCGTGGCGAACAATGGGGGAGAGGTCGTCGTACTGCTTGCCTGCGAGCAGGCGGCGATGCGCGAGGAGCTTGCCGCGGCATTTGATGCCCGCGGTGTGCTGTTCGAGGCCGCGCCGCTGAGGGAGGACGCCGTCGCGTCTGATGCCGCTTGCGGGACCGCCGCTCAGCCTGCCTTTATTGAGGTCGCCGGCCCCCATGCCCGTGCCCATGCTTATGCGGACGCCATCGATAAGTTGGCGAAAACGCACAAGGAGTCCAAGGACGATAAGGCTGCTGCAACGCCCGCCGACCCCGTACGCGTGCTCGTTGTTTCTGCCCGGGCACCCCAGCTGTTCGGTGAGCTCGCCTCTCGTCTGGCGGCTCGTCATATCTCTGCCGAGACAGTTGAGTTCACGGCGTTTTCTCAATCCATTGCGGGCAGGCAGTTCACGGCGCTCGCCAACCTGATCGAGCGTATGAAGGCCGCCGACGAAGGGGCAGCTTCTAAGACTGAGTGGTGGCCCGCGCCGGAGCTTACCGACTGGATTTACAGTCCGCTTTCGGGCGCTGATGCCGTCAATGCCCGTACCTTCGATAAGAATATGCGTCTCTCGCGCAGCAAGACTACCGCGGGCGTTAAGAGCCTGCTGCAGAGCGTCCAAGGCCAGGTGAGGGGCGCGCGCAAGGCGGCGAGCGACGAGAACTGGTTTAAGAACGTGCCGTGCGTGGTCTCGGACGTGTTCCAGGCGCTGTGGCGTGACAAGCCCGTGACGGCGCTCAAGGCCATGCTTGCCGTTGCCGAGGCGTTGCCCGATCGCTCGCTGGGCAGCTTGGATGGCCAAGCCCGTCGCCAAGCGGAGGTGGCCCTGCTGCGCCACGTCATCGGCATCCTTATGAATGGCGCCCGCGCGCTCGACGTGTCGCAGGCCGCGATCGTGCCCGTGCTCGATGGCATTCGCACCAAGGTGGACAAGCGTAGTACCGCCTACGATTACGAGACCTACGAGGTTGACCGTGCGCCACGTGCTCAGGTTCGTTTTGCTTCGCTTGCCGATGCGGCGGCTCTGCGCCCCGGCAGCTACGATGCTGTGCTGTTTGCCGATGTCGATCTGGACAGCTATCCGCTCTCGCACGAGGAGGGACCGCTGGCTACGCTGACGGCGAGCCTTGGTCGCGAGGGCGTGACGCTTGAGCCTGCGGCCCTGCTGCGCGTGCGCTTTGGCCGTGCGATGCAAGCGTCGCGTGGTCCGGTTGCGCTCGCCCGCGTGACGCACGATCGCCAGGCGCGCGAGTGCTATCCGGCTGCCGTGTGGACCGAGCTGCGGGCGCACGCCGAGGCCGCTGACGCCGACAAGGCCGCTGACGATGCTAGGGCCGCTGACGATGCTAGGGCCGCTGACGATGCTAAGGCCGCTGACGATGCTAAGGCCACTGGTGACGCTAAGGCCGCTGACGCCGACAAGGCGAAGTGCGTGGGTGAGGGCGATATCGTAAGGGACTTCGATCCCGCGGCAGGCGAAGGTCTCAAGCGCGAGCGCGTGACCTGTGAAGCCCCTCAGCATCTGAGTGCCGAGGCCGTGCCGTATTTGGTCCTGCGCCGTCGCGATGGCGAGGGCGAGGGCGCGCCGCTCGTGCCGCGCCTGACGTCCGCCTCGCAGATCGAGGCCTATTCCACCTGCCCGCTGTGCTGGTTCGTCTCGTATCGCGTCAAACCTCAGTCCATCGATGCGGGCTTTGGCAACATGGAGAAGGGCAACTTTGTCCATGACGTGCTGGAGCACTTGCATGCACGTCTTCCGCAGGAGGGCATGGAGCGCGTGACGCCCATGAATCTGCCGCGCGCGCAGGGGCTGTTGCGCGAGGTCTTTGCCGAGACCCTGGCCGAGCATGCGGGCAAGCGCGGTACCGAGGGCCCGCTGGTGCCGCTCTCTCCAGTGGAGGAGCGCCAGGTGGCTGAGATCTTGCCGCAGCTGGAGGGCGTGCTTGCCTACGAGTCCGAGGCGCTCACCCCCTTTGCTCCGCGCTACCTGGAGTTTGCGTTCAACGAGCTCCAGGTCGAGTATGCCGGTTGGCCGCTCGGCGGGCGCATCGACCGCGTGGATGTGGATGCCGAGAATCGCGCCGTGGTAATCGACTACAAGCATCGCACGGGCGTTGAGGAGTTTAAACTCGCCGACCCCACGGTGCGCGACGAGGAATCGGGCGAGGCCGCCATCGACGACCCGCGGTGGCTGCCGCCCCATACCCAGACGCTTATCTATGCGCAGGCCATGCGCCGGGCGCTGGATCTGGATGCCCGTGCGGCGCTCTATTTTTCGACCAAGGGCGGCAAACCGGCGCTGCGCGGCGCCGCGAGTGCCGAGCTGCTCGAGGAGGAGCGTGGTGACGGCCGCATCCCGGGGCTTAAGAAGGGCTTTCCCGGCGAGGGTGGCAGCATGGACTTCGACGCCCTGCTCGATCGCGTGGAGGCCGGCATCGCCGAGCGCCTGCACGAACTCGAGGCAGGCGACGTTGCCGCCGTCGACCCGACGTCGGCTCAGGCCGCGCATGCGCGCTGCTCGTATAACCACGAAGGAACGTTTGTAAGGAGGGACGTGTAGACCATGGATCTTTCGACTTTGATGCCGCAACAACTGCAAGTCGTCAAAACGCCCGACCGTCCGCTGTTTGTCTCGGCGGGCGCCGGTTCGGGCAAGACCTTTACCCTCACGCGCCGCATCGTCTACGCGCTCTCGCCCGAATCCGGTCCGTTTGTCGAGCATCTGGATCAGGTGCTCGCCATTACCTTTACCAAAGATGCCGCGGCCGAGATTCGCGACCGCGTGCGTCGCGCGCTTATCGAAGAGGGTATGGACGAGGAGGCCCTGACCGTCGACGACGCTTGGATCTCGACCATTCACGGTATGTGTTCGCGCATCCTGCGCGCGCATGCGTTGGAGCTGGGCATCGATCCCGAGTTCACGGTGCTTACCGATACCGATGAGCTTATGGATCAGGCTGTTGAGCATGTGCTGGCCCGCGCGACGGCGCCCGATGCCGCCCCCGAGCTCGCGGCATCGCTCAAGGCCCTCTACGCCTGGTATCCCATGGCGGGCGAGGGCGGTCCCTTTGGCGCCGGCACGACCATCAAGGGTCTGGTGCGCGACCTGCTGGAGCTCTCGAGCCAGCTGCCGGGCGGTATGGACGACGTGCGCGTGGCGCGCGGCCAGGCCGACACCTCGGCCCTTGCCGATGCCTATCGATCGGCGTTGGGCGCAAGCAAGGCCGCGACCGAAAAAGCGCAGACGGCGCTCGATGCCATCGACGCGTTCGAGGCGAGCGGCAAGACCATGGCCGATGCGGCGCGACTCATGATGTCGTGCACCATGCCGCGCGCGAGCAAGGCATTCCCTAAGGAGCAGGTGGAGCTACTCAAGGCAGAGGCCGCCGATGCGTTTATCAATATCGTGCTGGCCTGCGGCGGTCCCGCGCTCGAGGCACTGGTGGGGCTTGCCCGTGCTGTAGAGGCTGAGTACCGCGCGCTCAAGGCCGGCCAGTCTGCCCTCGACAACAACGATCTGCTGCGCATGGCCTACGAGGCCCTGCGCGATTACCCGGCCATCCGAGCGGCATACGAGGGTCGCTTTAAGATGGTCATGATCGATGAGTTCCAGGATACCGATCAGATGCAGGTCGACCTGATCCGTTACCTGACGGGTGCGGGGGAGCGCGCGTTGTGTACCGTAGGCGATGCACAGCAGTCGATCTACCGCTTCCGCGGGGCGGAGGTCGAGGTGTTCCGTCGCCAGGAGCGCAAGGTGGGCTCGTCTGCCGCGCCCGAGGCGACTGCCGCGGCCGACGCCCCTGCTGGCGAGCTCGTTAAGCTCGTGCGCAACTTCCGCAGCCACGACGAGGTGCTACGCTATGTGGCTCGCGTCTTCGACGGCGACGACGGCGGCCTGATGCAGGGCTTTTTGGATCTTGAGGCGAGCGACGGCCGCAAGGACACGCTGGTGGCAGACGCCTCGCGTCGTCAGGCCCTCTTTGTTGCCGGCGGCAGTACGCAGGAGCGCACACAGGCCAAGGCCCGCGCGATCGCAGAGCGGTTCCGCGCGCTTGCCGATGCCGGTCAGCCCCAGGGCGGCATGGTGCTGCTGCTGGGCCGCATGACCAACGCCGACGTCTATGCCCAGGCTTTCCGCGACCAAGGACTCGACTGCGTGATCGCGGGTGGCTCGGTCTTTGCCCAGGCAGCCGAGGTGCAGACGGTGCGCGCCCTAGTCTGCGCGCTCGCCAATCCGGCCGATACGGCGCAGGGCCTTATGCCGCTGCTGGCCTCGCCGATGTTTGCGCTCGGCGCCCAGGAGTTCCTGGCGCTGGCGACCAAGCTGGACGACCAGACGGGGGAGACCTCGCGCCGCAACATCGACGCGGGCATCATGAGCGATTCCGATGTGCCGGGCTTGCAGAGCCTGCCGCTCGTGACGCGCGCCCGCGAGGTGCTATGCTATGCGCTTCGTCGTGTGGGCCGCGATTCGTTCGCGGCGATCGCGCGCGACGTGGTCAACGCTTCGGGCTGGTTTGTGCGTCTGGCACAGCGTGGTCCCGAGGGCAAGGCCATTGCCGCCAACGTGCTCAAGGCGCTCGATGCTGTGGTTGAGGCCGAGGCCGAGTTCGGTAACTCGCCGCGCTCCATTGCGCTGGCCTTTGACCGCTTCCTGGCGGGCAAGGAAGCCCCGGGCGCGCTCAACGAGGAGGGTGACGGCGCGGTACGCATCATGACCGTGCATGCGTCCAAGGGCCTGGAGTATCCGGTCGTGGCGGTTGCGGAGTGCTTTGGCGTGCGCAAATCGTCCGGTGCGGCACAGATGGGTCGCGTCGAGGGCGGAGCGCAGGTCGTGGCACTGCCTGCACGCTTCGACGGCGTTAAACTCGCGGACGGCACGTTCGTAAAGGGCGATGACGTCAAAAAGCAGTTTGAGCACGCGTTTAAGGGCAAGGGCACGTCGCTGTGGCTGCCGCCAGAGCTCATGGAGGATGTCTGCGCGACGGGTTCTCCCGCCGAGGCATTTGCTCACTTGCGCAACGACGACCTGCAGCTTTCGCTCGAGGAGCGGGCTCGTCTGCTTTATGTCGCCATGACGCGAGCGCGCGAGCTGGTCATTCTGGCGATGGATGCCGGCGTGAGCCGCGGCAAGCTGTGCGCGCCGACCTTCGATGTCGAGACCGATCTGACCTACGACGTGCTGCGTCGTATTCTGCCGACGGACGGCCTGGACATGCCGCAGCTCGATGCCGACCGTTTGGTGTTCGACAACTCCCAGCCGGGCGACTACGAGCTCATCTCGCTGGCTGACTTTGCTTTTGGCGAGCAGTCGTTTGAGGCCAATGCTTCGCTTGATGCCGAAGGCAGGCTTGTCCGCGGCGATGCGGAGCCGGAGGGTGCCGGTGCGGATGCCCGCGCCGCCGTTCCCGGTCCTGCCGACCCCGAGCCAGATTCGTTTGAGCTCGTGTATCCCCAGGCGGTGGGCGTGCGCATGGGCACCTGCCCGTATCCGGCGCGCGATTCGTACAGCTACTCGTCAATTGCCGCGGCGCTGCATGCCGAGTCCGAGGACCGTGCCGCCGAGGCACACGTGCCCATGGACGAGGCCGGCGATGATGCGGAGTCGGATGGTTCCGAGATGACGGATGCGGACGTGGCTGCTGTCGAGCCCGCCGGCAACCCCATGGCGCTGGGCTCGGCGTTCCATGCCGCCTGCCAGTGGCTGATCGAGATGGGTGCCGATGAGCTGCCCGCCGCGCGTGCCGATGCGCTGGCGCGTCTGTGGCGCCTGACGCCGGAGCAGCGCGAGCGCTTCGACGTTGCCCTGGACCGCTGGCTCAAGTCGGCGGTCCGTGCCGAGCTGCTTGCCTGGCCGTGCGTTCGCGCCGAGGTGCCGTTCTTTTCGCTGGGCTGCGAGGACAAGGACATTGCCCGCTACGGTGCATATGCCGAGGGCGCCATCGATGCACTGGCGACCGACCCGGCCGATCCGTCACGCGCACTGGCCATCGACTACAAGACGGGTGGCACGCCGGATGAGACACCCGACCAGCTGTTCGAGAAGCACGCCCTGCAGGCGCGCGTCTATTCGGATGTTCTGCACAAGGCGGGCTTTAAGACGGTGACGGTCAAGTTCGTCCGCGTGGAGCAGTCCGATCCCTCCAACCCCGCCGAGTCCCAGGTGGTCACCTACAACCTCTAGCTCACCAGGGCCGTCCGCACGCCCAGTCTCCCCATAACTTGCGGTGAAATAGTTCCTGTTTTACGGCCCAGCTGGCTCCATCAGGAACTATTTCACCGCAACTCAGAATCAGTCGGGGGTGCGGATTACGCGGATGAAGTTGCCAATCAAGGGTGCGGATTACGCAAATTTACACTTGACGTTCATCTCGGGTGGGCCTATAAATACATGTGATGGGTTGTTATCCCTTTGGGGAGCATGGCCATCCGGATTCCGTTCGTTATTCAATTGCACATATATTCGGGTGTCACTTTAGGGCATGACCGTAGGCAAGTAGGGTGCTGCTTTCTGCCGAGGTCATGCCCTTTTTGTTCAGCTCCGAATGAGTGCCCTATCATCAAGAGAGGAGGTGCATCGATATGCTGGCGATCAGAAAGCTCAACAATAACGCCGTGATTTGTCGAGATAGTCGCGGTCGCGAGGTCGTGGCGCTCGGCAAGGGTGTCGGCTTCGGTGGTGACTTCCCCCGGGAGCTCGCGATGGACCATATCGAGCGCACGTTCTATAGCATCGATGCCGAGGGGCAGCGTATCATGCAGGATCTTCCTGCCGATGTGGTGCTGTTTACGGCAAAGATCATGGATATTGTAGAGAACGAGCTGCCTTACGAACTCAGTCCCAACGCCGTGCTCATCATGGCCGACCATATCGCCTTTGCGATTGCGCGGCAGAGGAAGGGCATTCGTTTTGATATGCCCCTTACCTATGATGTGCAGCAGCTTTATCCGCTGGAATACAAAATCGGCCGCTACATTACCGCGCGCGTGCGGCAGGAGTTGGGCGTCGAGCTGCCGCGCGAAGAGGTGGCAAGCATCGCCATGAATTTGGTCAATGCAAAGACTGGGGCAGAGGTTACTGTGGCAAGCGATCGCGCCCAATCGTTTGAGCGCCTGCTCAACGATGTCACTGATATCGTCGAGTACGATTTCCGTACCATCATCGATCGGGAGTCTTTTGAGTTCTCACGGTTTGCGACACACGTGCAGTATCTGTTCAAGCGTATCAAGGGTAACGATAGCCTCAGCAGCGCCAATTTGCCGCTTTATGCGAATTCGCGCGAGGAGTTTCCCGAGCTTGCGCAATGCATCGACCACATCTGTACCTATATGAAGCGGGAATGGCATACGGAGCTCACCGACGAGGAGAAGCTTTACTTCATGCTCCATGTCAACCGTATCTGTACGAAGGCGGAATCCGGCACAGCCGGACGCTGACAACCCAGGCCAGAAGGATTGTAACCTGTGTTAGGGCAGGGCATGACCTCCGAAAGTACGAGAACCATCTCGTGCCACGACGATTCGTGGCGTAAAAGGAGGAATGATGACTAACTATCAAAAACTCGCCCAAAGAATCATCGAAGAGGTGGGCGGCAAGGCGAATGTTTCAAGCGCGACGCATTGCATGACGCGTCTGCGCCTCGTTCTTAAGGACGAGGGGCTTGCAGATGACGCCAAGCTCAATGCGATTCCCGAAGTGATTAGCGTGGTGCACGCTGGCGGCCAGGTGCAGCTCGTAATCGGGCCGACCGTCGACAAGGTCTACGACGCGGTATGCAGGGAAGGCGGCTTTGAAGTCCAGACGGCGATTGATGAAGATCTGGACGCAGCAGAGAGGCTTCCCTGGAAGGAGCGGTTCGCTCCGAAGCGCATCGGCAATCTGATTCTCGATGCGGTGAGCGGCTCTATCGCTCCCATTCTGCCCGTGTTCTGCATCGCGGGTATCTTCCGCATGTTCACCATTTTGCTTGGTCCGGAAGGCGCGGGCCTTCTAGCCGCGGAGGGCAGCATGTACCGGCTCTTCACCTTGGTGGGAGACGCGGCATATTACTTCCTGCCGATCTTCGGTGCCTATGCGGCGGCCAAGAAGTTCCAGACGAGTCCTGTGCTCGCGCTCATGACGGCTGCTATTATGATTCATCCGAGCATGCTCGCTATCGTCGAGGAGGGCGCTCCGTTCGACGTCTACGGCATCCCCATGACGCTGGTGAATTACACACAGTCGGTGCTTCCCATCATCCTCATCGTGTGGATTCAGTCCTACGTAGAGGGGCTTATCAAGAAGCATTGCCCTGACATGCTGCGCATCCTCGTGATTCCAGTGGGGACCATGCTCATCATGCTGCCGCTTGCACTCTGCGTCTTCGGCCCCGCCGTCTCCTTCATTATGGGCATCATCGCCGATATCATCATCTGGCTCGGCGCGAACGCCGGTCCGCTGTGCGGTCTGGTGGTCGGTGCGACGTGGAACCTCGTGATCGCTACCGGCATGCATGTGCCGATTCTCACCGCTATGATGCCCGGCTGGCTTGAGGTGGGCTATGACGCCGTGTGCACTCCGGGTACGACGGTGGTTGTTTACGTGACGCTTGCGGTCGCGCTCGCCTACGGCATCCGTGCAAAGGGCAAGGCTAACCGTCAGCTCGGTTGGACTACCTTCGCTACCTATGCGCTCGGCCGCGTATCCGAGCCCATCATTTACGGCATCCTCTTGCGCGATAAGAAGGCGCTCGCTTGGTCGATGATCGGCGGCGCGGCCGGCGGCCTTGCATGCGGTCTGCTCAACGCGCGCATCTTCGTCTTCTCGGGAGTCGGCTTCCCGTGGATGAACGTCATCAAGTTCAGCCAGGACATCATTCCGGGCGCCATCAGCTGCGCGATTGGCTTTGCGGTGACATTCGCCCTCTGCATGGTCTTTGGCTTCGACAATCGCGAATCGGGCGAGAAGGAAGCCGAGGAGGCCCTTGAGGCTTAAGCGCTGCATCTAGAAGGGTGCCTTAGCGCAACGAGTCTCTTCTCGGAACTGGGGCCCCATGAACCCGGACGGGCACCGCTGCATGGTGGTGCCCGTTCGCACTAAAAGCAAGATAAGGAGGACTCCCATGCCATTGCGTTCTGATTTCCTCTGGGGCGGCGCGCTTTCCGCCAACCAGTGTGAGGGTGCCTGGGACGAGGGCGGGCGGGGGCTCGCCAACGCGGATCTTCTGCCGTACGGGCGGGACCGTCTCGCCGTCATCAGGGGTGACGACGTTCCGCTCGAGCCGCTGTCCGACCATTACTACCCGGCCCAACAGGCCATCGATTTCTATCATCATTACCGCGAGGACATCGCGCTCTTCGGCGAGATGGGCTTCAAGGCTCTGCGCCTCTCCATCGCATGGAGCCGTATATTCCCCAACGGGGATGACTCCGAACCCAACGAGCAGGGCCTCGCGTTCTATGAGGATGTGTTTCGCACCTGCCTCGAACAGGGCATCGAGCCGGTGGTGACGCTCAACCACTATGACGTGCCCATGCATCTTGTTACGGCATACGGCGGTTGGCGCAACCGCGCTCTCGTGGGCATGTTTGAGCGCTTCGCTCGCACTGTGTTCGCACGTTACCGCAATCAAGTGCGCTCTTGGCTCACGTTCAACGAGATCAACATCATGACCTCTGCGTGCTTCATGGCGGCAGGCATCGTGTTTGATGAGGGGGAGGACCGCTACGTCTCCGTTCATAACGCGGTGCATCACGTGCTCGTGGCGAGTGCTTGCGCGGTGCGCGCCTGCCATGAGATCATCCCTGGTGCGCAAATCGGCTGCATGCTCAATGCGGGTATTTTCTATCCTGCTACCTGCAACCCTGCCGACGTTAAAACGGCTCAGGACGAGAATCGCAAGCACTACATGTTCACCGACGTGCAGGTGCGCGGCCACTATCCGTGCTACATGCTCACGGAGTATGAGCGTCAAGGGTTCGCGATTCCTTGGGCGGAGGGCGATGAGGAGGTCCTTGCGCAGAATCCGGTGGACTTCGTGGGCTTCTCTTACTACTCGACGCGCGTGGCGCAGGCAAACACCGAGGGGCAGTTCGACTCCAATCTACTCAAGAGTGCCCCCAACCCTTACCTCAAGATGGAGCCATGGGGCAGATTCATCGATCCCGCAGGGCTGCGCATCACCATGAACGACATATACGACCGGTACGAAAAGCCGCTCTTTATCGTGGAGAACGGTCTCGGAGCCCCGGATGAGCCGGATCAGAACGGCTTTGTGGATGATGGATACCGTATCGATTACCTGCGCGAGCACATCCAGGCTATGAAGGACGCCGTCGAAATCGACGGGGTGGACCTCCTGGGCTACACGTGCTGGGGACCGATCGATCTGGTTTCGGTCGCAACGGGCCAGATGCGCAAGCGCTACGGTTTCATTTATGTCGACCTCGATGACGAAGGACACGGCACACGTCGGCGCAGCAAGAAAAGATCGTTCGAGTGGTATCGCAAGGTAATTGCCTCAAACGGCGAGGACCTGAGCTGAGCTTTCCTCAGGGGCCGGACCGCGACATGGGGTCGCGGTCCGGCCCCTTTGCGACGAATGAAGCAATCAGGTCAAAGCAGCTAAAAAAGACACGTCCCAAAAAGACTGCCCGTGTGGGTTTGGCTTGGTTCGGGTGCTGTCCGTGCCGTGGGGTAAAATCGTTCAGTCAGAACACGAACCCGCATCGGAGCTCATCACATGGCATTCGTCCATCTGCACAATCACACTGTTTTCTCCATGCTCGACGGCGCAACCCGTATCCAGGATATGGTCAACCGTGCCGTAGAGCTGGGCATGCCCGCCGTGGCCATTACCGACCACGGCTACATGTATGGCGTGCCCGATCTGGCGCTGGCCTGCGACGCCGTCAACCACAACACGCCCGAGTACAAAACTTGGAGTCACGACAAGGCCTTCTTGGAAAAGGACCGCCGCGACGAGCTGGTGGAGCCCGACCCCGAGGCAAACCCGCGCGAGCATGCCCAGTATGTGAAGGACATGGCCATGTGGGATGAGAAGGGCAACATCGACGAGCTCAAGCCGCCTCTGGTCATCAAGCCCATCTTTGGCTGCGAGGTTTACTTTACGCCGGACGAGACGCTCGCCCGCGACCATAAACCCGAGCTCTACCACATGATTCTTCTGGCCAAGGACCAGGAGGGCTACGTCAACCTGATGCAGACGGTCTCCGAGGCAGCCGTGCAGGGCTTTTACTACAAGCCCCGCGTGACGCTCGACAACCTGCGCCGCCACGCCAAGGGCATGATCTGCACCAGCGCCTGCATCGCGGGCATCATTCCCAAATACATCGACCGCGGCGACATGGAAGGCGCCATCAAGTGGGCCGAGACCTTCCGTGATACCTTCGAACCTGGCGACTTTTATATCGAGATCCAGGAACACGGCATCACCACCGACAACGGCCTGACCGATGAGCAGATGGACCGCACGCTCATCGACATCGCCAAGCAGGTAGGTGTCAAGGTCATCGCCACCAACGACTTCCACTACCTGCGCCGCGAGGACGCTCCCGTGCAGGACGTCATCATGTGCATTGGCATGAACGCCAAGGTCGACGACCCCAACCGCATGCGCATGACCGGCTCGGAGTTTTATATGAAGACCGAGGAGGAGATGCGGGCGATGTTCCCGTATTGCCCCGAGGCCTGCGACAACACGCTCGAGATCGCCGACAAGTGCTACGTTGAGCTGGACTGGGACTCCATCATCCTGCCGCGCTTCCCGCTGCTCGATCCCGGCGAGACTCACGAGAGCCAGTTCCGCCGCGAGTGCGAGAAGGGCCTGCGCCAGCACTACGGTGACGACTGGGCCACGCGCGAGATCGGCGGCGTCAACATCAAAGAGCGCTTTGAGTACGAATACAAGGTCATCTGCGACAAGGGCTTTGCCGCCTACTTCTTGATCGTTGCCGAGTACGTGCAATGGGCCAAGGACAACGGCATCGGCGTCGGCCCCGGCCGTGGTTCTGCCGCCGGCGCTATCGTCGCCTACGCCATGAACATCACCGCGTTTGACCCGCTCGAGAACGGCCTGATGTTCGAGAGGTTCCTGTCCCCGCAGCGTACCGAGATGCCCGATATCGATATGGACTTCGACGATGAGCGGCGCCTCGAGGTCGTGGAGCACGTTCGCCAGCTCTACGGTCCCGAGAAGGTCACCCACGTCATCACCTACTCGACCATTAAGGCCAAGCAGGCCATCAACGACGCCGCGCGCGTTCTGGACTACCCGGTCTACATGGGCCAGCGTCTGTCCAAGATGGTCTCGAGCGACCCCAAGGTCAAGCTCAAGCAGGTGCTCGAAAAGCAACCCGGCAAAGAGGACCTGTTTAACCCCGATTTTGCCGAGGCATATAAAAAGGACGACGACGCCCGCCGCATCATCGACACGGCGCTCTCAATCGAGGGCCTCACCCGTGGCGAGGGCGTGCACGCGTGCGCCGTTCTGATCTGCCGCGACCCCGTCAACGAGCACGTGCCCACCAAGCTCGACACCAAGGGCGGCGTCGAGATTACCCAGTACGAGGGCCATACCGTTGCCGACATGGGCCTGCTCAAGATGGACTTCTTGGGCCTGCGCACGCTGACTGTTATCTCCAAGGCAAAGGCAAACATCAAAAAGAACTTCGGCATCGACATCAAAGAGGAAGAGATTCCCTTTGACGACCCCGAGATCTTTAAGCTCATGGGTTCCGGCCACACCGCCGGCGTCTTTCAGGTCGAGTCCGCCGGCATGACGGCCACGATCAAGAACATGAAGCCCACCGAGTACAAGCACGTCGTGGCATTGATCGCTCTGTACCGCCCGGGCCCGCTGGGCGCCGGCATGGTCTCGTCCTACATCAACCGTATGAACGGCAAGGAACCGGCGGTTTCCTACGACGACCGCCTGGACGACATCCTGGGCGAAACCTACGGCACCATGGTCTACCAGGAGCAGGTTATGCTCATCTCCGTCGAGATGTGCGGCTTCTCCAAGGGCGAATCGGACTCGCGTATCCGTAAACCCGTGGCTAAGAAAAAGATCAAGCTGCTCACGTCGACGGTGCTGCACTGGGAGGATGGCTCGGACGAGACCACCTACGACCACTGGATGAACGGCGCTATCAAGAACAACTACACGCGCGAGGTCGCCCAGAAGATTTGGGACGATGTTCTCGAGTTCGCATCTTACGCCTTTAACAAGTCGCACTCCGCCGGCTACGCCATCCTGGTTATGCAGACGGCGTGGCTCAAGGCGCACTATCCGCACGAGTACATGGCGGCCGTTCTGACGTCCTACACGGGCAAGACCGACAAGATCGTTCATTACGTCTCGGCGTGCCGTCACGACGGCATCCCCGTGCTTTCGCCAGATGTCAATGAGTCCGGTACCGAGTTCACGGCTACCAAGGAGGGCGTGCGCTTTGGTCTGGCCGGCATCCGCGGCGTGGGCACCGGCGTGGCGCAGGCGATTATCGCCGAGCGCGAGGCGGGCGGTCCGTTTAAGACGCTGCACGATTTTGTCGAGCGCGTGGACTCGAGCCAGGCCAACCGCCGCGTGATCGAATCGCTCATCAAGGCAGGCGCCTTCGACTCCACGGGGTATCCGCGTCGCCAGATGATGCACTTTGTGGACAAGAACAACCCCGAGAACATCATCGATGCCGCGGTAAAGCGCCAGAAGGATCGCGCGAGCGGCCAGACGTCGTTCTTCGATATGTTTGGCGACGTTGAGGGCTCGGGCTTTGAGGTGAGCGTGCCCGATCCGGATGGCCAGGAATGGGACCGCCACCTTAAGTTGAGTCAGGAGAAGGAGGTTCTGGGCATCTATGTCTCGGACCACCCGCTGCGCCCGTTTGAGTATGCACTAGCCAAGGCGCGTGACTTCTCGTTCTCGCAGATCGACACCGGCTACGAAGTTCAGAATCCTACGGGCGGCACCATCAACCAGGAAATTCCCGAGGGCAAGGCGCTGTGGTGGGCCGGCATGGTCTCGAGCGTGTCCAAGCGCGTGACCAAAAACGGTGACCCCATGGGCATCGTGCAGCTCGAGGACATGGAAGGCGAGGCCACCGTCGTCGTGTTCCCCAAGACCTACAAGGAGGCCGAGGGGTACCTGTACGGCGAGGTCGATCCCGAGACCGGCGCGCAGCTGTCCGATGCCTTTGTGCGCATTAAGGGCAAGCTCGAGCGCTCGGACCGCGGCGACCAGATCATCGCGCAGGAGATCGTGCCGCTCGAGCTCAACGAGGAGAACAACAAGCCCAAGGTGTTTGAGGTCATGGTGCCCAACAGCCGCTTTAGCCAGGGCAATATGGCGCGCCTGGCCACGGTGCTCACCGCTAACCCGGGCGGCGACCGCGTGGAGATCTTTATCGAGCAGGTGGACGGGCGCGTGCTGCGTGCCGAGGTACCTGCCAAGGTCAACGCGCGTTCGATTCCGCTGCTGGCCGAGGCCAAGGCCATTGTGGGTAACCAGGGCCGCGTGACGGTGATCTAAGCTACCCCGGGTGAGATTGGAGGAAGTGATGGCGCAGGGGACGTTTGTGCAGGCGCTTCGCAAAGAGGCGGCGTTGAGCGGCACCTTTATGAAGGGGCGTTCGCTCATGCTCAACGGCGCCGTGCTGTCGATTGAGGACAGCGGCTCGCGCTTCTCCAAAAACGTGACGGTCGAGGGCTCGGTGCGCGGTTCGCGTGGCGACCTGTACAAGACGCACGTGGCGCTCGACATGGACGAGCACGAGGTGATCGACTACGACTGCGATTGCCCCGCCGCCTATCGTTACCCCGGTATGTGCAAGCACGCTATTGCCACGGCTCTGGCGTATTTGGATGCCAGCGGCGCCGAGCCCGTCGAAGGTTTGCGCACGCCGGTTCGCACGTTTACGGCGCAGTCGAAACAGCCCGCGCGCACCGCACCCAAAGCGCCGGCCGTCAACCCCAACTTTCCCTTTCCGGCGCCCGTCCCCACGAGCCCGAGCCTTGTGGCGGCGCTTTCCGATCTTTCGGACGCGCGCATGGATGAGCTGGCGAGCATGCGCCGCAAGCTTGCCGGTGCCGTTGATCCCGACGCCCCCAAAGCGGCGTTGGAGCCCTCGTTGGTGCCGTACTACAATCCGCTGTTCGCTGACCGCTTTAGCTGGGCGCTCGAGTTCCGCATTCGCTGTGGATCGGTCTCCTACGTGGTCAAGGACATCGACGGCATGGCCGATGCCTACGTGCGCGGCGGCACGTTCTCCTATGGCAAGAAGCTCACGTTTGTCCATTCACCTGAGGCCTTTGACGAAACATCGGCAAAGCTGCTCAACCTTGTTGTGACGACAGTTGCCTATCTCGATGACATCACAAGCTCGCGTTCGGCGTCGTACGACTTTGCCCGCAGCGGTTTTGTTGCCGAGCGTCAGTTGCCGCTGTCCGAGCATAGCATCGTATACGTGCTGGACCTGCTGCGCGGCCAGACCATCTCCTTTGAGCCCGCCTGGTCGCGCGGGACGACGACGCATCGCACCTACGACGTGGCGGTTGAGCTGTCTCCGCAAGGGGAGGACGAGGCGTCCGCTAAGCGCCCGCCGCTCCTTGCCGCCAAAATCGCGCCGGCGGCTGGTGGTAGCTATGACCTGCGCCTGCCCGCCGATATGTACTGCTTTGCGTCGGGCGATGCCGCCTACTTGGTTGATACGCGCCGCGCGCGCCGTACCGACGCTGCATTTGCTCAGCATGCCGCACCTTTTTTGTCACGCTTGCTGCCGTGCCGCACGCCCGCCCATATTGCCGCCGAGCAGGTGGGTGAGTTCTGCCGCATGGCGTTGCCCATTTTGCGCGACTGCACCGACCTCACCGCGCCCGCCGCGCTCGATACCGTGGCACCCGAGCCGAGCTTTGCTATGGCGATCGGCGTCGACGATGGGCTCGTGACCTGCAAGATTACGGTTACCTACGGCGATTGGTCGGCGGATCTCTTTAGCCTGGGCGCTCCGGGCAGTCCCTTCGAAGAGCAACGCCCCGGCGTGCCGCCCCGCGACGAGGTGGCGGAGTTTCGCGTTATGGATACGGCGGCCCTGTACTTCGATTTCTACGAGGGCGGTCTGGCGTTTGAGGAGCGCGATGACGCCCGCTTGTTCTGCCTGCTGACCGAGGGCCTGTCCGCCCTGTCCGAACTGGGTGAGGTCATGCTCAGCGACCGTCTGCGCCAGATCTCGGTCCGCCCCGCGCCCAAGCTCTCGGTTCGTGCGACCGTTAAGAGCAATCTGCTCGATGTCGAGCTGGGCGCGAGCGGGCTTTCGGCCGCGGACCTTGCCGTCTATCTCGATTCGTACAAGCGCCATCAAACGTTTGCGCGCCTTACGTCCGGCGACATCATTCGCCTGGACGAGGGGGCGCGCGCCGCGTTTGGCCTTGCCGAGGACCTGGGTGTCGATGCCGTCGACCTGCTCGACGGCGTGTCGCTTCCCGCGTCGAGCACCCTGTTCGTCGACAGCATGCTCGCACGCACGCCGGCGCTCGAGGCCGATCGCGACGCTGCGTTCCGCCGTACCGTCGAGCGCCTGGACACGCTCGGCAAGATGGACTTTACAGTGCCGGCATCGCTCAAGGCAACGATGCGCGGCTACCAGGTCGACGGATACCAGTGGCTCGGCTCGCTCGAACACCTGGGCCTTGGCGGCATCTTGGCCGACGACATGGGCCTGGGCAAAACGCTCCAGATGATTGCGCATATTCTGGCGCGCGTGGAGGCGGGGGACACCAAGCCCACGCTCGTGGTATGCCCGGCCTCACTCGTGTACAACTGGACTGCCGAGCTGGAGCGCTTTGCCCCGTCGCTCGATGTGTGCGCCATTGTGGGCGCCAAGGCTCAACGCCGCGTGCAGATCGCCGGCGTGGCCGAGCATAGCGTGGTCGTGACGTCGTATGACCTTATGCGGCGCGATATCGACGAGTACGTCGAGCGGGATTTTGCCCGCGTGGTGCTCGATGAGGCACAGTACATTAAAAATCCGCTCACGCAGGTGGCGCGCGCCGCCAAGCGCCTGCCTGCCGGCGTGCGCTTTGCCCTGACGGGCACGCCCATCGAAAACCGCCTGTCCGAGCTCTGGAGCATCTTCGACTTTTTGATGCCGGGCCTTTTGGGGACGCGCGAGTCGTTTGCCAAGCGCTTTGAGAGCCCCGTCGAGCATGCCGAGGGCGATAGCGCCGCTCGCCTGCAGGCGCTCGTGTCGCCGTTTGTGCTGCGCCGTGTTAAGGAAGACGTGGTGGCCGACCTGCCCGAGAAGATCGAAGACACCGTCATGGCGCAGCTTACCGGCGAGCAGCGCAAGCTCTACCTGGCCAACCAGGACCGCATCGCCCAGCAGGTGCAGCACCGCGAGGCTGGGGAGTTTAAGAAGGACAAACTCAAGGTGCTCGCCGAGCTCACCAAGCTGCGCCAGATCTGCTGCGACCCGCGTCTACACTACGAGGATTACAAGGCGGGGAGCGCCAAGCTCGATACGTGTATGGAGCTCGTGCACGGCGCACTCGACGGCGGGCATCGCATCCTGTTGTTCAGCCAGTTTACGGGTATGCTCGATATCATCGGTAAGCGCTTGGCCAAGGAGGACATCGCCTTCCTTAAGCTCACGGGCGCTTCGTCTAAGGAGAGCCGCGCCAAGATGGTCGCGCAGTTCCAAGCGGGCGAGGTTCCGGTCTTTTTGATTTCGCTCAAGGCGGGCGGCGTGGGCCTTAACCTGACGGCGGCCGACGTGGTCATCCACTACGACCCGTGGTGGAACGTGGCAGCGCAGGACCAGGCGACCGACCGCGCGCACCGTATTGGCCAGCAACATACCGTGACCGTGTACAAGCTCATCGCCAAGGACACGATCGAGGAGCGCATTATGCAGATGCAGGAGTCCAAGCGCGACCTGGTCAACAGCGTGCTCGGCGGCGACGGCATCTCGTCGGCGCTGTTTACCCGCGAAGATGTTCTGGCGCTGCTGGGCGGCGACGGGCGCTAACCCGCTCGGGTGGGGCCGCCAGGGCGGATAGCGCACGCTGCCCCATCGTCCCCGCCCGTTATGTGTTCATTTGCAATGCCGTGGATGGTTTGTCTGCCTTTGGGCATAAGAACCATCAAGAACATTGGCGCGTCAGCAAAGGAGAACATCATGGCGAAATTCTTTAAGGACCCCGACGGTAAGCTCATTGCCGCCCTTGGCAACGACGCTGCAACCCCTGCCGGTTGCACGGAACTGACCGCAAACACTGAGGACGCGGCGCACGAGAAGCACGTGCCTGTTGTCGAGACCGAGCGCGACGGTCACGTGATTCGCGCACGCGTTGGCTCGGTCGAGCACCCCAGCCTGCCCGAGCACTATATCGAGTGGATCGCCCTTGAGGCCGAGGGCCGCTTAGAGGTCCATTACCTTGAGCCCGGCATGAAGCCCGCGACGTTTTTTGCCGGCGGTTCCAAGACCGGTACCGTCTATGCCTACTGCAACCTGCACGGGCTGTGGTCCGCGACGTTCTAGGAGCGCGCCCCCGCTCGGGGTATCATAGCTAGCATATGCACATGCGAGCGCCGACTGCATCATGCGGCCGGCGCTTTTACTACGATTTCGATGGTTAACGACGGAAAGGGCTGAGCCATGAAGCTCGCGCTTGCACAGATCGATATGCGCCTGGGTGATATTGAGGGCATTTGCGGCCGCATCGAGGACCAGGCTCGTCTGGCCCACGAGCGCGGGGCGCGCGTGCTGTGCGTTCCGGCTCCGCTCTTTATGGGCGCCATGCCCGGTGGCCTGGTGGGCGCTGCCGACTTTGAGCACGACATGCTTGCCGGCTTGACTGGTGTCGCCGAGCGCATCCAGGAGCTTGACATGATCTGCATCGTGCCCGCGGCGGTTTCGTTTGAGGGCCAGCCGCTACTCGACTACATGATGCTCAAGGACGGTCATGTGGTGCCGGCGCGTTCGAGCATTGCCCTGCAGCGTGGCGAGAACAACGACACGCGTTGGGCGCCGCCGGTGTTCGACGTGGATGGCGTGCGCATCGCCGTGATTTTTGACTTGGACCGCGAGCTCGAGATGTTGCCGACCGGTGTTGACCTCATTGCGTATTTCCAATTCAACGCGTTTGACATGACCGACCGCGAGACTACTGCCATTGCCGCCGTTCGCAGCGGCGCCTACCGCAAGATCGCATCCAGGCGCAGCGTGTGGTTTGCCTGCATGGCGCCGGTCGGTGCCTATGACGAGTCGGTGTATACCGGCGGTTCGTTTGTGCTCGACGACTGCGGTCGCGTGGTGGCCCAGGCGCCGTGTTTTGAGGAGAGCCTGCTGGTTCAGGAGATTCAGCGCGGCGTGATGCTCGATGCCCTGGAAGATCACGAACTGCCCGAGTTCCGTTCCGAGGAGTGGCTGTGGCAGGCGCTGGTGCTCGCCGTGCGCGACAACGCCCGGGCCCACGGTGCGTCGCGCGCCGTGGTGGCACTCGAGGGCGACTTGCCGTCGTCCCTGCTGGCGGCGCTGGCCGTCGACGCTCTGGGCCCACGTAATGTGATTGGCCTGGTGCTGGGGCGCAACCGCATCTTTACGCCGGCGCAGGAGGAGGCCGAGGCTGCTCGCTGTGCCGCCGTTCGCGCCATTGCCGAGCGCCTGCATATTCGCACGGTTGAGCGCGATGCGCCGGATGCCGCGCGCGTGCTCGACCGCGATGTGTCGGCGGGCGACGCCGAGCGCCTGCGCTCTCGCACGCTGGGCCTCATGCTGGAGGATACGGCGCTCGAGCTGGGTGCGATGGCGTTGAGTCCGCTGTCCAAAACCGAGTACGCGCTGGCGGCGCCGGCGCTTTGCGGCGGCTACCAGGGCGATTACGCGCCCTTTGGCGATGTGTACCTGTCGACGCTTGAGTTTGTGGCGCGTGTGCGCAACCGCGCGTCTGCCGTGGTGCCCCAAGAGCTCGTGACGCTCAACGCGGTAGAGGATTGCATGGATCGCGTGCTGTCGCAGGCGCTCGCGACGCTCGCCGGCCCGGTTGATATGCTCGATCGCGCGGCGCAGCTGCTTGGCGGGCTTGAGCCGGGCGAGGTCGATGGTGCGCTCGAGGCGCACGTGGACCGCAATCGATCTTTCGACGACATCCCGATGGCCGCTGGCAAGCCTGAGGCCTGCTCGCTGCTGCTGATGCTCGTTCGACAGGGTGAGGCTGCCCGCCGCATGTTGCCGACGGCGCCGATCGTTTCGTCCCGTTCGTTTGCCGAGCGCTCCTGGCCGTACATGCTCGCGTGGTCCGACCTGGGGCTTAACGGCAAGGAGCGTATGACGGTCGATTTGCTGGCGCGCGCCGAGGTGCGCCGTTTTGCTGACGAGGATACTAGTGAGCGCGTGCGAAACGAGATGATGGGCGTGCTGGGCGAGCTACTGGGTATTTCGCCCGAACAAATGGAGGAGTTGCGCTCTGAAGACGGTCAGCGTCGTTTACACGAGGGAATGAAAAAGTTCGAGGGCGAGGTTCAGGACGCCATCGATAAGATGATGGGCGGCCAGGGTGGCCCGCAGGGTGGGCCCCAGGGTGGCCCGATGCCGCATCCGTCGGTTGATCCCCGACAGTTCCCATTCTTCTCGCAGAACTAAACTGGGGATGGGGCCAAGGTTACGCGGTTTTGCCAAACCGCGTAACGAGTCGACGCTGCGCGAGCCCCTGTCGGGCAATCTGCCGCTCAAACCGTCGCTTGCGTACAGAAGTACGCGGCGCTCCTCTTTCGCGACACCTTGCCACGGCAGGGACTCGCTCGCTGACTTATGCTCAACCTATGGTTCAACCTTGCTTGTTAGATACGGTCGCTGTTGTGTTATTCTAGAACAGACGTTCGTGAGTAGTGCGCGGGGCCTTGCCTTGCGCTTGGTAAAAGACGAGGGGAGGTTGGCTTGGTTATTTTGGGCATCGACCCCGGTTTGGCTCATACGGGTTGGGGGATTATCGAGGAGCGGCGTGGCGAGGTTCGCTGCCGTGCCTATGGCTGCATCGAGACCAGCGCAGGCAGTCCGCTCGCGGTGCGCCTGTCGCATATCGCCCGCGACCTCAAGGGTGTCGTGGAGCGTTATCGACCCGATACCGCTGCCATCGAGAGCATCTACTTTGGCGCTAATGTCCGCTCGGCAATCCCCACGGCACATGCCCGCGGTGCCGCGCTCGTGGCGCTTTCGGAGTGCGCGCTCGAGATCGGCGAGTACACGCCTATGCAGATCAAGCAGGCTGTGGTGGGTACCGGTGCCGCAGAGAAGCGGCAGGTTGCCTACATGGTGCGCACGCTCACGCAGCTCGATCACGACCCGCATCCCGACCATGCCGCCGATGCCCTGGCCTGCGCCATCTGCCACGTTAACCTCAGCCGTACCCGGGCGCTTACCGGCGGCGAGTTCTATCAACAGAGAGGAACCGGATACTGATGATCTCCCAGCTCCACGGAACGCTTGTCGAGGCCACGATGAGCTCTGCTGTCGTCGATGTGTCGGGCGTTGGCTTTGAGCTCGGCATCTCGGGCAGCACTGCGGCCACGTTGCCGACGCCCGGCGGCGAGGTCCGCCTCTACACGCGTATGCAGGTGCGCGAGGACGCCATGACACTTTTCGGTTTTTCCTCTAAGGATGAGCGCACGATGTTCGATCGGCTCGTGTCTGTCTCGGGCGTTGGCCCGCGCTTGGCGCTCGCCGTGCTTTCCACCTATACCGTGGGGCAGCTGTATTCGCTGGTGATGGCCGAGGACGACAAGGGCATGGCCAAGGTACCCGGTGTGGGTAAAAAGACCGCCCAGCGCCTCATCTTGGAGCTCAAGAGCACCTTTGCCAAGGATAAGGGCTTTGTGCCGGTCGACGTGATCCCGGGGCAGGTTGCGATGCCGGTCCCCGCCGCCGCTCCCTCGGCGATCGATGACGCCCGTGCGGCGCTCCTTTCCATGGGCTTTAGCCCGCAGGAGACCGATGTCGCTCTGAGCGGGTATGATGGGCAGGATATGCGTGTCGAGGATCTGCTCGGCGCGGCGCTTAAGCGACTCGGAATGGATGCGTGATGTGGGAAGCCGATGACTCTCAGGACCTGTGGGCGACGCCCGGCAACTCGCCGGCGGCATCCATGGCGCACGGCGAGCGCATGGTGGGCTCGGAGCTGACGGCCGAGGACCTCGATGTCGATCGCACTTTGCGCCCCCAGCGCCTGGACGATTACTGCGGCCAGGAGCATATCAAGCAGAGCCTGCGCGTGTTGATCGAAGCGGCGCAGAGCCGTGGCGAGACGCTCGACCACGTGATCTTCTCGGGCCCTCCGGGTCTGGGCAAGACCACGCTGGCTACGGTTATCGCCAACGAGCTGGGTGCTCAGATCAAGACCACGAGTGGCCCTGCCATCGCGCGCACCGGCGACCTGGCAGCCATCCTTACTAACTTGCAGCCGGGTGATGTGCTGTTTATCGACGAGATCCACCGCCTCAACCGTTCGGTCGAGGAGGTCCTGTACCCCGCGATGGAGGACTTTGCCCTCGATATCGTGATTGGCAAGGGTCCGGCGGCGCGCTCGATTCGCCTGGATATTCCCAAGTTTACGCTGGTGGCGGCAACGACCCGCTCAGGCATGTTGACCGGCCCGTTGCGCGACCGCTTTGGCATTTCATATCGCCTGGATTACTACACGGTCGAGGAGCTCGCGCAGATTGTGACGCGCTCGGCGACTATTCTGGGCGTGACGATCGACCATCCCAGTGCACTCGAGATCGGCTCGCGTTCGCGCGGCACGCCACGTCTTGCCAACCGCCTGCTCAAGCGCGTGCGCGATTACGCACAGGTGCGCGGCAACGGTCCCATCGAGCTCGATATCTGCCGCCAGGCGCTCGAGTTCTTCGAGATCGATGAGCTCGGTCTGGACTGGATGGATATTCGCATTTTGGAGACGCTCGCTAAGACGTTCTCCGGTCGTGCCGTGGGACTTACGACCCTTGCCAGCGCGGTGGGCGAGGACCCGGGCACGCTCGAGGATGTCTATGAGCCGTATCTGCTGCAGTGCGGGTTGATGATTCGTACGCCGCAGGGCCGTCAGGCAACCCTTCGCACCTTTGAGCACCTGGGGATTGAACCTACCATTTAGGGCGCTTTGTTTTGGCGGGTTGTTAAGCTATCGCTGAGCATTGGATAAACATATCGCCGTTTGTCGGTTGCGTGTGTTTTACTATTGCACGCCCGTGCTATGCTGGATTGGTCTTTTTCTCATCCGGTAACGAAAGGACCGCCCATGCCTACTGACATCGAAATCGCACGTTCTGTTACGCCGCTGCCTATTACCGAGGTGGCCAAGAACGCCGGCGTCGACGTTAAGCACCTTATTCCGTACGGCTTCGACAAGGCTAAGGTCGACTATTCACTGCTCAACGAGCCGACTGATCACCAGGCCAAGCTCGTCCTCGTGACCGCTATCAACCCCACGCCCGCCGGCGAGGGTAAGACCACTACGACCATCGGTCTGGCCGATGGCCTGCGCCGTCGCGGTGTCAAGAGCGCCGTGGCCCTTCGTGAGCCTTCGCTCGGTCCCGTCTTCGGCGTCAAGGGCGGTGCCGCCGGCGGTGGCTGGGCGCAGGTCATCCCCATGGAGGATATCAACCTGCACTTTACCGGCGACTTCCATGCCATCGGTGCTGCCAACAACCTGCTGGCCGCCATGCTCGACAACCATATTCAGCAGGGCAATCAGCTTGGCATCGACGTTAAGCGCATCACTTGGAAGCGCGTCGTCGATATGAACGACCGTCAGCTGCGCCACGTCATCGACGGTATTGGCGGTAAGGCCCAGGGCGTGCCGCGCGAGGATGGCTTCGATATCACCGTCGCCTCCGAGGTCATGGCAATCCTGTGCCTGTCTACGAGCATTAACGACCTCAAGGAGCGCCTGGGCGAGATCGTCGTCGGCTACAGCTTTGCCGGCGAGCCTGTCCGTGCCCGCGACCTTAAGGCCCAGGGTGCCATGGCCGCGTTGCTTAAGGACGCGCTCAAGCCCAACTTGGTGCAAACGCTCGAGGGCACGCCCGCGTTTGTCCACGGCGGCCCCTTCGCCAACATCGCCCACGGCTGCAACTCTATCATGGCCACGCGTATGGCGATGCGCTTTGGCGATGTTGCCATTACCGAGGCCGGCTTCGGTGCCGATCTGGGTGCCGAGAAGTTCCTTGACATCAAGTGCCGTATGACGGGCGTTCGCCCCAGCGCCGTCGTGGTCGTCGCGACCGCTCGTGCGCTGAAGTACAACGGTGGCGTCGCCAAGGCCGACCTCAACGAGGAGAACCTCGAGGCACTCAAGGCCGGCATGCCCAACCTGCTGCGTCACGTCGACAACATCCAGAACGTTTATGGTCTGCCCTGCGTGGTCGCCATCAACCGCTTCCCGACGGACACCGAGGCCGAGCTTGCGCTCATCGAGTCCGAGTGCCAGAAGCTCGGCGTCAACGTTAAGCTTTCCGAGGTCTGGGCCAAGGGCGGCGAGGGCGCGCTCGAGCTGGCCGATGAGGTCATGCGTCTGATTGAGCAGCCGAGCGAGCTCAAGTTTGCCTATGAGGACGGCGCCGATGTTGCTGACGCCCTCGAGGCCGTTGCCACCAAGGTCTACCGCGCCGACGGCGTCGACTTTACGCCGGCCGCCAAGCGCCAGCTTGCCGAGCTGCGCGAGAACGGCTTTGGCAACCTGCCGGTGTGCGTCGCCAAGACGCAGTACAGCTTTAGCGACAACGCCAAAGCTCTGGGCGCTCCCGAGAACTTCCGCATCACGGTGCGCGAGCTCAAGGTTTCCGCCGGTGCCCATTTTGTGGTCGCACTGACCGGCAGTGTTCTGACCATGCCGGGCCTGCCCAAGGTCCCTGCGGCCGAGAACATCGACGTCGACAACGACGGCAACATCACCGGCCTGTTCTAAACCTGTTGCCCATAGCTGCTTGCCCGCCCCGCCGTGCCCCCAAGGCCCGGCGGGGCTTTTTTATCCTTAGGCCCGCGCATGTCTTGTAGATACCGACGGGCTCTGCCCATCATAGGCTTTTGCGCGGGTAGAATGCATGGATAACTTGATGCTCACGCGCGACGGAAAGGAATCGTTGCATGGATCAGGACAAGACAACCGTGATGGGCGGCTACGGCTCCGCGCAGGCTGGCGATAGCGCCGATGCGACCCGCGTTGTTCCCAACCCCGGTTATACCGACCCCGCCGCGACGCAGCCTTCTGCCGAGCCAACCCGGGTTATGGGCTATGGCGACACAGCGCGGGATTCTTACGCTGCATCTTCGCAAGGCCCCTATGGCAACGCAACTCCGGACCCGTTTGATTACGCGCCGCAGGATTCTTATGTCGTCTCGACACCGAATCCCTATGATGACCTGCCGCAGAATCCCATTCCGCAGCCTCAGCAGACGACGTATATGCCTCGCACGGCGCAGCCTCGCTACGAGTCACGCGAGCCGTATCACGAGTACCCCAAGTCGATTCCGCAATATGGCGAGGACGAGGAGAAGAAGCCGTCGCGTTCGTCGAGCGTGATCAAGAAGATCCTGATTGTGCTGGCGATCTTCTTTGCGCTGTCGGTTATGTTTGCCATTGTGTCGGGCATGCTCAACAAGCGAGGGAGTTCAACGGCCGATACCACTGCCGAGCAAACCGAGTCCGCCTCGTCTAGCACCGTCGATCTGAGCGATATCCCGGGGCAGTACTGGTCCAACGCCAAGAAGCTTCTCAAGTCGCGCGGCGCCGATCTTTCGAATGCCGTGGTCCTGACTGATGATGGCTCAACGCCCGTCGTCGATGCCAACTGGGTCGTTACTTCTGCTTACTATAACGACAGCGGCAACCTCGAAATTCAGCTCACGCACAAGAACAGCTCGGGCAACTCGTCCGACGGCCAAAGCGGTACCGACAGCTCGAGCTCCAATACGCTGGAGGACTTGAGCAACAAGGCGCAGGAGTTGGGAGACAAGGCACAAGAGCTGGGCGATACGGCACAAAACCTGGGCAATACCGCGCAGAACTTGGGCGACATGGCGACGGATGCCTGGAACGCCCTACAAAACGGCATCTCGGGCGCGCAGGGAAACTAGCTGTTAAGCGGGCTACAGCTGCTCGGCCGGACGGTCGGGCGAGCTAAAGCCTGAGTCAAACGTAACGACGCACGAGACGTTGGGCCGGCGCTCGTGCACGATGCGCGTGACGAGCTCCAGCAGCTCCTCGTCGGATATGTCAAAGCCGTCGGGACGCACCAGGTCAAACGAAACGAACCCGTCGTGCTCGTGCAGGTCGTGGATGGAGAGCGCGGGGTCGATCTGCACGATACCGCGCTTGACCCAGCCGCGCAGGTCGTCGCCGGTGGTGGCGATGGGGTCACAGTGCAGCGTGATGCCGATGCCCATCTGGCGCTTGATGTCGTGCTCGATGGCGTCCAGGATCTCGTGGTGTTCAAACGCGTCGCCCTCGCCGGGCATCTCCACGTGGGCGCTGGCAAACTGACGGCCGGGGCCGTAGTCGTGCACCATCAGGTCGTGTGTGCCCAAGACCTGCGGATAGGACATGATCTTGTCGCGGATTGTCTGGACGAGCTTGGGGTCGGGCGCTTGTCCCAGCAACGGGCTGATGGCGTCGCGCACTAGGCCCATGCCGCTGATGCAGATGAAGATGCCCACACCCAGGCCTGCCCAGCCATCGAGGTCAAAGCCGGTCGTCTGCGAAATAAGCGCCGCCATCAAGACCGAACCCGAGGTGATGACGTCGTTTTTGGAGTCCTGTGCTGTGGCAATAAGTGTTTCGGAATCGATACGGTTGCCCAGCGCGCGGTTGAATGCGGCCATCCAGAATTTGACGAGCATGGACAAGACGAGAGCGGCTAGGGAGACCAGCGTGTAGGCGGTGGGGGAGGGCTTGATGATCTTGGTGACCGACTCGAGGGTCAGGTTGATGCCGACGGCGCAAACCAGGACGGCGACAAACAAGCCGGCGAGGTACTCGTAGCGGCCATGGCCATAGGGGTGGCCTTCGTCTGCTGGGCGGCTGGCAAGGCGGAACCCGAGCAGGCTCACGATATTGCTCGAGGCGTCGGAGAGGTTGTTGAAGGCGTCGGCGATGAGTGAGACGGAGCCGGCGAGCAGGCCCGCGATGCCCTTGGCCAGGCACAGGGTGATGTTGAGGCCAATGCAGATGAGGCTTGCGGCAAAGCCCGCGTTGGTGCGGCAGGAGGTATCGACCGGCTCGCCCTCGCTGCCGGGAACAAGCGTATGTACCAGCCGATTTACAAATAGCATAGCGGTCGTCCTCACAATCATGTTTAAGGGGATAGTGTAGCTCGCGCGGAGGCGCTGTGCACCGATGCTCAGAAAATGCAGCAATGGTCTGCCGGTGCTAACGAGCGAGCCTTCTCGTCTGCCTGGGTGGTCCATTTTGGGCCACATGGGTATGGGCATGTGCCTGTTTGCTCGACATACTTAATGTCGACAGCCCCTGCGTAAAGGAGGACGTATCCATGGACGAGATGTTTGCCATTAAATGCCAAAACTGCGGCGGCCCTATGTACTCACACCAGGCTAAACGCAGCTTTGAGTGCGCCTATTGCGGCACGGTCGTTCCGTGGCAGGCCGATGCGGGGGAGCCCAAGAGTGCCCTGGGCATTCGTCATACGCCGTTGACGGTGGTGGATGGACTGCTCAAGCTCACGCATGTGTCGCAGCTCGAGCGCCCGGAGGACCCGGACTGGTATTTCTTTAATTCGTACTGGCGCAATCAGTCGGTTCTGGAGCATCTACTGTGGGAGGACCGCGGCACGGCTCAGGAGTTCCAAGAAGCCACGCACGTGAGCATTCCCTGCCCCTTCTGCGGTGCGTCCTTTGAGGGCGAGTCAACGCAGCGTGTGTTTGAGTGCCCGTCCTGCGGCAACAAGATCGGTGTCGCCGACCTGCTCAAGCCGGGGACGTTTAGCAAGCGCCTGACCATGGGCGTTGGTGCGGAATATGTGCCCGAGCAGGGTATTCCCTGCGAGATAACGCCGCAGCAGGCGCGCGCCAATGCGCTTGAGCTGGTGCGCCGATATCCAGACGCCTTTGCCGGTCACGATGTGGAAGACGCGATTCAAAACGACATGATGCTCTTCTACTTCCCCATGGCGCTCGCGGACCTGCGCATGATGGCGTCCTTCCCGGGCAAGGGCCTGAGCAAGGAGACCCTGGTGTACTACGAGGTGCTCGACTGGGCATATCCCAGGGCAAACTACCTGGACGTTCGCCTTATGGGCATTCTGGAGCCATGGGACTTTGCCAAGGTTGGGTCGTTCGACCCGGCCATGCAGGAAGGCGACTTCCGCGTTGTCTCCGTCGATGCGTCCACCAAGGACCAGGTGGTCATTGACAAGCTGGCGCTCGACATTGTTGGCAACGATGCCGAGACTTTCCTGGGGCTCAATAAAAAGAGCATCCGCACCTGGGCGCGCAAGGCCCGCAAGCACAAGGACGGCCTGGTTATGGTGCCGGTCTACTTTGTCGATCGTCCCGCGTCGGATGGACGTAATGGCGAGCAGGTGCGCATTGCCGTGAACGGCCAGACGGGCCGTGCGGCGGCGGTGGTGTTTAGCGACAAGCGCGAGACGCATATTGTGGCGCCGCTCAATCCGAGCCTGCATCTGTCCGGCGAAAGCACCGTTCACGCCACGCCCGTCGAGGTCAAATACATCAAATCGCCATTCCTGTACCAAATTGTGCGCCGTGGAGGCGACGAGCAGCCACGTCAGGTGGCAGCGGCTGCCGAGGGTTCCTACCGAGAAGAAAAACCCAAGCGCAAGGGATTGTTCGCTGCGATCTTTGGGAAGTAGGGAAGCGGAGCCGGGGCGTCGGGCTGCATCGCAAGGTCATGAGACGAATTTAAGACTGCTGGGAACGTGCTACCATTGCCGATAGCCTTAATCTTGTAAGAAGCGGAGGCCAGATTATGGGTTTTGCGGATCAGCAGCTTCAGCTTCAGGTACCGTATTCTCCTGACGACACGTTTAATGCCTTGAAGGCAGCTATGGAAAAGCTGCCTAAAGTAAAAGTTGATAGTGCATCGCCCACAACAAGAACAGTTGCAGCCGAGATTGGTATGAGCCTTTGGTCTTGGGGCGAAAATATCAGTATTTCGGTTGTTCCAGTTGAAGGCGGATCTGGCGTTACTGTCAAGTCGTCATCTAAGGTCAGGGCAAACGTATTAAACGGGGGCAAAAATGCAAAGAATATTGCCGAGATAGTCGATGCCCTATCGAAGGAGCTTGAGCGGTATCCGCAGGTTTCACAGACTATTGAGACGCTGGCGGATAGTGATTGATGTAGTTGCAAGGCTTGAGAGGCTTGCAACGCTGCGTGATAGTGGAGTGCTTACCGAGGAAGAGTTTGCTGCAGAAAAGGCAAAAATCTTTTTGTAATCAGACACGGTGGTTGGATTTGCATTCTATTATTGAACTTGGTTATACCAGGCTGAAAATATCGTGTGTAATAAAGGTGCGTAGTAGTCTCGTCTTGATTGGCAGATGTAAATAAACGGTGGAACGGCTGTAAAAGAGCCTTGCCACTGGGTAAAATCAGGATGTGCCGCGGAACCCGCTCCTCAGTCGGTCAACTTTGGAAGCGCGGGCAACGCAGGTGCTATCGTCTTAAAGGGTCGGCTGCAACCGACCCTTTTCTATGAGTCCCTTCGCTATCCGTTACTGCTTATATTCCCGCCAGATCGAGTAGAGGTTCCGGGCAATGCCGGTCACATACATCGAGAGGCGCAGGATTTCAAGAAACAAGTTCATAGGCTTCACCCCAATCGGAGATCGGAGCGTTGCCCGCAGGCGGATTCCGCGGCGGTCAAGATTTTACCTCACAGGCCGCGGTGGGAGACATCCTATCCACCCCCTGGTTTGGAGCAGTGTCGATCTGACGGGCAATCAAGCCTTTAGCTCTCTTTGAATTGAGCAAGCATCTGCCCGAAGAAGCTGAGCCCGGATGGCTCATAAATGAGTGAGCCGCCATCTTCGGTCCGGTAGACCCCGCAGGGGAGGTAGCGCCCGTCGGGAAGGACGTAAAGGTTTTCTTCCTCCATCAGTCCCGTTGGGAGTATCGGGGTCTCGTTTTCGCCCATTTGGAACTCATCGATATTCGCGATCTTCCTCTCCATGATGCCTCCTACCTTATTTCTTGAATGGCGCCCTAAAACAAGCAGCTCTCAATCAACTCTTTACCGCGCAGGGTGTCGATCCATTTCTGCGGAATTGCGTCCATGCCGTATGCTGCGCCGGCGAGGGCGCCTGCGACGGCTGCGGTGGTGTCGGTGTCGTCGCCCAGGTTGACGGCGGCAAGCACACAATCATCGTAGCTGTTAGTGTTGACGAAGCACCAAGTGGCTGCCTTAAGCGTGTCGCGCACGAAGCCGCCGGATCTGATTTCGTGCTCGGGTGCATCTTTCAGACAGAGTGTCCATTCGGGGAGCGCGCCGTCCATCTCGGACCTCAACAGTTCGATGAACTTGACACATGACTCGGTCGATGTTCTATGAGCGTGGGTGATTGCAGAGACCTCACGGATCTCTTTGTCTGTTGCATCGGCAAACGCCAGGGGTGCGATGCGCATGAGCGAGCCGTTGCCGTTGTCGCGCTCGCCGGAGCCACCCTTGCCGGAGCGAAGGGCGCGGGCGGTCGTTCCTCCGTAGTCGAAGACGCCATCAATCGTGTACTCGTCGTTGGCGATCCAGCTCACGAATTTGTCGCGCATGTCCTCGGTGTCAATGCGGCCGAGCTCTCTGATGGAGTCGCAGGTGGCGAGCGTCATAGATGTGTCGTCGCTCCAGGTGCCGGCGGTCTGCTCGTGCGTGCCGTAGCCGATCATGTCGGTGCATTCGAACGTGCCACGAGGTCTGAACTCGTAGGGAACGCCCAGCGCGTCACCGACGGCAAGCCCATAGATGCAGTCGCGCAGTGTTGTTTTCGGTCTGTGTGTCATGGAAAGCTCCTCTTTTCCCGGGTGATGTGGAGCGCCGTCGGGGGTATCGGTCGCAACGTGCTGCTATCCTTGCACTTCGCCATTAGTCGCTTCGTTGATGGCGCGGTACTCGGCACTCAGCTCGCGTGCCAGCTCTTCCTTGCTTGGAAGATACGGCAGGTATTTGGCGGCAAACACTTGGTCGTTGTCTTCGGGCAGCGTGTACTCGACGATCGAATCGCTTTTGTCCGCGCAGAGCACGATGCCTATGGGCGGATTGTCGCCTACGTTCATGAGCTCACGCGTGTAGTAGTTCACATACATTTGCATCTGGCCCAGGTCCTGATGCGTAAGGTCATCGGTCTTAAGGTCGATGAGCACGAAACAGCGCATCAGATAGTTGTAAAACACAAGGTCAATATAGAAATGGCGCCCATCAAAGGTGATGCGCTTTTGGCGCGCCTCGAAAGCGAAGCCACGGCCAAGCTCCAGCAGGAACTTCTGAAGATGCGTGATGAGCGCCTGCTCTAGATCGCTCTCGCGAAACGCAGTATCGTCCGAGAAACCTAAAAACTCCAGCACATATGGGTCGCGGATGATATCCTCGGGGCGACGAGCCGGGGCGCGCTTTTGGATTTCCTGGGTGACGGCCTCCTTGTCCTTGCTGGCAAGTAGGCGCTCTCGGAACATGGTGTTGATCTGGCGCTCGATCTGGCGCGTGCTCCAGCGAGAATTGGCGCATTCGTTCATGTACCAGGCGCGAGCATCAGGGTCGGGAATTCGCATCAACCTGCGGTAATGAGTCCAGCTCAATTCGCTACGCAGTGCGTCGCGAATTGGAAACGCAAGAAAGAACTGACGCATATTGCGAAGGTTTGCGATGCCAAAGCCTCTTCCGAAATCCGCGGTAAGCCTTCTGGAGAGGCCCGCAATCAATGCCTCTCCATATGCTGCGCGCTCCTCTCCGCCCTGTTCATCAACAATGCTCTTGCCGATCTCCCAATATGCCTCAACCATCGCAAAGTTAACGGCGGTATATGCCTTGTTGCGAGCGGCGTTGAGAATCGAGGAAACCTGCTTGTAAAAAACTTCTGGCACGATTGTCGATTCCCCGCGGTTTACCAGTTCACCCATCAATATCGCCCGACTTTCCTCTTGAGGAATGCATCTTTATTACATTTAGTTTAAAGCCTCGCGCGGACACGAATTGCTGCGTTGTCTGGCACCTTCGCATGGGGGCCTTGCGGTGGTTAAAATGTGACCATAAAGGCAGTTTTAGCGAACCCCACGGGAGTGACATGCATGGACAAGAACACGCTGCTATTCCAGGACAAAGGTTCGGGTAGGTTTAAAGACGTCAAGATCTACCCTAACCGTATTGAGGTGCTCAAGAAGGGCACGTTTGGTGGCAAGCACACCGAGATTGTTTACCTTAAGGACATCACTGGGGTCAACAGGATCAAGGGCCGCGACGTTTTCCTACGTAACAGGCTGTTGACCGCTTGTGTCTTTAGCCTGAGCAGTCGTGCGAAGGCCCAGGAGTTTGTTAACGCGCTGAACATGGTGATGTAGTCGAAAGCGGCGTTCGGGCCAAGGTAAAAATCGGGGGCACAGAACGGTGTTCTGCGCCCCCGATTGAGTCGATGTGTCTAAAAGGCTGGCTTGCCTATTCGCTGTCGTCCCCAGCGTTTTCGCGGTCATTTGCAAGCATCGCTGCGCCGGCGACTGTCGTCGCCACGGCGGCGGCAGCGAGCCCGGCGGCGATGCCAGAGCCGTCGCCTGTGCCGGCAAGCTTTCCGGCCGAGCTTTTGCCCTTGCCGTTCTTGTCGGCGCTACCTGCGTTGGAGCCCGTGCCACCGTCGGTGCCGGCGCCGTTGCCGCCCGCGTTGCCCGAGGCTGCAACGGTAAAGCTTGCGGCTCCGTCGCTGGCGAGCGTGTAGTTCTGCGCCGCGTCGCCCAAGAGACCGTTCACGCGCACCCAGTACGTTCCTGCGGCAAATGTTTCGCCCTCGGCCATTGCCGTGCCCGGAGCGCCGTCCGCGTCGTGTACAAACTCGAGCTGGGCCGTGCAGGCATCGGTTTCGAGCTTGCCCTCGAGTGATGCCGCAATCTTGGCGCGCACGTCTTCGCCGGCCTTAAGGCCTTCGAGTCCCTCAAAATGGGGCGTCAGCGCGCGTGGATCGATATCGATAGGCACAAAGCCCTGCAGTCTTGTAACGGTCTCGTTGCCCAGGGCATCAACATCCACGTATTCAATGGCAAACGCATGGCCCGAAGCCGCCACGTTGAGTACGTTGCTGCTGTCGACAAGGCGGAAATGGCCCTCGCCAACGGTCTTGCCATCCAGGAGCGAGGCATCGCTCAGCGAGTCGCCGTACGTCATGCGCATGCGGGTCGGGAGGTAGTACGAAGCTGTCTGCTTGTGCTGTGTATCGTAATCGTAATTGCGCTGGTAGATGCTCCGGGCCAGCGCCGCATCAACAAAGTCGGATGCGATGATGCCAATGTGCTCGAGGTAATCTGACTTTGTATCCTCGATGCCGCTGGGATTGATGTACGGGCTCTTATACAGATGCTCGTTGACTACTCGTGCCGAGGTAAAAGGATTGCCTCCGTGCGACAAGCCCGTGCAGCTGGTGTAGTTGATAGACCAGCAACGCTCCTGGACTTGCACCTTGGCCCCGTCATCGTCCGCGACGTCCACCTTGTTGCGCGTGCGCCCGGTCGTTTCCTTCAACGCATTATCGACCCAGCTGAGCTTGTCGGTTCCCGTGAGTTTGTACTTGTCCTGGGCGTATACCTTGGTGCAATAGGGCTCTTTGTCTCCTGTTTCCCCCGCGGCTTCAAAGCCCCGCGCGTCTTGGACGAGACACATAGTGGCGCTGTCGGAGTGAGCCTTGATCTTGTCATCCCATTCGGTAAGGTCGAGGCCCCACGTGTGGCCGCTTACACTGTTGCCGGCGAGCCTAAATCGACGCAGCAGAACGATCTTTCCGCGCACCTCGTGTAGCGTGGGGATTCGGCTCGACGTATAGAACAGTTTGGGGTTGTCGTCCAAAACCTTGGCGAAAGCCGTCGTAACACTTTCGTCGGTAGCCTCGTCGTTGCCTCGTGACACCAGCATGATGAGCGCTTCTGTCGGGTTTTCGTTCAAAAACGTTTTGAAGTAGCCTATGACATCGGAAAGATGCATAAAGTACGCGTCTTTTTTGAGCAGGTAGTAATCCCCGTGGTCGATACCGGGGTCGTCGCCCTTTCCGAGCCGGATATCAAAATAGCGAATGCCTTCGAGCAACTGCGTAGGAATGTAATCCTGCTGGCATTTTACTTGCGAGGATTGGGGCTCAGTGTCGTTGTCCACGCTGCAGGTGCCCGAATCGTGCGTACCCGGGATGCTCAGCTCGTCGAGGAACTTGTTGTCGTCGACGTATTTCATCCAACATGGCCCATCGACGTAGCTGCTGTACGTGATCCAGTCGAGGCTGCTAACCGTGGCATCGTTCTTTTTCATGTCGTAACCGATAAGTTCGAGCTCCCACGGAATGCTCTTACTCTTATGGCAGATCTTATTGTTGTCCTGGTCTTCGCCGTTCGATTCTATTGCCAGGTACTTAATGTCTTTTTTCTCGGTTTCTTTCTCGACCGTGCGGTCTCGGATGATATAGGTTCCGTTTGATTGACGCTCGAACGCAAAAGCGCGGCTGGGCTTGTTGTCATACTCGCCGCCCCATACGTGGATGACCTTTCCATCTTTGTCAGAGTCGTCGTCGACCGACCAAATGCTGTAGCCCGTCTTTTATGCTCTTCGAAATTGAGCAAGGTGCGGATAGCATACCAGTTTGTATCGTCATTCTTGGTCGTTACGTTCTCAAGGATGAGCTTGCTGGACGTGCCGTCGTTAAACAGGTGGCAGACGTTGCCGCGAACGTTGCCGTCTTGGTTGACGCTCGCGGTGCGAAAATAGCCCGCGGGGCGAAGGCGAATGACGAAATTGTCGAGGCTGTCCGCCGGTTTGGGCGTGTCGTCTGCAAATGCCGCTCGCAGGGGAATGCCCGGTGCCGCGGTTTCTGGCAGGCTTGCAAGCGGCGACAACGCCGCAAGTCCTAGGCCCAGCGTAAACGCTCGACGACTGATGGCGTGGTGTTCGGCCATAACTCCTCCATTCGCAGGGTGCGGTAATGCGCTCATTTTGGTCACTATACTGCCCGGATGTTTAAAGGTGTCGGCTTAAATTGTGTGCGCGGCGCTATAAATCGGCGGGCGGACGTGTTTGGGTGCTTGCCGTTTTCGTACCGTTGCCACATTTGGGGTGGTTCCGGCGTCCGGCATCCTCGCGTTCGTCAGGTGCCGGCATAAGAAAGGGAGGGTCGGTTTGCCGGCCCTCCCTTAGTACGAAACGCTGGGGCACCGTCGCTTGTTTGCACCGCGCCCGTGTTTCCCGCTGCGCTCGCCAGTTGCTTAGCGCTTGATCTCGATATCGTCGAGCTTGACGTCCATGGCCTCGGTCTTGGCTTCGGCGATGTCGTCGGCAAATTCCAGAGACTTCATCATGGTCTCGACGGCGTCCTTGTGCTCCTCGACGTTGTCGATGCTCACGTATACGCTGCCGCCGCCTGCTTCGGTGAAGTACTCAGTCGTCACGCCGCCCGAGTGTGTATAGGAAGCGTTGCGCCAGGTCTTGCCGTTGTACTTGACGGGATCATTCTCGGTCCACTCAAAGTTGGCCTTCCATTTGGCCTCGTAGTCGAACAGCTCGTCAGCGTTCTTGTCAGAGTCGAAGACGGGGATGAAGCGGTCGCTGGCGTGCTCGCTCTCGGTGAACTTAAACTGGGCCCTATCGGCCGTGTCGCCTGCGACGTCCGTGATTTCGACGCCCTCGGGCACCTCGACCTTAAACCAGATGAAGTCGGTCCTCATATCCACGGCTGGCTTTTCTGCGCCGCCGCCACCGCCACTGCCGGTAGCGCCGCCGCTTCCGCCGCAACCCACCAGGGCAACCGCGGCAAAGAGACTGATGCAGAGGGTGAGAATCGCAAAGGCCTTCTTTTTCATGGTCGTGTCCTCCTCGATCTGTAACCGCCCATGGATTACCTGCCTTTACTGTACGCGTGGACGGCTCGCTAGGGTGGGCCATGTGTCCCATTCTGAGGGCTGGAATTGCGCCGACAAGTGGCAATATGCGCGGGTCCAAAAGAGGGGAGGGCCGATGCTGTCGGCCCCCCCCGGTTGGGCGCCCGTTGTTTTAATGGGCGCATGCGCGCTGGTGCGCGTAGGCGCGTGCGGGTGTCCCGTTACTTGATCTCGATGCTCGAAATCTCGACTTCGCGTGCCTCGGAAACTGCCTCTGCCATGTCATCGGGGAACTCGATGGAGTTGAGGAGCGCCTCGGCTTCTTTCTTGTGCTGGTCGAAGTTCGAGATGAGGACGTAGACGCTTCCCGGCTCAACGTCGGTAAAGAGGAGGGTTGTGATGCCACTGTTGTCCTCGTACGTTCCGATGAGCCATGTCCTGCCGTTATACTCGACGGACCCGCCATCCTTCCACTGGAACGTATCACCTTTCTTTTCTGCCTGGTCGGCGTGGGATTCCTCTGCCGTCAGCGCTTTTTTCCAAACGGGGATAAAGCGATCGGCCGAGGCGTTCTCGTCTTCGGGGAAGGTGAGCTGGACCCTGTCGGCATTCTTGCCGGCGGAGTCGCTTACGTCAACGCCCTCGGGCATCTCGACCTTAAACCAGGTGAAGTCGGTCTTCTTGGCGACGGGGGCCTTTTCCTTGCTCTCGCTCTTGGGGGCGCTGCCACCGCCCGATGCGCTCCCGCCGCAGCCGACAAGGGCAAACGCGGCAAAGAGGGCGATGCAAAGGGAAAGGATTGATAGGGTCTTTTTCTTCATGGTAGCGTCCTCCTTGTCTGCCAGGGACATCGTGTGCCGCGGATCGCTGGGGCGGCGGTTACGCATGCACATGATGCCTTTGTTTACTGTGCGGTTATTCCTCCATTCGTCGTCCGGTGCCGTGATGAGCTTGCCCCAACATAGGGCTCCTTACCTATATGTATGCCCCAGTTGCCGCTGCCCGGAAGTCTCGAAAGGTGGGCCATGTGTCCCATGTTTGTGTCACTGCCGCCTATCGTGTGCCATAGAAATCCGCGATGGCCAGGTGTGCTGACGCCCATGTGCTTATGGGCTAGACTTAGCACCATTACGTGTTCGATGCGGTTGGTCGGCGGTTGCCGCCTGACCGATGTATATGTCTTGAAGGTGCGTGCGTATGATCCAAGAGATGATGGATAAAACCTGTCGAGAGTTTGCCGAGGCACTTGCCGCACGCGAGCCGGTTCCCGGCGGTGGCAGCGCGAGCGCCTTTGTGGGCGCGCTGGGCGCCTCGCTGTGCGGAATGGTTGCCCGCTACGGTGCGACCAATCCCGCGCTTGCTGATCGTGCGGATGACCTGACGCGTGCGTTTGCCCATGCTGATGAGCTGGCCCAGGAGCTTGTCGAGTTGGTTGCCGAGGACGTTCGTGCCTATGGGCAGGTGTCCGCGGCATACGGTATTCCGCGTGACGATCCGGCTCGAGCGACCGCGATTCAGGATGCGCTGCATGTGGCCGCTATGCCGCCGTATCGCATTATGGATGCCTGCGGGCGTGCGCTGGCGCTGCTCGAGGACATGGCCGACAAGGGTTCGCGTCAGCTGCTGTCCGATGTGGCGTGCGGCGCCGTGTTCTGCCGTTCCGCTATGCAGGGCGCGAGCTTGACGCTCTTTGCCAACACCACGTCTATGAAGGACCGGGCGCGCGCCGAGGAGCTCGAGACCGCGTGCGATGAGCTGCTGGACACGTGGTTGCCGCGCGCCGATGCGCTGGCGCGCCGCGCCGCCGACGCTGCAAGGAAGAGGGGATAGCCATGGCTGAACTGCTGAAGGGCGCTCCCGTCGCCCGCGCGCTGACTGAGGAACTTGCTGCTCGCTGCGCAGCCCTGCGCGAGCGAGGCGTTGTTCCGACGTTGGCTATCGTGCGTGTGGGTGAACGCGAGGACGACCTATCCTACGAGCGCGGTGCGCTCAAGCGCTGCGAGAAGGTTGGCATTGAAGCTCGCCGCGTTTTGCTTCCCGCCGATGTTTCTCAGGTCGAGCTGTTGGCGGCCATCGAGGACATCAATGCCGACCCCGCTGTTCATGGCTGCCTGATGTTCCGCCCGCTGCCCGCCGGCCTTGATGAGGATGCGGTTGCCGCAGCGCTCGATCCTGCCAAGGACGTTGACTCCATGACGCCGGCTTCGCTGCTCACCACGCTTTCGGGGCGCGGCGAGGGTTTTGCCCCCTGCACAGCCGAAGCCGTGCTTGCTTTGCTGGATCATTACGGCGTTGAGCTGGATGGAGCTAAGGTTGCTGTGGTCGGGCGCTCGCTGGTGATCGGGCGTCCCGTAGCCGCTATGCTTACGGCGCGCAATGCGACTGTGACGACGTGCCATACGCATACGCGCGACCTTGCTGCCGAGTGCCGTGCTGCCGACATTGTGGTTGCCGCCGTTGGACGCGCGCGTACGATTGGCGTGGATGCCGTTCGCGAGGACCAGACGATCATCGATGTTGGCATTAATTGGGACGAGGCCGCTGGCAAGCTGGTGGGTGACGTCGATTCTGATGCTGCGGAGCCGGTCGTTAACGCCATCACGCCCGTGCCGGGCGGCGTGGGCGCTGTGACGACGGCGATCCTCGCCAAACACGTGATCGAAGCGGCCGAGCGCGCATCGAAATAGGTTTTTGACCACAGGGGTTGCCAGCGCCGTGGTTTCGCCCTTTCTGCGCCGAAGCGATACACTGTTATCGTTTGATTTCTTCGCTCAAGGAGGATGCGCATGCCGTGCACAACGATTTTGGTTGGTAAGAACGCGAGCTACGACGGTTCGACGTTGGTTGCCCGCAACGAGGACTCGTCCAACGGGGTGTTTGAGCCCAAGCGCATGCGCGTGGTGCATCCCGACGAGCAGCCGCGCGTCTACACGAGCGTCCTGAGTCACCTGACCGTTGAGCTGCCCGATAATCCCATGCGCTACACGAGCGTCCCCGATGTTATTCCCGGTCACGGCATTTGGGCCGAGGCGGGCTTCAACGAGCTCAATGTGGGCATGTCCGCAACCGAGACGCTCACCACCAACGAGCGCGTTCGCGGCGCCGACCCGCTCGTGGACTACGTGCCCGCCAAGGGCAACGAGGGCGAGGACGGATACGTTCCGGCACAGCCCGGTGGCCTGGGCGAGGAGGACATGGTGACCCTGGTGCTGCCATATGCCAAATCCGCCCGCGACGGCGTACGCATTCTGGGTGACCTGCTCGAGCGTTATGGCACCTACGAGAACAACGGCATCGCCTTTAGCGACGTGGACGAGATCTGGTGGCTCGAGACCATCGGCGGCCACCACTGGATCGCCAAGCGCGTGCCCGATGACGCCTATGTGACCATGCCCAACCAGCTGGGTATCGACAGCTTTGACCTGGATGACGCCGAGGGCGCCCAGGCCGACCACATGTGCTCCGCCGACCTGCGTGCCTGGATGGCCGAGTGGCATCTGGACCTGACGCTGGGCGTCGATGGCGACGGCCCGGCTGCGATCTTTAACCCGCGCGAGGCCTTTGGCTCGCACAGCGACAGCGACCATGTCTACAACACGCCGCGCGCGTGGTACATGCAGCGCTGCCTTAACCCCAGCGATGTGTGGGACGGCCCCGACGCCGACTATACGCCCGAGAGCGACGATATCCCCTGGAGCCGCGTGCCCGAGCGCAAGGTGACCATCGAGGACATCAAGTACGTGCTTTCGAGCCACTACCAGGGCACGGAGTACGACTGCTACGGCAGCAAGGGCACGCCCGCCACGCGCGGCGCCTATCGCCCCATCGGCATCAACCGCAACAGCCAGCTCGCAGTGTTGCAGCTGCGTCCCTATGCGCAGCCGGCCTATCGCGCCGTGCAGTGGATGGCCTTTGGTTCCAACTCGTTTAACGCGCTGGTTCCGCTGTACGCCAACGTCGAGACCATGCCCGAGTACTTTGCCGACACGCAGGCTCGCGTGACGTCCGAAAACTTCTACTGGGCCAACCGCCTGATCGGCGCGCTGGCCGACGTCCGCTTCCATGAGTGCGGCCGCGCAGTCGAGGATTATCAGGAGAAGGTCGGCGGCATGGGCCACAAGCAGATTCATGACGTCGACGCTGCCGTAGCCGTTCTGCCCGAGGCCGAGGTGCCTGCCGAGCTTGCACGCGCCAACGAGGAGTTTGCCGAGCTCGTGCGCGTGGAGACCGATGCCCTGTTGGGCAAGGTGCTCTACACCACGAGCTGCGCCATGAAGAACTCTTTCGCGATGAACGACAACGTAAGGTAAAGGCAACCTTGCAGCGAACGAGCGGGGCAAACGCCGTCAAAGGCTTTGGCCCGCTCGATTTCTATCTTGGCGGTAAAACGATTTTGTGTCGTTCACTCAATCTTGGGTACAAGAAGTCCAATGCAGTTGTTCATGATTGGAGCCAACCATGGTTATGAAACTCGATCAGCTTGTTAACGGTGCCATCAACGTGGGCTTCGGCGCCGCCGCCGTTGCCGTCGAGGGCGGCAAGAAGGTTCTCGACGACCTCGGTACCAAGGGCGAGCAGGTCCGCAAGGATGCCGGCACCCCCGATATCGCCCGCAGCGTGTCCGATATGTTCGAGCAGGCGGGTGGCACCATCTCCGACCTGACCGAGCGCCTGGGCATGCAGGGCGAGACTGCGGCGCAGCGCGTGCTCGATGAGCTCATCCTGGCGCGCGTCCGCGTTATGACCGCCCCCGAGCGTACGGCCTTCCTGGCCCATGTGCGCGACATCGTCGATTCGGTCGAGGACAACGTGACTTCGGTGCCCGTCGAGTCTGTTGAGCCCGACGATGCAGAGGATGCCGAAGAGGCCGAGTAGTAGCGCAGATGGCAGATTCCACCACCGATTACAACAATCAAGATCCCTTGGGTGACGAGGCGGCGGTTGTCGACGAGGTCGATGCCGCCGTCTCGGGCGCTCGCAAGAAGCCGCGCGCTGTCGATATGGTCCCCGAGGAGCCCGACGCGATGGCGCCGGATGAGGAATACCAGCTCACGCCGGCAGGTCGTCGTGAGCGCATTGGGCAGATCGTTCGCCTGATCAAAAAGTATCGCGTGTGGGACAACCTCACGCCGATGCGCCTGCGTCGTCTGCTTGAAGAGCTCGGCCCTATGTTCGTCAAGATGGGGCAGATTCTGGCTAACCGCTCCGAGATTTTGCCGCAGCGGTTTTGCGACGAGCTGCGTCGTCTGCGCTCCGATGTAGAGCCGGTGCCGTATGAGGTAGTGCTCCGGTGTCTGGAAGAGGAGTACGGCCAGCGCCTGGGGCAGATGTTCGACGCGATCGACCCCAATCCGCTCGGAAGCGCGTCGCTCGCGCAGGTACACCGTGCCCGCCTGGTGACCGGCGAGGACGTGGCCGTTAAGGTGCAGCGCCCCGGCGCGCAGCAGGTGATGGCTCAGGATATCGACATCATCCGTTCGGTGGTGCGTATCGTCTCAAAGTTCGTCAACACCGACCAGTTTGTTGACCTGCACGGCGTGGTCGAAGAGCTGTGGACCTCGTTTCGCGAGGAGACCAACTTTTTGGCCGAGGCCAAAAACCTCAACGACTTCTACGAGTTCCATAAGAGCGTTCATGGCGTGACGTGCCCTAAATCCTATCTGGACCTGTGCACCGAGCACGTGGTGGTCATGGATTACGTCGACGGCATTTCGATCGCCGATCCTGAACGCTTGGTGGCCGAGGGCTATGACTTGGACAAGATCGGTGCCGCGATTGTCGAGGACTACTCGACGCAGGTGCTCGACGACGGCTTTTTCCATGCCGACCCGCATGCGGGAAACATCATCCTCAAGGACGGCATTGTCTACTTTATCGACTTGGGCATGGTCGGACGCATGTCGAGCCACGATCGTGGCATCGTCAAGGACATGATTTTCGCCGTGGCCGAGGGTGACGTGCCCAAGCTCAAGGATTCGCTCATGCGCTTCGCCGTGACGCGTGGCGACTCGGCTGAGCTCGATCATTCGGCCTTTTTGTCCGATCTTGACTATATCGTGGCTGACTTTGCGGGCCTTGACCTTAAGGACCTAGATATCGGCGAGTTTTTGACCTCGCTGCTCAATCTGGCGCGCAAAAATGACGTTGAGCTGCCGAGCGTGGTGACGATGTTCGCCCGCGGCATGGTGACGCTCGAGGGTTTGCTGACCGAGTATATGCCCAACGTCAACATGATCCAGATCATCCAGACGCACATCAAAAACGAGAAGAGCACCTATGCGCGCGTGCGTGATATGGGACGCGATCTGGCCGCGAGCAGCTATCGCGCGGCAAAAGGCTCGCTCGAGGCGGCCGAGTATTTGGGCTTGGCTTCGCGTATGCTCACGCGCGGCCAGCTTAAGGTGAACACGCAGATCATGAGCAGCGATAAGGCGCTGCGACAGCTGGGCGGAATTATCGACCGCATGTCGATGGCTATCGTGATCGCCGGTCTGTTTATCGGTTCGTCGGTGGTGTACTACGCACGCATCGAGCCGGTTGTGTTTGGTATCCCGGTCATTGGCTTTATGGGCTACGTGAGCGCGCTGGTGCTGGCGCTTATGCTGGGCCGCAATATCTGGCTCAACAGCCACGGCGGCAAGCACTAGAGGCTGCGGCCGTCACCGCATTTTCCTATCGCAAACAATAGCTTTTACCTTGGGCTTCGCCTGCGTGCGAGGCCCTTTTGCGTGATACCATTTTGACGGTAATAATCGATGGCCTAGATGGTGGTGCGGAGACGCACGAATGCGCGGTTTTCCTGCGCGTTTGGGAGAATCGGGGTGCAAGTCCCCGGCTGTACCAGTAACCGTAATTCCTCTTGGCTCGGGATGTTCGCGTCGCAGATCGGACGGCGCGCCCGAGTCGTTAAGGTTAAGTCGGATCGCCTCCCATCTTGCGTGCGGCTGCGGCGTATGCCGCCGGTGTGCATAGGGCTCTGGAGGGAAGGGGGACCCCGATGGGGGAACTCGAGCGCAACACGCGCGATGACGTGGGGCAGCCTCAAGGCAACGCTCCAAGTACAGACAATGGGGGACAAATGGATATGTTTGAGGACGAGCGCGAGCGCGCCTCGTTGCATCGCCGTGGCGCGATTGCATGCGGCGTAGCCAAGCGCGGCCTGGTGGCATTCCTGGCCTTCGCGATGGCCTTTGGCACCACGCCGGCTCAGCTGTGGGCCGAGGGCGCCGAGGGCATTGCCGAGGCTGTGGCTCAGGCTGCGACGCCGGGCGAGGGCACGGGTGCCGCGGACGGTGCCGCCGACGGTGTCGTTTCTGAAACCGGCTCTAACGCGAGCGATGCGTCGGTTAACGATGGCGCTTCGGCGAATGCCGCAGATAGCAACGGCGTAGCGTCGGACGATTCTGCCGCAGTCGAGGCTTCTACTGCTTCGCCGGATTCATCCGAACAGAACGTCAAAAGTGTTGTAGCCGCTTCCGATGAGGCTGAATCTCAGCCTACCGAAGCCGCAAGCCAAGAGGTCGCGGCCACGTGCTCCGTCGTCGGCACCGACGCCAAGGGCGCCCAGCAGACCTGGGCCGCCGCGCAGCAGATCGCTCTGAAGGAGGGCTCGACCGCGGCCGACCTCTCCGAGCAGCTCTTCAGGCAGGCCGGCCTCAAGGCCGACTACGACCCCAACGGCTCCTGGGGCTGGGCACTCAACTCGATCACGTCGCCCTTCGACGCGGGCCGCACGCTCGCCTACGACCCGGCGACCGGCGCGCACTGGCAGCTGTTCGTCAACGGCAGCGCCTCCGCGGTCGGCGCCGGCGGCTACACGCTCAAGGACGGCGACTCCGTCGTCTGGTGCTACTCGAAGTACGGTGACCCCGCGCCCGCCAATCAGATTTCCGTTAGCTGCACCGTTGTCGGCCAGGACGCCTCGGGCGCTCAGCAGACATGGGCGCAGCCCACGACAGCTTTGGTGGAAGAGGGCACGACCGCTGCTGATCTTTCCGAGCAGGCCTTTATAAAGGCCGGCATTGGCGCCAAAACGGGGAAAGGCACGTACGGCTGGTATCTCGAGTCGCTGACTTCACCGTTCAACAAGACCGTGACGCTTTCGAGCGAGAAAGTTAACGAAAACACTTGGAAATTCTGGCAGTTCTTCGTTAACGGTCAGGCGGCCAATGTCGGCGCGGGCAATTACACACTCAAGGCCGGGGACAAGGTTACCTGGGTCTATGGCTTTGATGGAACCATGCCCGGCCAGGTTTCCGTTTCAATGGAGATCATCGGTAAGAAGGATGAGAAGGCGCAGCGCTGGACCGATCCTTCGACGCAGGTGTTTGTCGAGGGCACGACGATCAAGGACGCTTCCGCTGCCTACTTCGATGCCATTGGCATTGAGTCCAAGATGTACGACCAATTTGGTTATTGGGGTGTTCATAGTCTTGTCTCGCCGCTTGATGGCACCGAGCTGTCGGGTGCATGGTCGTTCTTTGTTAATGGCGTTCCCGGGCCTCAGCTCGATAGCGATTACGTGCTCAAGTCGGGCGACAAAATCGTCTGGGCTTACGCCCCTGGCGACACCGTTCCTAATCCCGATGAAGTCGTAGTCGATCCGAGCGCTTCGCGCCCGACCGATTGGAAAGCCGACTGGAGTGGCAATTCCAATGCGGTGGTCAAGAACGTGTCCACGCCTACGGGCACGCTGGCAAGCCCTTGGACGTTCGATTGGAGGGCCTACTCGGGTGCCACGTATCCCAATGCGAGTGAGCCTATTGTCGTGAACGGCAACGTTTACCTTGCCGTGAACAAGCGTTTGCTTAAGATCGACGCCGAGTCGGGCAAGGTGCTTGCCGAGTCGAACCTTCAGACTGCGATTGGCTACACCACGCGTCCGATTTATACGAAAGGCTTGGTCATCGTCCCGCTCGACGGCGGTGCGGTCCAGGCTCTGACGGCCGATACGCTGACGACGGTTTGGGTCACTGACTCTGTGAGCAAATCTGCCCAGTCAAATTCCCAGCTGACGGTCGATGGCAACTATCTCTACGTTGGCACCGTTGATGTCGACTATGGAACGAGTACGTACAATAACGGTCACCTGACGCGTATTAATATACTGACCGGCGCTGTTTCTTGGCAGCATGTTAATGCTGATGAGGGCTACTACTGGACGAGCGCTACAGTGGGCGACGGCTATATTCTGGTTCCGACGAGTGCGGGTACCGTTGAGATGCTTAGCAAGTCGACGGGTGATGTGCTCGGCAGCGTTTCGGTTGGTGCCATCGTCAACTCCGGCTGTGTACTGTCCAAAGACGGCAAGCATGCCTATGTGATCTCGCGTGACGGCAAGCTCCACGTGCTGGCACTGTCGGACGCAAACGCAAGGGCCTCTTCGCGCATTTCCGAAGAACGCGTCATCGATCTTGGTCTTACGGGTTGTGCCTGCATGCCCACGCTGTATGGCAATAAGCTAATTGTCGGTGGCGAGGTTTCTGGCGGTTCGGCGCTGGCGATTGTCGACCTTGATAATGACTTTGCTACGACGTTGGTTTCGTCTGCCGATGGCTCCGTGCTTCCTGCCGGTGGCATCAAGGGCGCACCGCTCGTGAGTGTCCAGGCGGATGACGCGTACGTTTATTTCACTGTCAACTATGGTGCGACTTCCGACTATGTGAGCTACACCTCGGGCGGTGGCGTGTATCGCTACAAGATGGGTGACGCGCAGGCGACCGATGCGTTTAGCGCAGCGGGACACAACAATTACTGTGACTCGCCGATTGCCTGCGATGCCAAGGGTAACCTCTACTACATCAACGATTCCGGCACGCTTTTCAAGCTGAGTGGTGGCGTTAAGGTCTCGTTTGAGACTGGCGAGGGTTCTAAGGTCGACTCCCAGACTACGGCCGACGGCAAGTTGGTCAAGCCGGCCGATCCGACGCGCGATGGCTACACCTTCGCTGGCTGGTATACCGATGAGGCTTGCACGCAGGCGTATGACTTTAGCACGCCGGTGACGGCCGATCTGACGCTGTATGCCAAGTGGACCAAGAATGCTGTTAACCCTGGCGGCAATGGCGGTTCTGACACTAATGGTGGCAACGGTGGCGCTGGCAACGGTTCCGGTGCTGGCACGGGCACGGGTTCCGGCTCCGGCACGAAGGGGCAGCAGGTCGGCGGCGCTATCGCCCCGGGTCATAAGCCGACGACCAAGACGACGGTGTCGACCAAGACCGAGACCAAGGACAACAAGTCCGACAAGAAGGACGCCGATAAGTCCGATAAGAAGGACGAGAAGAAGTCTGACAAGAAGTCTGACAAGAAGTCTGACAAGAAGGACAGCAAGTCCGACAAGAAGTCCGATTCCAAGTCCGATACGGGTGCTGTTTCCACGACCACTGCTAAGAAGTCCTCTAGTGCTTCCGAGCAGGAGACTGGCATCAACCCGCTCGCCATTGTTGGCGTTGCCGCCGGCGTCATCGGTCTCGCCATCGTCGGCGTGCTCGTGTTCACCAAACGTCGGTAGGTGAGGGCTGTGTCCAATAAATCCAAGGACGCTGACCCCAAGCAACCAGATTCCTCGTTCATTCAGTTCGACGATGCAAAGCACCAGGGCGCCGCTTCGGCGGCGTCCGCCCCTCGTCGCAAGGCGCTCCTTGGTGTTCTGACTGCCGTGTGCACCATTCTGATCGTCGTCTCGCTGGGTTTCGTCCATCCTTCCACAAGCGGTGCCTGGTCCATCGACTGGATCATTCAGACCGTGACGGGGGAGAGCGTCGTCACCAAGGACACCAAGGCGTCTGGCTCGACTACGACTTCGGTCGAGGCCAGTTCCAAGGATTCCAAGTCATCGAATGACGCAAAGGATGAGTCCAAGGACGATTCCGAGTCTTCAAACAAGGAATCGGATAAAAGCTCGGATAGCAAGAAGTCCGATGGTCGGGACGGCAAGAAGTCTGGAGATAAATCCGCTGCCCAGAATACGGGAGCCGGCGATACTTCCAATGTGTCTGGCGGTGCTTCTTCGGGCGGCGGTCAGTCGTCTGATGGAGCCTCCAGCTCTAATGGCGGAAGCGCTCCCTCGGGCGGTCAGGGCGGCTCGCAGGAGTCCAACTACGTAACGGTAACGGTTTCGGTCACATCGAGCGCCGTGGGCAATCCTGTGTCCTCTGGTGGCACCTTTACCTTTGACGAAGGTGCTACCGTCTACGATGCCCTGTGCGCGCTGGGCCTTTCTGTCAACGCACATGGCTCGTCGTACGGCACGTATGTCTCCGCGATTGGTGGTTTGGCCGAGAAACAGTACGGCGGCACGAGTGGCTGGATGTACTCCGTCAACGGCACAACGCCCATGACGGCCTGCAGCAACTACGTTCTCTCCAACGGCGACAACGTGGTCTGGTATTACGTTACAGGCTAGAGGCCTCGACATATCGCACCAAACGGGCGGTTCGGATAAGCATCCGGGCCGCCCGTTTTTCATGCGTAGAGGACTGGGTCGCCGGGGACCTCGACAAATAAAAAACCGGTTGGAATGGGAATTCCAGCCGGTTATACATTCAAGCAAGTAGTGAATCGACTACGACCGTGCGCCCTCGAGGAAGAAGCGGCGGCTGAAGTAGTTGTACCAGGTGACGAGGAACGTGGCGATGGCCTTCATGGCCTGGTAGCCGATGCTCAAAAACGTGACGCCCACAAACATGTACAGGTCGTTGAGGCCCAGACCGATCACCGACAGGATGGTGAAGATCGTGAACTCGCGCTTGCGGCTCATGCCCTCGCGATGGTCGAACACGTACTTCATGCTGAGCCAGTAGTTGACCACGACGGACGTGATGAACGAAACCGTGGTGCTCATCAAAAAGTCGAGGTGGAACAGCTCGACGAGCGCAATGAGCATACCCCAGTCGATGCCAAAGGAGATAAGGCCCACGACAGCGAACTTGAGGAACTGCTTAGTATGAGGTTGTGCCAGTGCCTTGCGCACGTAATCACATCCAATGCGTTGATGAATCGAGCAGAGGATACTTTAGAGCTTTTGCAAGGGAAACGTAAGGTCTTTGCCAAGAACTATACGAACTCGCCAAATTATCAAGTGCTAATCCGCAAACGTTGAAAATTTGCCCGTAAACGAGCGGCACCCACGGACGATACTGCGCTGAGCGCGCGTCGTCCGTGGGCGCCGTAATGCTGCAGGGGTGTCGAGCTATTTGGTCTCGTCGCCCTCCAGGAAGATCTTTCGGGTCACAAAGTTGTAGACCATGACAAGCGCGGTGGCGCAGATCTTGGCGATATTGGCCTCGAGCCCCAGACCGGCGTTGAGTGTCAGCACGATACCGTCGTTGAGTGCCAGGCCGATCACGGACAGCACGACAAAGATAATGAACTCGCGGCGGCGGCTCATGCCCTCCTTGTGCGCAAACACGTACTTCATGCTTGCGAGGTAGTTAAAGATGAGTGAGATGATAAAGCCGCTGGTGTTGGCGATTAGGATGTTGAGGCCCAGACCGTAGTGGAGCAGATTCATAATGCCAAAGTCGATGACCGTGGCAATGACACCGACGACGCCAAATTTCATGATCTGCGCAAGGAGCTTTTGCATGGTACCTGCCTTAAGCTGGCGCCGAAGCGCCGCGGGGATGACAAACTCAGCAAGTTTAGCCAATCCCCGCGGGTGGTGCTAGGCGCGCTCCTCGATAGCACCGTTTCTATATGCATCGAGCAGCTGGCACAGGTCCTGGATCTGGCCGCGGATCTTGGCTCCCGAATCGGTGTCGCTCACCATGCGGCGACGGTCTGCTTGGTCAAAACGGTTGGTCTCGCTTTCGATGTCCACGTTGCGCGTGAGTGCCTCGGCAACCGTCGTAAAGGCCCGGTGCGACTTGAGGCGGCAGCCGCGCGAGCTCGAGATGAGCGCATAGCCGGCGATACCCGTCTTGGGATGGTAAGCGCGGCAGAAGCCGCCATCGATGACCAGCAGCTTGCCCTCGGCGCGGATGGGCTGTTCGCCCTTGGTGGTTTTAACGGGCGTGTGGCCGTTGATGATGTGACCGGTCGGTGAACATGCCATGGGCGCGACGCCAAACTCGCGCATGATGTCGTCGCAGACCGAGGGCGACTTGGTAAGCGTAAAGTACGGATCCATCGGCTCGACCCAGGTGCTCGTATCGGCGATATAGGCGCGCTCAAAGGTACGCACCAGGCGTCCGCTGGCGGGTGAGTTAAAGCCAATCCACAGGTACCACATCCAGTCGAGAGCGTCGCGGTCGCCCACGCGCCAGGCGCGGCGGGCGATGTGGTCGCAAAAATCAAGATAATCGCGGCCAGCGTGCCAGGTGCCCAGGCAGTTCATGCTGCTAAAGGTGCCGTCTTCGTTGAGCGGCACGCAGCCATGGAACAGCAGGTTGCCGTTGGCGACCTTGTACATCGAGCCGTGGGAATAGAGGAAATCGATATGTCGATGCAGGTGATCGGCGGTGACAAACTCGGACACGAGCTTGTCGATGATGTGCTGCTCCTGAGACGTGAGCGTATAGGGGTCCGCCGGGTCGACGGTGGGGAAGTCGTTGGTCGTGAGCGGCCACACGCTGCCGTCGGCGAGCGTGACCGTGCCGGTGTCGTGATTGATCTTGTCGAGTAACAGGCGGTCGGTCATATCGAACTCGGGGTGGCGCTGGATAATCTGGCCCTCGAGCTTAAAGAGCAGCACGTTGATGGCCTTGATCAACGGGGTGATGGACTCGCCGGCGGTGTAGGTGGCATCGGCAAAGGCAACAAGCTCACGCAGCGAGATGCCGTAGTCGTTCTCTAGAATCTCGTAGTTGTCGTAGCGTAGGTTGTTGCGCAATACCGTGGCGATGCAGGCTGGCTCACCGGCCGCAGCGCCCATCCACAGCAGGTCGTGGTTGCCCCACTGGATGTCGAGCGAATGGTAGGTGAGCAGGCGGTCCATAATCTTGGCCGCGCCACCGCCGCGGTCGAAGATGTCGCCCACCAGGTGCAGGTGGTCGACGGCAAGGCGCTTGATGAGCGAAGCGAGCGACTCGATAAAGTCGTCGGCGCTGGCGGTCTCCAGGATGGACTCCACGATGCGCTCGTGATAGCGCACGCGATAGTTGTTCTCGTCCGGATGCGTGTGCAGCAGCTCGTCGATGATGTAGGCGTAGTCGCGCGGGATGGCCTTACGCACCTTGGAGCGCGTGTAGCGGCTCGAAAGCGAGCGGGCAACCACAATGAGCTGATCAAGCATCGTCTTGTACCAGGTGGGCGAGTCCTCGCGCCGGCTGCGGACCAGGTCGATCTTCTCGCGCGGGTAGTAGATGAGCGTGCACAGCTCGCCCTTTTCGTCAAAGGAGAGCGTGTCGCCAAAGATCTCGTCGACATGTTCGCGCACGACGCCCGAGCAGTTATTGAGGATGTGCATAAAGGCTTCGTACTCGCCGTGCACGTCGCTCATAAAATGCTCGGTGCCTTTGGGCAGGTTGAGAATGGCCGAGAGATTGATAATCTCGGTAAACGCGGATTGCTCGGTGGGAAATTGTCTCGACAGCAGACGCAGATACTTGAAGTCTTGCGGATTGCGATCGAATGCGACCATGAAACACCTTCCGATGGAGCTGGTAAAACTGATAAACAGCGTCAAACGTTTATCAGTATGCGCCGCTTTTGTTTCGATTGGGGATGGGCGGCCGAATTGTTAGCCGAACGGTTTGGTAAATCGATTTAGTTGAGGTGGATATGGCGGTTGAGTGGAGACGACAGAGGGTGTTTTCTCAGATATTCATGCGTGGGGTCGGTGGAGACGATGGTGGTAAAGATGTTCGCTATTATTGCTTCGATTTGGTAAATAGTGGACATATGTACCGTATGTAGGCTCACTGTGCGATAATTTGCGCAGCAATGAGTAAGGAGCCTCATATGAGTGATTTTGTCCTGACCTGTGAATCTGCCGCCGACCGAACCCGTGAGTTCTTTGTGTCGCGCAATATCCCTGTCGTGTGTTTTCATTACGAGATCGACGATGTTGTCTATACGGACGATCTGTATCAGTCGATTACGCCGGACGAGTTTTTTGCCCAGATATCTGCGGGCGCCATGCCCAAGACGTCTCAGGTGAGCGTGGGTGAGTACGAGGAGTTTTGGGAGCCGTTTGTTGCCGAGGGTAAAGACGTGCTGCACCTGACGTTGTCGTCGGGTATTTCGGGCACGTATGGATCGGCCTGCGTTGCGGCGCAGATGCTCGTGGATCGCTATCCCCAGGGCGGCAAGGTTCGCGTCATCGATTCGCTGGCGGCGTCTTCGGGCTTTGGCCTGCTGGCGGAATGTGCCGCCGACGTTCGCGATAGCGGCGCTTCGCTCGACGAGACTGCCGCTTGGATTGAGGAGCATAAACTCAACCTGCACCACTGGTTCTTTTCGACCGATCTGTCGAGCTACCTGCGCGGCGGTCGCATTTCGGCTGCGAGCGCGATCATCGGCACGGCGCTTAAGATTTGCCCGCTTATGACGGTCGATTGCGAAGGTGGGCTGTCGCCACGTGAGAAGATTCGCACTAAGAAGCGCGCGATTTCCGAGATGGCTAAGACCATGATGGCACACGTGCAGGACGGTGCGGATTATTCGGGTAAGTGCGTCATGTCGCACTCGGCGTGCCGCGAGGATGCCGAGGCGGTTGCGGCGCTGATCGAGGAACAAGTTCCGCGGCTCAAAGGCAAGATTGAGATCAATAGCATCGGTGCTCTGATTGGCTCGCATACCGGCCCCGGCACGGTGGCGCTCTTCTTTATGGGCGACAAGCGCGTGGATTAATTTGCTCCATCACGTCGCTGCATGATTGCTCAAACGAAAACGGCCCGCCTCACGTTTGTGGGGCGGGCCAAGATGTTTTGCTAGCGTTTCTTTCCGCGGAAGAAGAAGCCGTGCAGTGACGGCTTGAGGCCGCGGTTGGCGCGATGCTCCTCGACGCGCTCGTGGATCGAAGCAACGCGCTCGATGACTTCGTCGGGAATCGGCACATCGGGATTCATGTTCTCGACCTGGCTGACCTCGGCGGCGGCGACCTGGTCGATAATGGGCACATCGTCGCGCGAGATGACGGGCGTGGCGTCTTCTTTCATCTTGCGGTAGCGCTGCATCATGTCGGTCTGCAGCTGCTGGGCCGAAGGCGGCGTCCAGATGATGGCGTTGGCGCCGGCGGCGATGGTTTCACGGATGCTCTCTGGCGTCTTGCCGCCCGGCGCGATGAGCGGCAGGTTGGGATAGTGCTTGCGCAACTCGCGTAGGACCTGGGGCGTGTTCTTGCCGGCGGCGATGTTGAGAATCTTGGCTCCAGCGCGCACCTTGGCGTGGGCATCGTCGTCGCAGCGAACGACCGTAGCGATGACGGGGATGTCGGCGATGTTGGTGATGTGCTCGACCATCTCGGCAGTAGCGGGGGAGTTGACCACGCAGCCCGCCGCGCCCTGCATCTCGGAGACGGCTGCCATCTGCACGGAGCGCTTACCGGTCGTAGTTCCGCCGCCCACGCCTACAAAGACCGGGCACTCGGCGACGGTCAACAGTGCCTGCGTAATGGCCGGCTGCGGCGTGAAGGGGTAAACGGCAAAGACGGCATCGGCGTTGGAGTTGCGGATGACCGCGACGTCGGTGGTGTAGATGAGCGATTTGATACGACGGCCGAAGAGCGTGAAGCCGCTGGCCTCCTCAATCTCGTCAGGCATGCGAAGGGCCGCCTTGCGCAGGCGCCCGTCGATGGGCAGCGGCTCCATGGGAAGCAGTCCGTTGGGGGTCACGGCTACCTGGGGTTCGGTGAACTCGTCTGCGAGCTCGACCTCGGAGAAATCGACCGAGGCGACAATGTCCTCGTGAACCTCGGCGGGAACATCGATGGGGGCTTGGTCGTTTGCCGTGACCGGCGTGTCGAAGGAGCTGGTGCCGACAAAGGCGTCGACGCGCTCGTTTAGGTCGTTGAGGGTATCCATGGACGCTCGATTCTATGTGATGACGGCCGGGAGGGTGCCGGCGGCGTTGTGCTTGCTAAATCGTTTGACGAGTTGATTTTTCCCCGCCGAGTCATCCGTTAGACCGAAGGGCCGGCGAACGTGAAGGAGCTGTGGTGGCGGGAATCGAGGTGCTATCTTGAAAGTCCCGTATGCAAAAGAAAGGTGACGCGGTATGGAATTCTCGGCAATGTTGGGCTCGATTGGCCTGTGTGTGGGCGCAATCGTTGCCGCCGCGGTCATCTACTTTGTGGTCACGGCCATTAAGGGTAAAAGGGCCGAACGCAAGGAGCGCGCGATGCTTAAACAGCATCGCGACCAGCAGGGCAAACGCGCACGGAGATAGCTTGTTGAGTTTTGGATCCGTGCGCTAGCTGCGTTTTCGGATCAGGGCAATGTAGAAGCCCTCAAAGTCGCGGCTAGGCGGAATGGTGAGCGTGCCGGGCATACCGTTGGCGACGGACGAGACGTGGCCGGCGGCGATGGCCTCGGTGAGGGCGTTGCTCTCGATGCGTGGCTCTTCGCCAGCTTCCTGGGCGCGGCGCATTTCACTTTCGCTCGGCGTGCCATCGAGGGGGATGAGCTCGCAGTCCATATGCTTGTCGAGGGCCTCTTGCAGGGCGTCCTCGTTTTCCTGTGGCAAGATCGAACAAGTCGAATAGACGAGCGTGCCGCCCGGTTTAAGGGCTCCCATGGCGCGGTCCAGAAGTGCTCGCTGCGAGCGGGCACACTTGTTCAGCAGCTGCTCGGTCAGGCCGCGCAGGCTTTTCTCGTTGCCGCTGATGACGGTGCCCGTGCCGGTGCAGGGAGCGTCGAGCAGGATGCGATCGAAGCGGAAGAACTCGTCGAGCTCGCGTGCGTCGATGCGCATGACGGGCACGTTTTTGGCACCCTGGCGCTGGAGGTTTGACTCGAGCTTTTCGGCGCGGGGAATGCTCATCTCGCAGGCGGTGAGGTGCGCCTGGCCCTGGGTGAGGGCGGCGATCTGCGTCGTCTTGCCGCCGGGGGCCGCGCACATGTCCAGGATGTCCTCGCCGGCCTGAGCGCCCAGCACGAGTGGCGGCATCATGGACGACAAACTTTGCAAGTAGATCTTGCCGTCGCGATAGATGTCGAGGTCCCACAGGTCGGAAACCTGGGCCTCGGGCAGCATGAAGGCGTCTGGGTACCAGGTGACGGGGTTGTGGGCGATACTGGCGGCATCGAGTGCCGCAACGATGTCCTCGGCGGTTGCCTTGAGCGTGTTGGCGCGCAGTGTGACCGGGCGTGTGACCGCGGCGCCGAAGCCCTCGATCATAAGCTCGGCATCGGTGGGCGCATAGGCGCCGGCGACCGTGTCGACCATAAAGCGCGGAAGGTCGGCGGCGGAGGGTTGGGCGGCAAGCTGGTCAGAAAGCTCGGTAGCAGCAAATTGCCTAAGCTTGAGCTCGGGCTTAACCTGCTTTTTCTGCTTACGACGACGCGGCTTGGACATCCGTCTTTCCTTCCCATTCCATTACATGTCGAGTGTTTAGTACTGGCTCTCGTGCTTGCTGAAGAAGTCGAAGCGCGGGGGTAGCGGCTTCACGCGGTGCTCGCCGGGCTTCTCGCCCAGGCTCTCCACAAACTCATCCGTGGAGGCGAAGATGTTATCCCAGCTAAAGAAGGCGACCGGGTCAACGTCGAAGTACTCGCAGATGAGCTCGCAGCCGGCAGGGACGATGCCGTGCATGAGCACGGTCGCCACGCGCAGCTCGGTAAAGGCGTCGACGAGGGCCTGCGTCATTGCGGCGTTGGCCGGCTCGCCCTCGAGCTTGTTGGCGGCCTTGGAGGCATCGCTCCAGCGCTTGTTGGCGGCGCGCAGGTAGTCGTCGCACACGGCAAGCGCACGGTGCGTCTCGAACTTGTACATGGCCTGCTCAAAGGCGAGGGCTGCCTGCTCGGCGGCCTCGACCACGGTGTCAGAAGCTGCACCGGCGGGGATGCAGCCGTTGCGGTAGGGACTCTCGTCGCCCTCCTTGACGGCGACGCCGTAGAAGCAGCTGCGGGCCAGACGGTTGAACACGCCGGTCAAAAGGGCGCTCTCCTTAAGGGCCGGGTCGATAACGCGCTTGTCGTCGCAGGCGCGCACCTCGTTGCCGTCCTTGTCCTTGCCAGTCACACGCGTGTCGTATGCCTTGGGGCTAAAGCTCACTGGCTTCTCGGACAGGCCGAGCGACAGCCAGTGAGCGCGCATCTGCTCGCAGGTGTAGTGGTTGAGCAGGTCGTCTGCCGGCGGGGGAGGCGTCTGCGAGGACGAGCTGGCCTTTTTGCCCATGTAGAGCAGGTGGTAGCAGGCGCTGACGGTGCTCTGCGTAAGGTCCCAACCCAGGGCCTCCCACATGGCGGTTTGCGCGATGCAGTAGAAATAGATGTTGTCCTGACCGATGAACTGGTAGATCTGCGCGTCGTCAGAGCACCACCAGTCGCGCCAGTCGAGCGAGCTGTGCTGGTAGGTGGGCGCGGGGACCTGCGTGGAATCGGCGGCGGGCTCGCCCATGAGGGCGGCATCCTGGGCGGCGACGCCCTCGGTCACGCCGGCGGCCTTGGCATCGCGTGCGAGCACGGTGCGAGTGTAGCTGATGGGCGCCCACAGGCTCTCGGGCCAGCACCAGCAGGTGACGTCGGTCACGCCGTCGACCTCGGGCACCGGAACGCCCCAGTCGATGTTGCCGGTGATGCGGAAGGGCACGAGCGCCTTGCCGCTGCGGAAGCGCACGCCGCCGTTGGCGAGCACCGCGTGGGCGTCGTCGCGCTCCTTCCAGCTGGGGAAGGTGACGGTAAAGCTGCTCTTGTTGCCCTCGGGCTCCAGCACGGTGTGCTCGGGGAGCTGGTCCTCGACGGCATCGAAGGCCTCGCGGAACTTGTTCTGGATGTAGAGCTGAGCCGGCAGCAGCCACTCCTCCATGGTCTTGGAGACCACGGAGCGAACCTGCGGGTTCTGGGCGAGCTTGGCGGTATAGGTCTTCATAAAGTCGAGGTAGGCCGGCAGATCAAAGTAGAGATTGTCGACCGGGCGCAGCTCGGGCACCTCGCCGGTGAGCTGGCTCTTGGGCGCGATGAGCTCCTCGGGCTCAAACTGGTGGCCCAGATCGCACTCGTCGGCATAAGCCTTCTCGGACTTGCAGCCCTGGATAGGGCAGCGGCCGATGACCTGGCGGCCGTTGAGGAACGTGCCGGCCTTGGCATCGTAGAACTGCAGCGTGGAGCGCTTGGAGATGGTGCCCTGCTCGTGCAGACGCTCGATAATCTCGGCGGTCACCTCGTTGTGAATCTGCGCAGCCGGCTCAAGGCCCGAGCCGCCGTAGATGTCACAGCTGATGTTGTAGTTGTTGAGGGTCGCGGCCTGGCGGGAGTGATTGGACTCGACATACTCGCCGATGGACTTATCGTAGCCTTCATTCTCCTTGAGCTTGCGGTAGCTCTCCATGATGGGCGAGCCGTAGCAGTCGGTGCCCGAGGTGAAGATGACGTTCTCGCGGCCCAGGCGGTCGCGAAGGAAGCGGGCAAAGAAGTCGGCCGGGACAAAGACGCCGCCGACGTGGCCAAAGTGCAGGCCTTTGTTGCCGTAAGGCTCGCCGGCGGTAACGATGGCGCGGCGCGGCCAGCTGGGACGGTCGTTCATGGAGTATTTGGATGCCATGGGACTCCTTCGCATATGGTGGGAGCGCGGCCGGGCGCAAGGCCTGGCGACGCGGTGGTCAATTCGTGCATATCGTTCGACATTATCGCACATGCGGGCGGGTGCGTGGCAGGGGCGCTATCCTAAGATGCTATGAATGAGAATTCCAACATACATGCGTTTGAGGACGAGGATTTTCTACACGCTTGCTTCGTGTGGGGGATGGCCGTGATCGCGGTGTTTGCCGTGTGCCTGGTGCCGATGTTTATGCTGCTGGGCGGGCCTGCGGACTTGGACGCGGCTGAGGCGGGCGGCTGGACCACCGTCGTGGGCTGGATGGTCGGTGTGGCTGCGGTTTCTGCAGCGTCGTTTGCCGTGCACGAGCTGGTGCATGCGGTGTTTTTTAAGCTGCTGGCGCCTGCGGGCGCGCATGTGACCTTTGGCGCGAATCGTGAGACGGCGATGATCTATGCCTGCGCCGAGGGCGTTGTGTATTCGCGTCGGCGGTACATGGCCATTTGCCTGGCGCCTACGGTTGTTTTGACGGTGGCGTTTGCCCTGGGGTTTGCGTTCTCGGGCTATCCGCTGCTGTGCTACCTGGCGGCTGGTCTGCACTTGTCGGGCTGCGTGGGCGATTGGTATTACGTGCGGACCATCCTGCGCGACCGCCGCATTGTCGCCTGCGAGGATACGTCCTTTGGCGTGCGCTTTTTCGCAAGGTAGTCTTTTTGGGATGATTTTTCTGGGACGGGGATTAAAAAATCATTGCGGGGGAGGAGATGCTGATGAAGCCACTGCTGCTGCATGCGTGCTGTGCGCCGTGCTCGCTTGAGCCGGTCCGCCTGCTGCGCGAGGAGGGGTTTGAGCCCACGATTTGCTGGACCAACCCCAATATTCAACCGCGCGATGAATGGCAGCGCCGCTTGGACGAGCTGCGTCGGTGGTGTGCCGATGGCGACATCGAGCTCATCGAGGCGGGGGAGGACCGCGAGCGCTGGGAGGCCGGCGTGGCCCCGCTGGGCGCCGATCGACCCCGTCGCTGTCGCGCGTGCTATGCCCTGCGCTTGGCCGAGGCGTGCCGCGTGGCCCAGGAGCGCGGGTTTGAGTTTGTGGGCACGACGCTCGCCGTCTCGCCGTATCAGCTGTTCGATACCTGCAATGATGTTTTGGAGCGTCTGGCCGCCGCCCGCGGGCTCACCCCGGTGATTCGCGATTTTCGCCCGTATTATCCCGAGGCTACGCGCCGTTCGCGCGAGCTGGGCATGTATCGGCAGAACTACTGTGGCTGCCGCTTTTCGGCCGTCGAGGCGGCCATGGACCGTGCCCGCATCCGCGACGAGCGCAAAGCTTCCAAAAAGTAGTTCTTTTGGGCTGGCAGCCTGCTAGGATGTAGAGCGGACTTTGACTATATAAGGAGAATCCGACGTGTCTATGCGTACTGATGATTTTGACTATAACTTGCCCGAAGAGCTTATCACCCAGGCTCCTGCCGAGCCGCGTGACTCCTGCCGTCTGCTGGTGGTGAATCGCAAGGGTTCCCAGGCGGGAACGCCGCTGGAGCACGGCGGTACCGTTGAGCACCGCATCTTCCGCGACATCATCGACTATATCGAGCCGGGCGACGTGCTCGTCATCAACCAGACGCGTGTCATGCCGGCCCGCCTGATCGGTCGCAAGGCAGGCTCGGGCGGTGTGGTCGAGACACTGCTGCTCAAGCGCCGCGAGGATGTTGATCCGCTGGGTCACGTTTGGGAGTGCCTGGTCAAGCCGGGCAAGCGTCTGAAGCCCGGTGCTCAGATTGAGTATCGCGCCGGTGGCGCCCATGCGCCCGAGGGGGCTCCCGTGGTGCTGACGGCCGAGGTTGTCGACTTTGTCACCGATAGCCGCGGCGGCCGCCTGGTGCGTTTTGAGCCGGCGGGCTGCAACGCCGCCGGCGACCCGCGCACGCTCGACGAGGCCATCCATGCTGCCGGCCACGTGCCGCTGCCGCCTTACATTACCGATTACGAGGGCGATCCCGAGAAGTACCAGACCGTCTACGCCATGAAGGAGGAGCACTCGGCTGCCGCTCCTACGGCGGGCCTGCATTTTACTCCTGAGCTCATGGCCGCTATCGAGGCCAAGGGTGCCAAGTTTGCCGCCGTCGAGCTCGAGGTGGGCATCGATACCTTCCGCTTGGTGGAGGAGGACGACCCTACGCAGCACGTCATGCACACCGAGCGCTACCACGTGTCGCAGGAGGTTGTCGACGCCGTGCATAAGGCCAAGGCCGAGGGTCATCGTGTGATCGCCGTCGGCACTACCGCGGTGCGCTCGCTCGAGAGCGCGTTTGACACGGACGCGCCGGTGTCCGATCCGGCCGTGACGGCGCGCTATTTTGAAGGCCGCGAGGACGGGGCCGATACGCTCGGCCGCGGCGACATCGTGGCGCGCGAGAACGCTACGACGCAGCTCTACCTCATGCCCGGCTCGACCTATCACGTGGTCGACGCGCTGATCACGAACTTCCACGTGCCGCGCTCCACGCTCATGATGCTCGTAAGCGCGCTTGCCACCCGCGACCAGATCATGGATGCCTACGCCGCTGCTATCGAAGAGCGCTACCGCTTCTTCAGCTTTGGCGACGCGATGTTCATCCTTTAGTTACGCGGTTCTACGAACCGCGTAACTGCTCGACGCTGCGCGGGCCGCATTTGGACAATCTGACGTTCAACTTCAAGGGCGCGACCTTTGTAGTTACGCGGTTTTACCAAACCGCGTAACCAGTTGACGCTGCAAACCCGCCAGAGCGGCAATCTGCCTTTCAACTTCGGCGGCATGACCAGAAGGTCAATGCCGCCTTGTTTCAAGGCACCTTGCTCGCTCTGGCGGGTTTTCGCTGTCCGCGCCAAAACATCGGTGTTGCCGTGGTTCAACCTGCCAAAAAGGGACAGGTTTATTTTGGCAGGTTTTATCTGGGCAAACGTTGTTGGTACAATGGGGACTGGTTTATATGCACCAAGTTGGTGCAAAGTGGCCTGACCCTTTTGCACCAATCAAAAAGTTGCGGTGAGATAGTTCTTGAATCGGCCTTTTTGGGCTAAACAGGAACTATCTCACCGCAACCGCGTTGAACGTTATTTGGCAGCTGGTTTACTTGCTTGCGAACAGCCAGATCAGGATGATCACCAGAATCACGGCGACAATGCAGACGATGGCGCCGGTGAATTTGATGCGTGAGTCGCGGGTGCGCTCTCGTACGTCGTCTTCGGCGGCCTCGAGCTGGTCGACTTCTTGCTCGGTCTCGGCGTGTTCGGCTTTGTCTCGGGCCAAGGATCCTGCAAGCGACTCAGTGATTTCTGGGTGGTCGTGCACCTCGGTCGCCTGTTCGATGATCGACTGTGCATGTGCGGCATCTGCTTGGGCGTTGGCGATGGTCTGCTCCTGCTCGCGGCGTGCCTTGTCCTCCGCGGCGATCTTCTCGCGCAGTTCGCGCTGACGAGTCGCGGCGGCGGTCTTCGCCGTCTGCAGCTCGTCGCGCGCGGCATCGGCTTCGGTCGTCACGGCTTGGTGCGCGCGTTTTGCGTCGGCGATAGGGGCTTGAGCCTGCTCGACGGCCTGTTCGGCTGCGGCAAGCGAGTGCTCAAGGTCGGCGGTGATGCGCGGGACATCTTCTTCGGCTTTACGCAGGGCATCTGCCGTGTCGGAAATCTGCATCGAGAGCTCGCTGGTGCGCACCGTATAGTTGGCGGGATTTGCCGAGGGATTGCGTTGCAGCTCGGCATACTCATGACGCAGCGTCTCGAGCTGGGCGCGCGTGGCGTCGACGGTTTGTTGTGCGGCCGCAATGCCGGCGTCTCGCTCGGCCTTCACCTTGTCGCGGATGCGCTTGGAATCCTCAAGACGTCGAACGAGGCGGTTGCCGGTCTCGCGCGAGCTCGCCTCGCGGGCCTCCACGGCGTCGAGCGCGGCCTTCAGACGGAGCTCAGTCGCGTCATCCTCTGTCTTCATTTGTTCGAGCTGACCCTTGAGCTCTGTCGCTTTGGCGGCGTGGGTATCACGGTCAATCTCGGCGGCCGCTGCAGTCTTTTGGGTCGTGGCAATCGCCTGGCGCTGGTCGGCGACGATCTGGTCGTAGCGGCCTGCGATATCCTGGCGCGTCTCGAGTTCCTCGGCCTGATCGGCAATGCGCTGCTCAAGTTCGGCCAGGTGGGCGCGGGCATCGGCAAGTGCCTTTTTCGCGGCGTTCATCTCGCGCATGGCCGAGGCGCCCTGGGCGATAAAGGTGCCCACGGCGTTCGCAGTGTTCGAGACAGCGGTCCCCAGATCGCGGCTCGCGGCGGGGGAGTGCGGGGCAGTCGGGCGAGCGGTGTCGGCAGCGTCCGCATCGGCAGTCTGCGGCACGGCGATATTGCCGGTACCGCCTTCGATCACAGAAAAGCCTGCTGCGTGCGGGTCGACCGCATCGGTGCCAATCGTGGGATGCTCGAGCTGCAGAAACGAGGGCATGGTGCTGCCCTGGTCGGCAACCGGAGTCTCGCCGGGTACGAAGGTCGAGGCTGCCTCGGCGGCCTCCTCTTCCTCGGCGTCAACGTCAGCGTCGGCCACGGCGTCTTTCATCGCTTTGACGGCATCCATCATGGAGTCCATGACGGCGTCGAGCTCTTCTTCCGAAGAAACCTCGATAGGGCCCGCAGCTTGCGGAGCGGCATCCTGTACGGGGTGGTCGTCCTGAGCGGGCGCATCGTCGTTTTGCTCGTCTGCATCTTCGGCGCCAGGGGTTTCCGCCGTAGCGCTTTCGTCTAAGATGGGGTCGTCGAGGCCAATATCATCGCAGGTCACAGCGTCAGCATCTGCGGTGACGTCTGCGGAATCATCAATATGCTGTTGAGTCTGGGGGTCCAGCTCGTCTGTCATAGGCATGTGCTCCTCATCGTTGTTTGTCACCCTATGATAAAGTCTCGCGTCGACATCCCGCGCACTGCAGCAAAGTTTCAAAACGTGTTCGATGGCTCGCGTCGATAGCAAAAACTCGGCCACTTTATCCAGTTTGTACTTGACATTCCCTTCGCCGAAAGACGTTGCGCCGTTCGCCTGCCATGGGCTTTATTTTTCACTTGAACCCGCTAAAGTTGCATTTCAGCTTTTGGCGCGTGAAGTTGGATGCGCGCAGTCGACGGGCAGGCCCGTCGCGATTTGAAAGGACTTTATATGGGACTTTTCACTGGTAAGACCGTGATCGTTACCGGCGGCGGCAAGGCCACGCTTAAGGACGGCTCCGCTGGCTCCATCGGCTACGGCATCGATATCGCATTTGCCAAGGAGGGCGCGAACCTTGTCATCACTGGCCGCAACGTCGCCAAGCTCGAGGCCGCCAAGGAGTCTCTCGAGGCCGAGTACGGTGTCAAGGTTCTGCCTGTTCAGGCCGATGTCTCGGCTGGTCAGGACAACGAGGCCGTCGTCCAGAACGTCATCGACAAGGCTATTGAGGAGTTCGGCCGCATCGACGCCGTCGTCAACAATGCTCAGGCCAGCGCCTCGGGCGTGACCATTGCCGATCACACCATGGACCAGTTCAACCTCGCCATTTACTCCGGTCTGTATGCCACCTACCTGTACATGCAGAAGGCCTACCCGCACCTGAAGGAGACCAAGGGCTCCGTGGTCAACTTTGCTTCGGGCGCCGGCCTGTTTGGCAACTATGGCCAGTGCAGCTACGCCGCTGCCAAGGAGGGCATCCGCGGTCTGACCCGCGTCGCTGCCAACGAGTGGGGCAAGGACGGCATCAACGTCAATATCGTTTGCCCGCTTGCTTGGACCGCCGCGCTCGAGAACTTCCAGGATGCCTATCCCGAGGCGTTCAAGGCCAACGTCCACATGCCGCCGGCGGGTCACTACGGCGACGTCGAGAAGGAAATCGGCCGCGTTGTCGTTCAGCTCTGCGGTCCCGACTTTAAGTATATGAACGGCGAGACCGTCACCCTCGAGGGCGGCATGGGCCAGCGGCCGTAGGGTTACGCGGTTTTACCAAACCGCGTAACGGCTCGACGCTGCGCGGTCGCCAGAGCGACAACTTGTCATTCAAAGAGGACGGCATGACCAGAAGGTCTATGCCGCCCTCTTTTCATACCAATTTGTTCGCTCTGGCGACCGCTCGCTGACATTTCCAAGACATCGGCGTCGCCAAAACATCGGCGATGGCGTGGCTGGTAAATAGCTCCACTCATTGGGGACGTACTTAAATGAGTACCCGTCGAACGAGAGTGGATGATCTCCCGTTTTTGGTTGGTGTTTCGGGCCAAAGTGGGAGATTATCCACTCTCGTGGGGTAGGCGCCCGAAAATCCACGCTCGTTTGCTGTCCCCTTCGCACCAGTTTCTGTCGAGTCGGTGCGGTTCGATGGTTGCTCGTATAATGGTTTGCGTATGAGCCGCAACCAAGGAGTTCCAGTTTATGGATCAAAACCTGTTTAAATTCGACCTGATCGCCGAGGATCCGACCACGCATGCGCGTGCCGGCGTGCTGCACACCCCGCACGGTGATATCGAGACGCCAATCTTTATGCCCGTGGGCACCAAGGCAAACGTCAAGGGCATTCCCACCGAGACCGTCAAGCAGCTCGGTGCGCAGATCGTGCTCGCCAACACCTACCACCTGTCCATGCGTCCCGGCGAGGACACCATCGCCGAGCTGGGCGGACTGCACAAGTTTATGAACTGGCACGGCCCCATCCTCACTGATTCCGGCGGCTTCCAGGTGTTCAGCCACAACGACGCCGTCAAGCTCACCGACGAGGGAGTGCGCTTTATCGTCAACGACTACGACGGTCGCCACGTGTTCTGGACGCCCGAGGACAACATGGAAATCGCCATGAAGCTCGGTTCCGACATTTGCATGCAGCTCGACCAGTGCCCCGGCTATCCCGCCACGCGCGCCTACGTCGAGCGCGCCGTGGAGCTGTCGAGTATGTGGGCCGAGCGCTGCTACAAGGCTCACACCCGTGATGACCAGGCACTCTTTGGTATCGTTCAGGGCGGCATGCACCTGGATCTGCGCCTGCGTTCGCTGCGCCATCTGGAGGAGTGCGGCGACTTCCCGGGCTATGGTATCGGTGGCTATTCGGTGGGCGAGGATCACGAGACCATGTTCGAGACCCTGGCGCCGCTCGTGAGCGAGTACATGCCCAAGCATAAGCCGCGCTACCTGATGGGTGTCGGCAACCCCACCACGCTCGTGCGCGGCGTGGGTGTGGGCATCGACATGTTCGACTGCGTGCTGCCGACGCGCACGGGCCGCATGGGTACGGCATTCTCTAGCGAGGGTCGCCTCAACTTCCGCAACGCCCGCTTTGCGCGCGACGATGGCCCCATCGATCCCACCTGCACCTGCCCGGTGTGCACGGGCGGCTACAGCCGCGCGTTCATCCGCCACATGGTCACGCAGAAGGAGATGCTCGGCGGCATTTTGCTGTCGATGCACAACATCTACTACCTGCTCAACCTTATGCAGCGTGCTCGCCAGGCCATTATCGAGGGCCGCTATGGCGCATTCGTGAGCGATTGGATGAATAGCCCTGCCGCGGTGGATTACTAAGGGCGAAAGACACGCTTGCAGAGCGTGGGCAACGGCAAAGGCTGAGCGGCAGCTGCTCGTCACATTCGCTGACGCCGGCTGCGCGACCGCTGACCGATGCCTTGCAAGCGCATGATGCATCGTGGGTACCATACCGACTAGTTGATGTTCGGGCGGGTGTTTGGCGCATGGCGTCGACCCCGCTCGCTTTTCTTTTTCTCGATAGGAGTACCCATGATTAAGAATGAGAACGTCGAGGCCGAGCCCGCCTACGACGAGACGTACCGCCGCGGCCCCGTGGTCATGCGCGGCCCCATGATTCCTAAGGACAACACCTACGCCAATCTGCTGGCGCCCGAGGAGTCGACCGACTGGCTGCACGCCGATCCGTGGCGCGTACTGCGCATTCAGGCCGAGTTTGTCGACGGCTTTGGCGCGCTTGCCGAGCTCGGACCTGCGGTGACCATCTTCGGTAGCGCCCGCACGCCCAAGACTGATCCGCTCTACAAAGCAGCGCGTACCGTCGGGCGCAAGATCGCGCAACGTGGCGTGGCGGTCATCACCGGTGGCGGCCCCGGCATCATGGAGGCGGCCAACAGGGGAGCGGCGAGCGCCAACGGCAAGTCGGTCGGCCTGGGTATCGAGCTTCCGCACGAGCAGGGGCTCAACAAATACGTGAACCTCGGCATGGACTTCCGTTACTTCTTTGTGCGCAAGACCATGTTCGTCAAATACAGCTCGGGCGCCATCGTGTTTCCCGGAGGTTTTGGTACGCTCGACGAGATGTTCGAGGTACTCACGCTGGTGCAGACGCACAAGGTTAAGCGCATGCCGCTTGTTTTGGTGGGCAGCGAATACTGGCAGGGCCTGTTCGACTGGCTCAACGGCCCGGTGATGGATGCCGGTATGATCAGCCCGCTCGATCCGGATCTGGTACACATTACTGACGACTTCAACGAGGCCGTCGACATTGCGCTCGGCGGGTTGATGTAGAGCAATCGTGCCCACAGCGACATGAATATGCATGGCAATCTGATGCTATCTAACGTCAGGTTGACATTTATATTGGGTATACTGACGTAAAAGACGAGGGCGAGGAGGTCGCGTATGTCTACTGCAACGGTTAAGCCTACGACGGTTCGCATCGAAGAGGGGCTCAAGGAGCAGGCGACTGAGTTCTTGGATTCGGTCGGCCTCAGCCTCAATTCCTATCTCAATCTTGCCGTTCGGCAGCTTGTAAATCAGCGAAAGATTCCTTTTGAGATTGTAGGAAGGGCGGAGGTGCCTAACGAGGCGACGAGGCGTGCCATGGTGATCGCCGAGGCTCATGAGTTGGGGATTTTGCCGGACGATAGCCCGTCATTCAACAACGCTGATGAGCTTATGACATTCCTCGATGAGGAATAGCGATGTTCGAGATTAAAGTCGAGGCTCAATTTAAGGCGGACTACAAACGAACGATGCGCATGCATCCGCAGCTAAAGAGTGAGTTTAAGGCGGCAGTCGCAGAGCTTGCAGCTCACGGCTTGCTTCCCGCGGAATATGGCGCCCATGAGCTTTCAAACCCGGGCGGAAACTACAACGGCCACATCGATTTCCACCTATCCGATGGCTTGGTCGACGTGGTCGTTCTCTACTTACCGCATAAGACTAATCCTGTGATCCGGCTGGTCAGAATGGGCTCGCATGAGGAGCTGTTCCAGGGCCCGCAGGGCTGATTGCCGATTTCTAAGTTGCGGTGGAATAGGGATTGATTGACGGCTAATAAGTCAAAAACAGTCCCTATTTAACCGCAACTGCTGGGGGTACCCCGTTCGTCGCCGCGGCCTCCGGTTCCACTTTTCGCTGAATTTCGCTCAAAAGCTCGGCTGCGACTTCGCTGCTTTTGAAACGAATGCTGCAGTCTTCTTTCTTTGGGAAAGCCAGCAACGGAATAGCTCCGTACCAGACAGTTTCCTCGTCAATCACTGATGCGCACAGGCGTCCTTCGGCTTTGATGAGATAGTTGACGTTCATCTCGGCAAAAATCGCTTTCACGTCATCGCGTGGAGTTGAAGCAATAGAAATCTCAAGGGCAATTCCACGGGTAGCGGCATCCGCGAGTGCAGCGGCGAGCTTTTCAAGGCATGCGGCGGACGCGTAGGGTGCGGCAATAAAAATGCTTTTCGATGCGTTCTCGATGTCATTCGCTAAAGCCTCCACGGCTCTTGCCGACCTAACGAGGATATTTCGATCGTCCTGTCTGTTGTCGTTTGCCGCAAAGACTTTATATCCCAGCTTGGCGTAGGTCTTGAGCCTCTTTTGGTACATGCGCGCGAACATGGGTATCGACAGGTCAACATAGTCGAATATCTCAACCCGCTGTTTGCCCTCGTGGCTTCTGTGTAGCCTACCTGCCTGCTGCGTTATGCTGCCGTCCCAAGATATTGGAGTGGCAATGAGCAAAGTGTCAAGGTAAGACAGGTCGAAGCCCTCGCCCAGAAGACTTTCAGTTGCGACGATGATTCGATGCTCATGCTCAAAGCTGGGAAGACTCTTCAGTATTGCTTTTCTTTCTTTGGCGTCGATTTCTCCGGTTAAGAGTATGGGTTCGTGTCCACGGCTTTGAAGTAGCCTGCATAGCTCTTCGGCATGCTTTTTTCTTTTAGATAGCACAAGCGGATGCCGGCCGTTTGATGCGGCCTCGAGGGCGTCCTCGATAATTGCTTCGTTTCTCGCGGCGTGGACACACAGGAGATCGAGAATTTGGTTAAAGGATGCTCCTGGTTCGTAGGTGGGTAATCGAATTCCGGTGAAACGCGGTCTAACAATGCGCTGAATCCCCTGCTGGATTGCTTGCGTTTTTGGATCGACGACATAGCGAACCGGGCCGCAGAGCATCGAGAGTGCCCGCGTGAGTCCGTCCGAACGCTCGGGCGTTGCGGAAAGGCCATATACATATTTGGCAGGAGCGGACTTGAGGACAAGCTCAAGCTGTGGCGCGGCCGCATGGTGGCATTCGTCACAGATGATGAGACTGTAATCGCGAACAAACTCCTTGGCTAATGACTCGCCGGTTTGGGGATCCTTGCCGGATAGCGACTGGAATGAAGCAATGTCGATGAGACGGCTTATGGCGGTCTTGCCTCCTCCGATTTGCCCAATGAGCGGAGGCTGTCTTTTGCTGATTCGTCCCTTTGGGGTTCGGACGGGCTCTCTGTTGTCCGTGATGTCGAGAAATCGTTCGAGTTGGGATTTCCATTGGGCAATGAGCGCAGTTTTAGGAACGATGACGAGCGTTGGAAGACCAATGGCAGCAATAAGATAAGCTCCGATGACGGTTTTGCCGAACCCCGTCGGTGCGGACATGATCCCGTCTTCATAGCCGAGCATCTGTTCAGCGACAATTTGTTGTTCAGGGCGAAGAGTCCCTTTAAATGCCATCACAATTGGATTGCTCGACTTGCGTTTGTCTGAATAGTGGGCAGAAACGCCGGCTTCTTGAAGCAGCCGCTCAAGTTGAACCTTGCAGCCTCTGGGAATCGCGACGTAGCCATCTCTAAGTTCGCTGAGGTCTATGAACCGCGGTTTGCCGAATACCGATTGATGCATAGATTGTGCGCGGAAGAATTCTGGGTTGGCAAATGTTGCAAGCCTGCGGACTTCCATTTGAGCTGCGGGACTCAGAGATTTTTCGGGGATATAGAGCATATCGGTCTGCGTGACGGACAGCGATGACGGGAAGTCCCGCGGTGCGAGCGGAAGCCGCTTTCGCAGTCTCTGGGAATGTGGCACACCGGTGTTTGCCGCCGCAACAGCTGCTATTCCATGTGACCTATTTTCGATGCTCTCGATCAGATTTTGCACCGTCACGCGCGGGATTAACTGGATTTGCGAAAGGTAAAGCCATTGATCGGGAAAGGGCTCAAATTGCTCGTCAACAAATACGCTGTTCCCTTTTCGCTGCGCTTTTCCTTGAAAAGGCAGCGCTATGAGATTTCCAAAGCCGCCCTCAGGAATGGTGGACTGCGCGGGCAGCATTCGGTCAAATGCTTTGAAGGTGATTGTCTTGTTCAGTATCGCCGCTTCGGTGATAAGGCTGCTTCCAAAATCTCGTGCGGTCTTTGCGCTGACGAGCTCTAGGAAGAAAAACCAGACATGTGCGCCGTCGCCCGATCTCGATCGCTCAACTGCGACATCGATTCCGTGGCTTTTTGCGACATGTCGAATGGCTTTCGTCGCTTCTTTCCAATCGGCTCCGTCAAAATCGATGACCAGGACTTTCGTGTTACTGTCTTTATCGAGCACATATTGGCCTATAACGTCTCGAAGCCTATCGTCATTGCCTCTGAAATGGGCGATGATCGCGGCATCGCTCAACTCGGGGAAGACGCGGCTGCTGCATTCCGTGCATTTGACTCTCTGGTGGCTTGCTTTGGGGCAAATGCCTGACTTCCACTCATTTGCGCAGGCGGGCGTATAGCCAATTCCTCCGTCTTTTCTGCGGTACCCATGAGCGTAGACATCTTTGCGACCAGTAAAGAGATTGCGGAAGAGCTCGAGTTTGTCGCGCGCTGGGCTTGCGCTGGTGACGATATCTTCGATCTGCGCCCGTCTATCGAAAGAATCGCCAGCTTTCTCCCATTCTTCCAGCGTTGTATAACGGATGTCTGGACCGCTGCTGCAGATAACGATTTGCTTGCGCGGATCCGAAGCGTGGACGACCGTTTTATTGAATTTGAATAGGGCGCTCCCGAAAAGGGCGTATTGATGCGTGCCGTTGCTCATTTGAAAGCCATTCTTATCAGCGTTCATTGGGATGAGGGTACGTCATTTCAGCTTTATGAGATACGCGACTTCGATTTTGGTTCGGTAATAGTGGGGTACCGATCCGTGAGTGGCAATCAGCCGGTGCCAAAACGTGCGGCGGCTGTTGTTAAAGGTTTTTGACGGCTATGGGGCGGGTTGGCGGCGTGGGGAGGGGTTTTCGAATGACCCCGTGGTCAAATAACGTCAAATGTGAGTACTGCTGTTAATGTAGTCTCATAACATTTGGCAAGAATAGAATACCAATTCGACATTATTCTATATATCTAACCCACCAAACACGGCATTTTGAGCCTTGGCAAGGCGTGAAATTAATCGAAACGATCGATTCCGGCGAGATTTTGCTGCTACTAATTTGGTGGCAGTACTCATATTTGCCATTTTTGTCCAGTGGGTACCGCGAGGGGGTCTGTTCGACTGGCCCAACGGCCCGGTGATGAGCGCCGGTATGATCAGCCCGCTCGATCCGGATCTGGTACACATTACTGACGACCTCAACGAGGCCGTCGACATCGCCCTGAGCGGGCTGATGTAGAGTAGCTAAAATGGGACGGGGCTAAAAAGACTGGTCTGAAACGTTTGATACCAGTCTTTTTAGCCCCGTCCCAAACGAACTGCTTCTAAGTTGCGGTGGAATAGGGATTGATTGGCGGCTAATAAGCCAAAAACAGTCCCCATTTCACCATAACTGATGTGGGCGTCCCTTGCGAGTTGGCTGGTAGCGGGGGCAGTAGCTGATGGCGATGGCATCGACGCCTACATGGGTGGCGATGGTGCAGCCGATGGGGCCAGTGCCGGCGTCTACGTAGTCCTGGCCCGCGAGCGCCTCGTTGACAAGTTCCTGCTCCTCGGCGGCGCCGGTCGTGAGCACGCGCACGCTTGAGCCCGGGTGCTCGTCCAAAAACGCGAGGCAATCTGCCATGGTGTTGGCGACGATGCGCTTGGCGCCGCGGCCCTTTTTGATGGCCTTGATCTCGCCCGATTTCCACTCCGGCGAAACGGCCAGGCGAATGTTGAGCATCTGCGTCAGCTGGCCGGCGAGCTTGGGGGCGCGGCCGTTTTTGACCAGGTTCTCGAGCGTGCGGGGAATCAGCAGCAGGTGGGCTTCGGGCAGCGTCGCGCGGATCTGCGCCTCGGTCTCGTCCAAGCTGCGGCCGTCCTCGCGCATGGCAAGCGCGTACTCCACCAGCAGGCCCTCGGCGCCCGAGCCGGTGCGCGAATCGATGCAGCGCACGTCGAGCTCGTGGGTCTCGGCGACCAGGCATGCGTTGGAATAGCAGGCGGACCACTCGCTGCACAGCGAGATAAAGATCGCGCTGTCGTGGCCATCGGCGCGTACGCGGTCAAACAGCGCCTTGAACTCGCCGGCGCTCGGCTGCGAGGTGTGCGGCAGCTGCTCGGAGCCGGCCATGCGGGCGACGTATTCCTCGGCGGTAATCTGCACCTGGTCGAGCAGGTCCTCGCCCTCGATAATCACATGCAGCGGAATCACGTAAATGCCGAGCTCTTGGGCACGGGCGGGGGAGATGTCCGACGTGGAGTCGGTTATGATGGCAAAAGACATAATTGCACCTTTCGTTGGGGCGCGGCAGCGCCGCCTTCTGAAAGCAAAGTGCGACAAGTATAGTGGAGTTGCTCTACATTGCTAGGTTCAATTGTTGAATAGTCAACAGTTTGAAGCGGTGGTGTGGAAATCATCAACTGGGGAAGAAGGGTGCCGATGGCGGCATTGCAACTTTGCGAGCGGCCGGTTGTGCTGTTCGATTTTGACGGCACGGTGGCCGATACGGGTCGGGCAGTGATGACCTCGACGCGCAAGACGCTGGCTGCGCGCGGGTTTTCGGAGACGCAGATGGGTGATCTGCGCCGCATGATCGGGCCGCCCCTGTGGAAGAGCTTTCACGACTTTTACGGCTTTTCCCGCGAGGAGTCGCTTGTGGTGGCCGATGAGTACCGCGCCTTTTTTGATGAACTGGGACCGGAGGAGTATCCCGTGTTCAATGGGGTCCCCGAGCTGCTGGATGGGTTGGTCGCCCAAGGCAAACGTATGGCCGTGGCGACGTCGCGCATGGAGGCCAAGTGCATCGACATGGTGCATGAGCTCGGGCTCTCTCAGTTTGAGGCGGTGATTGGCATGAATCCGCCGCAGGGACGCGAGACCAAGGCCGATTCGGTCCGCGATGCCCTGGCGGCGCTCGGCGCGACGGCCGACGATGCCGTGATGATCGGCGATCGCTTTAACGATGTGGAGGGCGCGCACGCAATGGGCGTGCCGTGCATCGGCATCTATTCGGGCGCGGCGGCGCCGGGCGAGCACGAGGCGGCGGGTGCCGATGCGGTGGTGCACTCGGTGGCCGAGCTTGCTAAACTTTTCGCTATCTAATGACGTAATGTGAGGGGCGAGCGCGCTCGCCGCTCATTGGTAAGGAGGTCGTCCATGAATCAGGTGGAGCAGAGCGTCGCCGAGTATGTCGACGAGGTCTGGGAAGATGTCGTCGCCGATATCGAGCAGCTGGTGAGCTATCCGTCCGTGGCAGTTTCTGCCGATGCAGAGCCCGGCGCGCCGTTTGGCCGCCCGGTCCGTGACGCGCTCGACTGTGCGCTCGGCATCGCGCAGAAGCTCGGCTATCAGACGAGCGACGACGAGGGCTATGTGGGCATTGCCGATATTCCTGGCCGCGGCGACAAGCAGCTCGCGACCATCTGCCACGTGGACGTGGTGCCCGCCGGCCCGGGCTGGAACACCGACCCGTTTGCGATGGAGCGTCGCGAGGGCTGGCTGCTCGGCCGCGGCGTTATCGACGACAAGGGTCCGGCGGTGCTGTCGCTCTACGCCGGCGCCTATCTGCTCAAGCACGGCATTGTTCCGCGCTACACCTTCCGCGCACTGCTGGGCTGCGATGAGGAAGTGGGCATGTCCGACGTTCACCATTATCTGGAGAACCACGCGAACCCCGACTTTCTGTTTACGCCCGATGCCGAGTTCCCGGTCTGTAATGCCGAGAAGGGCCAGTTTGGGGCGACATTTGTGAGCTCCAAGATCGACGGCGGGCGCATTGTGTCCTGGAGCGGTGCCGAGGCGAGCAACGCCATTCCGTCGCAGTCTATCTGCGAGCTTGCGATTGCCGCCGATGAGCTGCCGGCGCCGGTCGAGAACGGCGACCGCCTGGAGATCACGGCGCTCGATAACGGGCATGCGCAGATTTTCGCCCACGGCATTGGCGGTCATGCCTCGATGCCAGAGGGAACGATCAACGCCGTCGGGCTGATCGTGGCGTATCTGCGCGAGGCCGAGGACGCGTTTGGTGCACGCGACGAGCGCCTGCTGACGCCTGCCGAGCACGAGTTCGTCAAGTTCCTGGCCTTTGTGCATGCGGACGCCTATGGTCGCGGCCTGGGTATCGATGCGACGAGTCCGGCGTTTGGCCCGCTTACCTGCAACGCTGGCGTCATCCGCGTGGCGGATAGCCATATTGAGCAGGTCATCGACGTGCGCTTCCCCGACAGCACGAGTGCCGATACCATCCGCGAGCAGCTCGATCCGCTCGTGGGCCGTTTTGGCGTGACGTGCCGTGTGGGTCGTGCGAAGGTGCCGTTCTCGGTCTCTGCCGACGATCCGGCCGTGAAGGCGCTTATTGATACCTATAACGAGTTTACGGGCAAGCATGCTGAGCCCTTTGCCATGGGCGGCGGCACGTACGCGCGCAACTTTGCCCGCGCCGTCTCGTTTGGCCCCGAGGAGACCGGTCTGGAGCTGCCCGAGTGGGGCGGCCAGATGCACGGTCCCAACGAGTGCGCCAACGAGGAACAGCTCAAGCAGGCGCTCAAGATTTATATCGTGGCGATCTTACGTTTGAACGAGCTTGAGCTTTAATGCTGCGGCGTTTTAACAACTTAGCACCCCTTTCGTCCGGGCTTTTTAAGTTGCGGTGGAATAGTTCCTAGAATGGGCCATTTGATGGCCAAGCAGGAACTATTTCACCGCAACTTTGTTTTTATTGGTGTAAAAGGCGGGTCATGCTTGGTGGCGGGTTTGTTATTCGTTTGTAAAGCCGAGCCGCGCTTGCGGTAAGGGTCTATCAAAAGCCCGTAAGAAACCGCAGTTGGTGCGGGCGCTGACCGGTCGGGGCCGTATCTTTCCAAACAGCAAAGCGGGCAGGGTGTCCGCGAGTCGCATGTATGAAAGGAAGATCATGCTCGATCAGGCTTATTCTCGTCGTCAGTTCCTCGGCCTCGCTGGTGGTCTTGCCAGCTTCGTGGGCCTCGGCCTCGTTGGTTGCGGCGGCACAGGCGCTTCCAACGCCGCCGACAAGGGCAGCGCCGCTGCTGCCGAGTCCGTCTCGGGCGAGGTGACCTACGACGGCGCCTCCTCGTTCCAGGCGCTCCTCGAGGCCGCTGCCGAGAAGTTCATGGATGCCAACCCCGACGTCTCCGTCTCCGGCTCGGGTAACGGTTCGGGCAAGGGCCTGACCGCCGTCGCCGCCGGCACCGTTACCATCGGTAACTCTGACGTCTTCGCCGAGACCAAGCTCGAGGCCGACCAGGTCAAGAACCTCGTCGACCACGAGGTCGCCGTCGTGGGCATGGGCCCCGTCGTCTCCAAGAACGTCAAGGTCGACGACCTGTCCCTCGAGCAGCTCAAGGGCATCTTCTCCGGCCAGATCACCAACTGGAAGGAGGTCGGCGGCGACGACGCTACCATCGTCGTCCTCAACCGCAAGGCCGGCTCCGGCACCCGCGCCACCTTCGAGGCTGCCGTCTTTGGCGACGAGGCCGTCGACTTTAAGGGCGACGCCGAGCTCGACAAGTCCGGCGACGTCCAGACTCAGATGGGCAGCACCGACAACGCCATCTCCTACCTCGACTTCTCGCACTTCGATGACTCCAAGTTCAACGCCATCAAGGTCGAGGGCGTGGAGCCCAAGAGCGCAAACGTCACCGACGACTCCTTTAAGATTTGGGCGACCGAGCACATGTACTGCGCAAAGGACGCCGACGAGGCCACCAAGGCCTTTCTGGAGTTCATGCTTTCCGACGACGTCCAGGGCAAGCTCGTCGAGGAGCAGGGCTTTATTCCCGTCTCTGCCATGAAGGTCGTCAAGGACGCCAGCGGCAAGGTCTCTGCTAAATAAGCAATCGCCCCGGAAAGGTTTGTAATGGCAAAACAGCTGCCAAAGCGCGACCTTGAGAACGTGGGCCTGGGCGTCACGGGCGCGTGCGTTGCGCTCGTGACGCTTGTCGTTGCCGCGCTCATCTTTATGGTCGCCCAAAAGGGCCTTTCGGCTTTTCTCAAGGACGGCGTTTCGGTCGTCGAGTTCTTCACCGGCACCAAGTGGGACCTGGCCAACACGGCCGAAAACGGCCTGCCCTATACCGGCGCCCTGCCCCTGATCGTCACCTCGTTTGCGGTCATGGTGCTCTCCACGCTCATTGCGCTGCCCATCGCCATCGGCTCTGCCATCTTTGCGGTCGAAATCCAGCCTAAGTTTGGTTCCAAGGTCTTTCAGCCGCTTATTGAGCTTTTGACCGGCATTCCTTCGGTCGTCTTTGGCCTGATCGGTTTTCACGTGGTCGTCGGCCTTATGAAAAGCGTTTTCCACGTGAGCACGGGTCTGGGCATCTTGCCCGGCGCCATCGTGCTGGCAGTCATGATTCTGCCGACGATGACCACGCTTTCGGTCGATGGCCTGCGCGCCGTGCCCGACAGCTACCGTCAGGGCTCGCTCGCGCTGGGCTACACCCGCTGGCAGACCATCTGGCACGTGGTGCTCAAGTCCGCCATGCCGTCGCTCATGACCGCGGTCATCCTTGGCATGACCCGTGCCTTTGGCGAAACGCTCGCCGTGCGCATGGTTATCGGCGGCATCGAGGCCATGCCGACGTCGCTGCTGTCGCCGGCCTCGACCATTACCACCACGCTCACCACGTCCATGGCAGTCTATGCCGAGGGCTCGGCCCAGGACGACGTCCTTTGGGCACTTGGCTTGCTGCTGATGGGCATGAGCCTCATCTTCATCCTGATCATCCATCTCATTGGCCGCAAGGGGGCGAAGGCTCGTGGCTAGCACGCGCATCCATATCGATGAGGCGAGACTCGGGCGTGTCCAAAAGCAGGACCGCATCGCCACGGGCGTGCTGACGGCAATCGTCGCCATCGTCATGCTCATCGTCACCTCCATGGTGGCCTATATCCTGTTCGAGGGGATTTCGACGCTGTTTCAGCCGGGCTTTCTCACGCAGCCCTCGCGCGCCAACGGAACCCAGGGCGGCGTGCTCTACCAGCTGTTCGACTCGTTCTACCTGCTGCTGATCACCCTAGTCATCTCGGTGCCCATCAGTCTGGGCGGCGCGGTCTTTTTGGTTGAGTACGCGCCGGACGGGCCCATCCGCGACATCGCCTCCACCGCCATCGAGACGCTGTCCTCGCTGCCCTCCATCGTCGTCGGCATGTTCGGCTTTCTGGTGTTCTCGGTGCAGCTGGGCTGGAAGTACTCCATCATCTCCGGCGCCGTCGCGCTCACCATGTTTAACATTCCCATCCTAGTGCGCGTGATTCAGCAGGCGCTCGAGGACGTGCCGCAGGCCCAGCGCGATGCGTGCCTGGCCATGGGCCTTACCCGCTGGGAGGCCACGCTGCACATCCTGATCCCCGAGGCCATGCCCGCCATCGTGACCGGCATCGTGCTTTCGGCCGGCCGCGTGTTTGGCGAGGCCGCGGCACTGCTCTTTACCTCGGGCATGAGCTCGCCGGTTCGCCTGAACTTCTTGAGTTTTAACCTGTCGAGCCCCACCTGTGCCTGGAACGTGTTCCGCCCCGGTGAGTCGCTCGCCGTGCACATCTACAAGATCTATGGCGAGGGTAGCCCCGAGGCCCAGCAGATCGTCTGGGGCACCGCGGCGCTGCTGATGATTTGCGTGCTGCTGTTTAACGTAGTCGCCCGTATCGTGGGCAAGCAACTGGCAAGGAAGATGACGGCCGAATGAGCGAGATATATGCAATGCCCGCAACCGAGGCGGCCACGTCCGAGACCCAGGACTTTCTGTCGAGTGTGGGGGAGAGCGAGAAGCGCGTGCGCGTGAGCGGCAAGGCCGTGAGCGACGAGGTCGTGCTCTCCACCAAGGACGTCAACGTGTACTATGGCGACCACCATGCGCTGCGCGATACGTCGCTCGACTTTCACAAGGGCGAGATCACGGCGCTCATTGGGCCCTCGGGCTGCGGTAAGTCGACCTTTTTGCGCAGCCTCAACCTTATGAATCGTGAGATTCGCGGCTGCCGCGTGGAGGGCGAGATTAACTACCGCGGGCGCAACGTGAACACCAAGGCCGAGAACACCTACGAGCTGCGTCGGTCCATTGGCATGGTGTTTCAGCAGCCCAACCCGTTCCGCAAGTCCATTCGCGACAACATCACGTTTGCGCCCAAGCGCCACGGCGTCACCGACCGTGACGAGCTCGACCGCATGGTCGAGGAAAGCCTGCGCGGCGCGGCGCTGTGGGACGAGGTCAAGGACAAGCTGGACAAGAGCGCCTATGCGCTTTCGGGCGGCCAGCAGCAGCGTCTGTGCATCGCGCGCACGCTCGCGCTCAATCCCGACGTGATCCTGTTTGACGAGCCCTGCTCGGCGCTCGATCCCATCTCGACGTTGGCGATCGAGGACCTGATGTCATCGATCGTGGCCGACCGCGCCATCGTCATCGTGACGCACAACATGGAGCAGGCATCGCGCGTGTCCAATCGCACGGCATTCTTCTACATGGGCGATATGGTCGAGTACGACGAGACCGACGAGATTTTCCAACGGCCCAAGGATAAGCGGCTGAATGATTACCTCACCGGCATGTTCTCCTAGTCCGGGACATGCTTGAGGCCCGCGGCGGCCATGGTTGCCGTGGGACTGATTGGAGAGGCGGGTCATCTCTTTTGCGAGATGGCCCGCCTTTTGCTCTGCGACCGAAACGACCACCACAAAGGGGACAGGCGCCTTCGTAGTGGTTTGGGGTGGGGCTCGCTGCTATCATGGACAACGTTGAATTTCTACGAAGGAGCAGGGCATATGGCGATTCTTTTGGGATGCGATTCCATCAGCCTAGAGTTTCCCACCAAGCATATTTTCGATAGCGTGACGCTCGGCGTGGGCGAGGGCGACCGCATTGGTATTGTCGGTAAAAACGGCGACGGCAAGTCGACGCTGCTGAGCGTGCTCGCCGGCACGCTGGAACCCGACGACGGACGCGTGACGCACCGCCGCGGCACCACGATCGGACTGCTCGGCCAAAAGGACCAGCTTGTCGACACCGATACCGTACATCATGCCGTTGTGGGCGACACGCCCGAGTACGAGTGGGCCTCGAGCCCCCGCACGCGCCAGATCCTGGCTGGCCTCATTAGCGATGTGCCCTGGGAGGGCACGGTGGGCGAGCTTTCGGGCGGTCAGCGCCGTCGCGTGGACCTTGCGCGCCTGCTGATCGGCGACTACGACGTGCTCATGCTCGACGAGCCCACCAACCACCTGGACATGCGCACCATCAACTGGCTCGCGCGTCACTTAAAGGCCCGCTGGCAGCGCGGTCAGGGCGCCATGCTCGTGGTCACGCATGACCGCTGGTTCTTGGACGAGGTCTGCACCAGCATGTGGGAGGTCCACGACGGCCAAGTCGACCCCTTCGAGGGCGGCTACTCGGCCTACATCCTGCAGCGCGTGGAGCGCGATCGCATGGCCGCGGTTACCGAGGAGCGCCGTCGCAACATGGCGCGCAAGGAGCTCGCGTGGCTAAGCCGCGGCGCCCAGGCGCGTTCCACCAAGCCCAAGTTTCGCGTGGATGCCGCTCGCGAGCTGATTGCCGACGTGCCGCCTGTGCGCGACGAGCTGGAGCTCAAGCGCCTGGCGGTGAGCCGCCTAGGCAAGCAGGTTATCGACGTGATCGACGTGGACGCCGGCTATGCGGATGCCGACGGCGCGCCCAAGCAGGTGCTCTCCGATGTGACCTGGCTTATCGGCGCGGGCGACCGCTATGGTCTGCTGGGTGAGAACGGTGCCGGCAAGTCGACCTTGCTCGACGTGATCCAGGGCAAGATCGCGCCCCTTCGCGGCCGCGTGAAGATTGGCCAGACGGTGCGTTTTGGCGTGCTGTCGCAGCAGCTCGAGGAGCTCGAGCCCTACATGGGCGACACGATCCGCGAGGTGCTCAGCAACTATAAGAAGTACTACGTCATCGACGGCAAGGAGACTTCGCCTGAGAAGCTTTGCGAGCGCCTGGGCTTTACGACGCAGCAGCTCTGGAGCCGCATCGGCGATCTTTCGGGCGGTCAGCGCCGCCGCCTGTCGCTGCTACTGACAATCTTGGACGAGCCCAACGTGCTCATCCTGGACGAGCCCGGCAACGACCTGGATACCGACATGCTGGCGATTGTCGAGGACTTGCTGGACGGCTGGCCGGGCACGCTGATCCTGGTGACGCACGACCGCTTCTTGATGGAGCGCGTGACCGACCAGCAGTGGGCGCTGCTCGACGGCCACCTGACGCATATGCCCGGCGGCGTGGACCAGTACCTGCGCCTGTGCAACGCTACTGCCGAGGGCGAGCCCGTGGGCGCACCGAGTGCCAAGACCGGCACGTTCGACACCGGCGCCGCAGCGGTTGCGGCCGAAAAGCCCAAGACGAGCGGGCAGCCCAACGGTCTTTCCAACGCCGAGCGCCAGAAGCTCCGCCGCGAGGTGAGCTCGCTCGAGCGCAAGATGGAGACGCAGCGCGCTCGCGTGGAGGAGGCCGAGGCTGCGATGGCTCAGGTCGATCCCACCAACTACACGGCGCTGGGCGAGCAGCAGGCAAAGATCGACGAGGCCCACGCCGCCATGGACGAGCTGGAGATGGCATGGCTCGAGGCGAGCGAAAAGCTCGAGGGCGAGGAGTAGACGAGGATGATCAAAGCCGCGTTTTTCGATATCGACGGCACGCTGCTGAGCTTTAAGACGCACCGGATTCCGGCGTCGGCGCAGCGGGTGCTCGATAGCTTTCACGAGCAGGGGATCGCATGCGTGATTGCTACGGGTCGCCCGACCTACCAGATGCCCGATTGGCTGTTCGACTTGGGTTGGGATGCGTACATTACGCTTTCGGGCCAGCGCTGCTTTGATGCCGAGGGGGTTTACCGCAGCTGTCCGATTGACCCGGACGACGTTGCGGTGATCGTGGGCCAGGTGGCCGAGGGGCGCTACGACTCGCTGTGCATGCAGGGCGAGAATTCGTTTGTGAACCGCCTGTCCGAGCGCGTGGTGACGGCTGGCAGTAACGCGGGGATTGTCTACCATGAGGAGCCGTTTGAGCACGCCTTTGACGCGCCGGTCTACCAGTTTTGCGCCTTTGTTGATCCGGCCGACGAGCATATCGTGACCGATTCCGTGTCGCATTCGCTCACTACGCGCTGGTGCGATCTGTTCTGCGATATTATTCCCGCTAACGGCGGCAAGGACCTGGGCGTGGCGGCGACGCTGGAGCGCTTGGGCATCGACGCGAGCGAGGCGATCGCCTTTGGCGACGGCGAGAACGACCTGTCGATGTTCTCGGCCGTGGGCACAAGTGTGGCCATGGGCAACGCGCAGGATACCGTGAAGGCCGCGGCGACCTACGTTACGACCGCCGTAGACGACGACGGCATTTACAACGCCGCCAAGCACTTTGGGCTACTGTAGCTGCGGCCGGCACTTAGGGACGTTCCTTTTCTGCCGGCAGCTGGGGACACTCCTTGCGGGGCGTCCCCATTTTGTTTTCGTCCCGCATGTTTTGTGAAACACGGCTAACTTTTAGGCAAAGTAGTAAGACATGGGCAACTTTTGCGGTAAAGTAAATCAAGCAAAAGTATCCAAAGGCTAACTAGAAGCCATCGCGAAAGGCGGCCCATGGCCCTGCGTGAATCCGGAGAAGACTATCTCGAATCGATCTACGTTCTATCGGAACGTCAGGGCATCGTGCGCTCAATCGACGTCGCCGAATACCTGGGCGTGACCAAGGCGAGCGTTTCCAAGGCCATGGCGACGCTGGAAAGCAACGGCTATGTCGAAATGGGCAAGCGCGACGTTCATCTGACGGAGCGTGGTCTGGAGGTCGCTCGCCAAATGTGGGAGCGTCACTGCTTTTTCGTGGGGCTGCTGGAGGATGCGGGTGTTTCGGCTGAGGTCGCGTCGCAAGAGGGCTGCCACATGGAGCACTGCCTGAGCGAGGAAAGCTTTGAGAAGCTGAGGGCGATGCTGGGACGGGACAGCGACCGGGACCAGTAGCCCCGCCAACCAAGTCCAACTCAGACAAGGAACCCCGCCACCAAGCGATGCCCAAGAACCGCCAGCAACGTTACCGCAGGCCGGGACCGGGCTTGGTTTTTGAAAACACTCCGCAGACCAGAAGCGCCCCCGTTCGTAGCTCCGAAGGAGCAGAACGGGGGCGCTTCATTGGTCGAGGACGTTTTCAAAACCAAGCCCGGTCCCGGCCGGAGGGACCACAGGCGCTACAGGTTCTTGACACCCATCGCGCGCATGGCGTTCAGGATGGCGATGATCGCCACGCCCACGTCGCCAAAGACGGCAAGCCACATACTGGCGATGCCCAGCGCCGCGAGCACCAGAATCAGCAGCTTAATGCCCAGTGCAAAGATGATGTTCTGCCAAACGATCGTCATGGTCTTGCGCGCCACGCGGATCGCGCGGGAAATGTTGGACGGCTTGTCGTCCATCAGCACCACGTCGGCGGCCTCGATCGCGGCGTCGGAGCCCATGGCGCCCATGGCAATGCCCACATCGGCGCGCGTAAGCACAGGCGCGTCGTTGATACCGTCGCCGACAAAGGCGAGCTTGCCCTTGCCACTTTCGGCCGCGAGTAGCGCCTCAACGCGCTCGACCTTGTCGCCCGGCAGGAGCTGCGCGTGGAACTCGTCGAGACCGAGTTGCTTGGCCACAGACGCTGCAACCTCCTCGCGGTCGCCCGTGAGCATGACGGTGCGGTTGATACCGGCGGCATGCAGGTCGCGAATCGTTTGCTCCGCATCGGCCTTAACGGTGTCTGCAATCACGATGTGGCCGGCGTACACGCCGTCAACGAGCACGTGGAGGATCGTGCCGACAACCTCACAGTCCGGTGCTTCAACGCCGGCCGCGGCGAGCATCTTGGCGTTGCCAACGACGACGTGCTTGCCGTCGATGGTTGCCGTCACGCCGTGGCCCGCGTCGTTGGCGGAGTCGCTCACGCGCTTGGGGTCGACCTCGCCCTGGTAGGCGTCGCGCACGGACTGCGCGATGGGGTGATCGGAGAACGACTCAGCAAGGGCTGCGACTTCGAGCAGCGACTGCTCGGTATAGCCAGCCTCGGGGTGCACCGCGACGACTGAGAACGTGCCGTTGGTGAGGGTGCCCGTTTTGTCGAAGACGATGGTGTCCACGTCGGCGAGCGTCTCGAGGTAGTTGGAGCCCTTGATGAGAACGCCCAGCTTGGACGCGCCGCCGATGCCGCCAAAGAAACTCAACGGTACGCTGATCACGAGGGCGCACGGGCAGCTGACGACCAAGAAGGTCAGGCCGCGCAGGATCCAATCGGACCAAGCGCCAGTCACCAGGCCGCCGCCAAGCGCGAGCACCGCGGCAGTGCCAGTGACGGCGGGGGTGTAGACGCGGGCAAAGCGCGTGATGAAGTTCTCGGTGCGCGCCTTCTTTTCGCTGGCATTCTCCACGAGCTCCAGAACACGCGCGACGGTTGACTCGCCAAAGGGCTTGGTGGTGCGCACGTGGATGAGGCCCGTCATGTTGATGCAACCGCTGATGATATCGTCGCCGGTCTTGGCCGGGCGGGGGACCGACTCGCCCGTGAGTGCGGCGGTGTCGAGCTGGGTTTCGCCCTCGACGATGACGCCGTCGATAGGCACGCGCTCGCCGGGCTTGACCACGATCACGGTGCCGACGGCGATGTCATCGGGAAAGACCTGTTCGAGTGTGCCGTCGGCTTGCTCGACGTTAGCGTAGTCGGGCGCGATGTCCATCATGGCACTGATCGACTTGCGGCTCTTGCCCACGGCGTATGCCTGGAACAACTCGCCGACCTGGTAGAACAGCATGACAGCGGCGCCTTCGGCCATGTGCGGGTCGGTGTCGGGGAAGAGCACCATGGCAAACGCGCCGATGGTCGCGACGGCCATGAGGAAGCTCTCGTCGAAGGCCTTGCCGCGGCGGATGTTATTGAATGCCTTTTGCAGTACGTCGTAGCCGGCAATCAAAGACGGCACGAGGAACAGCACAAAGCTGGCGTAGATGTTGCCGGGCTCCCCAAATGCGATAGTGAGGGCGCCGAGCTCGTCGAGGGCATAAACAACGGCAAAAATGCCCAGTGCTATCAGGATGCGGTTGCGCTTATGCTCAAGGGACTCTTTCTTCTTGCGCTTCTTCTTTTTCTTTTTGGGATCGGCGGCTGTCATGATTCAAACCTCTCATTTGAGTTTATGAACACTCGCTCATATAATTTCGCGAGCAAAGGCCGCGGCAAGCGCGGCCTCGCAGGTCAACGTATGCGCGGGTTAGAGAATGATCTCGCAGTCCGGCTCGGCGTCGGCGGTGAACTCAACGACGCGGTCCAGGACCTCGTCGAACTTGGCGTCGTCGGCCTCGAGCGTCAGCTTCTGGGTCATAAAGTTGACCGAAACGGACTTGACGCCCTCGAGCTTGGCAAGTTCGTCCTGAAGCTCGCGCGCGCAGTTGGCGCAATCGATCTCGTCGAGCTTGAACTGCTTTTTCATGGTGGGTTCCTTTCCCTGTGTTAGCGGTCTGGGTGCCGGCCGCGCTGATACCGTGGTTGATTGCTATTCGCAGATATGGCTCATGCCCTGGTTAAGCATGGTGTAGACGTGATCGTCGGCGAGCGAGTAGAGAATGTTGCGGCCGTCGCGGCGGAACTTGACCAGGTGCGACTGCTTAAGCGTGCGCAGCTGGTGCGATACTGCCGACTGCGAGGTTGCGGTCGCTTCGGCGATGTCGGCCACGCAGAGCTCGCGGCCCATGAGGGCATAGAGGATCTTGATGCGTGTGGTGTCGCTGAAGACCTTGAACAGGTCGGCCAGGTCGTACAACAGCTCCTCGTCGGGAAGGTCCTCGGGCGAGCAGGTGGTGGGGACGATCGGCTCGGTGGCCTCGATGCCAGTCTTTGTTTCATCAGCGTGGCTGCTCATTGCAACATCCTTTCATATGAACATGCGCTCATATAAATTACTTCCGATTATATGAGCGCATGTTCATATGTCAATGACGTACAGGTAATTCGTCGCATAAAATGATGGGGAATAGTGGACGAGATTCCGGACTGAGCGGTTTTGATAGCCGATGCCGGGGTGGGTGCCCCCGCGCCGTGCAAAAATTGGAGTATTCTGCAACTATAGGGGGTCCGTTAATCTATTCCAGGCCAAATAAAGCCGCTCAAGAGTTATCCAAGGGCGGTAAACAGACAAGGTCTTCCTCAAATGTTGCCTAACGTTCCCGTTCGATAGCGTTTTTGTTTTTCATTTGGATTAACTTGTGGGTGCTGGAGGGCCGACCCTGCTGAATACTCGCAATTTTGCACATCGCTAGGGTACCCACCTTGTTAGCCGGTCTAGCTTCCGGCCCCGAAGATTCTGCCCTCGGGCGCGAGGCTGCTTATTTGGGCAAATGATGGGCTGTCGGATTCGACAGTCTGCATGTCATCGATTGCCGGAACTTCATTTATTGTCGGGTCATCCAGCGCGATGCCTTCGAGTGTTGCTTTTTCGAGGTCGATTCGTTGACGATCTTCGGAATCCTGGCGAAGCTGCTTCTGAATTCGCTTTTTCTCTTCTATAAACCTTCTGAGCACAAACTGTCTCAGGTTCTCTTGCATGATTTGAAAGTCTTTTGGCAGACGCGAGGGGCGTATGCCCTCTTTCCGTTGGATCGCCTCCATGACCCTAACGAAAGCGCTGGCATGCATAAAGGAATAACGACTGACGGTGATGATTCCGTATCCCATGGACGCAAGCGCATTCTTGCGCTCCTCATCGATGGCGCGGTCTTCTTCCGCGTCATGATAAAACCCGTTGTATTCAATGTCTGTGCGAGATTTCTTTAGATACGCATCCATAAAGAACTTTTTGCGTCTCGTGAGATTCTTTGCGGCAGCGGTGACCTGCACCTCGTAATCGGTCTCAATTCCCTTAATACCAAGCCCTCCTTCGCTTTTAGGCAGCGTTAGCATCATGACAAAGGCCGTTTCCATAGGAGACCGGCATCCGTCGCGCACACATTGGATCGCCTTTCGGGCAAGGGCCAGACCGTCGCATCTGGTAATGGAATTAAAGAACTGTTTTAACCTTTCGGTCGAGGTGAGCGCGAAACGCTCGTTATACGAGGTGGAAGAGTCGGTTCCAAGGGAGTAAGCGCCGCACAATTCAAAGTAGTACTCCACCAGTTCGCGAAAAGGGAGATAGGTGGCGGCCTGAAGTGCGCAAAGCTCAACGCCAACAATGAAGATGCCATCTTTGAGCTCTATAAAGCGTGAGCTCGAGAATCGTTTTGACGAAACGTGGCATTGACAGTTCATTGCATAGCGCGCATTCCTGCGATCAAACACCATTACTTCGAGGCAATCATTTGCGTCAAGGGAAACATCGTGTTTGGTGAGCCATTCTGCGGCTGCGTCAAGGAGCGTTCCGGTGGGACATGATCCGTAAATCGCGGCAGGGTTACAGGGCTCGGTGTCTTTCGCAGAAGCCGAATGCGCGGCCTGGTAGACCGCTTTTGCAGTGGTATGTGACAATACGATACTCATGGTATATATCGTGTCAGCTAATGCCGTGTTGATGGCGCTGAGTGGGAAAGCCGTTTTAGGGGCCTAACCAAATGCTGTCCAAAAGCTTGACGCGATTATGGGCTGGCACGCCTAAAATCAATGTTCTCGCAGCTTAGCTATAGCATATAAAAACTCAATTGCTGCACATTTGATATCAATGCATCACCATCCGACAACGAATTACGTGTCGGAAATTGGCCGAAATCGTTCAAAATGAGGGTTCAGAATTTGTGATGGCAGATCTATCTGTGGAGCGTAGGGCGGCCCCGCTGCGGTGTTTCCCGCTGCGAGGCCGCTCGTGAGCAAGCAGTGTTTGTCGCAGGCGTTGCTATTTCGCGAATAGGTTCTTGAGGTTGAACTCGGCCTGTACCGTGCGGAGCATGAGGTCGGTGTCATCCAGACCCAGGTGCTGCTCGTTGGCGTCGGCGGCGAGGGTTCCACGGCGGCGCGCCCAGTTCTCGAGCGCGGCTGGGGCGGACTCGCGGGGGAGCGAGCGCACGTCGGCGTCCAGGCTGCGGCAGATCTGGCGCGAGTCGATGACGATGATCTTGCCGGCGCGGCGTGCCTCGGCGTAGCCGTCCAGGTGGATCTTGAACCAGCTGTCCTCAAAGGCGGCGTTGTGTGCCATGTACGGGTACTTCTTCATAAGCTTGAGCAGCTGCTTTTGCAGCTCCTTGTTCTCGCGGAAGGGCGTTTTGCCGTCGATGTCGTCCCAGGTAATGTGGTGGATATTCGACAGCGGCACATCCTCGCCGCGGTAGATGTCGGGCAGGCCACAGTAGTGCGCCTCGGCGTCGTGCGGGATGGCGTCGCTGGTGAGTTCCATGATCTCCCAGCCGACGTTGATGATATAGCCGCGCTCGGGCGCGCGACCGGTGGTCTCGATGTCGATACCGAGCACGGTGCCCTGGATGGGCTTGCGGGCATAGGCCACGCCGAGTGCGTCGCGGTCGCCGCGGATCTCGCGCATAACGGACGCGGCGGTGCGCTTTTGCATCTTGCCGATGGCGGCGCAGGTGTCGGCGTCGGACAGGCCGCGCGAGAGCGTCGCGGGCGTCACGTTGCGCAGGCGTGCCTCGCCAATCTGGTCGCACAGGTCGCGGTTGCGGTCGGCCAGGTCGCGCACGGTGGCAAAGTCGAAGCCGGGGTCGCCCTCGGCAGTAAAGTACTCGGTCTCGAGCACCTTGAGGGCCTCCTCGCCCTTCTGGCGCTCGGACTCCATGGCGCCGTGGTCGCCGTAGATAAACATGGGGATAAACGGCTGGCGCTCGTATTCGAGTGCTTGCGATACGTTCATATGCTACTCCTTGGACGAGCCGCGTTGTGCGGCTCGAGGTTACTGAGTTATGGCGAGATGATAGTTTACCATAGGCAACTATTGGCACCGCGCCCGGGACAACTACAATACCCTAGTTGACCGCTAGGACTTTTACAATGCTGCCGAAAGACACGAAAGGTTCCATCCGTCATGGATTTACTGATTGATATTCTGCTCGACGCCGGCAAGGACACGCTGTCGCTGGTGCCGTTTTTGTTGGTGACGTATCTTGCTCTCGAGACACTTGAGCACGTTGCGGGCGACCGCGTCAACGGCGCTATCAAGCGCGCCGGCGCTGCGGGTCCCGTGGTTGGCTCGCTGCTGGGCATGGTGCCGCAGTGCGGCTTTTCGGCCATGGCGGCCACGCTGTACGCCGGCCGTGTCGTGACCTTGGGCACGTTGGTGGCGGTGTTCCTTTCGACCTCCGACGAGATGCTGCCGCTGTTGCTTGCCGAGCAGGTTCCCGTGCAGACTATGGCGATGCTTTTGGCTTCGAAAGCGCTTATCGCACTGGTCACGGGTTTTATCGTGGACGCTGCCATTCGCGGCCTGCGCCGTAACGCCCGCGCGCACGCGGCGATTCGCCGTACCGTGCTGGGAACCGCGGCCAATCCGGCCCACGTGAACTGCGCGCACGACGACCACAGCGGCGGTGACATCATCGACGAGGTGGCCGAGGCGGGCGTGAGCGCCGACCACATCCACGAGCTGTGCGAGCGCGACCATTGCGGATGTGATGAAGACGAAGACGAGCACGAACACGGACATGGCCACGATCACGGTCATGAGGGCGAACATGAACACCATGATGGTCACGGTCACTCTCACTCCCACGAAGGGACGCCTGTCCTGTCGATCATCCGCAGTGCGATCTCGCACACCGTGCAGGTCTCGGTATTCATTTTTCTGGTGACGCTGATTCTGGTCGCCGTGCTCGAGACGTTCGGCGAGTCCGCGATCGAGCAGTTCCTGCGCGGCAACGAGACGCTTGCGGTCCTGGGCTCGGCACTCGTCGGCCTGATCCCCAACTGCTCGGCCAGCGTCGTCATCACGCAACTGTACCTGGAAGGCGCGCTGCAGCTGGCCCCGATGCTCGCCGGCACGCTTATCTCCGCTGGCGTGGGCTACCTGGTGCTGTTCCGCACCAACCGCAGCGCCCGCGAAAACGCTGTGTTTCTGATCATGATGTATGTCATCGGCGCGGGCTGGGGCCTTATCCTTTCCGCCTTTGGGTTCTAAGTGGATGTTTGGGACATGCCGTAAAACTAGGACATGCCATAAATTCCACCGCCATGACCTGGGCGTTGGATGCGCGTCAATCGGCAAAACAAAAAGGTAGATTTTAGGCATGTCTCAAAAATCTACCTTGGTTAGTGCAGCAACTCGGTGAGGTTGCGTTTAAAGCGGGCGCGGTCTTCGCTGGTAAATGCTGCCGGACCGCGAGTGCGTCCGCCGGCGCGGCGTACCTTCTTTTCCTCGTGGCGAATAAACAGCTGCATGTCGATAGTCGCCTTGTCGTACACGCGCCCGCGCACACCGATGGCGGCGGCATCGCGCCCGAGCACCATGCTCGCCAAGCCAATGTCCTGCGTCACGACCACGTCGCCCGCCTGCAGGCGTTCGACAATGGCAAAGTCGGCGCTGTCGGCGCCCACGCTCACATCGAGCGTCGTGACCCAAAAGCCGCGTCGCGCGTGCTCGGCATCGCGCGGGTCGTCGCGGCGAATGTGCCGTTCCAGGTTTTGCGTGCTGTTGCCGGCGATAACAACGGCGACGCCCGCCCGCCGCGCGCAGCCAATCGACTCGCGCGTGACCGGGCAGGCGTCGGCATCAATAAAGAGCGTTCGCGGCATCTAGTGCACCAGTTTGCCAAATTGAATAGCGCGAACAATCAGCGTAACGCCAAACACCAGCAGCGCGGCGCCGCTAAAGATGACGAGCATCTTGGCCGACCACAGCGGATAGATAAACACGAACATGCCGGCGATGATGGAAAGTGCGCCGCTCAGGATAGCGAGGGCGCGGTTGGACGAAAGCTCGGACTCCAGAATGGACATGACACCTTCGACAATCCAGCCAAAGCCGGCCACGATAACCACCATCGTGGTGAGCGTCGCGGTCGAGAAGGCCTGGTTGCGCAGGATTATGACGCCGCCCAAGATAATGAGTAGGTTGGAGATGATGCTCGTCACGCGCCAGCCGGTGGGCAGCAGCGGCTCAAAAATGGCAGTGAATAGTCTGATGGCAGCAGTGATTACAAAGTAAAAACCCAGGACAGTCGTCAAAAAGACGAGGGACTTGGCAGGTGCAAAAAGCAGCGCGATACCAGCAATGAGTGCTAAGACGCCCGTGATGGCGTAAATCCAGCGTACGGCCTTGACGGCTTTGCCCGCCATGCTTTTCTCGTCAAATCCAAACTGGCTCGATTTTTGGTCATCGTTCTTAAAGATGCCCATAAGTCTCCTTTCCGTGCGGCGTAAGCCTTGATCGTTACAACCAGTATCCCCTAAGGGCGCTGACGTATGGGTCGGGGAGGGCGAAACGTAACCCAAAGGCCCCGAATTGTTTCCGTTGTTCCCCACGTCGCGATTTTCTATTCAACAGGTGTAGAACATTGCAGCCCTGTTCGTTATTGCCTACGTTTTAGGTTAGATTTTCCTAAGGACAATTGGCTTGTATTGGGGGTCCCTATGAACGAAGCAGTTCCCGAGGCACCGTCGAGTGTCGAATCGATGGCAAAGCAAGGTTGCGAAAAGCTCGGTCTGGAAGCGTTTGATGCGTTGGTCCGTCGTGCCCGTACGTGCCGCCGTTTTGACGAGTCTATGCGCGTGCCGCGCGAGTTTTTGCTTGAGCTGGCGGAGCTGGCGCACCTGACCCCGTGTGGTGCCAATGCTCAGCGTCTTCGTTTTCATGTGGTGAGCGGTGCCGAGGATTGCGTGCGTGTATTTGATGAGCTTGCATGGGCCGGCGCGTTTAAGGATTGGCCGGGTCCTGCCGAGGGCGAGCGTCCGACCGGCTATATCGCGATTCTGGCCGAGCGCGCCGTTCCGGGCAAGCCTGCCGCTCCCATTACCGAGGTCGACACGGGCATTGCCGCGCAGACGATGATGCTCGCCGCCCGCAGCGCCACGCCCGAGGTGGCAGCCTGCATGTTCAAGGCCTTTACGCCCCGCGCGATCGATGCCATGGGGCTCGATAACGACAAGTATGAGCTCAAGCTGATCATGGCGTTTGGCGTTCCGGCCGAGACACAGGTGATCGATGCGATCGATTCCAACCCCGACGGCTCCATCAATTATTGGCGCGACGAGGCGCAGGTGCACCACGTACCCAAGCGTCCGCTTGCCGACGTGCTGCTGTAGTTGTGCGTCGTTGCGGTGCAATCCGGCGGCAAAATCACCACAAAGGCTCCTGTCCCCTTTGTGGTGGTACGAGGGGAGGGTGTGTGGCAGATCTGTATTTGGTGCGGCATGGGCAGACTGAGCTCAATGTGCAGAGCATTTTGCAGGGCTGGCACGATTCGCCGCTTACGGCGCGCGGGCGCGAGCAGGCGCTGACGGCGCGTACGGCGTTTGCGGCGCGTGGCGTGGCCTTTGATCATGTGTATTCCTCGCCGTTGGGCCGGGCGCGGCATACGGCCGAGCTTATCGTTGGCGAGGGCCGTTCCATTGAGCTGGTCGATGACCTGCGTGAGTGGCATTTTGGCTCGCTGGAGGGCACATCAAATCGCGAGATGCCGCCGCAGCCCTGGGGCGATTATCCGGTTGCCTTTGGCGGCGAGTCGGAAGTGCAGCTTCAGTCGCGCATGGTCGCGGCGCTGTCCCGCATCATGGCCAGGCCGCAGCACGACTGCGTGCTGGCGGTTTCCCATGGCTCAGCCTGCCAGGAGTTTCTTGAGTATGTGACTGGCGGGGGAGAGCTGCCCGACAACGGTGCCGTGCTTCATTTTGGCTATTGCGACGGGGCGTTTTCGCTTTTGGGTTGGTAACGAACGAAAGGACCCCTATGAATAAAGATCTGTATCTGGTCCGTCATGGACAGACGATATTCAACCTTAAGCGTATCATTCAGGGGTGGAGTGACTCGCCGCTCACACAGCTGGGCTGCGATCAGGCGGCGCGTGCCGGCATGTTCTTGCGTGCGCGCGGCATTGAGCCCGACCACGCCTACACCTCTACGCTGCACCGCACCGAACAGACCATCGCCAACCTGTGGTCGGGCATGACGTACGAGCGCCTGGACGGTCTGCGCGAGTGGTTCTTTGGCGACTTTGAGGCCGAGCGCGTGATGCTTATGCCCGAGCGCCCGTGGCGCGATTTCTATCGCCAGTTTGGCGGTGAGGGCCAGATGCAGGTGCGCGAGCGCATGGTGACGACGCTGACCGATCTTATGCGACGCCCGGACCATTCGTGCGTGCTCGCGGTGAGCCACGGGTCGGCCATCAAGGAGTTTTTGGATCACGTGAAGGGCACGGAGGCCGACGAGCGCGAGCGCGTGCCGGGCAACTGCTCGGTGCTGCATTTCGTGTTTGACGATACGACCGATACGTTTGAACTGGTTGAGATCTTTACGCAGGAAGACTACGCGCGCGAGCTGGGGCTTGAGCCGCTCGTGGCTGCCGCGGGTCCGCAGCGCGGATAACGCTGACGTTGCGGCCCGGTTTACCGGCGTAATTGTTTGATGCGAAAAGGGCGGAGGTGCATGCGTTTGCTGCATCTCCGCCCCTTGTTTGTTTGGATGCTGGGTTTTCCAGCTTAGCGTTTGAGTTCGCTAGAACCGTGAGACCTGGTGAGTGAGCAGACCCGTCGGAACCTGCGGCGCGCTGCCGCTGACCTGCGCGGCGGGGAACAGCACGGCTACAGCAAAGTTGAACGGCTCTTTGCCAGAGTAGGCGCCGGCAGCGCGGGCCTCGTCGGCCAGAATCTGCGATGCCCCAGCCAGTGCGGCGACATAGGCGGAGTCACCGGCGAACACCGGGTCGGGCGCCTGATCGAGCATGGCACGGATGGCGGCAACGGCGTCCTCGCGCTTGACCTCCCACACGCGATGTGTGACGCCCGCGGGATCGGTGACGGCGTAAAGCGATGCGCCCTCTTTGGCAGCGCTCAAAATGATATCCATGACGGGCGACGCCTCGTAGGCGAGCGACACGGGGCGCGGCTGCACCTTAAGCTCGGCGATCGCGCGCGCGGCGGCGAGTGCGTCGACGCTCTCGGCGGCAGCCTCGTCGCTACCCGTCAGTACGTTAACCGGGCAAATCGCCACGACACCCGTCGCGCGACCCGGCTCGCCCGAGCATTCGTACACGTAATACGCCGCGCCTGGATCCTTGAGCATTAGGCCGTCAGCAATGGCGCCGCGCAGGGCGTCGTTGCCGCTCAGGATACCGCCCATCGCAGGCAGCGCCTCGAGCACACGGTCCTGAGCCGGGCGGATGCAGGGAAACGGAAGTGCTTTCATGGGCGGTCCTAACGCGCGAGTCGGTTTGTTCGCGGCTTATTATGCCCCAACTTGGCCGCTCGCGTCCCAGAGCACGTTATCGGCGAGCGCGATTAGCACCTGCTGACAACGAACGATATCGGCGTGGGGCACATACTCGTTGGGCTTGTGTGCGAGCGCGAGCGATCCGGGGCCGTAGCTCATACAGTTGCGGTTGCCCGTCTTGCCAGCAATGACGGCGGTATCGGTGTAGCCGGTAAAGAAGCCGACGGTCGTGTCCGCGCCTGTCACATCGTCTGCTGCGCGCTTGAGTGCAGCTAGAAGGGGAGAGGCTGGATCGCGCTCGATGGCGGGGCGGTCGCCTGTCGCGGTATAGCTTCCATGGCAGCCGGGGACCGCGGCTTCGGCAGCGACAATGGCCTGCTCTACCATGCGCGTCGCGGCGGCCGTATCAGTCGGCGGGGTCAGGCGCATATCGACCCAGACCTTAGCGTGGTCGGGCACGACATAGGGACGGTAGCCACCCTCGATCTGTCCAAACGTGATGGTCGATGGCCCCAGCTCCTCATGTAAAGGTAGCGTCGCAAACGTGCGACGAAGCGAGCACACGACCTCGGCCATGGCGGCGACGGCGTCGGCGCCCTTCCAAGGCTGGCTTGCATGAGCCGTGACGCCGGCCATCTCGATCTCGAACCACGTACGCCCCTTGTGCGACACCTGGATCTGTCCGTCGGTGGGTTCGGTGTCCAGCACCCATTCGCGCGAGCCGACCCAGCCAGCATCGATCGCGGCCTCTGAGCCGCGCATGAAGTCTTCCTCGTCGACCGAGCAGATGAGCGAAAAGCCGCGGCGTGGCAGCGCGCCATCCGACGCCACGCGCTCGAGCGTATGGACCAGTGCGGCAATAGCGCAGGCCAGGCCACCCTTCATATCGCAGGCACCGCGGCCATAGAGTTTATCGTCGCGCACAACCGCCCCAAGCGGTGCGATGTCTGCGTCCCAGCCATCGCCCAAGGTGACGGTATCCATGTGGCAGATATAGATCAGCCGCGGCTCGTCGCTTTGGCCCGGCACGGTGACTTTAAGGTTGCGGCGCCCGGGCAGCACTTCGAGCTCCTCAATCTGCACGGCATCGAGCGCAGAACTATCAAGTTGTGCCAGCTGCTGCTCAATGAGCCTCTTAATGAAGCACTCAATTTCATCCTCATACGCGCCCGGGTCTGAGCTGTCAATCTTCACAAGGTCCTGCGCAAGCCGCCAGGCAAAGTCCTCATCAACCATATGCAACCTCACAATCAGTCTGCTTTCCAAACCGATTGTAAGCCTCTTGAGAGATCCGCGGCGTGCGCGCAGCGGTATTTACCGTTCGCAGGCCGAGCCAGCGCGTTTGCCGTCCAGGCGGGTTTACGAACGATGCGGTGGGTACGTACCCTTCATGGACGACATGCTGTGCGACATATCTGCCTTTCGGTATCACCGGATACCTCCACAGGTCTTGGCAATAATGCCGGACCTGCCCGATTCTGCGGACGATCCGCGCAGGGAGCACCTATGTGAGCATCCGCTCGTCACGCATTTCCTGGGCACCCCGTTACACGTGTTGGCGCAGGGCAGCTGCGGACGTAAGGGCGATCGCATTGTCAGGCATGTTTGGAACGGGGAGAGGCCGTTTGATTCCGTGCGGCAGACGGAGTTTGGCTTCGATGTTGCGTCCCCACTCTTTACCCTGCTGACCCTGGCTTCCTCGGTCTCAAACGAGCGTCTAATCATGTGCATGTATGAGATGTGCGGCACCTTTGCCGTGTGCAAGATTGCGCCTCAGGTAAAGTCGGCACTTGAGCAGGCATATGGGAGCCGATGGAGTGACGCACGGTCGGGCTGGGAAAACGTAAAGGATGTCTCGGGGAATCCAACGGACTTGTGGAAACGACCTCCCTTGATCGAGCTCTCTGAGCTTACAGAGTTCGTCGATAAGGTCCGGGGGCTCCGCGGCGCTAAATCGTTCATACGAGCCGCGAAATGCATTACGGGGGTGGCAGCATCGCCGCTCGAGGTCCAGGCTTCGATGCTGTTTGGCCTTACGAGGTTGCGCGGCGGCGAAGGGCTGCGCCTTACCAATAACGTTGAGATTCGTATGACGCGCAGCGCCCGCCTGATTTCGGGGCTTGATAGGCGCTATGCCGATATCCTGCTGGCAAATAAGGACGGCAGCCGAGAGTGTCTGGTTGAATGCCAGGGTAAAGCCATTCACGGATCCATTGAATCCAAGATTTCGGACTCCGATCGAACGACGGCCTTGCAAGCCATGGGATATCCCGTCGTTCTGATGACCTATGGTCAGCTGGCCGACTTCGATGCCTTCCGCGTGGTGATGGAGCTCATCATGTCCTATCTCGATGTGCCGCTGAAAGACAAGACGCCGCGACAGCAGGAGCTCGAACGGCGGCTTCGTGAGGAGATTTTTATCGATTGGGCGGGAATGTAGTCGCGCGGTGGGTAAACGGTAGCGCGAGCTAGAGTTCTGGTCGCAAAAAGGCTTCAATTTTGCCTTGGAGGGACCCTAAAAATGCTATCTAGAATAAGTTGTTTCGGAAAATAGACAGTCAACTTACATTCGGCACATAGAGACCGATTTTTACCTACTAAAGTCCCTGATAAAGCTGTTTATCAAAGCGGGTGTGCTTAGCGACTGGAGCCTCACTATCGATTATCTGAAAAAACTTGTTCTGGGTATCATTTTAAAGTCGTCCGGAGCAACAAAATCGCCCCCCCCCGTTTCGTGAATACGGGGGGCGAATGGGCTTCGTGGTCTGTCTGGCAGGCTTGGCACCGGCGCTATTTAATCACGCGCACGCGATACATCGACGGAATCTGCTTGAGCGCCTCGATCGTGCTGCCGTCCAGGTGCTCATCGGTGTCGAACATGGTGTAGGCGTTCTCGCCAGCGGACTCGTTGGTCATGCGCTGCACATTGGCGTTGTCCTTGGCGAGAATGGCCGTGATCTGGCCGATCATGTTGGGCACGTTGGCATGCAGGCAGGCAATACGGCTTGCGGCGCGCGCCTTGCCCATGCTGCAGGCGGGGTAGTTGACGCTGTGCGCGATGTTGCCGTTTTCCAGGTAATCCTTGAGCTCGCTGATGGCCATGTCGGCGCAGTTGGCCTCGGCCTCGCCGGTGCCGGCGCCCGAATGCGTGGTGATAAACGTATTGGGCATCTTGACGGTCTTGGGCGTGGCAAAGTCGCAGCTAAACCAGCTGAGCTTGCCCTCGCGCAGGGCGGCGTCGACGGCGTCTTCGTCAATGATGGTCTCGCGCGCGTAGTTGATGAGCACGGCGTCGGGCGCTAGCAGGTTAATCTGCTCGGTGCTGATCATACCGATGGTGTCGGCCTTGCTGGGCACGTGCACGGTGAGGTAGTCGCAGCCGCGGCACAGATCCTCGAGCGTGCCCACGCGCTGCACCTCGCGGCTCAGCACCCACGCGTGCTCGACGGAAATGAACGGGTCGTAGCCGTAGACGTCCATGCCCAGATCGACACAGGCGTTGGCGACCTTGGAGCCCACGTTGCCCAGGCCGATGACGCCAATGCGTTTGCCCTTGAGCTCGCGGCCCACAAAGGCCTTCTTTGCCTTCTCGGCGTCGACCTGAATCTCGGGATCGTCGGCGTTGTCGCGTACCCAGTTCATCGACTGCACTACGCCACGGCTCGAGAGCACCAGCATGCCCAGGACAAGCTCCTTGACGGCGTTGCTGTTGGCGCCGGGGGAGTTAAAGACGACGACGCCCTTCTTGGCGTACTCCTCGACGGGGATATTGTTGACGCCGGCGCCGCAGCGGGCGATGGCGCGGATGCCCTCGGGAAGCTCGTAGCCGTGCAGGTCGGTCGAGCGCATCAGGATGGCGTCGGCCTCCTCGGCGGTGCTTACAAACTCGTAGCCCTCGCCAAACTCGACTTCGCCGTCTTTGGTGATGTCGTCGATGGTCTTAATCTTGCGCATGGAAAACTCCTTAGCGGGTTTTGATCTAAACAGGGTGGTCTGAGGTGGCTGGTCGGCCCGCGCGTTGCGGGCTAGTTAGATCGCGGGCTCAAACTATGCTGTGCTTCGAAGTCCTTCATATACGTGGCCAGTGCCTGCACGTCTTCTAGGTCCACGGCGTTGTAGACGCTGGCGCGCATGCCGCCTATCAGGCGATGGCCCTTGACGTTTTGAATCTGGTGCTCGGCCGCGCCCGCGACAAAGGCGGCATCGAGCTCGGCATCGCCGGTGCGGAAGGTGACGTTGGCGATGGAGCGGCTGTCGGCCTGCGCGGTGCCGTGGAACAGTTCGCTGCGCTCGAGCAGGTCGTAGAGCAGATTGGCCTTGGCCCAGTTGTGCTCGGCCATGGCGGCAAGCCCGCCGGTCTGCTCCACCCAACGGAACACCTTGCCGCACACGTAGATGCCAAAGGTGTTGGGCGTGTTGAGCATGGAGCCCTTGGCGGCCTGGGTTTTAAGATCCAGGTACTGCGGCGTCTGCGCAAAGGCGGGGCCTTTGGCGATGAGGTCATCGCGTACGATGACCACGGTCACGCCCGCGGCGCCGGCGTTTTTCTGCGCGCCGGCGTAAATGAGCCCGTAGCGCTCAACGTCGAGCGGCTGCGACAGAAAGCAGCTCGAGACATCGGCGACCAGCGGCACGTCGCCGCAATCGGGCAGCTCGTGGAACATGGTGCCAAAGATGGTGTTGTTCTGGCAGATGTAGACGTAGTCGAGGCCTTTGCCCGCGGCCTCGGCGGCAATGCGTGCGTTGATGTCGGCCATGGTGGGAATGCGATCGAAATTGGTGTCCTCGGAGCTCGCGAGCAGCACGGCCTCGCCGTACTTGGAGGTCTCTTGGTGCGCCTTGTTGGCAAAGTTGCCGGTCACGACGTAGCCGGCGCGGCCGCGGCGCATGAGGTTCATGGGAATGCCCGCAAACTGCAGCGTGGCACCGCCCTGCAAAAACAGGACACGGTAGTTGCCGGGGATGCTCAGCAGGCGGCGCAGGGTTGCCTCGGCGTCGTCGATGATCTGCTGGTACATGCTAGATCGATGGCTCATCTCGAGCACAGACATGCCGCAACCGCGGTAGTCCATCATCTCGTCGGCGATCTCGGCGAGCACGCTGGTGGGCAGTGCGGCCGGGCCAGCTGAGAAGTTGTGCACACGTGCCATCTTCTAGGTCCCCCTTATAGTCGTTTGAACGTTCGGGATACTTTAGCACAGTGGAGCGCCAGGCGCGACCGCATCATGGTAAAACTCGAGTGCGCCGCTATGATTTACAGGATGGTTACATGGGGGAGGGGCGACCTTAGCTGATGGCTCGCGTTCGATTTGCCTCTGCCTTTGCCTGCTCCCAAGGACGCACGCGACCGTTGGTGAGGTCGTCGTAGCCACGAGCGATGGCACGTTGAATGTGATCTTCGCGTTCCTGAATGGTAGTTAGTGCGCGCGTCTGATCAGAAATAGACTTTACGACAGACATATGAAGCTCCTTACATAGAAGCATATGTATAACTCTATGTTGAATATAGCGGAGGATGGCGTTGGGCGTGTGCGTGCCTGCATTCGTAAGCGCGGTTGTCTGGCAAGTGTGATTTGGGGCGACCTCGTCAAAGCTTCTGAGCTGCGAAAATGACCGTTAACCGGATTTAATTTTGTTGCTCAACATTTGACACTCTGGGCGTGGTAACTTTTTTACCAACAGGTATGATTATTGTCATGTGCGCCGCACCTGCCTGCCGGGTTGCGGCGCACTTGTGACAGCCTTTGACACCCTTGGAGCGTGTACTGTGGATATAACCACAAAAAGCGTTCGGGGGGGGGGTGCTCACCCGCGAGCAATTCCTCCCGCATGAGATGCGCATCGTCGCTGCCCTTCGTATGCAGGGCGCAAGCGACGAGCAGGTCATTGTACGCGTAAAGAGCGAGAACCTCTTTCAATATCCCACGGAGCGCATGGTCGCCAACCGCGCAACCGTGTGCCTTCGACGCCTCGACGCCATGGTGCCCACGGACGCCGCATGCGCCGTGCGTGGCATCGACTCCAATATCGCCGTCGAGGCCGTGTCATCCCTAACCAGGCTCATGGCATCCGGCACTCCCACGCAGGCGGGCCAGGCCATCTTCTACAGCATGATCTGCCGCTACGATATCGTGCGCGAGCTCGTGCTCGTCGAGGTAGGGGAGCGCCTACAAAACTTCGATTATGCCTTTACGGCGGTTGACCTCAACGCCTTTATGACACGCTTTACCACGGAGTATCCGGACGCGGCCCGCTGGACTGAGGCCACGGTCAAGCGCATTAAGGGCTCGCTCCGCCAGACGCTCCGCCATGCCGGCCTTATCGGCGAGGGCCAGGGCCCGGAGTCCGAGCGCCTGTCACCACTCTTCCTCGATTCCGATGTCGAGCGAGCCTTGGTTCTGCTGGGCGAGCAGTCGCTTATCGCGGCCCTTACCGGCAGGGTGGTGATGTAGCGTGGCTCCCGTCAACAACGCCGCCGAACCTGCTATCACCCCGGCGACCGATCTCACCACCAATATCGGCATCCATTCCCGCAAGAGCGTCGTGGCGGCGCATGTCCGCTCCGAGCACGCCCGTCAGGAATTTGAGCGATGCGCGCAGCTTCTGCGCGAGTGCCTATGCAGCGAGGACTTTTTGGCCAACAAGGGCATAGGCAATGAGATCGGCTTCCACACCTTTTGCTACGACCCCGCGCTGGAGTTTGAGGCGCGTGCATTATTTGACGCCCTTTCACGCGATGCCGAGGCCGACAAGCTTCCGTGCACGCTCAAGGTCGTGAACCTCTACGACGCCGTGCTGGCAATTCTCGAAAAGCGCCGTGTCCTTAAGGCCATCCCACGCCAAGAGGAGCGCCGCGGTACCCAGCGCGTGCTCGAGGACGTGGCCAAGTTCGCCTCGCCCGAGAAAGTCGCCGCGTACATCCTTGAGCAGACCGAGCCGCACGCGCCTGGAGACGTCGTTCTCCTCACCGGCGCGGGCGAGGTCTTCCCATTCTTTCGCATGCACACGCTTCTCCATTGCATGCTTGCGGATTTTGATGAGGTGCCGGTGGTCGCTGCCTATCCGGGCAGTTTCAACGGCTCTTCTTTCCAGCTCTTTAACCGTCTGCCGGCCGATAACTACTACCGCGCCATCGATATCTCGTAAGCACGGCTCCCCGCAGGCAAGTCCCTGTCGCCGGTAACAACCCTTTGCCATAACGTTCCCAAACCCAAAGGAGCACCCATGGACAACACGATCATTCGCGACCTCTTTGCAAAAGACATCAACCGCTCCATCAACGGCGTGGTCAAGGTCCAGGATTCAAAAGATGGGTCCATCCGCCAGGAGCTTGACGAGTACGTGGTGACGCGCGAGTTGCAGAGGCACTTTGCCACGTTCTTCAAGGCCTACGGCGATGCCATCGATGCGCGCACCGACAAGATCGGCGTGTGGATCAGTGGTTTCTTCGGTTCCGGTAAATCGCACTTCCTCAAGATGCTGAGCTACCTGCTCGAGAATCGCCAGATCGGCGGCAAGAGCGCCATCCGCTACTTTGACGGCAAAATCGTCGACCCCATGGTCGCGGCTGCCATGGAGCGCGCGTGCTCGGTGCCCACGCAGGCCATCCTCTTTAACATCGATAGCAAGGCGGGCCAGTGGAAGCAGGGTGATACGGCTCCCACGGCGCTGCTTCGCGGCTTTGAGCGCATGTTCTACGAGGCGCGCGGCTTCTACGGCGAGGACCTCAAGCTTGCAAAGCTCGAGGACTACATCGATTCCCTGGGCAAGACCCAGGAGTTCCGCGAGGCCTTTGAGCGCGTCAACGGCGAGTCCTGGCTCCAGACCCGCGACACCTACAGCTACTTTGAGGACGACGTCGTCGAGGTGCTGCAGAGCGTGCTCGGCATGAGCGAAAAGGCCGCATGGAACTGGCTTGAGGGTTCTGAGGACGAGGTTTTGGCCCCCGATGTCTTTGCCAAAAAGGTCAAGGACTATGTAGACGCTCAGGCAGCGGCCCACGGCGGCAACTACCGTCTGCTCTTTATGGTCGACGAGGTGGGTCAGTTTATTACAAACGACCGGGATCCAAGCCTTATGTTGAGTCTTCAGACCATCGTCGAGGAGCTGGGTGCCGCCTGCGGTGGCCGCGTGTGGGTGATGGTCACGAGCCAGGAGGCCATCGACAACCTGAGCCTGCCCGTGGGCAACGACTTTTCAAAGATCCAAGGCCGCTTCAATACCCGCCTTTCGCTCTCCAGCTCCAGCGTGGACGAGGTCATCCAGCGCCGTGTGCTCGAGAAGACCGCGCCGGCGGCCGATATGCTTGCACAGGTCTACGAGCAAGACGCCGCCGTCCTCAAAAACAACTTTACCTTTGAGGGTGGCTCGCGCTCCGACCTTGCCGGCTTCGCCAACTCCAAGGATTTTGTGGCCAGCTACCCGTTTGTGGGCTACCAGTTTAAGCTTCTGCCCGACGTGATGACCGAGGTACGCAAGCACGGTGTTAAGGCCAAGCACATGTCCACGGGTGAGCGCTCCATGCTGAGCGCGTTTCAGGAGAGCGCTCAGGCCATCCAGCATGACCAGACTGGTGCACTCGTGCCGTTCTGGCGCTTCTTCGACACAATCTCCAAGGATTTGGAGCACGGCATCAATCAGGTCGTCGTCTGTGCGGAGCGCGCGGCTGAAAACGCAGAGGGTCTTGAGAGCTACGATGTCCGGGTGCTTAAGCTCCTGTACTTGATCCGCTACATCGGCTACGTCAAGGCCACGGTCGAGAACATCTCCATCCTTATGATCGATAGCCTGGACGTGGATAAGCGCGCCCTTAAGGACCGCGTCAAGGAATCTCTCGCCCGCTTGGAGCGCGAGAGCTACGTGGCACGCCAGGGCGATACCTATAGCTTCCTCACCGACGAGGAGCAGGAGATAGCGCAGGAGATCGCACGCACCCCGATCGACAACGCGAAGGTGATTGAGTACATCAAGAAGCGCCTGTTCGAAAGCATCTACACTGCGCGCAAACTCAACCGCGGGACCAACGACTTCCCCTTTGACCGCTACGTGGATGGCTCGATTCATGGATCCAACATGGGCGGCATGGAACTATCAGTGGTGACCATGGCCAGCGATCTGGGCCGTGCGGACGATGCCGAGCTGGCATTGAAATCCGTGGATAAGGCCATCGTGGCCTTGAGCGACGAGGTGGATTATTGGGCCCCACTCGTCAACGCCGCTAAGATTCGCATGTACGCCCAGACGCGCAACCTGCAGGAGCTACCGCTGAGTACCCGCCAGATCGTCGAGGCCAAAATGCGCGAGAAGGACTTTAACGAGAAAGAGGCTGACGCCCTTTTGGCTGAGGCGGTGCTCCATGCACGATGCGCCGTCAACGGGCGCATGATTGAGATCCGTGCTGCCAAGCCCGCCCAGGTCTTTGAGCAGGTGCTGGCGCAGCTGTGCGATGTGGTCTTTGAAAAGGCCAGCTATATCGGCGCGCCGGTCACGAGCGATTCCGATATCCGCTCCACTCTGGCGGGTAACGTTCAAGCGGGGCTCGCTGGCATGAACGCGGGTAACACGCGTGCGCTCAAGGAGGTCGAGGACTACCTCAAAGTGCAGCACCAGCGCCATCTGGATACCGCTATGGGCGATATCCAGCGCCAGTACCAGCAAAGGCCCTTTGGCTGGCGCGAGGTCGACATCGCAAATGTGGTGGCGCAGCTTGTGGTGGAGCAGCGCGCGCAGGTGCTGTTTGGCGGCCAGACGGTTCAAGCTAACGATAGCCGCATGGTGGCACTCCTGCGCAAGGATGCCGATAAGGCCCAGGTGCGCTTGCGCGTGCGCATGAGCGACCGGTTGCTGCGCGCCACGGGCGAGCTCATGCGTGATCTGTTTGATCTCAAGACCGTGCCCTCCAACGAGGATAAGCTCGTGGCCGAGCTCAAAGAGCGCCTTGAGGGCTTGCGCGAGGCGTGCCTCGCCATGGCACGCGACTACTACACGGGCATCAAGCCGGCCTACCCGTATCCCGGTGAGGACGAGTGCGAGAAGATGCGCTCGGAGGTGGCCGACGTCCTTAAGGACCAGAACGAGGCCGAGGCGTTCTTGACCACGTTCACCAAGCATGAGGAGCGTTTGCTCGATGCCAAGGAAGACTTTGATAAGGTGGTTGAGTTCTTCGAGTCCAACCAACGAACAGCGTTTGACCACGCCAAGGATTTCTTGAGCCGCACCGAGGGTATCGAGTATGGCTCCGATGACATTCCCAGCGCGGTTGAGAATGTGGCAAAGGTGCGTGAGGTTCTCAAAGATCCCAAGCCCTACGGCCGCATTAAAGACCTGCAGCCGCTTATGGATCCCGTCGAGGACGACATGAAAAAGCTGCTGGGCATCCGCCGCAATGAGTTTTTGTGCCGAATCGAGAGCGATCTGCAAGACCTGCAGGCACAGGCTGAGAGTCAAAAGGGCTTTGTCAATCAAGCCAAGGATGCCATTGCAGACGCCGGTGCCAAATACGAGTCGTTCAAAAACCGTGCCCACAGTGCTCAAAGCCTCAACGAGCTGAGTGTTGCCGCGACTAACTGGGCCAACTGGCTCAGCGCAGCAACCAACGGGATGTACGACGCTGTGGATGCGGCCCGCATGCGTATGGACAACGAGCGCCGCACCACCGAGGTCACGAGTACGGGTGAGGTGGTCAAGAAGGTCTCCAACAAGGGCGCCGCATCGTCTGCTCCCGTGCCCGCGCCCAAGCCCCAGCGCAAGATCAAGACTGTGCGCCGCGCCGATCTGGCCAAGCCGAGTCGTCTCTTGTCCGCAGAGGACGTGGAGCGCTACGTGGACGACCTGCGCTCCCGCCTTATGCAGGCGCTCGCTGCAAACGACGAGATCCGTATCAACTAACCCGCGGAGCCACCGGTGCCAAAGCGCGCACCGGTGGCTTATGGCGTTTAGAAAGGCTCATCAACCATGAACGATTCTGCTCTTAAGAGCTTCTGCACCTGGGCCCGTACGGAGCTCATCAAAGGCGTGGAGGCGCAGATGGTGCGCTACGGCATCACCGAACCTGCGCCCGCGCCCGTTGGGTCCGAGACCGTCAACGGCCTGCCCCTAAGTCCGGCTGAGATTGAGCAACGCGACGAACTACTGCGCATGCAGGCAGAGGTGGGTCACGAGGCGCTGCGCGACCGTGCGGCCTACACCTGGTTCAACCGCATCGTGGCCATTCGCTTCATGGATGCACGCGGATGGCTTCCCAGCCGTATGCGCATGCTAAGTCGTGCGGACGGCAGCCATGGCAGCGAGGCCGTGGAGAACGCGCTGGACGTAGAGATAGCGACGGCCGATACCGATCGCATAGCCGAGCTCAAGATGGCGGGCTTGGATGAACCGTTGTGGCGCTACCTGTTTGTGGCCCAGTGCGAGGAGCTTGCCGATTGCCTGCCAGGCGTCTTTGATCGCGTGGGCGGAGCCATGGAGTTGCTGTTGCCCCGGGGCCTCATGATAGCCGACGGCGTGGTGGGCAAGCTCAATGCCGTCCTCACTGACGAGGACTGGCGCGAGGGCGTGACCGTTCTGGGCTGGATGTATCAGTACTACAATGCCGATGTTAAAGACGAGTTCTTCAAGTCCAAGCGCAAGGCAGCGGCGGCGGACATCGCGCCCGCCACGCAGCTCTTCACCCCCGAGTGGATCGTACGCTATATGGTCGAGAACTCGCTCGGCCGTCTGTGGATGCTCAACAATCCGGGGAGTTCGTTACGCGAGCGCATGGAGTATTACATCGAGCCCGATGCTGAGCACGAGGACTTCATCCGCATTTCGAGTCCCGAGGAGATAACCCTCTGCGACCCCGCATGCGGCTCGGGCCATATCTTGGTTTATGCGTTTGAGCTGCTCTTCCATATGTACGAGGAGCGCGGCTATCGTGAGCGCGAGATTCCCGAGCTCATTCTTACTAAAAACCTTGCAGGTATGGAAATCGATTCCCGCGCGGCACAGATCGCGGAGCTGGCGCTTGCTATGTGCGCCCGCGAGCACGACCGTCGCTTCTTTAGGCGTGGCGTTCGCGCCGACGTTACCGTGCTCTCGAGCATCCCGCTGGGGGAGGACGAGCTGCCGGGTAACAAGAAGCTCGCCGAGGAGCTGAGTCATTTGGGCGAGATCGGTTCGCTGCTCAATCCTTCAGAGGACGAGATCGACGAGCTCAAGGCTGCCGCCGCGAGTTGTTCCGATGACCTTTTTGCCGCTACGGCCAAAACTAAGCTCGAAAGCGCTGCTGCCATCTGCGAGAAGCTGTTCCGTCGTTTTATCTGCACCGTGGCGAATCCTCCGTATATGGGCAGCAGCAGCTTTAACCCCTTCATGTCCAAGTGGGTCAAGAAGAACTATCCCGACGTGAAGAGCGACCTTTGCACGTGTTTTATCGAGCGCGGATTCAGCCTTGCCAAGGACCGCGGCTACGCGGCCATGGTCACCATGCAGAGCTGGATGTTCCTGGGCAGCTTCGAGAAGATACGCGCCAAGGTTATCGACAACAAGACAATCGTTTCCATGGCCCATCTGGGCCCTCGCGCGTTTGATGCTATCGGCGGCGAGGTCGTCAACGTTACCGCCGACGTCATCTACAACGGCCGCGCGGCATACGAGGGCGCCTACGTGCGCCTTGTTGATATCAACGGCTCTGAGGCCAAGAGACTCAAACTGGTCGAGGCCATCCAAAACCCCGCCTGCGGCTGGTTTTACCGCCGCGACGCCGACACCTTTAAACAAATCCCCGGCACCCCCATAGCCTACTGGGCCAGCGACGCCCTTCTCGGTGCCTTTGGTTCCTTGAGGAAGTTATGCTCTGTGGCAAAGACATCCAAAGGCATTATCACCGGTGATAACGATAAGTTCATTCGCTTGTGGTGGGAGATCAAAGCGTCTTCAATTTGCATGAATGCAAGAAATAGTTTTGAAGCCTTTTCGTCTGGAAAGGAATGGTTCCCATGTGCTAAAGGCGGTGGCTTTCGAAAATGGTCCGGAAATCAAGAGAGTGTCGTTAGATGGGGCGATAACGGGAAAGCTGTTAAGCAAAATTCAAGAGAGTCTGGTTGTCATTGTCAAGATTACAACGATGATTTTAAATTCATACCGTCTGTCTCTTGGACTTGCGTTACGAGCGGTGAACCCTCTTTTCGATATGTATCCGGCTGTCTCTCTGAGCATGCTGGGATGAGCTATTTCCCAATGAAAGCTGATGCATTTGTGCTTCTAGCTCTCTGTAATTCATCAGTCATATGTGAGTGTCTCTCGATTCTTTCTCCAACGTTGAACGTTAACGCTGGGGAGGTTGATTCTCTGCCTGTTGCTTCTTCTGACGATCTTTGCGCTGCCTCCATTAGTAAGGAATGCGTCAGCCTGTCCAGGTGTGATTTCGACTCGTTTGAGACATCTTGGGGCTTCAATCGGTCTCCGCTGGTTTAGGGGGTTTGTATGAGTTATTGGAATTGGCTTTTACCGTCAATAGGGCTTCTGCTCTTATTTGCCGCGCTTTGCCTGTTCATTTATTTTGATTCCATTCGCGCTGCGAAGAACAAAGTGCGGACTAAAAAACAATTAAATTATTTGATTAAGCAAAATTATGCCTCTGTTCTTATTTTTCTCATGCTCGCGCTTCCCGTTTTGCTTCAGCTTGTTTATTCAGCCGGCCCCTGTATTCCTGTAATTTCAGCAAGTGATGTTTTAACGTTCTGGGGCGTTGTTTTGGGACTCGCTTCTGGTTTCTATATCTGGCAGATTCAAAAAGATAAGGACAGGCAGGATGAAATGAATCGCTGCAAGCCTGTGTTTAACGTCTCGAGCTTCAGAAACGAAAATAAAGAACTCGCTGGTGTTCGTATTGATAGTAAATGCCTGGTCGCATTTGATGTCGTCAAAGTTTGTGGACTTGATAGAAAGCGCAGCGTTCAACCATTCGCTTCTGAAGTCTTTGAGTTATCGAAGGAGGATTTCGATAATTTCAAAGCGGAAACTACCAGTTCCAAATCAGGCGCTTCTTGGGGAAAAGGCACCTTTTTATCGTTTGAAGTTGTTGCCTCTGATGGGACTAATTGGGTATTAAATTACTCGTTTTCTCGTCCTGGTAAATATTGGACTTTATGTTCAATGCTTTTCTTTTCAAAAGATATCGAATAGTTGTTTGCTTTGCTCGATGCGACGCCCTTCGCGGCTTGACATCCGCGAATCTTAACGCTCTTTGGCCTTGGGTCGTTTGGCGTAATAACAATGTGTCCGTTAGCCGAGCTGTTTTAGGTTTATTGAAATCTAATGGAGAGAGTTTATTCATTAACTCTAAAAAGCCACGCGCATTCCCCTTCCGAAATTTCGACTAATAGAGAGGCGGTCTACGATGCCCACTTTACTTCAAGATAAATACGAGGCCCGCAAGGCTGAGGTCAACGAGCGGTTTGAGCAGCTTCGCGCTAACGAGGAAGAGCTCAACCGAATCTTTGCCAAGATCTACAACATGGAGGGGGAGGTGCCCATCGAGGTCGAGGACAAGTACGTCTCGGTGGCGCGCATCTTTGATACCGCCGACGAGATTCCCGAGAGCTATAAGGGCAACAAGTATGTGCGCACCAAGCGCGACGAGATTACTTCGCTCATAAGCTATGCCGTGGGCTGCATGTTCGGCCGCTATTCGCTGGACGTGGACGGTCTGGTCCTCGCCGACCAGGGTGCCACGGTCAACGACTATCTGGCCAAGATGCCCGATCCCGATCACGTGACCTTTATGCCCGATAGTGACAACGTGCTGCCCATTACCGATGACGAGTACTTTGACGACGACATCGTGCGCTACTTTATCGACTTTGTGCGCACCGTGTATGGTGAGGAGACGCTTGAGCAGAACCTGGCCTTTATTGCCGAGGCACTCGGCGGCAAGGGTACCTCGCGCGAGGTAATCCGCGCCTACTTTTTGAAGGACTTCTTTAAGGACCACTGCCAGACCTACAAGAAGCGTCCCATCTACTGGCTGTTCGACAGTGGCAAAAAGAACGGCTTTAAGTGCCTTGTTTACATGCATCGCTATCAGCCCGACCTGCTGGCTCGCATCCGCACCGACTATGTGCATGGGCAGCAAGAACGCTACCGTGCCCAGATCGGCTATGCCAACGATGCCCTTGCCGATGCCGAGCGCGGCGAGCGCGTGCGTCTGGACAAGCGCGTCAAAAAGCTCAACGACCAGCTCAAAGAGACTATTGCCTTCGAGGAGAAGCTGCACCACTTGGCAGACCAGATGATTAAGATCGACCTGGATGACGGGGTCAAGGTCAACTACGCCAAGTTTCAGGATGTGCTGGCGAAGATTAAATAACTGCAGATACGGTAAGGATATTCATGCCCAAGATCGATGTAGAAGAACAGCTCAAGCTGCGATTTTTGCAGCCGTTGTCCTCGTGCGCGCCGCGCCGTGTGGTGGTTTGGCACGATGCAGACGGCGAGTTTGCCCTTGAGTTTGAGCGATTGGCTGCCGAGGGTTTCGACGGCGCGGGGGCCGATGGCGGCGTTATGCCCGCCTGCGGTGACTTTGAGCGCCCGGTGCGGTTTGTTGAGGCCTGCGAGGGTCACATGTTTGCCGTCAAGAAGCTTATCAACCGCGATGACCTTGCGAGCGATATCTTGCTGTATCGCCGTTGCCCGCGCGGCAGGCTTGAGGGCGATTGGCTTGCCGATGTCGAGCTGTATGCCGATCGGTTCCAGGCTGACTATCTTTCGCTTCTGGCCGATCGGCTGGGTATCGAGAATATCGACGCCGTGCGCGAGGGCCTTCGCGAGCACAAGGCGTTCTTTGATGCCAAGACCCGCTGTGCTAAGTTTGCCGCGTGCGTTCCGCATGCCTCGGGCGCATCCGATATCGAGCTTGGAATCCTTACGGTAATCTTTGGCGGCAAGGAGCCGGGCGACGCGCGGCCCGCGTTTGTTCTGCGCGGCTGCATGACCACACTGCTGCACGAGGGTCCTGAGGCGCTGGCCGCGCTGGTGGATAAGTACAGCGTGCGCGACGTCCTCTCTGCCTTTATGCTGCGCTGCTATGGGTTTGATGGGCCGCTGTACGAGCGCGACTCACTGCTTATGCTTGCATCCCATGTGCTCCTTACGGCGGCATCCACAGCGCTTCCAGAGGGAGCGCTCAAGGGGCTCGAGAGCTATGTGGCTCCCGCCTACGGCCCCTATTGCCTTGAGGCGGTGCGTACGTGGGATCAGGCCGCCGATGCCCAGGCATCGAGCGAGGATTTATTTGAGATTTGCCGTTTGGTCGAAGATGCCCGTGGGCTCTTTGCACGGTTTGAGGCCCTGCCGATCGATGTGCTGGCCTCGCTCGACGTGTTCCCGTGCGTCAATGAGGCCGTGCTCTCGCAGTTGTTCTGCTCGTTTGCCCAGGGCGCGGACCGTGTTGAGGACGCGCGCACCTTTGCGGCGCGTCGTTGCGACCTAAGCTGGTACCGTCGCGTTGAGAGCTACTTTGACCTGCTTGCCGCTGTGGCCGATATGTGCGCATTTAGGCAGGCACACGCTGGCGGGTTCCATCTGGCGCAACCCCAGCAGGTATGGGATGCCTACACGTCCGATTGGTATGCCATGGACGCTGCCTATCGCCATATGTGCACCGCATATCTGCGGGCGCGCTCCGCCGAGTGCGATGTGCTCGAGGAGCCCGCCCGAGCTGTGGTGGACTGGGCGGAGAATCTCTACAGCAACTGGTTCTTGGCCGACGCCAATGCCTGCTGGGCGACCGCTGCGCAAGGGGAGTGGGCCGATTGCGGCTACATCGATGGCCCTGCACGGCAGGATGAATTCTACTGGCATGTGCTGCCCACCTTTGTGGGGTCTGCCAAAACGACGGTCGTTATCGTAAGCGACGCGCTGCGCTATGAGGTGGCCCGTGATGTCGCGGCGCTTCTCGAGCGCGAGCGCGGCGGCAACGTCAGGGTTTCTAGCATGCAGGCGGTCTTTCCCTCCATTACCGAGGTGGGCATGCCCGCGCTGCTGCCGCATCAGGCGCTTGAGCTTGCAGCTGATGGTTCGTTTGTGCTGGTTGACGGCATGCCAACTGCGACGACTCCGCAGCGCGAGGCCGCACTTGCCCACGTTGAGCCCATGGCCCGCGCTTTGCGCTCGAGCGCATACCTCAACATGGCGGGAGTCGAGCGCAAAGCGCTGCTCAAAGACTCCAAGCTCGTTTATCTCTACCACAACAAGATCGATGCCACGGGCGAGAAGGCAGCTACGCAGGATGACGTTTTCGATGCCTGCGCGGACACCGTGGAGGAACTTGCCGCGTTGGCGCGCCGCGTGCTCACCGACGCCCCGGGCGCGCGTGTTGTTATAACGGCGGATCACGGCTTTATCTACACGCGTCGGGAGCTCAACGAGTGTCAGATGCTCGGCAAGCCAGACCTTCCCTTCCCTGACGCTCCCGTCATGTACGGCAAGCGTCATCTGGTGGTGCCCAACGAGGCCGTGGCCAAGCTTTCGGAAGAGGCATACGAGGTGTTTGTTAATGTTGACATGGGACGTTTGGGTGCCGGTTTTGAGGGGTTTGCCCCGCGCGAGAACGTGCACTTCAAGCGTCCCGGCGGCACTAACAACTACGTCCACGGCGGCATGAGCCTGCAGGAGCTCTGCGTGCCCGTTATCGGATTTTGGCGTGCGCGCTCGGGTTCCAAGGACTTTGTCGATACGCGCGCAGCGACGCTGCGCGTACTGAGCGAGGGACGTCGAGTGACCAACTCGATCTTCTCGGTCAACTTGATCCAGGAAGAACCTGCCCAAGGCAAGGTCTTGCCGTGCGAGTACGAGCTGGTGTTTACCGATGCAAGCGGCAACGAGGTGAGTGATACGGTCAAGGCGCATGCCAACAAGACTTCTGTTAACTCGCAGGGGCGCGTGGTGCATGCCAAGTTTGCGTTGCATGCAGCGGATGGATTCTCGGCCAAGGGTCCGTACTATCTGGTCTGCCGCGAGCGCGAGACGGGCAAGATCGTTTGGCGCGAGACGTACACCATTGCTGTTTCGTTTGCCCCTGTTGCTGACTTTGGTTTTTAGGAGTGTGCCCTATGTTTGATAGCCATGACGACGATCTGTGGGAAGTTCCCTCGATTGATGTGAATGCGCCGGTGCAGGCTGCGGCGCCTGCGGAGGAGGCCGTGCCTGCCCCGGAGGCTGAGGCTGCCGCAGAGGCCGTGGCCGCTGCGCCTGTCCCAGAGCCGATGGAGACCGCTGCGCCCGCTGAGGCCGAGGTGCCCGCCGAGGACGAGTCCTCGACCGATGGCTATGCCCAGGCCACGGCCGAGGCTCCCGAGGACGACGGCTACGACATGGATGTACTGGACGGCAAACTGCTCGAGCACTTTGGCGGCAAGATCGTGCGCAAGGACCTTACGGCCCTTATGAAGCGCGGTGCCAACGTGCCTACCTTTGTGCTGGAGTACCTGCTGGGCATGTACTGCTCAACCGACGACGAGGACGCCGTGGCGGAGGGCCTGGGGCGCATCCGCAAGATCCTCACCGATAACTACGTGCGCCCCGACGAGTCCGAGCGCATTAAGTCCAAGATCCGCGAGCTGGGTCGCTTTACCATCATCGATAAGGTGACGGCCAAGCTCGACGAGTACAAAGACATCTACGTGGCGTCGTTTGCCAACCTGACCATTGAGCCGTTTGTGATGCCGGCCGAGTACTTGCGCGACTATTCCAAGATTCTCCAGGGTGGTATTTGGTGCATTATGAGCATCGAGTATCGTCGTCCCATGGAAGAGGAAGACGAGTTTGGCATGGAAGTCTTTGGCGACGATGCGCCGCGCCGCTCCAAGGCCAAGCGCAAAAAGCGCGGGCCCGAGGACTCTCCGTTTAGCGTGGCGTCGCTCACGCCCATCCAGATGCCCAACCTGGACCTGGACGCCATGATCGAGGAGCGTCAGTATTTCTCGCGCGACGAGTGGCTCAACATGCTGCTGCGCTCCGCCGGCTATGAGCCCAGCGAGCTTTCGGAGAAGGAGCGCCTGCACTTTATCGAGCGCATGGTGCCGCTGATCGAGCGCAACTACAATCTGTGCGAGCTTGGTCCCCGTGGCACCGGCAAGAGCCACATCTACAAAGAGGTTTCGCCCTACGCCATTTTGCTCTCGGGCGGGCAGACCACCACGGCCAACCTGTTCGGCCGCATGAACTCCATGCGCGCCGATCGCGTGGGCTTGGTGGGCCATTGGGATTGCGTGACGTTCGACGAGGTCGCCGGCATGCGCTTTAAGGACACCAACGCCGTACAGATCATGAAGGACTATATGGCGAGTGGCAGCTACGCGCGCGGCCGCGACCAGATTAACGCCGATGCCTCCATGGTTTTTGAGGGCAACATCAACGACACCGTGCAAAACGTCCTTAAGACCACGCACCTTTTTGATCCGTTCCCGCCGGAGTTTAACAACGATTCGGCCTTCTTCGACCGTATCCACTATTACCTGCCGGGCTGGGAGATTCCCAAGATGCGCTCGAGCCTGCTGACCGGGCATTACGGCTTAATCACCGACTGCCTATCGGAGTTTTGCAAGGAGATGCGCCGCAAGGACTTTACGCATCATATCGACCGCTACTTCCGCTTTAACAGCGACTTTAACAAGCGTGACGAGATCGCCGTGCGCAAGTCCTTTAGCGGCCTGGCCAAGCTGCTGTTCCCTGACGAGGCTATGGACAAGGACGACGTTCGTTGGCTGCTGGACTACGCCATCGAGGGCCGTCGCCGCGTAAAGGAGCAGCTCAAGATTATGGCGGGTGTCGAGTTTATCGACGTCAACCTGGGCTATATGGATGCCGACAATCCGCAGGACGTGCACGTGGTGCGCGTGCCCGAGCAGTCCGAGGATACGTTGATTCCCGATGGCCCGCTGCTGTCCGGTCACGTGTTTGGCGTGGGTAGGTCGCAGGGCGGCGAGGTTGCCGTGTACAAGCTGGAGAACAAGGCCGTCGCCGGCGAGTGCAAGTTTAAGCACGAGGGCGTTGCCTTTAACAAGCCGGTGCGCGATACGCTGGAGGCCGCGTTCGACAACTTTGTGAACCTGGCGAACCGTGTGGCGCCGGGCATGCACATTGGCTCCAAGGACTATCTGCTGTTCTATAACGACCTGCAGAGCAAGGGCCTGTCCGAAGAGGTCTCTCTTGCCGAGTTTGTGGGCCTGTGCTCCGCGGCGTGCAACCGCCCGGTGATGTCCGCGCTGGCGGTTCCGGGAATCTTGCGCATGTCGGGCTCTATGGACGAGATCCGCGGGCTCGAGGACATTATGCGCGTGGCCAAAAACGCCGGCGCCAAGCGCGTGATATTGCCGCTGAGCGCCATCGCGGGCCTGCAGAGCGTTTCGTCCGAGATTATCTCGGGGTTGAGCCCGGTGTTCTACATGGATGGCGACCCGGTCGATGCTGCGAAGAAGGCGTTGGATCTGTAGGGATGCGAGCGTGCGGGCTTGCGTGCGCGAGGCGTTTGTCTTGTGCGCGTGGGCCCGCGAGCATGTTGGCACGTCACGCGTGAGGAGGCCTTGCCATGGCGGAAGAGCGTTCTGTTGGCGAGCTGCTCGATGAGCTCTTTGGCTTTGAGTCGGTAGCCAGGCGTCAGACGGCGCTTGAGCAGTGCGATCGCGGGGAGTTATTGCGCAAGGCGCGCTCCCGCGAGCTGCTGGGCGTGATCGGGGGCGTCGAGGCTGCCGAGCGTGCTGCGCGTGAGTCTGCCGTGCGGGCCGTTGACGGGTATGTACGCCGCGTTGAATTTGATTCTCTTGCGCGCGCTCGCAAACAGGTAGGCGTTGTGGGCCCGTTGCAGATGGAGCGGCGCTACGCTGCCTTTTTGCGTATGGAGGACAAGGCCGAGCTGTTGGCCCGCTTGGAGCAGACGCTTGCGTTTATCGAGGTAAAGCTGCGTGCCAATACGGCGGACAGGGTTCGTGCGGCATACGATGCTGCGGGGGCTTTGGTGTTGCAGGGCGCGGCGCGTCTGAGTGACGTGCGCGTTGTGGATGCCGCACCCTTGGATGCCAATCTGCTATGCACGCAGTTGGAGCAACTGCGTTGTGCCGCCGACGCAACGGACCTTGCCGGCATGATCACGGCGACGTTTGAGTCCGAGCTGAGTGCGACCGGCCCGCAGGGTGTTGACGCGTTTGCGAGCGATGTGGCTGGCGATGTGGCGCTGGAGCGCGAGCTTACTAATGTGCGCGGTGCTGCGCAGCGAGCGCGCTTGGCAGCCCAAGCGTATCGGGCCGAACGCGCTGCCCGCGTTGCAGGGAGCACGGTGGAGCCGGTATCGTTGCCGGAGTCTGCTCGCGTTGCGTGCGGGACGGGGTGCGATGCCGTAGAGCTTTCCGAGTTGCTCGCTCAGGTAAAGAAGTCGTTTGAGACCTATAGGCGCGTTGTTGCCGACGGCGGGTTGTTCTGTGCCTTTGGTGCCGGTTCGCCGCATGGGATTTGCCGCGGCAGTAGCTATTTCGACTACGATGATCGGTTTGACGAAGACGTGTTGGTGGGCGAGTACGACGGTGCTACCAGGCACAATGTTCGGCGCGAAGTTGCGATTCCCGAGCTTGTGGACGAGGCTTCGGCCGACGGCGGCGACTCGCTCGAGGTTGCCGTGGCGCGCATGCGTGAGTTTAACGGACGGCGCTACGATGGTGTGCTGGACGAGGATCCTGCGCGCCATGTGAATGCGTTTTGGTATGGACTCAAAAAGCTCAGCCAGTATTGCGAGGCCGCTGTGCGTGTGGATGAGCGCGCTTGGGATTGCTTTATCGATAAGGTTCAGTTTGCCTATGACGAGCCCGCGGGGCGCTTGGCCACGCAGATGGACGACAAACAGGTTGCGGCTTTCGTTGCAGCCGTGAATGTGCTCGGCGCTGCTGAGTAGGGGCCTGATCCGGTAGGGGGTTTCACCATGAAGATCGATGTTGATGTTGACCAGCTGCGCGAGAGTTTACTCGACCGTGCGGGGAGTGCAGCCGGCGTGGGCTTTCCAGTCGCTATGCTCGACGTAATGGATATCGAGGACGAGTCGCCCCAAGAGCTCCTAGCCCGAGCCGAACGCGAAGGCCTCGACCTCCGCGATTTTGCCGTTGACGATGACTAGGAATGTGACAAGGGTAGCTAATTTGGGACGGGCGTCTGCACCCACAGCTGCTCAAAATGCACGATAAGCCGTCGCAATGGAGTCTAATGAGTTCGCGACAGTTCTATTTTGACTGCACGCTGGCTAAGTGAGTAGGCTTTATTGCAAATCCTGAGCACACGACAAATTCGCTTCAACAAACCCGCAGGTCACAGAGTTGTGCTTTGGTGACGTGGTCGGCGATTCGGCAAAAGTCTACTCACTTAGTTTTGCGAGACGCAAATTGCCCGCAATGTAGCTAATTTGGGACGGGGGTCTTTTAGCTACCTGTACCTCCCCTAGAGGCTAGGTAGGAATTGCGGCAACGTTACGCATAAAAAATGCCGGGGGGATCCCCCGGCCCTTGACTGCCCTCCATAAAGGAACGCAATCCATTTATACCATGGTTGCGATAAGAACGGCTGGCTCACTCGATTCTCTTTTTCCTCAGCTTCTTGACGAAGTTCTTTTTGAATGGGGCAATCGAGCCGAAGAATTCCGTGTCTGTTTTGGTCGCTGTCCCATTCTGGAATTTAAGGAGCGTGAGCTCAATTCCGCAAATATAGTCGGCGACCTGGGAGAGTCGGTATGTCTTGGGCGAAGCGTCGCGATATACCGTGGCCTTTTGGGAAATGGCCTTCTCGATGGCACCATGAAGTGCTCGCGTTACAACGCTTTGGCCTCCGTCGTAGTAGATCTTAACGTGGTCAAAGCTCTGTATATACGCCAAGTGATCTCTGAGAAATATTGTTACGTCGCGCTCGATCTTTGCGGAGAGCTTTTGCGGTTCGTAAAGGCCCTGTTTCTTATCGTAGATGAAGGGCTGATAGGTGATGGGGGAGCGGTCTACAAACTGGCGGAATAGGCTGAGCTGTTTCTTTCTGTTGCGAATGTTGACCCATTGATAATCATCGTGACCAGTGAGAAGAGGCCCAAAATGAAATGGCATAATATCGAGCTCGCAGTCTTTAACGTTGCGCTCGTATGCGGCGATATTTGCATTTAGCTCTATTGCCTGCTCATGAAAAACAAGGGTAACGATGTAGTAGCGAGATACGGGACCCGCGTCACCAGATTCGTCGATAAAGATCGACAGTTCCGTCATGAGGTGACCTCCAATTACGCAAAAAAAATGCCGGGGGGAAGCCCCCGGCTCTTGGAGGTCCCTCTATTCGAGGGTACCAACCCTTTTATACCACGAGACGAGGAGTCTATTCAAGTAGAAATAATAATAAGCAAACACATGTTCGTCAATCTACCTGCGGGTATAGGAATACAAGGAGGGGCTGGGGTAGCTGTGCCTCTGGCCCCTATGACGCCAGTGTGGCGATGACAGCTTCGTCGCCGGCGTGGACTTGGGTGTTGCCGTCGGGGATGATCGTTTGGCCTTCGCGCTTGAGCATCACCACGATAAACGGGTGCTTGCCCTGCGGCACGTCGCGCAGGCGCTGACCGGCCAGGCGACCGTGGGGCGTCACGGTGACCTCGCGCAGCGTAACCTCGGCACGCTCTTCAAACGTTGGCGCGGCCATAACCAGAAGGTCGCCTTCTTCAATTACGGTGTCGCCGTTGGGCAGCACGGGGTGTGCGCCGTCACGCAGCACCAGGACCACGAGCATGTCGGTGGCGCTGCCAATATCGGCGAGCGGGCGTCCTGCAAACGGATGTCCAGCGCCCACCTTGAGCTTTACAAACGACATGCCGTCTTCGTCGCGATAGTCGTTAAAGGTGCGGCGTACGTCGCCGGTCGCATCGATCATATCGAGCTTCTTCGCCACCGCCGGCAGCAGCGAGCCCTGCACCACAATGCTCGACACGGCAATCACAAACACCAGGTCAAATAGGTCGTGTCCGCCGGGAACACCTGCCACCACGGCAAAGAGACTAAAGACGACCGAAGCTGCTCCGCGCAGACCCGCCCAGCTTACGAGCGCGACCTGGCGGGGGTTCGTCTTAAAGGGCGCCAGGAGCATGCCGACGGCGATGGGACGGCTCGCAAAGAGCATAAACGCCATGAGCGCCAGGCCCGGCAGCAGCATTTGCGGCAGGCGGGCGGGCGTCACGAGCAGGCCGAGCAAGAAGAAGATCGTCATCTCGGCCATCTCGGTGAGGGTGTCAAAGAAGTGCGCCAGCTCGACCTTGCCGGTGATGTCGCTCGCGCCCAGCACAATGCCGGCCAGGTACACGGCCAAAAAGCCGTTGCCGCCCAGGTAGCTCGGCAGCGCGTAGGCGACGATTGCCACGGCGAACAAAAAGATGGTCTGCGCGCCCTCGGCTGTTGCGCGTGCGCGTTCAATCAGGTGGCCCGCCGCCCAGCCGATGGCAAGGCCCAGGCCCACGCCCAGGATAATCTGCTTGGCCAGCAGTGTGGGAATGTTGATGTCGCCGCCGGCTGCGAGTGTGGCGAGCACGGCGGTGAGCATGTAGGCGACGGGGTCGTTGGAGCCCGATTCGACCTCGAGCAGCGAGTCGGTGCCGCCCCTCAGCGAAAGGCTGTGCTCGCGCAGAACGCTAAAGACGCTGGCCGCGTCGGTGGACGCCACAACCGATCCCAGCAGCAGGCCGCCGATCCAGTCGAAGCCCAGTACAAAGTGCGCGAACACGCCGGTAATGCCGGCAGTGATGACGACGCCGAGCGTGCTCAGCAGCACCGCAGGCGCGGCGACGGGCTTGGCACGGTCGATGTTGGTGTTAAAACCGCCGTAGAACATGATGAACAGCAGCGCCGTGCTGCAGACGGTTTCGGTGAGCGCGTAGTCGCTAAAGTCGATGTGAGCCGGGCCGTTGACGCCCAACAGCATGCCGAGCGCGATAAAGATGAGCAGGGTGGGGAAGGGGAGTTTTTTGCCGACGGGCTTGATGGTCAGGCACAGAATAATAACGAGGCCGATAAAGAGAAGGATCTGGTTCATGGATGGTGTCCGCTCCTGGGTGGTTGGCGTGGCACGGTCAGTTGTCTGCGGTTATTTGTACCCAAAGATGGTGGGTTTATGGGGTTGGATTGCGGGCGTGCGCGATATCGTCATAGACGGCTGCCGTCTTTGCCTCTGCTTGGAAACCCTTTCCAGCTTTATTGCAACGGAGTACAATGGGTAACGTTTAAGTTCAACTTGAAGTTTTAGTTGCGGCGCCGGGCTTCGGCCGCAATGCAAGGAGAGGCGTACCATGGCGATCTATGTGACATCTGATGCTCACGGGCACGTGCGTGCGCTTGACGAGGCCCTGTCTAAGATCTCGTTGACGTCCGACGACACGCTGTACGTGCTGGGCGACATGATCGATCGCGGGCCCGATCCGGTCGGCGTTATTAAGCTCGTGCGCTCGCTGCCCAACGCCCGCGTGCTCAAGGGTAATCACGAGCAGATCATGCTCGATGCCATCATTGGCCAGGATCCGCTCGATGCCGAGACCTGGGATATCAACGGTGGCTGGACGACGCGCGAGCAGCTCAACGACATGGAATTTGAGGCATACGAGGAGCTCGTGCGATGGATGGCCGCGCTGCCGCTCTACGCGGTGGCCGAGACCGAGGAGCGCCCGTATCTGCTGGTACATGCTGGAATCGAGATGAAGGCGGCGCGCGCGTTTTTGCTTGAGCATGGCGTCGATTGTGCCGATGGCGTCGGAGCGGTGGGTGCCGATCGCGAGCTGCTGCAGCAGATGCTCGCGGTGCAGTCGTCCGATGACCTGCTGTGGATTCGTCACGGCTATTGGGATGCGCCGACGGGACTGCTTTCTGCCGAGGGCGAGGGCCCGGTCGTGGTGAGCGGCCACACGCCCACGGTGTCGCTTGGGCGCTATTGCGTGGTGGATGGCCTGGCGGGGCTCGATGAGGAATCGGGCCGGGGGCGTTTTGTGCGCCTGGGCGGCGAGGATACCGCCGGCGTGCCCGATCGCATCGATATCGACTGCGCCGCCGCCACCGGCTCCGAGTTCGGCCGCGTCGGCATCCTGCGCCTGGATGACGGGGCCGAGTTCTATGCGAACATCAACCCGGGCGAATAATCGGTGCAAAGGGTAGCTAATTTGGGACGGGGCTTTTTTGACTACTTTCGAAGAGTAGCGCCTTCTTGCTCGGTAAGCGCTAGAAATGAGGAGCGTCTGCGTCCTCGGCAGCGCGAAAATGCTCGAAAAACCGTCGCAACGGAGTCAAACGACGTCGCGACGGTTCTTTTTTGGCTGCCCGCTGGCTAAGTGAGTAGGCTTTTTTGGAAATGCCGAGCAGCCGGCAAATTTGCCTCAACAAAACCGCAGGTCATTGACTTGTGTTTTGCCGGTGTGGTCAGGGATTCGGCAAAAGTCTACTCACTTAGTTTTGCGTGATGCATATTGTCCGCAACGAGACCCCAGCCGGGGTGATTCCATCGCAAATTCCGGTGACCGGGGGCAGCTAATTAGGCGCCGTATGGGTTGCGGTCGCGTTCGATGCGTTGGCGGATGTGGGCGTACTCGATAATCAGTAGCACCAGGAGTAGGGCCATGATGGCTAGGTAGCTCACCACAGCGCCCATCAGACCCAGCAGCTTAATCAGGATCACTGGCACCACCACGCTTACGGCGAAGCAGATCAGGTAGATCTTGGTGACATCGCCGGCGTGGCGCAACACCGTGATAATGGCATAGATAAAGTCGATTGCCGCGGTGACGCCGCCGGCGACAACCATTAGCAGTGCAAGCGTGCGGTAGCGCTCAAAGTTGAGGCCGTACATAAAGCTCATGAGGGGAATGCCGGGGCCTGCCATAAATGCGGCGCACGCTCCAGTAATGACTACGATCAGTGCCATAACGGCAACAATAATCAGATCAAAGCGGCGACGCTTGCGCGGATTCGCCCAAATGCTCGACAGACGTAGGAGCTGCGGTTTATAGATAAATCCAATGCTCAACAAAATGGCCTGCGCCGGAAAAAACAGTGCATTAAAGTACAGCTGATATTTGTATGCCAGCGTGCCCTCCATCACAAACTTGGGCATGCTCTCGATAAGGTTGAACAGGAACAGCGCACCAAAGAGCGGGGCGCACTGGACAAACAGGTGGCCAGCCTCGCGCAGACTCATGCGGCGTGATTTTTCGGTTTCGAGCAGGGCGAGCGGGGCGGTGACCAGTACGAGCGAGGCAATCGCGGCGATGCCCATGGCCATGGCCGCGATGGGCATGCTGCGCGTGAGGAACAGTGCCACGCTAAAGACCGCGATGACGCCGGCTGAACGCAGCGTTTGGCTCATGCCTGCCAAATAGAGCTTGTCGGCCTGCTGCAGGCGGCCCTCGTACACGTCGGCGATGCCGTCGATCACCTTATAGAGGTAGACGCCCAGGCCGATCGTGGCCATCTGCGCATCGTAGCCGCGGGCGCTGCTGTATACCAGGCCGCATGCCAGCGCGAGCGCTCCGCAGAGCCAGCGGTTGAGCTGGTAGGAGGCGAAGGAGGTCTTTTCGTCGATGTCCGAGACCTGAAAGTTGCGCACGCCGTAGTTGCACGCGATCATGATGAGCGTGCCGGTGACAAAGGCGATGGAGAACTTGCCGGCTTCCTCGGCGCCCACAAGCTGCGTGGACACGATGGTGAGCAGGGGAAACGCCATGCCCCATACGGCGGTGCCCAGGGTATTCCAAAGGTAGTCGCGACGGGTGGCGTGATCTTCGTACTCGGCTTCTTGCGTGGAGAAGCCGCCGCCGTAGACGGCTCCGAGCAGGCGGTTCCACCAGGCATTGATCATGCGGCGGATGGGGCCGGGCTGGCGATCGCGCTCGCGGCGACGGCGTGTAGCCTGGCTGCTGTCGGGACCGCCGGCGTTACGCTGGCTTAGCTCTTGGATTCGTGCGAGCTCCTCGGCAGTGTGCGATGCGGGGAACAGGCCGTTCTCGATGCGTCCGCCCTGCCCGTGCGCCCCGCCCGATACGGTGGGGTCGGTGACGCCGTTGCGGCGGGCGATGGTGCGTCGGATGCTATCGAGGGGCGTGATGCTCAAGGCGATTCCTTTCTATTGCTGCGCTCTAGTATAGCCGCGGTGGTATCGATTCGTGTTTTTGAACAGGTTGTTCAATATATTCGGCAGGCGGCAGCAATTTGTCGGTAAGCGTGCGGTATTCTGTTGAAGTTTTATGACCCCCCGATGCCGCCCTCGCGGTACCAAGGAGCTTCTACCTATGGACGTCGCCGCATTCTTACTGGCTCTTGTGCCGATTATTTGGCTGGTCGTGATGCTGCTGTGCTTTAAATGGCCAGCTTGGAAGGCCGCTATCGGATCGTTTGTCCTTTCGTGCGTGCTTGCCTTCGCATGGTGGCACCTGCCGGCAGCGCAGATCGCGACCGCCTCGCTTGAAGGCTTTTTGATGGCTCTGTGGCCCATCGTCCTGGTGATCATCGCCGCGGTATTCACGTATAACCTGTGCGTTCGCACGGGCGCCATGGACGTGATCGGCAGCATGATCACCTCCATCAGCAGCGACCGCCGTCTGCTGGCGCTGCTCGTGGCCTGGTGCTTCGGTGGTTTTATGGAGGGCATGGCCGGTTTTGGCACTGCCGTCGCCATTCCTGCCGGCATGCTCGCGGGCCTGGGTTTTGAGGCCGTGCCCGCCGTGCTCATCTGCCTGCTGGCCAACGGCGTACCCACACCCTACGGCTCCATCGGCATCCCCACGGTGTCCGTTGCCGACTTGGTGGGTCTGGATTCCCTGCACCTGGCGACCGTTCAGCTGGTGCAGTTGGCGCCTTTCTTTGTGATGATGCCGCTGTTTATCGTACTGGTTGCTGGTCGTGTTGCCGATGACCAGGGCAACGTTGCAGGCGTTGCCGAGCGCCTACGTGGCGCGGCGGGCATCGCCGTGCTCTCTGGCGTGTCCTTTGCCGGTGCGGCTCTGGTCGTTGCTAGGTTTGTGGGTCCCGAGCTTGCCGTCGTCGTCGGTTCTATCGTTTCGCTCGGGCTGACAGCTGCGCTTGCTATGCGTGCCGAGAAGTCGGGGCATCTGGACGCACGCTTTCACATGAATATCGAGGCCGGCGAACAGCTCACCGCTAAGTCGGCGCTTTCTGCCTGGTCGTGCTTCATCCTGATTTTTGTGCTGCTGTTGGGTACCTCCAACCTGGTGCCCGTCGTGCACGCCGCGCTCGCGCCGTTTGCGAGTCACGTGCAGGTGTATTGCGGCGAGAACCCCGGCACGCTTACGTTTTCGTGGATCAACACGCCGGGTGTTTGGATTTTCCTGGCTGCGTTTGTCGGCGGTGCCATTCAGGGCGCTTCGCCGCGCTTGATGGGTGAGGTGCTGGCCGCGACCGTCAAGCAGATGATGCCGACAGTCATTACCATGCTTTCGGTGCTGGGTTGCGCCAAGGTGATGGGCTATGCGGGCATGATTTCTTCGATCAGCGCGTTTTGCATTGCGGTCGCTGGCGGCCTGTACCCGATTCTGGCTCCGTGGATCGGCGCCACCGGTGCGTTCGTGACCGGTTCGGGCACGTCCTCAGGCATGCTGTTTGGCCCCATCCAGAGCCAGGCTGCTACAGCGCTGGGTGTGAGCGACTACTGGATGGTCGCGCTGAATGCGCTTGGCGTTGCTGCCGGTAAGATGATTTCGCCGCAGACGCTCGCGATCGGTCTTGCCGCCGTGCATGTACGCGGTAAGGACGCCGAGCTTCTGGGCGCCATCCTGCCCTACGCCGCCGGCATGCTGGTCCTCATGAGCATCATCGCCATGCTCGGTCAAGGGCTGCCGCTGTAGTTGGCACTTAGGGACGCTCTTTTTGTGCCGGCACTTTGGGAACGTCCCTAAGTGCCGGCATCCGGGGACGCTCCTTGGTTGTTGCCTGTTCAAGAGTGTCCCCAACGATTAGTCGTTTAAAAACGTCCCCAATGACTAGGCCGCTTGCCTGCGATTTTTGACCGTTGGGCGGGCTTGCCGCCCTTGCCGCAAAAACGTTTTTGCATATCGGGTACAACGGACTTTACGTGAGTAAAGTGCGCGTCGCGTCCACGTGTCGCGTTTTTAAAGGAGGCCCCATGCCCGGTGTTACCCCTGCAGATGTTTTGTCCAACTTTGGTATTACGCTGGTCGAAGATCCCGCCGAGAATCAGCCCCGCCTGCTGGTCGATCTACCCGCCGCGGAGCTCGTCGAGCACGCTATCCGCCGCGAAGAAGGCCGCATGGCATCCAACGGCGCGCTGGTGATCGAGACGGGGGAGCGTACCGGCCGTTCGCCCAACGACCGCTTTATCGTCGACACGCCCGACGTGCACGACAAGATCGCCTGGGGCGCCGTCAACCGCCCGCTTTCTGCCGAGAGCTACGAGGCCATCAAGGCCGGTATCGTCAACTACCTCAACGAGCGCGATGTGTTCGTCACCCGCGGCATGGCCGGCGCCGACCGCAACCACACGCGCCGACTGCTCGTCGCCTGCGAGCGCGCCAGCCAGGCACTCTTCATTAAGCAGATGCTCGCCCGCCCGCTTGCCCGCGAAATCGCGCGCACCGGCGAGCCGGACTTCTGTGTGCTCGCCGCGCCGGGCTACCAGTGCGATCCCGCCATCAAGGGCCTCAACTCCAGCGCCGCCGTGGTCATCAACTTCCAGGAGCGCGTGATTTTGGTCGCGGGTACCGGCTACTCCGGCGAGATCAAAAAGTCCATCTTCAGCGTCATGAATTACCTGCTGCCCGTCGAGGACGACGTGCTGCCCATGCACTGCTCGGCCAGTATGGATCCCGTCACGCACGAGACCGCGGTGTTCTTTGGCCTGTCGGGCACCGGCAAGACCACGCTTTCGGCCAACCCCACGCGCCTGCTGATCGGCGACGACGAGCACGGCTGGTCTGACATGGGCATCTTTAACATCGAGGGTGGCTGCTACGCCAAATGCGAGGGCCTGGACGCGTTCCACGAGCCTGAGATCTTCAACGCCGTCCGCTTTGGCGCGATCTGCGAAAACGTGGTGCTCGACGAGAGCCGCAAGCCCAACTACGATGACGTCTCGGTCACGCACAACACGCGCGTGGCCTACCCTGTGGAGCACATTCCCAACGCGTGGACCAAGGGCATGGGCACCACTCCGAGCGTCGTGCTGTTTTTGACCTGCGACGCCTTTGGCGTGCTGCCGCCCATCTCGCGCCTGACGGCCGACGCCGCCATGTATCACTTTGTGACGGGCTTTACGGCCAAGATCCCCGGCACCGAGGTCGGCGTCACCGAGCCCACGCCCACGTTCTCTTCGCTGTTTGGCGAGCCGTTTATGCCGCTCGACCCCATGGTCTATGCCAAGATGCTCGGTGAGCGCATCGCCGACGGCCGCACGCGTGTGTACCTGGTCAACACCGGCTGGATTGGCGGCGGCTACGGCGTGGGCCATCGCATCGAGCTTGCCTACACGCGCGCCCTGGTGGCCCGCGCCCTCGACGGTACCATCGAGGACAGCGAATTCGTGCATGACGATATCTTTAACGTTGACATTCCCACCACGTGCCACGGCGTGCCCGACGGCATCCTGGTGCCGCGCCAGTACTGGCAGAGCACCGCGCGCTACGACGAGGCGGCGCACAACTTGGCCGTGATGTTCGAGGAGAACTTCGAGAAGAAGTACTCGCACCTGCCCGAGTCCGTGAAGGCCGCCGGTCCGCACGCTCAGGTGCACGCCGACGCCCGTCATCGCGGCCGCGGCCTGCTGGGACTCCGACACTAGCGTCGCCGCGAGTCCATATCCGCCACAAAGGGGACAGGCACCTTTGTGGCGGTTTTGCTTGGGCGAATGACTCGGGTTACAATACGCCTGACATATCGCCCCCTTCTCCGGATGGGGGCAGCGTAAGCGCTCTTGTGGCGGCACCGTAGGACTTTGAAGGTGGCCGTCGTAAGGGCGCTTTTTGTTTAGGCACCCGGGCTCGGGCGCATGCTATGAAGGGAGAGCACATGAAGAGTTTCGTTGCCGAGGATTCGTTTTGGGAGCTATTTCCGCAGGCGGCTGTCGGTGTTGTGGTCGTAAAGGGCATGAAGCCCGCGGCTCAGATTCCTCAAGAGGACGTTGATGCGATTGCCGCGTTGCTCGACCGCGCCAATATCGATGCGGAGCGTCACCTGACGAGTGATACCATCAGCGAGAATGCGCCGGTTAAGGCATGGCGCGAGGCATATCGCCTATTCAAGACCAAGAAGGGCGCGCGTTGCTCAATCGAGAACCTGCTCAAACGCGTGCTCAAAGGCAAGCCGGTGGGCCACATTACGTCCGCGGTGGACATCTACAACACGGTGTCGCTGACCTACGCGCTGCCCGTGGGAGGCGAGGATTTGCATGCGATCGAGGGTGACCTTCGCTTGAAGGTGACCGACGGTGGCGATGCGTTCCTGCCTCTTGGCGAGGAAGCGGATGACCCGACGCTGCCCGGCGAGCTCGCCTATATCGACGATGCAGGCGCCGTGTGCCGCTGCTGGAACTGGCGCGACGGCGTTCGAACGGCGCTGTCCGATGATTCGGCCGATGCGTTCCTGGCGATTGAGTGCGTGGAGCCCGAGCGGATGGGGGATTGCCAGGCCGCGATCGATCGCTTAGCCGAGCTGCTCGAGCGCTATCTGGGAGCGACGGTTGTCGTGAAAACGCTTGTGACCCGCGACAATCCCTGCGTGGAGCTGTAGCGGCGCCTAGAACCTATTGATGTCCCAAACCACCACAAAGGTGCCTGTCCCCTTTGTGGTGGTTTTTATGTTGATGGGTTAACAAATGGGATATTTGGGTACGGGTGTTGCCTTGTGCGGCTAAGATGGTTACCCGTTAGCATCATGTAGGCGAAAGGCGGTCGTCACCATGCAGCAGAACGACGAGACACGTTTTGAGGACTTTGTCGGACTGATCAGCGGCCTCTACAAGGAGATTCAGCGTATCAAGACGTCCGAAGGCGCAAGGCTGGGCCTCAAGGGCTCCGACGTTATGTGCCTGTACTATCTTGAGCGCAGCAAGGACGGCCTGACTGGCGCCGACCTCGCCCGCATGGCCGGCGTTACCCGTGCCGCCGTTTCGCGCACACTGGCACATCTGGAGGAGGGCGGCTACGTCGAGGTTGACGACTCGGGTGATGCGGCCGTCAAGTATCGTGCTCCGGTGCGCCTGACTGCCCTGGGCGGCGAGAGCATGAGCGAGGCCGATCGCATCATTCGCGAGGTGCTCGATACCACCGGCAAGGCCATGGGCGTGGAGCAGCGCGAGCAGATGTATGCATCGCTGCGCACGATCCTCAACACCCTGCGCGAGATCTAGAGCCGCGCTGGCGCTAGCTTTCAGCCAAGAACTGCATCGTCCCGTTTGAGCGCGTACGCCGTGCCGGGACATTGCTGTCAAAATTCCCTGCGCGAGACCTGCGCAAGAAAGGATTCGTTATGTCCGTCCGCATTATTACCGATTCCGCAAGCGATATGTCGCCGGCGGAGCACCCCGCTCTGCGTGTTCTGCCGCTGTCCGTCACCTTTGGCACCGATGTGTATATGGATGGCGTCGACATCGATCACCAGCGCTTTTACGAGATGCTTGTGGAGCGCGATGAGCTGCCCAAGACCGGTCAGGTCAACCCGTACGCCTTTTCGCAGGCGATTGCCGAAGCGCGTGAGGCCGGCGATGAGGCCGTGATTATTACCGTGGGAGCCAAGCTCTCGGGCACCAACCAGAGTGCTCGTACGGCACTTGCCGAGGCGCCGGGCGGCGACATGTTCGTCGTGGACAGCAATAACGTGACCTTGGGCGAGCGCGTGCTGGTCGAGTATGCGCTGCGCCTGGTGGACGAGGGCCAGGGTGCGGCTCAGGTTGCGGCGGCTGTCGAGGCCGTGCGCGACCGCGTGGTCGTCATCGGCCTGCTCGAGACGTTGGAGTACCTGGTGCGCGGCGGTCGCCTGTCTGCTGCGGCCGGTGCCGTGGGTACGCTGCTCAACGTAAAGCCCGTGGTGGCTGCCGAGGACGGTCTGATCGTGCAGCTGGGCAAGGCGCGCGGTTCCAAGAACGGACGTAACCTGCTCAACCAGAAGGTCGAAAAGGCGGGCGGCATCGACTTTTCCATGCCGCTGGCGCTCGGCTATACGGGCCTTTCGGATGCGGTGCTCAAGAAGTATATCGAGGACAGCGCGGCACTGTGGGCTGGCCACACCGAGGGCGAACTGCCCGTTCACACCATCGGCGCCACCATCGGCACCCATGTAGGCCCCGGCGCCGTAGCCGTAGCCTTCTTCCAGCCCGTTAACTAGCCCACCTGCCAAAACCACCACAAAGGGGACAGGCACCTTTGTGGTGGTTTATGCTATTCCGGGTGGAAGGGAGCGAGCAATGGCGTCTGAGGGCTTTTTTGAGCGGGTGTACGAGGTGGTCGAGCAGATTCCCGAGGGGATGGTCGCCACGTATGGTCAGGTGGCGCTGCTTGCTGGACGTCCACGAAGTGCGCGGTACGTGGGGTATGCCCTGCATGGCAATCCGCGCCCCGGCGAGATTCCCTGTCACCGCGTGGTGTTTGCCGATGGCCGCATATGCGATGGTTTTGCTTTTGGCGGTCCCGATGCTCAACGTGAGCTTTTGCTAGGGGAGGGTGTGGCGTTTAAGGACGACATGCACGTCGACTTGGCCGCCTGTCGCTGGCCTGCAGGGCTCTAGCGGCTCTGTCGTGGCTTAAACCACCACAAAGGTGCCTGTCCCCTTTGTGGTGGTTTTGGCAGGTTTACCGAGGCTAACTTATGGAGAAGGTATGGCGGAGCAGTTTGTCGCAGCAAAGTAAACCACGGTGAACTATATTGTTTTCAGCAACGGAGCAGGCAATAGGCGATGAAAAAGCCTGCCCTGTTGAGTTTGATTCGCATTCCTCCCCTCTGTGCGATTCAACGGTGTACTTCGGGAACAGGCCCGCTGGCAACTATCTGCCAGCGGGCCTGTTCCTGTTTCGGTGAGGATTCAGCCTCACCGTCTATGTTGTGCGAAGGCGCTTTGCCTAGTACACCATGCCCATGGCGTCCTGAACCTCGGCCAGGGTCTGCTCGGCAATCTCGTTGGCGCGACGGTTGCCCTCGTGCAGCACGTCCTTCACATAGTCCAGATCGTTCTCATAGCGCTGACGACGCTCGCGGATCGGCGCGAAGTACTCGTTGACGGCCTCGGTCACGTACTTCTTGAGCTGGCCGGAGCCGCCCATGCCAATCTCCTCGGCAATCTCGATCTCGGAACGGCCGGTGCAGATGGCGGCGGTTGAAAGCAGGCCGGACACGCCGGGGCGGTTCTCGGGATCGAACGTGATCATGCGCTCGGAGTCGGTCTGGCTCTTCTTGATGCGCTTGGCCGTCTCCTCGGCGGTCATCGAGATGTTAATGGCGTTGCCGTAGCTCTTGCTCATCTTGCGCCCGTCCAGGCCGGGCAGCAGCGGGGTCTCGGACAGCAGCGCGTCGACCTCGGGGAACACCTTGCCGTAACGGTTGTTAAAGCGGCGGGCGATGGTGCGGGTGAGCTCGATGTGCGGCAGCTGGTCGCGACCGACGGGCACCACATTGCCCTTGCAGAACAGGATGTCGCAGGCCTGGTGCACCGGGTAGGTGAGCAGAAGGCCGGTGAGCTCGTGGCCCGAGGCCTCCATCTCGGCCTTGACCGTGGGGTTGCGCGCCAGCTCGGCCTCGGAGACCAGCGACAGGAACGGCAGCATGAGCTGGTTTGCGGCGGGTACGGCGGAGTGCGCGTAGATCATGGTCTTGTCGGGGTCGATGCCGCAGGCAAGGTAGTCCATGACCATGTTGTACACGTTGTCCTGGATGTGCTCGGTCGTATCGCGGTCAGTGATGACTTGGTAGTCGGCGATGAGCACGTTGGTCTTGGCGCCCATGTTCTGCAGCTCAACACGGCCCTTGAGGGTGCCGAAGTAGTGACCCAGGTGCAGACGGCCGGTGGGGCGGTCGCCGGTGAGCATGGTGAACTTCTCGGGCGTTTTGGCCAGGCCCTCGCGAATGGCGTTGCTCTTTTGCAGCGCGACTTCGTAGCTGTTCTCGTTTGGCATGATTGCTCCTAACGTATGTTCATGGGTCAAGATGATAACGCGTTTATTGGAGGGTCGGGGCGTAAGTACGCGAGGGGCGGGAGAGCGGCGGCTTGTGCGATGGGCGCGGCGTGGCTGCACGTTTGGCCGACGGCGTCTGGACGCATCCTCGGCAGCTTACCCTAGCGCCTGTGGTGGCGCTCCTCCTTGCGTTCTTCTGCTGCCTGCTCCTCTTGCTTAAAGGCGGGATCGTCGGGGGTGACGAGCTCGTCCTCGTGCGTGCGCTTGTTGTAATGGTGACGCAACACGGGCTCAAACAGATGTAGATGCTTGGCAAAGGCCGCCGAGCCAATGGCGAGCACGGTAAAGATGGGCACGCGCATGGGCACCTCGACCTGGTTGATCGCGGCGGCGCCGGCCGAAAGCATAATGCACCAGGCATAGATGAGCAGCACAGCCTGCTTTTGGTTGTAGCCCTCTTGGATCAGGCGGTGGTGGATGTGGCCCTTGTCGGCCTGCCCGATGCTAATGTGGGCGCGCTTGCGGCGCACGATGGCGCTAAACGTGTCGATGATGGGCACGCCGGCAACGATGAGCGGGATGATAAGCGAGGTGAGCGCGGCGGTGCGGCTCACGTTGAGCAGCGAGATGGAGCCCAGTGCAAAGCCCAGAAGCAGCGACCCCGAGTCGCCCAAGAAGATGCTTGCGGGGTTGAAGTTGTAGCGCAAAAAGGCCAGGCAGGCGCCAAAGAGCGCAATGGAGAGCGCGGCGGCGTCGATGCGGCCCGAGAGAACGGCCATCGAAAACATGGTGAACGAGGCGATGCCGCAGATGCCCGTGGCCAAGCCGTCGAGGCCGTCGATGAGGTTAATGATGTTGGTGAATGCCACCAGATAGATTACGGTGATGGGGTAGGCGAGCCACCCGAGCATGATTTCGCCGGGGGCAAACGGGTTGACGATGACGCCGATCCGCAGGCCGCCGATACAGGCGATGAGCGCGGCGAGGACCTGCCCGGCCAGCTTTTGCTTGGGCTTGAGTTGGAAGACGTCGTCGATAGCGCCGGTCGCAAAGATGACGGTAAAGGAGAGCGCCAGCATGGGATAGCTAATGTGAAGGCGCGGGTGCGGCACCAGGACGGGTGGCCAGCCTAGGTGCCAGGTGCCTAGGATTTGCACAATGCAGGCAACGACCAGGCCCAAAAACACCGCCGTTCCGCCCAAACGCGGGATGGGCTTTGTGTTGATGCGGCGCTTAGAAGGATAGTCGACGGCATCGAGCTTAATTGCCAAGCGCTTGACCAGGGGCACCGCGAGGAAGGTCGTGATAAAGGCCGCCGCTGCCACGCATAGGTACGGTATGTAGCTCGGGGATGAAGCCATGAATCTAAAAACCGCCAAGCGTCGAAGGAAAAGGTCAGAAGAACGCCATGCGCAAAGGGCATAGCCGAACCATAATACTCGACCAAGGGGGGTGCATGTAATTGCACGCAGCGATAATCACGCGCTTACCAGATATTGGGATGTTGTCGATGGCTTGTCGGGATGCCGGCGGGAATCCATATGGACTGTAATGGTGATTTTCGGCAAAAGAAAACCACCCCCCACGTTACGAAAATGAACCCACCTAAAACAGGTGGGTGCCCTCATCGACCGTTCCAGCGTCCTTAACAACGAAGGATACCTGTACTAGGTACGACTGTGTGGGCTCCCTAAATAAACGCGACGGTTCACCCAGTTGCTCCGCGGGGGGCGGAATACCTACATCATAAAGCGGCACTTTGTGGATTCCAGTCTTGACATTACAAAAATCGTGTCGGACGATTACGGCGCCTTAGGGACGGAGTCGTCTACGCGGCCTGGCCCTTTACGTTTGAGCTGCTGAATCGTTGTTTTGGAGCATGTTTTTATGCCGACGTCGTTGACCAAACTTTTTTCGCCCGCCTGCCATTTGTGTCCGCGCCGTTGCGGTGCGGCGCGCGATGAGGGTGCGCGCGGCGTATGCGGTGCCGACGACACGCTCAAGGTGGCCCGCGCCGCGCTTCATATGTGGGAGGAGCCGCCTATCTCGGGCGAGGCCGGTTCGGGCACGATTTTCTTTAGCGGCTGCTCGCTCAAATGCGTCTATTGTCAGAACCACGAGATCTCGACCGGCAATTTTGGCCTTGAGATTTCACCTGAGCGCCTGGTCGAGATTATGCTGGAACTGCAGGACCAGGGCGCCAACAACATCAACCTGGTGACGGCGACGCATTATGCTCACCTGCTGCCGGCCGCGATTGCCGCAGCGAGGGAGCGCGGGCTGGACATCCCGATCGTTTACAACACGAGCGGCTATGAGCGGGCGAGTGCCGTAGCTGCCCTGGGTGACCTGGTCGATGTGTGGCTCACCGACTTTAAATATGCCGATGCCGGGCTTGCGCAGTCGCTTTCTCATATTAAGGATTACCCGCGCGTGGCCGTGTCGGGCCTGGCACAGATGGCGTGCGAGATCGAGCGCCGCGGGGGAGAGCTGGTGGACGAGGACGGGCTCATGAAGCGCGGCATCATCGTGCGCCACCTGGTGCTGCCGGGGCATGCGGATGACTCGTGCCGCGTGTTGGACCTGGTGTGGCAGACGGTGGGCGACGTGCCGATCTCGGTCATGAACCAGTACACGCCCAACGCACTCATGCGCGAACAAGGCGGCGACCTGGCGCGCGCCGTGACGCGCGAGGAGTATGAGCAGGTGCTCGACCATGCCGACGACCTGGGCTTTACGACGATGTTCTGGCAAGAAGGCGGCGCGGTAGACGAGAGCTTCACCCCGGCCTTCGACACTACCGGCGTCCTCACCAGCGCAAAGTAGTGCGCTCGCCGATGATTTTTCTGGGACGGGGATTAAAAAATCATCGGGCGAATGGTAGTCAAAAAAGCTCCGCCCCAAAAAGACTGGTTATTGGGCGTTGACAGTTGGCGAGCCGTAGGTAAAATATCGACTTGTCCTGGGGACGTAGCTCAGTTGGGAGAGCGCTGCCGTCGCATGGCAGAGGCCGAGGGTTCGACTCCCTTCGTCTCCACCCTTGGATTTGATAAGCCGCTGACATTGTGTCGGCGGCTTTTTTTAAAAGAAAGGGCTGTACCATGGCCGAGCTTGAGTCTCAACCATTGTCCGACGAGGAGCGCGCTGAATTGGAAGAACTCCGCGCCGAGAAGGCCCGCCGCGAGGCTCGGGAAGAGGCCCGTCGCGAGCGTGAGGAGCTGGCTGCCCTGCGTGCCGAGCGTGCGAAGGCCGAGGAGGTCGCCGCGAACGCCGCATCCGCGCCGGCGCCCGCGCCCGCACCCAAGCCCGCTGCTGCGAAGCCTGCACCTGCCGCGCCCAAACCTCAGCCTAAAAAGGTGGCTCATCCCAAGCTGGTCGAGCCCAAACCGAGCCGTGACGAGATGACGTTTGCCCAGCGCATGGTTACCTCCAAGGAGCCTGCGGGTGAGAACGAGATCCCCGGTATGGCGCCGGCTCAAAAAATCATCATTGTCCTTGCCCTCATCGCGTTTGTCATCTTTATGGGCTACACGATCCTGACCAGCATGGGCCTGCTTTAGCCTGTTCGCGCTGGGCTCCATGCCCGCACGCCCGCCTCGCCAACCCTCAACCTCTGCACAACGCATCCGAAAGGTCGCCCCATGGCTTTGACCGACATCTCGCATCCCACCGACATTGCAATGCTCACTGATCTGTACGAACTCACTATGGCCCAGGGCCTGTGGGAGAGCGGCAAGGCCAATGAGCAGGGTTGCTTTACGGCGTTTTACCGCGACCATCCTTTTGGCAGCGCCTATGCCGTCATGTGCGGCACCGCCGAGCTGCCCGAGCTTGTCGAGAACCTGCGCTTTACGCCCGAGGACATCGACTATCTAGCTTCGCTCCAGGCTCCGGCCGGCGGCTCGATGTTTAAGCCCGCATTCCTCGACTACCTGCGCAACTTCCGCGCGCATGTGAACATTGACGCCGTGCCCGAGGGCGAGCTCGTCTTTCCGCGCGAGCCCATGGTGCGCGTCACCGGCCCCGCGCTGGAGTGCCAGCTGCTCGAAACGGCGTTGCTCAACATTGTCGGCTTCCAGACGCTTGTCGCTACCAAGACGGCGCGCGTGGTGCTGGCGGCGGACGGCCGTCCCGTTGCCGAGTTTGGCCTGCGCCGCGCCCAGGGTCCCGATGGCGGGCTGGCCGTCGCGCGCGCGAGCTACGTTGCCGGCTGCTCCTCTACATCCAATGTGCTCGCCGGCCGCCGCTACGGTATTCCCGTCTTTGGCACTCATGCGCACAGCTGGGTGATGAGCTTCGATTCCGAGCTCGAGGCATTCCGGGCTTTTGCTAAGTCGAGTCCCAAGAACTGCACGCTGCTCATCGACACCTACGACGTACGTGAGGGCTGCGAGCATGCCATTACGGTTGCCAAGGAGATGGAGGCGGTGGGCGAGCGTCTGTCGGCTATTCGCATCGACTCCGGCGACCTCGCCAAGCTCTCCAAGTATGTGCGCGGCCGTTTTGATGCCGAGGGCCTGCCCTATGTGGGGATCTCGGTTTCTAACGATCTGGATGAGTACACGATTCAGTCGCTGCTCGACCAGGGCGCGCCCATCGATAGCTTTGGCGTGGGTACCAAGCTTGCGACCTGCTATGACCAACCGGCGCTGGGCGGCGTGTACAAGCTTTCCGCCCGCCGTGCGAGCGAGGCGGACCCGTGGACGCCGGTGGTCAAGCTCTCCGAGCAGCCCTACAAGCGCACGATTCCGGGCGTGCAGCGCGTGCGCCGTTATTACGACGGCTTTGGCGGCCCGATCTGCGACATGATCTATGACGAGGACCATCTGGCAGGGGAGGGCGCCGCGCGCGGCAATACCCTCGTGGCCGTGAACGATGCCGCCCTGGTGACCGATGTGTCGGAGCTTGAGTATCGCGAGCTGCTGGCGCCGATCGTGCGCGATGGCAGTGCCGTTGCCCCGCGCGAGAGCATTGAGGACGCACGCGAGCGTTGCACCTGGGCACTGGACCATCTGGATCCGGTCTACAAGCGCTTCCTGTACCCGCAGACCTATGTGGTGGGCATGGAGCAGGGCCTGGCACAGGTGCGCGACGAGCTCGTGCGCAAGAACATGGCCGCGGCATCGGCTTTCCCCTGGGCTCACTAATGAAATGATCCCTTGGGGACGGAGGAAAACGGATCATTTTCTCGCCCGCCCGCTCAACATTCGATTGGTTTGACGTATGACGACTTCTTATAAAACGATGGTGGTAAAGATCGGTTCGTCCACGGTGGTGGGCGCCGACGGCAAGGTCAACCGCTCCTTTATCGGCGGGCTTGCCGATCAGGCCGCAGCCCTGCGCAAGCTCGGCTGGCGCCTGGTCGTGGTGAGCTCGGGCGCTATCGCCTGTGGCTATTCCGTGCTGGGCTTCGACCGCAAGCCGGTCGGCGACCTGCCGAGCCTGCAGGCCTGCGCCTCTGCCGGTCAGTGCATCATCTCGTCGGCCTACGACGAGGAGTTTCATGCGCGCGAACTGCTCACCTCGCTCGTGCTGCTCACGCGCCACGATACGGCCCGCCGCACGTCCTACCTGCACGCGCGCGACGCCCTGCTGCGTCTGGTGGAGCTGGGCGTGGTGCCGGTCGTCAACGAGAACGACACCGTTACCGTCGATGAGATCAAGTTTGGCGACAACGACACGCTGGCGGCACTCGTGAGCTGCCTGGTTTCCGCTGATCTGTGCGTGACGCTCTCGGACATCGATGGCCTCTATACTGCCAATCCGCATGAGGACCCCACGGCCGAGTTCGTCCCAGTCGTGCATAAGATCGATGCCGAAATCATTGCCTCGGCGGGCGATTCTTCCACATCGGTGGGCACGGGCGGCATGATCACCAAGATCCGCGCGAGCCGCATTTTGATGACGGCCGGCATTCAGAACGTGATCTGCTCGGGCGAGGAGCCCGATGCGCTCGTGCGCCTGGCCCGCGGCGAGAGCGTGGGTACGCTGTTCGACCCGCCGGCGGAGCGCCTGGACATTGCGCCCCGCAAGCTGTGGATCGCACTGGGCGACAAAGCGCATGGCTCGGTGACGGTTGACGACGGTGCTGCGAAGGCGCTGGTCAGTCGTGGTTCTTCCTTGCTTGCGGTGGGTATTCGCGAGGTCGATGGCCAGTTTGCCGAGGGCGATGTACTCGACGTGTGCGATCCGAGCGGTATGGTTGTCGCCCGCGGTATCGCCGAGGCCGATTCGGACGTGCTGGAGCTTGCGGCCGGACGCCGCCAGGACCAGATTGCCGGCAACCGCCTGCTGGCAGACCTGGCCGAGAAGCCCGCGATTCATAGGGACAACTTGATAGTGTTTGCATAAAGAGAGGCAGCGCTGCGGCTCGTTTTGCCAGCAGTGCTGCCTCTCCTTTTCCGGCACTTGGGGACGTTCCTTATGTGCCGGCACTTTGGGACACTCCTTTGCTAGAAGATCTGGCGCAGGTCTCCGCGGTTGAGGGCTTCGTCGAAGAGGTGCTTGAACACCACGCTGCCGTGCAAGCCGTCGTGCTCGAACTCGTTGGTCACCCAGGCATGCGAGTTGCCCACGCGGCTGAGCGTATCGAGCTGCATGCCCGAGTCCACGTACATGTCATCGAAGTACACCGCGGCCTGCAGGGGCACCTCGTTGCACGCCAGGCGCTGCAGGTCATAGATCTTGTCCCAGCTGGTGTCTTCCATCAGCAGGTCCATGGCGGGCTTGAAGGGCTTGAGCTCGGGCATCTGCTCGAACATCCACGGGAACATGGCCTCGCCGGTAAACATGAGCGGGCGCGCGAGCGTGTCGAACTCGGTGCGATGGGCCTTCTCCTCTGCTGCGGCCCAGCGAATGGGCATGGTGTCGCCGTCGGCGTAGATGAACTCCTGCAGTGTCCAATACAGCGGGTTTGTACGCGTGTTGGTGCGCTCGAAGGCGCGCATCAAAAAGCTGTCAGATACCGAGACGCCGCAGGTCAGCGTGCCGTCACCGTCAACAAAAGCATGATCGATAATCCAGTGCATGCGCTCAAAGCTCGGCTTCATGCCAAAGTCGCTGCCCATGAGCTGTAGGCGCTCGACCGTCATCGGCGAGCCGTCGGGCAGCACGGGCTTCTGAGCCTCGAGCGCATCGGCCAGGGCTGCCACGCGCTCGACGTCGGCAGGGTAGCGGTCGTAATACTGCTGCGTCTTGGCGACCATGCGCGGGAAGGTGTGCGCGTAGACTTCGCTTGCGCTCGCCGGCACGTGGGGGATGCCGCCGCAGGTAAAGCTTGCCGCCACGCCCTCGGGGAAGAGCGACAGATAGCTCAGCGTCAAAAAGCCGCCGTAGCTCTGCCCGAGTGTGACCCAGGGCCTGCCGCCAAAGCCTACCAGGCGCAGGTACTCAAAATCGCGCACGATAGAGCTGGCGAGGTGACGCTTGAGGAAGTCCGCCTGCGAGCGGGCCGCATCGGCGCCGGCTGCCTCGGCGCGCTCGCCCAAGGCCGCGATCGTGCGTCCGTCAACACAGCTGCTGCGTCCGGTGCCGCGCTGGTCGGGCAGGACCACGCGGAAGTGCTTGACGGCCTCCTCGATCCAGCCGTCGCTCGTGGGCGACAGCGGACGCGGGCTCTCGCCGCCGGGGCCGCCCTGCAAAAAGAGAAGGAGCGGCAGGTCGTCGTTGATGCGGTCGGGTGCGCAAACCACGCGGTAGAAGAGCTTGATGCTCTCGGGCGCGCCAGCGATGGGCGCCGGCATGGCGCCGCGGCGCATGGTGCTGCCAACGGCCAAAAGCATGGGCTCCAGGCCGCGCCAGTCGAGGGGGACGTCGATGCTGTGGTCCTCGACATACAGGCCGGGGACGTGGTACGAAGTGATGAGGGCCATGTGAGTCTTCCGTTCGTTGCGGTGTTTCGGGTTGACCAATTCTACCGCCGCGGGCGAGGCCATGCGCAAATCGGCTACCATGGTTGCAAACTTCTAGGAGAAAGGGCCGCCCATGTCGGTCGATATAGCCACGTATGTCCACGATCTTGCCGTTGCCGCTAAGGCAGCGTCGGCCTCGCTTGCCACGGCGAGCGACGAGCAGCGCCAGGAGGCCGTGCGCGCCATGGCCGCAGCACTGCGCAACGGTGTCGACTCCATCGTCGCCGCCAACGAGCTCGATATGTCCGCCGCGCGCGATGCGGGGACCTCGGCGGGGCTCCTCGACCGTCTGCTGCTGACGCCCGAGCGCGTTGAGGGTATGGCCGCCGGTCTGGAGAAGCTCGCCGAGCTGCCCGATCCCGTGGGCCGCGTGCTCGATCACCGTGTGCTTGCGAGTGGCGTGGACCTTACGCGCGTGAGTGTGCCGCTGGGCCTGGTTGCCATGGTCTACGAGGCGCGCCCCAACGTGACGGCCGATGCCGCGGGCATCTGCATCCGCACCGGCAACGCCTGCATCCTGCGCGGCGGTTCGCTGGCCTATCACTCGTGCGCCATGATTGCCGAACTGCTGGCCGATGCGCTTGAGGCCCAGGGCTTTCCACGCGAAGCTATCTCGATGATCGAGTCCACCGACCGCGAGGCCACCGGCGAGCTCATGAAGCTCCGCGGTATTGTCGATGTGCTCATTCCGCGTGGCGGTGCGGGCCTGATCCAGCGCTGCGTGCGCGAGTCGCTTGTGCCGGTGATCGAGACGGGCACAGGCAACTGCCACATCTACGTGCATGAATCCGCCGATTTTGACAAGGCGCTCAACATTATCGTCAACGCTAAGACGCAGCGCGTGGGCGTGTGCAATGCCGCCGAGTCGCTGCTGGTCGACCGTGCCGTGGCGGATTCGTTTTTGCCGGCGGTCGTTGCCGTGCTGCACGACCACGGCGTGCTGATTCACGGCGACGAGGCCACGTGCGCCGCGTGCGCCGATGCCGGCCTTGCCGAGGGCGACGACTACGTGGCCGCGACCGAGGAGGATTGGGGCCGCGAGTATCTGGCGCTCGAGATGAGCGTGAAGGTCGTGGCGAACGAGGACGAAGCCATCGCGCACATCAACCGCTACGGCACCATGCACTCCGAGGCCATCGTTGCCGAGGACGAGGATGCCTGCGAGCGCTTCCTGGACGCGGTCGATGCCTCGGCCGTGTATGCCAACGCCAGCACGCGCTTCACCGACGGCGGCGAGTTTGGCCTGGGCGCCGAGATCGGCATCTCGACCCAAAAGCTCCACGCCCGCGGCCCCTTTGCCGCCGAGGCCCTCACTACCTACAAATACAAGCTCCGCGGCACCGGCCAGGTCCGTCCCTAAACCTGTTGCAAACGAAAAACCACCACAAAGGCGCCTGTCCCCTTTGCGGTGGTTATAGGTGGCGTGGGCGGTTAGGCCTGGAAGGTGTCGCGATCGGGAGCGAAGGATTGCATGGCCGCGATGGTACGGTCGAAGAGCTCGGGAAGCTCCCAGCCCAGCATCTCGGCGCCCTGCGAAATCACGTCACGCGAGCAGCCGGCGGCAAAGCGCTTGTCCTTGAACTTCTTCTTGAGCGACTTGGTCGTAAAGTCCATGACGCTCTTGCTCGGACGCATGATCACGGCAGCACCGATCAAGCCGGTGAGCTCGTCGCAGGCAAACAGGATCTTTTCCATCTGCAGTTCGGGCTTGGGCAGCGAGGTGTTGAAATCCGACGTGTGCGTCTGGATGGCGCGAATGAGCTCGGGAGAGGCGCCCTCGCCCTCGAGGATCTCGGCCGCATAGATGGTGTGGTTCATGGGGTCATCCTCATGCTCCTCCCAATCCAGGTCGTGCAGCAGGCCGACGATGCCCCAAAACTCCTCGTTCTCGGGGTCGAACTCGCGCGCAAAGTAGCGCATGGTGCCCTCGACCGTTTCGCCATGGGTGATGTGGAACGGGTCCTTGTTGTGCTCGTTGAGCAGTTCGAACGCACGGTCGCGGGTGATTCCGGCGGTAAGTGGCTCTGCCATAAGAGGCTCCTTGTGCTCGCAGGTATCGCTAAGAATGAATACTACTAGAACGACTAGAACGAAAAAACCACCACAAAGGTGCCTGTCCCCTTTGTGGTGGTTTTTGGCGCGGATGGGTTAGTTGAGGGCGGCTTGGGCTAGGCGGGCTTCGGCGTCCTCTTCGGTGACGCCCAGGGCCACGGCGAACTCCTCAATGGAGCGGCGCTTGGCCTCCTTGAGTACGCGCATGTAGTAAGAGCTGGGCTTTTTATCAGCTTCCTCGGCCTGACGAATGCGGTGCATCATGGTCTTTGCCACGCGGACCGTCTCGGGCGCGCCCAGCTTGAGCTGCTGCTTAAAGTGCGTCTCCTCAAGCGAGCTGTTGCGCTCGGTAAAGGTGTCGCACTCCAGCTCGTCGTAGTGGCTCAGCAGGTGCTCGGCATCTTGCTGCGAGATGGCAGCGTGCAAACGGTCGGCCTGCGCCACGGGGTACATAAGGATCGTCTGCGCATGCCCCTGCTTGGTCTCGAGCAACAGCATGGGCTGCGGTGTGTCGTCCCTAAAACCGACGACGGTGCAGACTCCCTGACCCGGATGAATGACGTGTTGACCGATTGAGAACATGCTACCTCCAACTTATACGAATTTACGTATGTTAAGAATACCACGCTGACGTGCGCAAACCATCACTTTATGCAGGAAAAGCACACAACTCCGATAGGCAAGAGTATTCGATAAAAGACGCAGCTCACTCACACCTTTATGCATTTTCAACGCGTGCATAATCTGCAGGCAGACTGGCATCTTTGAGTGACTCCATACAAGCTGTAGTCATTTTTGTGCATATGCAATATCTATTAGCTTTACCCTGCGACAGTGCCCGTCGCTTGTGATAGAGTGCTACAAACTCTGGCTTTTGCCCTACGAGTGACCAAGAGCTCGGGGGCTTTAACACAAGGAGGATCTATGCCCGAGAAGATTGAAGAGCTGGTACGCGCTGCGCTTGCTGCGGCCCAGGAGGCCGGCGACCTTTCCGCCTTTGAACTTGACGATTGCGCCATCGAGCGACCGGCTGACACTTCTCATGGCGAGTGGACCTCTACCATGGCCCTGAAGTCCGCCAAGCTGGCCCACTGCGCCCCGCGCAAGATCGCCGAGGCCATCGTTGCTCATATGCCCGAGGACCCCGCGATCGAGAAGGTCGAGATCGCAGGCCCCGGCTTCATCAACTTCTACCTCTCCGTTGCTGTCAAGAATGCCATCTTTGGCGAGGCTCGCGAGAAGGGCATGGACTTCGCTAAGTCCAACGTCGGTGGTGGCCTGAAGACCCAGGTCGAGTTCGTTTCCGCCAACCCCGTCGGCCCCATGCACATCGGTCACGGCCGCTGGGCCGCTCTGGGCGACTCCCTTTGCCGCGTTATGGACCACGCCGGTTACGACATCCAGCGTGAGTTCTACATCAACGACCACGGCTCTCAGATGAACACCTTCGGCAACTCCATCAGCACGCGCTATATGCAGCTTGCCGACATCATCGCCAAGCAGGGCGTTGATATCGACGAGGCTCACAAGCTGCTGATCGCCGACCGTGACGCCTTCGTTGCCGACGAGAACGACGAGCATCCCGAGACCCATCCGTACCAGGACAACTTTGCCGAGACCCTGGGCAAGGACTCCTATGGCGGTGACTACATCATCGACGAGGCTGCCGAGTTCTGGCGCACCGACGGCGATAAGTGGGTCGACGCCGATCCTCAGGAGCGCATGGAGAGCTTCCGCGAGCGCGGCTACGTAAAGATGGTCGACAACATGCGCGACCTCTGCCACGCCGTCAATTGCGACTTCGATCGTTGGTACTCCGAGCGTTCGCTGTACGTGAAGGACACCGAGGGTGAGACCGCCGGCACCTCCGCCGTTGACCGCGCTTTTGAGAAGCTCGACAAGATGGGCTACCTCTATACCAAGGACGGCGCCCTGTGGTTCCGCTCCACCGACCTGGGCGATGACAAGGACCGCGTCCTGATCAAGTCCGACGGCGAGTACACCTACTTCGCCTCCGACGTTGCCTATCACTGGGATAAGTTCCAGCGCGTCGACCACGTCATCGACATCTGGGGCGCCGACCACCACGGCTACATCGAGCGCGTCCGCTGCGTCTGCGACGCTCTTGGCTATCCCGGAAAGTTTGAGGTTCTGCTGGGCCAGCTCGTCAACCTGCTGCGCAACGGCAAGCCCGTCCGTATGTCCAAGCGCAAGGGCACCATGGTGACCCTGCAGGAGCTCGTCGACGAGGTCGGTTCCGATGCCGCTCGCTACACGCTCATCTCCAAGAGCTCCAACCAGATGGTCGACTTCGACATCGAGGCCGTTAAGAAGCGCGACAACTCCAACCCGGTGTACTACGTGCAGTACGCTCACGCTCGCGTCTGCTCCATCCTGCGCCGTGCCGCTGACGTAACGCCTGAGCAGGCCGACGAGATGGGCATGAAGGCCGTTGCCGCCAAGGCCATCGGTGAGAACGTCGATTACTCGCTGTTGACCGACCCGACCGAGCTCGCCCTTTCGCGTAAGCTCAACGAGCTCACCGACCTGATCGCCAGCTGCGCTCGCGACCGCGCCCCGTTCCGTTTGACGCACTTTGCCGAGGAACTCGCCGGTGACTTCCACAGCTTCTACGCTGCCTGCCAGGTGCTGCCGAGCGAGGGCCGTCCCGTCGACCCCGAGCTTTCGCGCGCCCGTCTGGCCGCTTGCGACGCCGTCCGCGTAACGCTCGCTCTGGTGCTCACCCTCGTTGGCGTTTCCGCGCCCGAGCAGATGTAATCTGCGGGTCATTTGACCGTACAGACTTGGTTTAACTGAGCCTTGAAAGCCCGATCTCCCACGGAGATCGGGCTTTTTTCGCAAACGCCGACGTATTGACGAATTTTGAACTGCTGGAAATACGAAACTATGCCGATTTACTACGATGAATTGAGGAATTCCAACTACGCCGGCTTTTCGCAAAAAAACGCAAGGCATCTACCTGCGGTTTTAGTTCAACATGTTTCGGAGTGGTCGCGGTTGAGCGATTCATCGTAGTAAACCGCCATAGTTTTGGCGGAGGCAGTCAGATTTGTGGGTGGCAAACAAAGAGTGTCCCTTTTGACTAGTCGTTTAAGAACGTCCCCAATGACTAAGTTGCAGGTGGCGGCGGTTGTGTTACACTAACGCTGCGTAGTTGACGCAATCATCTCGATACAGATCAATGATGTCCGTCGTTTTGAACGGAACTAGACTGTTTAGCCGCCCTGAAGGTTTATGCAGGGAGCATGTGATCACAGGGCTTGAAAAGAAAGTTGAGCAAACACTGTGTCTGATCAACAGCAAGAAAACGAAATAACGACGACGCAGGCCGCTCCCGCTGCACCGGTTGCGTCGGACCAGGTCGCGGCGCCCGCTCAAGCCTCGGCTCCTGAGACGCCTGAGGCTGCTTCGACGCCTATGCCTGTAGCGGCTGAGAAGGCCGTGCCTGCAACTGGTGAGGAGGCTGCTCCGGCAAAGCCCAAGCTCGCGCGCCGCACGGCCAAGCCTGCCGCTGACGGCGAGGAGGTCACCAAGCCCAAGCGCCGTACCACGCGCACGACGCGCGCCAAGCGCACCGTTGCAGCTGACTCCTCGGCGCCGATTTCCGATGAGGTCGCGCAGGCACGTGCGTTGGCGCAGATTAGCGAGGCTCAGGTGGTGCGCGCCCGCCGTCGTGCTGCCGAGCGCGAGGCCGCGGCTCTGACCGAGCTTGCAGCTCCGTCTGTGCCCGAGACGCCTGCCGCCATCGAGACCCCTGCCGCCGACCTGCCGACCGAGAAGCCGGCACCGCGCACACGCCGCCGCACGGCTGCTAAGGCCGAGCAAGTTGCGGAACAGGTAGCCCCCGAGCTCACTGAGGCTTCGGTCCGTTCCGCGGCAGGGGAGGGCACATTGCCTGTTGAGCCCGCTGCGCCTGTCGAGGCCAACGAAGTTCCCGTTGTCGATCCGGCTTTGCGCCCGCACCGTCGCGGTCGCAAGCCCAAGGCCTTTGTCGAGGCAGAGAAGGCCGCAGCAGCAGCCGCCGCCGCTCGGGATGCTGCGGCGACCGCCGAGTCTGCAACCGCTGCCGATGCACCCGTCCAGGATGCTACGACTTCCGAGGCCGCTCCCGCCGATGCCGAGCCCGCCGACGTCCGTCCCGGTCGCAGCCGTCGTACTGCTGCTAAGCGCACGTCCAAGGCCAAGGCTGCCAAGAAGGGTGCGTCCGAGGATTCTGCCGAGACGACCGCCGATGCGTCGACTGATGTCGCCGAGGCCCAGGACGTCGAACAGCCTGCGTCCGAGAAGCCCAAGCGCGGTCGTAAGAAGTCCGTTAAGGCCAAGGCGTCCGAGCAGCAGGATGTCGAAGCGCAGGTTGATTCTGGCGCCGAGGCCAATGACGCCGCTGCGGCCAATGTTGGCACCGCCGCAACCGATGGTGCCACCCCCGCTGAGGGCGAAGACGGCACTCGTCCCAACCGTCGCCAGCACAAGCGCAACGACGAGCGCAACGAGCGTAAGGACGACCGCAACAACGACCGTCGCAACCGCCAGCGCGATCGCAAACAGCGCAACAAGGAGCGTAATGCCGTTCCCACCGAGCCCACGCTTTCGCGCGAGGAACTCGCGGCCATGAAGGTCGCTGAGCTGCGCGAGAAGGCTAAGGAGTTCGAGATCGAGACGACCGGCAAGAAGAAGGCCGAGCTCGTCGAGGAAATCTACGTCACCGCTGCGAAGGCCGAGGGCTTCCGCGACATCAAGGGCATTCTGCAGATTCGCCCGGACAGCTCCGGCATCATCCACGCCCATGGCTACATGAAGTCCAACGACGACGCCTTCGTGCCCGCCTACCTCATCCGCTCCGCGCGCCTGCGCACGGGCGACGTCATCGAGGGCTCGCTGCGTCCTTCGCGCGGCGGCGACAAGCGCGCCGGCCTCGCCAAAATCACGACCGTCAACGGTCTGGACCCCGAGCAGATTCGCAACCGTCCCAAGTTCGGCGACCTCACCCCGGTCTATCCCAACGAGCCGCTGCGCATGGAGCACGGCAAGGACTCTATTACCGGCCGCGCCATCGACATCGTGTCACCGATCGGCAAGGGCCAGCGCGGCCTGATCGTGTCCCCGCCCAAGGCCGGCAAGACCACGATCCTCAAGAAGATCTGCCAGTCTATCTCGATTAACAACCCCGAGGTGCACCTCATCTGCCTGCTCGTCGACGAGCGCCCCGAAGAGGTCACCGATATGCAGCGTTCCATCAAGGGCGAGGTTGTGGCGTCGACCTTCGATATGCCCGCCGACAACCACACTCGCGTGGCAGAGCTCGTTATCGAGCGCGCCAAGCGCATCGTGGAGCTGGGCGGCGATGTTGTGGTGGTGCTCGACTCCATCACGCGTCTTGCCCGCGCCTACAACTTGGCGGCGCCCGCCTCAGGCCGCATCCTTTCGGGCGGCGTCGATTCGGCGGCACTGTATCCTCCCAAGCGCTTCCTGGGCGCAGCCCGTAATATCGAGAACGGTGGCTCGCTCACCATCCTGGCCTCTGCCCTCATCGACACCGGTTCCAAGATGGACGAGGTCATCTTTGAGGAGTTCAAGGGCACCGGCAACATGGAGCTTAAGCTCGACCGCGACCTGGCCGACCGCCGCATCTTCCCGGCTATCGACCCCGTTGCCTCCGGTACGCGTAACGAGGACCTGTTGGTCGACGAGCAGATGCGTCCGTTTGTCTTTGGTCTGCGTCGCATTCTTGCCGGCATGAACAACACCGAGCGCGCAGCCGCATCGTTTATCAAGGGTCTTAAGGGCACCAACACCAACCAGGAATTCTTGGTGCGTTCGGCCAAAAAACACAGCGACTACGAGCAGACGTTCTAGGTTGTCATCCACGCGCAGCGATAGTCATCAATGCGATAAAGGGTCGGGGCTTTGAGCCTCGGCCCTTTTCCATAGCGCCGCTCCGCGCTTATTTTTGACCGTAAGACCGACGAGCAGCAGGTTTCCCGTTTCAATCCGACATCGTCACTTGCAATCGACAGGACGGTTTCGCATAATAACTTTTAAGCTTCGCGACGGAAAACGCAGATGAAACGAACCATATACCGTTGCTTTGGGGCATAGCCCCGCTTCATCTTCTCTCGCGCAGCCAACTGAATGATGCGATTTGGGTGCTGGAAGATGGGGAGAGCTCATGGCTTCTTCTGATGCAACACAACGAGCAGTCCTTGCCGGACTTTCGTGCGGGATCGGCCTTGCCGCTCCCGTGGTTATGTATGCCGCGACGCTGCCGTTTTCGTCGGTGAACGAGACGGTCGTGGCGGGTGCAGTTCCCTTCGCCGTGGGCGCGGTGGCGGGCGTGGGTATCTATGCCGCCTCGCTGGGTATCTCCGAGTATCGTGCGCAGCGTGAAGAGCGTTTGTTCCAGCCCGATGCCATGGGCGGTGCCGCCAATCTCAATCAGCATCAAAGCGAGTTCAAGACCGCCTCGATTCCAGCTCAGCAGCAGGATGCGATTCCGTACGCTGCGGCTTCTGCTTCTCAGGCTCAGTCGGAGCAGTCTACCTCGGCATTCCTTTCCGGCCTGACTGGTGCGTTCCAGCGCCGTCATGTCGATGATGGTGTCCCTACCATCGCTCGAGCCGCAGATGCTATGGACGAGGCCGAGGCTTGGTCCATGATCGACAGCATGCTCGACGACGATTCGCCGGTGAGCTGCGACCCTGCACGCTCGCGCGACGTCTATCAAGTCGCCATCGACGAGCTCACCAACGGCGGGCAGACCGGCTCCTTCAATCGCGATGATATCGCCGCCGCGGCACGCGCCGTGTCGGGCTCCCAGGCCGCCCCTGCGGGCAGCACGGCGGCTTTCGTGGCACTCGTTGCCAATGCGGCGGTCAATAACGCCTACAGCGCTACCTCGGCGGACGCGAACGCTTCTGCCGATAATTCGTACGTTGATGAAGCCATGACCGCGGACGAGGAGGCTGTTGCCGCCCGCCGTGCCGCCGAAAGCTCGCTTTGGGGCGCTCCTGCCCAGCAGCAGGCGGCTGAGGCTGCGCCGTACAATGCAAACCTCGCCAGCATGCCTATCATCTCCGGTGCCGCGGGCATCGATCTCGATGACCTCGATGAGCCTGCAGCCATCACCGCATCGATTGATGCCCAAGATCGCATCGACACCGGCGACCTTCCGGACGCCTCGCTCGAGGTTGATGTCCCCATGGCCGATTACTCGGGCCACGAGGGTATGTGGGCCGCCGCCACCGCGATTCTGGATGAGATTGACGAGCCTGCTCCTGTTTCAGCCCCCGCTCCCGTCGCTGCCCCTCAGCCTGCTGCCCCCGCCTATGTCGGCCGTCACAGCGCTGTGTTCCCCGAGGATACTGCCCGTATCTCGCGTGAGAGCATCGAGCGGGCCGAGGCTATTGCCGCCGGCATTATGGAAAATCGTCGTCACGAGCGCGTCAATCAGATCCTCGAGGAAGAGATCGAGCGTCTTCAGTCCTCTACCGCCAAGCGTACGGGCCGTGCTTATCTGAGCGTTATCGAGGGCGGTACCGCCAGCTTCGCGCCGCTCCGTGCGGAGGCATAACTTCTGCATGGTTAAGATCAATCGAAAATGGGCGGTCGTAACCTGCCTGATGGCGCTCTTGATCTGGGGCAATTCGCTGGTTCCCGGCTCGGGGTCGGGCTCACTGAGCCTAACGGTCATGGAAGCTATCCGCGGTTTCCTGCACGGCGTGGGACTTCCATATGAATGGGTGACCAACTTTGTTGTTCGTAAGTGCGCGCATTTTACCGAGTATTTGGTGCTCGGCATCCTGGCAACGCACGCCTTTGATTTTGAGGGCCGACGCACCTTTGACGTGCTGCTGCCCACGGCAGTGTTCCTGCTGCTGATTCCCTCGATCGACGAGACGATTCAGCTCTTTGTGCCGGGACGCGCCGGCATGATCACTGATGTGATGATCGACTGCTGTGGAGCGGCAACGGGCGTTGTGCTCCGATATCTCTTACGGTCGCTGATGTGCGCCAAAAAGGCCGCCTAAGGACGCATTGTTTGGTCCTAGGCGGCCTTTTTTATTGGAGGGCTTATATGAGGTGTGGCGGCGTCGTTCCATAGGTCGGATTTGCCGGGTGCGCCACGCCCTGTGGGTGCGTCTGTTACTGAAGCGCCTGTGCGCCCAGGGCCAGGCAGCCCATAATGCCCTGCTTGCCCTCGAGGCTGTTGTTGACGATGTAGCTATCGATGTCGGCCATCTCGGGCGTGACGATGTAGCCGTTGAGCATCTCGGCGCACTTCTTGCGTGCGAGCGGCACGATGGGGGTGTGGTCGGCCACGCCGCCACCGATGACGATCTTCTGCGGCGCATAGCACAGGATGTAGGTCATGAGCGCCTGCGCCAGATAGCCGGCGAGCAGATCCATGGCCTCCGGGTCATCGGCCATGTCTCCGGCGCTCTTGCCATCCCAGCGCCTTTTAACGCCGGGGCCGGCGATGAGGCCCTCGAGGCAGTTGTCGTGGAAGGGGCAGGCGCTGTGCTCGCCAATGGTGTCGCGCGGGTCGCGCGTGACCAGGATGTGACCGGCCTCGGGATGCATCATGCCGTGCACGAGCTTACCGCCCGAGAGCACGCCAGCGCCCACGCCGGTACCGATGGTCAGATACACCACGTCCGTGAGGCCCTGGGCGCAACCAAAGGTGACCTCGCCCAGGCAGGCGACGTTGACGTCGGTGTCGTAGCCGCAGGGAATATTGAGCTCGTTTTGGATGGTGCCCAGCAGGTCAAAGTAGCGCCATGCCGTTTTGGGCGTCTCCAGGATCTTGCCGTATTGGGGCGAGGCGGGGTTGACTGCGGTGGGGCCAAAGGCGCCGATGCCCAGCGCGGCGATGCCCTTGTTCGCAAACCATGCGTTGACGGCCTCGACGGTCTCCTGCGGGGTCGTGGTCGCGATCTGCTCGCACTCCAGGACCATACCGTCTGCATAGCCCGTGGCGCAGACCATCTTGGTGCCGCCGGCCTCGAGCGCTCCGATAAGCTGCTCTGCCATAGTATTCCTCTCTGGGACGAGTTGCTCCGTGACTAAAGTATAGCGCTCAAAAAAATAAATGAGGTCGCTATAAAAAGAAACCTCGTGGCCCAACGGGTTCACGAGGTTTCTTTAGTGCCTTTAGTTACTGACCGTCCTTACCCGCGCGGTTCGATTTTATCACGCAGAGACTTGAGGTTCTCCAGTGCCGCGTTAAGCGTCTCGTCTCGTTTGGCAAAGTGGAAACGAATCAGATGGTTGACGGGCTCGCGGAAGAAGCTCGAGCCGGGCACGGCGCCCACGCCCACCTTGGAGGCCAAATCCTCGCAGAAGTCGAGGTCGCTGTTATAGCCAAACTCCGAGATATCCATCATCACGTAGTAGGCGCCCTGCGGCACGTTGTGCGTGAGTCCGATGCTGTCGAGTCCCTGACAGAATAGGTCGCGCTTGGCGGTGTAGAGGTCGAGGACCTCCTGGTAATAGCTGTCGTCGAAGTTGAGGGCGGTGACGACGGCCTCTTGCAGGGGAGCGGCGGCGCCCACGGTGAGGAAGTCGTGAACCTTTTTGATGCGCTCGGTGATTTCGGCAGGAGCGATGGTGTAGCCCAGGCGCCAGCCGGTGATGGAGTAGGTCTTGGATAGCGAGCTGCAACTGATGGTGCGCTCAAACATGCCGGGCAGCGTGGCCATGTACACGTGCTCGTGGGGCGCGTAGACGATGTGCTCGTAGACCTCGTCGGTGATGCAGTAGGCGTCATACTTTTTGCACAGGTCGGCGATAAGGGTGAGCTCCTCGCGGGTAAAGACCTTGCCGCAGGGGTTGGACGGGTTGCATAGAACGATCGCCTTGGGATCGTTGTCGCGGAAGGCCGCCTCCAGGACCTCACGGTCAAAGTCAAAGGTGGGCGGGTTGAGCGGCACGTAGATAGGCTCCGCACCCGAAAGGATCGTGTCGGCGCCGTAGTTCTCGTAGAATGGCGAGAAGATGACGACCTTGTCGCCGGGGTTCGTGACCGTCATCATGGCGGCCATCATGGCCTCGGTGGAGCCGCAGGTGACCACGATGCTCTCGTTGGGGTTGATCGGCATGCCCATAAAGTTCTCCTGCTTGGCGGCAAGCGCCTCGCGCATGGCCTGGGAGCCCCAGGTGATGGAGTACTGGTGGTAGAGCGGCTTGGGGTCGGTGGCGATGGTGCTGAGGCTATTGAGCAGCTGCGCCGGGGGATCAAAGTCGGGGAAGCCCTGTGACAGGTTGACGGCGCCATACTTGTTGGAGATGCGCGTCATGCGGCGGATGACCGAATCGGTAAACGTTGCCGTGCGGTTGGAGAGTTCTTTCATGCCGGTCCTTTCGAGCATTTGCAGTGGGGCAAGTTTACTCCTATGAAACCGGTGGGAAATGCTCGAAATGGTCTCGAAAAACTCTTTTCAAAATTCTTGAAAATTGGGGCTTGCATCGCGTGGCGTTCCTTGCAATAATAGTCGAGCGCGAAGCGCACAGGACACGGTGGGTGTAGCTCAGTTGGCTAGAGCGACGGGTTGTGGTCCCGTAGGTCGAGGGTTCGAGTCCCTTTACCCACCCCAGTTCTTGCTTCGTGTTGATATCGGGTCGTTAGCTCAGTTGGTAGAGCAGGGGACTCTTAATCCCAAGGTCCAGGGTTCGACCCCCTGACGGCCCACCACACGATATCTCCTCTAAAGTCCGCCACCACGGACTTTAGCTTTGGGTCGTTAGCTCAGTTGGTAGAGCAGGGGACTCTTAATCCCAAGGTCCAGGGTTCGACCCCCTGACGGCCCACCAAAGATTGTTAAGACGGTCAACTTCGGTTGGCCGTCTTTTTTATTAACCTCGCATGAGGCTGAACCCGTAAGGGCACAGACGCTTTACAAGTCGAGCCTGCCCTGGGGGTCGGTGAATCCGTCTGTACCCTCCTTGAGCTTTTTCTCGTCTGCTTTCACGCGACGTTCGAGCTTCTTTGTATCTTCGGCAGGCGGTAGGTTCTCGGGTACAATTCCGCGGTCGATGAGGCTGCCACGCACGCTTGTGTTGTTCTCGACGTGCTCTTGCTTGATCTTGTCCAGACCGTACAGGTCGTGTTCCTCGGCGTTGAAGGCCGTCATCGAGTTCGTAAGGTCCTTTGCTTTGATGAGGACATCGGCTAACCTGTCCGCCAATGCCGCGCTCTTGGGTATGCCGAGCTGCTGCTTCATTTCCGCCGTGCTTCTGCCGCCGAATAACGCTTCATCGCCCTTCGACTTGATGATCGCGAATCCTTTGGAGTCCACGCCGCGTTTGAATGCAATACCCGAGAGCTGTTTCTCTGAATCGGATAGCGAGTGGCGCGCCTGTAAGCGCTGAATCTCTGCGAAGCGCTGCTCTATGAGCTCTTGGCGGCGCGTCTGCACGGCAAAGTATGCTTGGGCGAGTGCAATCTCTGGCTTGTTTGAATCTCCGTTCTGGGCGATTAAATAGCATGCATAGCGCGTAAGCTTGTAGTCTTTAACCGCACGAGCGGCGACACCGGCAGTTACCATTTTCGTGGTGTCACGAAAATGGGAATCAACTGGAGTTTTATTTGTTTCGCACGAGACTTTTGCCCTCTTAACAACTTCGGCGAAGTTCTCCCATCGAGTGTATCCCATGGGTTCCATTAAATCGCGTGCGAGCCAATACTCAACGCCGTCTTCCACATTGGCGTAGCTATCAAGTTTGACACGCCACTTCTCGATATCTCTACTGTCCATATCTCCTCCTCGCTGGTCTATTGTCTATGCAGGCTTTGCACGCTCTGTATTCGGAATAAGGATACGCTGCCGTGCGGACACGAATGGGCCCCGTGCCACTTCGAGCTCACGGGGCCCATAGATATCGATTAGTTGTGTTCTGCTTTAGATAGGTGTCCAGTTTAATTCGCTCGATAGTGCGAGCCCAGGCTTTCGGTTCGGTTGCGCATGGCTTTGACCATTTCCTGTGCTAGTTGAATCTGCGACTGTATGCGGGCGAGCGCAGCGATTTCGCTGTCGTTGGCATGCGGCTTATTTAGAGCTGTGGCATCATCTTGAATGTTTTCAAGCTCGTGTAGTGCCTCGGATAGGCCTGTTTCGGTCCTGTTGATCATGCAATAGGTGCTCATCGTGTGCCTTAGGCTGTGTGTCAGGCGTTCGGCATCTGTTGCGGCTATGCCGTACTGGGGGAGGGCGATATCCGCCTTCAGGGCTGTCTCGGGCTCTTTCTGTGCTGCTTGGGCTGCCGATGCGCCTGCGATGCGCCCGAACACGATGCCGTTGGCGCTTGACAAGCCACCAATGCGGTCGGCGCCGTGCATGCCGCCTGTCGCCTCGCCGCAAGCGTAGAGGCCCTCAACGCCCGTTTGCGCGGTCTTATCGATCTTGATGCCGCCGTTAGCGGCGTGGGCATACATCGCAACGCGCATCTCGTCAGTCGGGGCGATGCCGTGCTCGTCTTGCAGCCAGGTGGCAAAGGTCTGCACAAACTCTGGGACATCCTCGCGGGGAAAGTCGTAGTGGAGTGCCAGGCCTTCGACACCTGCCTGATCGATGACGAGATCGATGGCGCTGGAAGCCAGGCGCGAAGTGAAGGGACCGTATCCGGAGCGTTGCTCAAGCAGGTCGTCCAGCTTGTCGTCGGCAATATCTACCGGCTGGTCTACATGTACGTAGCGCCAGGTTTTCTCGTTGAAGACCAGGTTGCGCTTGGGCTCGATGAAACCGGGCATCATCTGCATGAACTCTATATTAGTAAGTGTTGCGCCGTGCGCCAGCGCGATGGCCTGCGAGGAGCTGAGCACATCAGCCGACGTAAGGCTGCGCTCGAACAGGCCGCCTGTGCCACCGGTTGCGATGATCGTGGCCTTGGCAGCAAAGGGCACGATTCGATTTTCGGTGAGGTCGTAGAGCACGGTTCCGGTTATTCTACCGTTCGTGTCCTCAACAAGGTCGATAAGCTCATAGCGGGGGAGCAGGCGAATGCCGAGTGACTCGATTCGGGTCGTCAGAGCGTCCTCAAGGGGCTTGCGGGTGAGGCCGCGCCACATGCGCGTCTTGTGGTCAAAGCAGGGGATAAACTGCTTTTGCTGGGCGCTCTCGGCATTTTGTGGGCGTTGAAGTTCAACACCCAGATCCCGTTCGAGCCATGTAATTGCCTGGGGAATGCCGCGGACAAACGTCTGGACAAGCTCGGGGTCGGCGACGCCGCCACCAACGGTCTGGATGGTGTCGATGAGGTCTTGTTCGTCGTCTTCGTTAACGGGTCCGATAAGCCCCAGGCCCCAGGTGCCCGGGAAGAAGCTCGATCCACTCATAGTCTTTCCGGCGCTTGCCACAGTGACGGTTGCACCCGTGCGTGCCGCTTCGATGGCGGCGCAAAGGCCCGCAATGCCAGATCCAATTACCAGTACGTCAGTCGATTCCATCGGATTCCTTTCTCGTCCGGCGCATTGTCGCACGGGTGATCGGCAATGGGGCCGCAAAGACTCGGCAAATCGGTAAAGGGCAAATATGGCAGGTGGGCGTCATGGACGCTCTGGCGCTCCGTCTCATCACATCTCGTATTTCGCCCCAACTGATATATCGGCATTAGCTACCCTGCGACAGCGCAAACAAAAAGAGCCGCCACCTTAAAAGGTAGCGGCTCTAAAGCTCAACTATATGAGCATCGCGCGGGCGCGATTAGGCCTTGAGGGCCTCCTCGACGGCGACAGCGCAGGCGACGGTGGCACCGACCATGGGGTTATTGCCCATGCCAATGAGACCCATCATGTCGACGTGCGCAGGCACGGAGGAAGAACCGGCGAACTGGGCGTCGGAGTGCATACGGCCCATGGTGTCGGTCATGCCGTAAGAGGCAGGGCCGGCGCCCATGTTGTCCGGGTGCAGGGTACGGCCAGTGCCGCCACCAGAAGCGACGGAGAAGTACTTCTTGCCAGCCTCGATGCGCTCCTTCTTGTAGGTACCAGCGACGGGGTGCTGGAAACGCGTGGGGTTGGTGGAGTTACCGGTGATCGAGATATCGACGTTCTCGTGCCACATGATGGCAACGCCCTCACGGACGTCGTCGGAGCCGTAGCAGTTAACGGCAGCGCGGGGGCCATCGGAGTAGGGGATGGTCTCGACGACCTTGAGCTCGCCCGTGTAGTAGTCGAACTGGGTCTTCACATACGTGAAGCCGTTGATGCGGGCGATGATCTGGGCGGCGTCCTTGCCCAGACCGTTCAGGATAACGCGCAGCGGCTTCTTACGAGCCTTGTTGGCGTTCAGAGCCAGGCCGATGGCGCCCTCAGCGGCAGCGAAGGACTCGTGGCCAGCCAGGAAGGCGAAGCACTCGGTGTCGTCGGAGAGCAGCATAGCGCCCAGGTTGCCGTGGCCCAGACCGACCTTGCGGTCCTCGGCGACGGAGCCGGGAACGGTGAAGGCCTGGATGCCCTCGCCGATGATGGCGGCAGCCTCAGAAGCGGACTTGGCGCCACGCTTGACAGCGAGAGCGCAACCGAGGGTGTAGGCCCACTCGGCGTTCTGGAAGGCGATGGACTGGGTGTTGTTGACGATCTCACGCGGGTTGAAGCCCTTGTCGGTGCAGATCTGCAGAGCTTCCTCGAGGGAGGCGATGCCGTTGTCGGCGAGGCACTTGTTGATCTTGTCAGCGCGGCGCTCGTAACCTTCGAACGTAACAGTCATAGTTATTTCCCTCCCTTTCTACTCGTGAACCGGGAACACGCTGGCGACGGAGTGAGTCTCCTCGTCGGTGCGCGGGTCGATGTACTTGGCAGCGTTCTCCCACTGACCATAGTGGCCCATAGCGCCAGCGATGGCCTCCTCGGGGGTCTTGCCGGCCTTGACGGCGTCGGTGAACTTGCCGAGGTTCAGGAACTCGAATGCGATGATCTCGTTCTTGTCGTTGAGAGCCATGCGGGTGACGTAGCCCTGAGCGAGCTCAAGGTAACGAGCGCCCTTGGCCTTGGTGCCGAACATGGTGCCGACCTGAGAGCGAAGGCCCTTGCCGAGGTCGTCGAGGGAGGCGCCCACGGGCAGGCCGCCCTCGGAGAACGCGGTCTGGCTGCGGCCGTAAACGATCTGCAGGAAGATCTCGCGCATAGCAACGTTGATGGCGTCGCAGACGAGGTCGGTGTTGAGGGCCTCGAGGATGGTCTTACCGGGAAGGATCTCGGAAGCCATGGCGGCAGAGTGGGTCATGCCCGAGCAGCCGATGGTCTCAACGAGGGCCTCCTCGATGATGCCGTCCTTGACGTTCAGCGTGAGCTTGCAGGCGCCCTGCTGAGGTGCGCACCAACCCACACCGTGCGTAAGACCGGAGATGTCGGAAATCTCCTTAGCCTGGACCCACTTGCCCTCCTCGGGGATGGGTGCGGGGCCGTGGTATGCACCCTTGGCAACGGGGCACATGTTCTCCACTTCCTGTGAGTACTGCATGCCTCTCCTCTCTATCGTGTTGGCGTCCCGTCTGGGGGTCGTGGCTGGCGATTGCCGGGCGACCCTTCGAAAGGGACATGACATGCAGCCCCTATAATACCGCGAAATGCACGGAATATTCGGCGAACGGCTCAGTTTTCGTAGCGAGAAGTCCGGAAGTTTTAATTGAAACGGTTTAACTATATGTTCTGTGGTCGCGAACTTCCGTAGAGGGGGTTCGTCTTGGGCAAGCTTTTGGTCAGCTCTTGTATGCGTTGCGGGGTCTGACCTGTTGCAACGGTGCCGTTCGCCGCCCGTTTACTGCCTTTGGCCGCGCGAGTGTATTGTTTTGCGTGAATGTTTTGATGGCACGCTTCAATCGTGCTGTATTGGATGGCAATCAGATCCCGGCGAAGGGAGCGCCATGCAGCGCGTTTGGAGAACGGTTACCGGCTTTTACCATGTCTGTGCCCGCGGTGTGGGCAAGCAACTCATCTTTGAGGGCGATGAAGACCGGTGGGAGTTTTTGGAGCTGATGCGCGAGTGCTGCCGCGAGGCGGGCGTGACGGTTATCGCCTGGTGCCTTATGGGCAATCACGTGCATCTGGTGCTTGCAGATTACGAGGACGCGATGAGCGCGGCGATGCACCGGCTGCTTTTGACGTACGCGCGGCGGTTCAATAAACGCACGGGGCGCACGGGTCATCTGTTCCAGAACCGTTTTGACCGGCGCTCGCTCGATACCGACCGTTATCTAATGGCTGCCATTCGCTATGTTCACGCTAATCCGCAGGAGGCGGGTATCGCCCTGATCGAGCGTTATCCCTGGAGCAGCTTTGCCGAGTATCTGCGAGCGTATGACAACGATGCGACGAGGGGATTTTCGGACCCTTCTTGTGTGCTTGAGCTCTTTGAGTCTGTCAGGGGGTTTCTGGATTATTCTCTGTCAATGCCCGATGGTTCCGATCCGGTGATTCACGATATGGATGAGACAGAGTGGGAGCGGCGTGCGTTTGCCGACAAGATGGCGAAGCGCCAGGGTGTGCCGCTCAACAAACTCAAGACCGTAGCACCCTCGCGGCGAGATGGAATCATTTTCGCCCTGCACGATGTCGGCTATACGGTGCGCGAGATCGAACGATATACGGGAATCAGCAAGAGTACCGTCTCTCGTATCGTGCGCGCTTATGTTCGGGTGAATGCTCAGGCTGAGGGCTCGGAATAGAAAATGGCCGAACCACTCTTGTCAAGCGATTCGGCCAACAAAATTCTTAAGATTTGGGACAAATACTACTGATTATTTTGTCCCGTGAGCATGCCGTCGAGGGTGCGCCAGGCGAGCTCGGCGCATTTGACGCGGGCGGGCATGTGCGAGATGTCCTGGAGCTGGGCGGCCTCGTCCAGGTCTTCCAAGTCCTCCTCGGAGAGCTGCTCGCCGCGGATCATGGCGAGGAAGAGCTCTGCCAAGCGGCGAGCTTCCTCGACGGTCTCGCCGGTGATGAGGTCGGCCATGATGTCGGCGCTTGCCTGGCTGATGGCGCAGCCGTGGCCGGTAAAGGAGGCCTCCTCGATCACGTTGTTCTCGACACGTAGCTGCAAGGTGAGCTCGTCTCCGCAGCTGGGGTTGATGCCGTCGTGCTCGTGCGTGGGGGCGTCCATCTCGTACTTGTAGTCGGGGTGCGAGTTGTGCTCCATAAACGTGGTGGAGGTGTACAGATTACCCATTGAACGTGCTCCAAACGTGATGCAGGCCGGCGATGAACTTGTCGATATCGGCCTTGTCGTTGTAGAAGGCCACGCTGGCGCGGCAGCAGGCAAGGTTCTCGACGCCCAGCCAGGTGAGCAGCGGCTGCGCACAGTGGTGGCCGGCGCGAATGCAGACGCCGTCCATGTCCATGATGCTCGCTACGTCGTGCGGGTGGATGCCCTTGACGTTAAAGCTCACGACGCCGTGGTGGTTGTCCCAATAGATGGAGCCGATGATCTGGACAAAGTCGAGCTGCATGAGTTCGCCCATCAGATAGTGGACGAGTGCCTGCTCGCGGGCCTGGATGTTCTCGTAACCCACCGTGTTGACCAGGTAATCGAGTGCGGCGCCCGTGGCGAAGATGCCGGCGGCGTCCTGCGTGCCGGCCTCGAACTTCTCGGGGACGGGAGCCCAGACAGCGTTCTGCTCGGTGACCGAATCGATCATCTCGCCGCCGGTAAGCATGGGCGGCATGGCGTTGAGCAGGTCCATCTTGCCCCACAGCACGCCGATGCCCATGGGGCCCATGGCCTTGTGCGCACTAAAGGCAAAGAAGTCGGCGCCCAGGTCGGCCACATCGACCGGCATGTGCGGCAGCGACTGCGCGCCGTCGACGACCAGGTAGCCGCCGTACTTGTGCACGAGTTTGCCGAGGTTCTTGACCGGGTTCTCGACGCCCAGCACGTTGGAGACCTGTCCCACGGCTAGGATCTTGGTCTTGGGACCCACCTTGGCAAGAACCTCCTCGGTGGTGAGCTGGCCGGTCTTGGTGGGGTAGAGGTAGACGAGCTTGGCGCCGGTTTCGCGGCAGACCTGCTGCCACGGAATCAGGTTGGAGTGGTGCTCCATGATGGTGATGACGACCTCGTCGCCCGGTTCGAGCACTGTGGGCGCAAAGCTCTTAGCGACCAGGTTGAGCGACTCGCTCGTGTTGCGGGTGAAGACGACCTCGTTGGCCTGTGAGGCGCCGATGAGGTCAGCGATCTGCTGGCGGACCTTCGCGATGGCGTCGGTGGCCTCGACGGACAGCGAGTACAGGCCGCGCAGGGGGTTGGCGTTCATGCGCTGGTAGAAGTCGCGTTCGGCGTCGAGCACACGGGCAGGGCGCTGCGCGGTGGCGGCGCTATCGAGGAAAGCGATCTCGGGGTGCTGCTGGAACAGCGGGAACTGGCCCTTGTAGGGGTTGGTCTCGATGTCCACGGTGGGCCAGCCGCGCGAAGCCTCGTCGCTGGCGTCGAGCTCCATGGGCTCGGGGGCGGTACAGGTGTCGCATTTAACGTGCTCGGTGTCGATCATGCGAGCTCCTCTTCAAAGTTGTCGATCAGGTTGTTGCCTAGGCGGACGACGGCGGCGCGGGTGCGCTCGTCGGTGGCGGAAAGCGCGGCGTCCTCCAGCTTGGCGCGGATGAACAGGTCCTCGGCGGCGTTTTGGTCAAGGCCACGGCAGGCGAGGTAGAACAGCTGCTCGTCGCGGACGTGACCGATGGTGGCGCCGTGGTTGCCGGCGACGTCGTCCTCGTCACAGAGAATGACGGGAACGGTCTTGTTGTCGACGCCCTTGTTGGCCAAAAGCACCGTCTCGCGTTCGGTGCCGGTTGCACCCTTGCAGCCGTGCACGAGGTCGATGGTGCCACGGTAGACCTTCTTGGACGTGCCGGTCAGCACGCCGTTGGCGTCGATCTCGCACTCGGTCTTGCGACCGCGGTGGCGCAGCTCGTAGTTAAAGTCGCGCACCTGCTCGCGGGCGCCCAGGTAATCGGTATCGATGGTCACCTTGGCGGTGTCGCCCAGCAGGTCGCCGGCAAGGCCGGTGGCGCTGGCGCCGGCACCCAGGACGGTGTGCTGCACGTTGACGCGCGCGCCCTCGTCCAGGAACAGGCCGGTGTCGTCGAGTGCGATCCAGCTGTCGTCGAGTGTCTGCGCGCAGGTCACGTTGACGGTGGCGTACTCGTGGGCGCACACGCGTAGCACGGAGCCCACGACACCCTCGCCGGTAACAGGAGAGTCTAGGGCAATATGCAGGTCGAGCGTTGCCTGCGGGCGAGCGACGATGTCGATGGCGGCGATGGCCGCGGCGGCATCGACACCGCTCACACGCACGGTAACCGTGGCGTGCTGGTATGCGGGCACATCGATGACGATGCGCTTGGTAGCGTGCTCGGCCAAGTAGGCGTAGGCAGCCTCGCCCATGCCGGTTTCGAAGGCTTCAGCAGGGGAGAGCTCCTCCTCGAGCTTGATGGCGCCGGCCTGGTAGACGGAGGTGGCGGGCACGTCGAGCTCGGTCTCGGGCGTGATGCGGGCGCGGTCGGCGGCATCACCGGGGGCGGAGGCGCGGCGCTCGGGGAAGCGCTCGGCCATGGCGTTCATGGCGGTGCCAAACGCGTCGGCAGCGCCGGAAAACTGCTCGCCCAAGCCTTCGACCTCAACGGCCTCCGCGGGAGCGGCGGCAAGCTCGTCAGAGAGCTCGAGCTTGGTCTGATTCATTTTCAACCAGCCCCAGGTTGCTGCGGGCATCGCGTTGACCTGCTCGAGCGTGGTAGCAGCGGCGTTGGTTTCCTGTTTCATTATCCGATCGCTCCTTCCATCTCGAGCTTGATCAGGTTGTTCATCTCGACGGCGTACTCCAGCGGCAGCTCCTTGGAGACCGGGTTGGCAAAGCCGTTGACGATCATGGTGCGGGCCTCTTCCTCCGAGATGCCGCGGCTCATCAGGTAGAACACCTTGTCGTCGCCGATGCGGCCGATGGTGGCCTCGTGGCCGATGTCGACGTTCTTGGCGCGGATGTCCATGGCGGGGATGGTGTCGGAGCGGCTCTGGTCATCGAGCATGAGCGACTGGCAGCTCACGGTTGCCTTGGAACCCTCTGCCTTGGGCGTGGCCACGATAGAGCTGCGGAAGGTCTGAATGCCGCCGCTCTTGGAGATACCTTTGGTCTCGACGGTTGCCGAGGTATCGGGCGCGTTGAGCACGACCTTGCAGCCGGTATCCAGGTTCTGGCCGGCGCCGGCAAAGGTGATGCCGGTAAAGCTCGAGCGGGCGCGGCGGCCGTTGAGCACGCTCATGGGGTAGAGGTAGCCCACGTGGCTGCCGAAGGAACCGCTGATCCACTCGATATCGCCGTCCTCGTCCACGCGCGCACGCTTGGTGTTGAGGTTGTACATATTCTTGGACCAGTTCTCGATGGTCGAGTAGCGCAGATGTGCACGCTTGCCCACAAAGAGCTCGACGGCGCCGGCGTGGAGGTTGGCCACGTTGTACTTGGGCGCTGAGCAACCCTCAATGAAGTGCAGGTCGGCATCGTCCTCGACGATGATGAGCGTGTGCTCAAACTGGCCGGCGCCCTTGGCGTTAAGGCGGAAGTAGCTCTGCAGCGGGAAGTCCAACTTGGTGCCCTTGGGCACGTAGACAAACGAGCCGCCCGACCATACGGCGCCGTGCAAGGCCGCAAACTTGTGGTCGGTGGGCGGGATGAGCGTCATAAACTTCTCGTGGATGAGCGGTTCCCACTGTGGATCGTGCAGGGCCTCCTCGATGCCGGAATAGACGATACCCATCTTGGACGCGGTGTCCTGCATGTTGTGGTAGACCAGCTCGGAGTCGTACTGCGCGCCGACGCCCGCCAGGTAGCTGCGCTCGGCCTCGGGGATGCCCAGGCGCTCAAAGGTGTTCTTGATGTCGTCGGGCACCGACTCCCAGTCGTGCTTTTGGTCGGTGTTGGGCTTGACGTAGGTGACGATGTTGTCCATGTCCAGGCCCTCGATGGAGGGGCCCCACGTCGGATCGGGGAAGCGGTTGAAGATCTCGAGGGACTTGAGGCGCAGGTCGAGCATCCACTGCGGTTCGTCCTTCTTGGCGCTGATCTCGCGCACGATGTCGGGCGTGATGCCGGCGTCGAGGCGCTCGAATCCCTCCTCGCCATAGGTGAAGTCGTAGAGGCTGCGGTCGATGTCCGCGACCTCGGTGCGGTTCTTGGTCATTACGTCGCCCCTTTACGCCTGCTGCTCGGCAGCGGCGGCCTCGGCCTGGGCGCGCTGCTCGGCGGCCTCGCGCTCAAAGGTCTCAAAGCCGTTCTTGTCGATCCAGGGGATGAGCGAGGCGTCGTCCTCGCGCACGATGTGACCCTTGACCATAACGTGGACGCGGTCGACATCCAAGTGCTCCAGGATGCGCGTGTTGTGCGTGATGATGAGCATGGAGCCGTCGCAGCTCTTGCGGTAGGCGTCCATGCCGTGGCTGACGGTGGAAAGCGCGTCGACGTCCAGGCCGGAGTCGGTCTCGTCTAGGATGGCGAGCTTGGGCTGCAGCAGCAGAAGCTGGAGCATCTCGACCTTCTTTTTCTCGCCGCCCGAGAAGCCCACGCCCAGCTCACGGTTGAGGTAGGAGGTATCCATGTTAAGCTCGGCCGCGAGCTCCTTGACGCGACGTCGGAACTCCTTGCCCTTCATCTCCAGGCCGGGGCGGCCGGCGATGCTGGCGCGCAAAAAGCTCGACAGCGGCACGCCCGGGATCTCGACCGGGGCCTGGAAGCTCAGAAACAGGCCGGCGCGCGAACGCTTGTCGGTGGTGAGCTCGGTGATGTCCTGGCCGTCAAAGACGATACGTCCGTCGTTGACCGTGTAGACGGGGTCGCCCATGACCAGGTGGCCGAGGGTGGACTTGCCGGCGCCGTTGGGGCCCATCAGCACGTGGGTCTCGCCGGCGGCGACGTTGAGGTTGACGTTGTGGAGGATGGTCTTCTCGTCCACGGAGGCGGTCAGACCTTCGATGGAAAGCAGCGGATTTGCGCTCATGCTGTCCCTCTCTGTATATGGTGTACTCATAGGTGTGCTAAACCCTAGGAATCTTCTCGGAATAAAGTTACTATGGGTTCGGCGTTAGTCAAGGGAAAACCCGACTAATCCACTCGACTTTTCAAATTCTGGGACAAAATAACCTGTTGTGTTTGTCCCACTTACTTAAGATTTGGGACAAACAAACCTGGTTATGTTGTTCCAGATGCGATGGGAGGGTAGGTATGCTCATTTCTTCTAAGGGCCGCTATGCCCTCCGGTTAATGATCTATATCGCGGCGCTGGGTGACGCCGAGGGCAAGATTGCTTTGCGCGAGGTTGCCGACCGTGAACATATCTCGCAAAAGTATTTGGAGCAGCTGGTTCGTCCGCTCATGAAGGCGGGCCTGCTTAAGAGCGTGCGCGGCAAAGGCGGTGGCTACATGATGGCCAAGGACCCCGCCGAGGTGCGTGCTGGCGACATCCTGCGCGCTGTCGAGGGCAGCACGGCGCCCGTGGCGTGCGACGGCATCGACAACAGCTGCACCCGCAGCGATTTGTGCTCAACCGTCAAGTTCTGGCGCGGCCTGGACGACGTGATCGAAAAGTACGTCGACGGCGTGACGTTGGCCGACCTGGCCGCCATCCCCGAAGTCAACTTCAACATCAAGCTGTAGGTTTAGCGCAATTCCTTAAGATTTCGCGGAGGGTTGTTGCCGTTTACCGAGGGGTTGTTGTGCAACAACGGGTGAGCTGCAATACTTAATTCTATCTTTGCAAACTGCACTTTAACTACACCAATGCAGGGAGGATCTTATGCAGCCCAAGCATTCTGCTATTGTCGCGGGCCTGACGCTGGCGCTTTCGTTCGGCGCCGTTTCCGCGCCGGCACCCGCCGCTGCCGAGGAGCCCACGCCGGGCGTTGCCTCGGATGCGACCGATATCGATAAGGGTCTCTATACCCAGCAGTCCTTCTCGGGCGTGCTGAGGTCGGTCCAGGGCGTTTCGTTTGTTAACGTGACCCCCGAGATGAAGTACTTTACCAAGTACGAGAGCCACGGCAACTATAACCAGGGCTTTTCGTATGGCGACGGCTATAACGCGCTGGGTTATTACCAGTTCGACCGCCGATGGTCGCTCATTCCGTTTATGAAGCAGGCCTACAACTACAACCCCGAAAAATACAGCATGCTCAAGGATGCGATTGATCGAGGCAGCGAGATTTCCAACGCGAGCAATGCCATGTACGAGAACGGCCAGCTCACCGAGCTGGGCCATATCGCGCAGGATGCCTTCCAAGGTGCTTATAACACCGACCCTGTTGAGTTCTCGGCTCTGCAGGATGCGTATGCGTACAACTCGTACTATGCGGTGACCGAGGCGTGGCTCAAGAGCGGCCTGGGCATTGATATTTCGGGCCGTGCCGATTGCGTTAAGGGCATGGTGTGGAGCATCGCCAACATGTGCGGCACCGGTGGTTGCAGGGACTTCTTCCGTTGGGCAAACCTTTCTAACAGTATGACTGATCGCGAGTTTGTGACGGCGCTTTCCAACAGTGTGGTCAATAACGTGGCGACCAAGTATTCGAGCCAGCCCCAGTATCATGAGGGCTGGAAGAACCGCTACCGCAACGAGCTGAAGGACTGCTTGGTTTATATCGCCGAGGACGAGGCCGCTGCCGCTGCGACGCCCGTGCAGCCCGAGCCTACGCCGGCGCCCTCGCCGACGCCTGATTCGAATGACGACTCGAGCGACGATGCCAACGATGACAGGATGGATGCGCCCTCGACCGGTGCTGACGGTGATGGCTCTGCTGATGGCACTACCAACAACGGCTCCACCTCGAACGGCTCCGATTCAAACGGCTCTGCTGCGGGCGATTCGTCTTCAAGCTCTGCCGGCAATACGGACAGCGACGCTTCTGGTTCGACCGGCGCTGGCACCTCTAACCCATCCACCGGCTCGATCGATTCGTCCGTTGGCACCGGCTCTAACAACGGCTCCGGCTCTGACGCAACCCCTGGTTCCGATGCTTCCAAGGATGACTCGAATAAGGCGCCGGACGTTCCCGTTGCTTCGCCGGACAAGAAGCCTTCTTTCTCCGAGCAGCTTGGTTCTACGCTGGGCTCTTCGCTGATGGCTGGCGTCAATAACGGCTCGACCCAGAACAAGGGCAACTCTGATCAGGTTTCCACGGAAAAGATCGAAGCCGCAAAGGGCGACTCCAAGGACAAGGCTTCCGAGAAGACCGAATCCGATAAGGGTTCTAGCTCTGAGGAGAAGAGCGACAAGTCCGAACAGAAGAAGGACGAGGATAAGAAGTCTGAATCTGAGGAGAAGGACAAGAGCAAGGCCGAGGGCGAAAAGAAACAGTCCGAAGACGACGACAAGAGCGGTGCTGACAACCAGGTCCAAGAGCAAAATGACTCCAAAACGGTGACCACCACGACCACGACGACTACAACTACCAAGTCCTCGGGCGGCAACATGCCCAAGACGGGCGATCTGATTGTGATGGCGAGCCTTGCCAGTGCAAGCTTGGCCACACTGGGCGCTACGTCTATCGTAAGTGGTAAGCATAAGCTCGATCAGCAGAAGAAGGCTTCTGGGGAGGACGGCTTGGAGGAGTAATCTTCCAGATCGTTTTCTATAAGAGTTTGGGACGGGGTCCGGTGCGGCGGCATCGGCCCCCCTTTTTTTGTTGTGCAACGATTTGTTATGCCCCCTCGGGGGGCTGTTGCTACCGCTGCCCGAAACGTTTGCATGTCGATATTGTTGCGCTCTACCCGCTCGCTACAATGGGCATCGTGCTGCGTTAGAAGGAGAGTTTACGGTGTCTGAACAGGTGAATTGTGGTTTTACTCATGCGTTTGGTGCACGGTTGCTCAATCATGCGGATAGCGCAGCTCTACCGGTTGATGCACACGACTTTTCCGATGCAATCAATCGGTGTTTACTCGTCGATAAGACTATGTTTATTGCCGATATATTGGACAGTGAAGCACCTGTTGCGCTTTGCTGTCGGCCCAAGGGTTTTGGCAAGAGCATGAATTTATCGATGCTCAAGTGCTATTTGGAACGACCTGATCGCCGGCTGCCGGATCGAAGCCTGTTCGCTGGTACCCAGATTTGGCAGGCGGGCGGCGGTCGCTATCGTGATGAGTACGCGAGTTATCCGGTCATCATGCTCGACTTTACAGCTGCCGCTTCGAGGCATGGCGCTGGTGCTGCGGCAGCAATTCGCGGGGCTGTCGTGCGCGAGTGCGCCCGATTACTGCCGCTGCTTGCCGCGCCTGATCTGTCAAGACGTGAGGTTCGTCTTATCGAGAGGGCGGCGCGTGGGGTGGCCAGCGATAAGGAGATCGATGCGGCGCTTGGCGTGCTTATTAAACTGCTCCAGGCAGCTTTCGATGAGCAGGTTGTTCTTCTGATAGACGACTACGACGCGGTATGTCCAAAGCGTTTGGACGCTAAGGACGACGGTAGCGTGGATTCCCTAGAGTCGCTCTGCCGAATGTTGTTCGACACCATTGCCGACGCCGGCGACTCGTTGCGATTGACGTGTCTTATGGGCGAGCGCCCCGGTCCTGCCGAGTTCGCGTTGTCCCAACGTGGGGTTTCCTATCGGTCGGCGACACCGCTGTCGAGCTGGTGTGATCGATGGTTCGGTTTTTCGGACGACGAAGTCCAGGTGCTGTTGGATCGCATCGGTCGCAACGGCTGTCTGGATGACGCGCGTGAGTGGCTTGAGGGCTATCTGTTTGGTGGTTTTTATTGCTCGATCCCGGAGCGCGTGGTGGACTACGCACATCGCGGTTGCGTCGCGCCCGTTCGGGCAGATCTGTATGGTTACGCCGACCGTCTGAGCGCATGCGTCGGCGACTGGAATCTCATGCGCCTGTCCGCATTGTTCGATTTGCTTGAGCCGCATGGGTTTATTGAGGCGCCAGTGCATGTGCATGCCGAGGAGGCCGATGCTGCCAAGCCCGAAGATATCTGGACAGCGCTGTATCTGTCTGGATTTCTTACGACGGACATGACGGGGCATTCGGAGGACGGCGCGTGCCTTCGTTCCCTGCGTCTGCCTAATAACGAAGTGCGTCAGGCGCTCCGTCTTGTAATTCTGGAATGGTTTGAGTGCGCCGTTGAGGACGTTGGAGTTATCGACTCGTTCCATGACGGGCTGTGTCGAGGAGACGAGGACACTGTAAAGCAAGCTTTGAGCTGTGCTATCGGCGATCTGGGCATCGATGTGGGCCAATCAGATATGCCGACAGCCTATCATCTGGCGCTTCAGGGGCTCTGCTTTGGACTGCCCGGCTATTGCAATCCCAGCTCCAAGCGAAGTGGCGTCTCGGATCGCTGGGATATCCAGGTGATTCCCACCGGTCGGGTGTTTGACGTGGCCGACACGCTCGGCATGCTCGATGAGCGACCGCTCATTACGGTCAACATGTTGTACGACCCTGGCGTCGATGCCCTGGGCCTGGAACTGTTGGCGGTTCAGGCGCTGCTCGACATAGAGCGCGACGGCATCGATGATATCCGCGTGCCGCGCCCCGCCGTCGGGCGCATGCGTTGGGGCTTTGGCTTTGACGGTCAGCGTGTGTCCGTGGTGTGTCAACGACTGTAGCGGCGGGTGAAAGCCCTTTACTACTCGGTGTCCTTCATGGGCGGCATGGGCTTCCAGTTGGGATCCTTAACGATCTTGCGGGCGTCCTTCATGCCACGGCGCAGCGCCGGGATACCGGTCTTAAAGCACTTGTCAACGGCGGCCAGGCGAATGAATTCCTTGCAGAAGGTCGCGGCGTTGCCCAGACGGAACAGCACTGGGTGGTAGTCGCCGTAGATCTGCATGTAGCGAGCAAGGAAGCCTCGGTTGCGCATGATGTAGTAGCGGTTGGTGTCGCTCGTGGAGTTGAGCTGGCGCTTGCCGGCGATATCCCAGTTAGAGACGGCGCGGGCGCGCTTGAGTACCACGTCGGCAACAACGGCGGCGGGGAAGTGCTGGCTGGCCACGTAGCCATAGCAGGCATCGTCGCCGTAGATAAAGAAGCGCGCGTCGGGTAGGCCAATCTTGTCGACCACGCGGCGCGAGAACATGCCGCCCTCAAAGCACAGTTGGTTCATGGTGCGGTAGCCCTCGGGGCCTAGATCCCACTTAGCGATGGGGTTAGGGATGCCGAGTGAAAGGATGAGCTGGTACTGCCAAAAGAAGGCGCCGCCGTCAAAGTCTAGGCGCGAACCCTGGATGACATCGTAGCGGTCGGTCCACTTGGCAAGACGCTCGATGCCTTCGGGGATGACGAGCACGTCGTCGTCCATCACCCAGAACCACTGGGCGCCCAGGTCGTAGGCGCATTTGGTGCCAGCAGAGAAGCCACCTGCACCGCCGCCGTTTTCGAGCTGTGGTGCGTAGATGACGCGGTCGGTGCCGCCCTTCGCGTCGGGCTGTTCGATGTCGGTGCCCCACAGGTTGCCCAGGCGCTCGTTGAATGCGGTGCACATGGCCTCGGTCTCACGCGAATTCTCGTTATCGACGATCACGATGCGCCAGGGCGCTGCCGTAAGCTCGGTCATGGAGTCGAACAAATTGACCAGGAGTTCCTGGCGCTTGTACGTAACGACGACAATGGCGAGCTTATCGATGGGAGCGGGAAGGGTTGAAGGCATGGGGCAATATATCCTTTCACGCGCGGCGCGCGAGCGCTGCGCGGAAGCTATCGAATACGTCCTTGGGACTGTCCTATTGTAAAGGCTCGGCGCACCTTGACGGCAAGCTTTGAATAAAACGCAGGAACCTGCCACGGGCCCGCCGCATGACGTGCGGCTACTTTGCCCGCAAGAGGCTCCATAGATTATATAAACGTCCGCTGGCGCGCTGACCCTTTGATACCATGAAACGACAGGTATTTCCTAAGGAGCACATTTGTCTACTAACGCCTCTGGCAGCCCTGTTCTGTCGCTGCTTATTCCCATTTACAATGTTCAGCGCTACCTGCGCGAGTGTCTCGATTCCGCCCTGGCGCAGACGCTCAAGGATATTGAGATCATCTGCATTAACGACGGGTCGACCGACAACTCGCCGGCGATTATCCGCGAGTATATGGAGCGCGATGGGCGCGTCAAGATGATCGACAAGGCCAACAGCGGCTACGGCGACTCGATGAACCACGGTCTGGAGATGGCGCGTGGCAAGTACGTTGGCATCTTGGAGTCCGATGACTTTATGGCGCCCGACGCACTCGAAAAGCTTGTCTCGGCCGCCGATAGCAATAATGCCGACTTTGCGAAGGCGAACTTTGATTTCTACTGGTCTAAGCCCGAGGAGCGCCGTTCGCTGCACGAGATGTTTAAGGCAAGGGATTGTGGCAAACCGGTGCATCCCAGCAATACGACGCAGTTCTTTAAGCAAAAACCGTCGATTTGGTCGGCCGTGTACCGTCGTGATTTTCTTGAGCGCAACGGTATCAAGTTCCTGCCGACTCCGGGGGCATCCTTTCAGGACACGTCATTCGCCTTTAAGGTGATCGCGTGCGCCGATAAGGCTGTTTACCTGCATGATGCCGTGTTGTCGTATCGCCAGGACAACGAGAATTCCTCGGTCAATTCTTCGGCTAAGGTCTTTTGCGTCAATACCGAGTATGCCGAGATTGAGCGTTGGATTCGAGAGGATTATGCCCGCGACCACGCAGGTGATGACGTCGCGCGCATGCTCAAGTTCAATCAGCTCATTAAGTACGATTCGTATATGTGGAACTATGTGCGCTTGGCGCCTAAGTTCTATAAGGAGTTCCTGGTGCAGATGGCCAAGGAATTTCAGGCGGCCTTGGACGCGGGGGAGTTTTCGCTTGACGATCTCAAGCCGTGGAAGCGCGCGAATCTCGCTGCCATCCTCAAAGATCCTGAGGGCTGGGTTGACGAGCATCCGAGCTTTGCGACGGATGGTGCCTTGGGGCGTGCTAAGTATTACGCCTCGGTTGGAGGCCCAGGCGTGGTCGCCGCCTTCCTCATCGAATCGCTGAGGGGGTAGGTCGGCATGGGAGAGGCCTCGGGTCCTAAAGCTACCATTGTCGTCCCCGTTTACAACTCTGCGCGCTCCATTCAGCGATGCCTCGATTCGCTGCTGGCTCAGTCCGAGCGCTCGATTCAGGTTGTCTGCGTCAACGACGGTTCGACTGATGATTCGTTGAACGTGTTGCGCCAGATCGCGCAGGCCGACGATCGCGTACTGGTGATTGACCAGGAAAACGCGGGCGTCTCGTGTGCTCGAAATGCCGGTATCGATGCCGCCGAGGGCGAGACCGTCTTTTTTGTGGACGCCGACGATTACATCGATGTCCAGACGGTCGAGCGTGTGCTGCATGCCATGGAGTCTGCAGATGCCGAGGCCGCCGTTTTTGGCGGCGTCTGTGAACCAGCCGATGCTGCCCCCAAACGCGTCCAGCAACTCATGAGCCCCAAAGCCGGTACCTTCGGCGCCCGTGATCCCCAGTTGCTGTTCCATGCGAATGCGCAGCCGTATGCCTGTCGTGCGGCTTTTTCGCGCGAGCTGCTCAATCGCGAAGGCATTCGCTTCGCCCCCGGTTTGGCTTTGGGCGAGGATGTCGTCTTCCAATTTGCGGCTTATGCGCTTGCCCGCAAGACCGTCGTCATGCCGGATAAGTTCTACCACTACGTGATGGAGAGCGAATCGGCGACGCACGAGTTCAACAGTGTCGAGGCTCGCGCCAAAAAGCTTGACGCCCACATGAGGATGCTCGAGGAGGTCTTGGAGGACTGGGCGGCCTACGGTCTTTTGGACCTGTGTCCCGGCGGGCTGATAACTTGGTTTTTGGACCTTATTGTGTTTGATTTGGCACGCTTGGACGCTAACGACTACCTCCGTGTAGCCGCTCGCGTCAACATGGACCTCACGACGTTTTTGGGAACGGAGTGGGCGGATATGCCTGCTAAGGGCGCCGTTCGCCGTGTTGCCCACAAGCTCGTTGCGGCGACCTCGGGTGTTTCGATGGCAGATGCCACGCTGTTCTATCTTTCGACTCGCGGTCTCAAAGCCTGCCTGGAGCGCTTTATCTAATTCCAAGCGCTGCCGCCCGCCGCAACTCGGCTGCTAAAATAACCCTGTTACACGCTATTCAACAGGAGGTTCTCTTGCAGAACTCTGATACCCCTAAAGTTTCGCTGCTTGTTCCCATCTGCAATGTCGAGCGCTACCTGCGCGAGTGCCTCGATTCCGCCGTGGCGCAGACGCTCAGGGACATCGAGATCATCTGTATCAACGACGGCTCCATCGATAGCTCGCCAGATATCATCCGCGAGTACATGGAGCGCGACCCCCGTGTAAAGATGATCGACAAGGCCAACAGCGGCTACGGCGACTCGATGAACCGCGGCCTGGAGATGGCGCGCGGCGAGTACGTGGGCATCCTTGAGTCCGACGACTTTATGTTTGAGGATTCGCTCCAAAAGCTGGTCGTCAAGGCCGATGCTGAACATGCCGATGTGGTAAAGGGCGACTTTTACCTGTATTGGTCCACGCCCAGCGAGCGCCGTGAGCTGTTTGGGATTATCGACGAGCACATGACGGGCGCCGTGTATCGCCCCGTCGATCGCCCGGGCATCTTCTACCGCAAACCTTCCATTTGGTCGGCTATCTATCGGCGCGAGTTCCTCAACGACAATCAGATTCGGTTCCTTCCCACGCCGGGTGCCTCGTATCAGGATGCGGGCTTTAACTTTAAGGTTTGGGCTTGCGCCGAGCGCGCCGCGTTTATTGCGGACTCCATTTTGTGCTATCGCCAGGATAACGAGAAGAGCTCTGTTAATTCGCCCAACAAGGTGTTTTGCGTGTGCGACGAATATGCCGAGATGCAACGTTTTTTGGACGAGCGCCCCGAGCTTAAGGCTCAGCTCCAGGGCATTTTAATGCGCATGAAGGTCGATACGTACCGTTGGAATGACGAACGCCTGGTCGATGAGCTGCGCGAGCAGTTTTGGGAGAAGGCTTCACCCGAGCTCAAGGCCGATTGGGATGCCGGTCGATTTGACCTGTCGCTGTTCGATCCACGCGGCGAGACCGATTTGCGCCTGATGGTCAAGTCGCCCCGCGCCTATATCGATTCGCGCTTTGACTTTAAGAAGCCGGGCAAGCTCAATACGTTTAAGCATTACTTTAAGATTGGCGGCCTGCCGCTGGTCTGGCGTGTGCTGACATATCAGCGCACCTACGGTGATAATCCGCACCCCGATGACGTTCCGGCCGCACAGTAGGAGCACTTGACTATGACTACCTCCAAGATTTCTGTTGTCGTTCCCATCTATAAGGTAGAGGAGTGCCTGGCCTGGTGCCTGGACTCCCTGCTTGCGCAGGACATGCCCGATTGGGAAGGCGTGCTGGTCAACGATGGCTCGCCGGACGGCTCGCGCGATATTGCGGCTGCCTATTGCGAAAAGGACGCGCGCTTTACGCTGGTCGATAAGCCAAACGGCGGCCTGTCGAGCGCGCGCAATGCGGGCATCGCCGCGTCCACGGCGCCTATCGTTGCGTTTTTGGATTCCGACGACCGCTTTGCGCCCGATGCATGCCGCGTGATCGTCGATGCCTTTGAGCGCGAGGACTGCGACGTTTTGACCTTTGGCGCGAATCCGTATCCGCTGGAAGCAGAGTATCCGTGGCTTAACTATGTACTGAGCCCGCGCGATGCGTCGTTTAATGGCTATAGCTCGGACTTGCTGTTTAAGGAAGCGTCTCGCCCCTTTGCATGGCGCACCGCCTGCAAACGTGAGTTTTTGTTGGGTAACGGGATCGTGTTCGACGAAACCGTTAAGTATGGCGAGGACCAGGTCTTCGATTTTGCCGTGTACGGTCGCTCGCGCAAGACCGCGCTTATTTCGAACAAGCTGTACGACTACCGTGTGGCGCGCAAGGGCTCGCTTATGGACACCATGCGCTATGACGACGAGACGCGCTTGCTGGAGCATGTGAAGATTTACTCCGCGGTGCTGGCTGACTGGCAGCGCGACGGTCTCGATGCCCAACATGCTGATGACCTGGCATATTTCCTGTGCGATCTGGTGCTGTACGACGCACTCAGGTTACTGGGTTCGGACTGCGGCAAGGTGCTTGCTGCCGTTGCCACGGCGCTTGCCGGTTCTGTCGTGGGTAGTGATGCTGCGCTCGCGCAATGTGCTCCTTCTGTTGCTGCTATGGTGCGTGCTGCGCTTACCAGCAAGGCTCCCAATGCCCACGAGTGCAAAAAGCTCATGTTCGATTACGACGTTTTGAGGTTTGGGCGCCTGGGTGCCTGCAAACGCATGGCAGTGAATATCCTGGGAAAGAGAGATTTGTAGATCGGAGCGGCCATGTCTGTTGTCTAGTTAAACCATCGTCGTCGTTGCGTTTTGCTTGTTGCTGTGGCCTGCCCGCGCGTTTTGCTGGGTGGACCTTCTTGTCTCGGGTAGAGCGGTGCCCTGTCCACATTTGAATGCGAATGCTAATGGGGCTAATCAAATATATGTTTCGGTTTCAGACTTGAAAACGCTTGAATTCACCAGTTGTTAGTTTAAAAATAACATATAGATTCCGCCGGATTCGTGGAAAGGATGTTCTATGAAAGACGTTCGAAGGAGATGGCGCGGGCTAAAGGCTTTTGGGTTGGCCGCATTTGCAACTGCCTGCTTTACTTGCGCTCCATTGACCGCAAAAGCAGGTCTTATTGGCGGTGTTGGAGGGGGTAGCGCCTCGGTAGACGAGCCCACGGAATGGTGCGTTGGCGATAACCGTCCTATTTCTTACTGGGAATATGACGGTTGGAACGGCACTCAAAATGAACCGATGTCTGGTCCTCTTACGCGGTATAGCGTCGAGTGCAATGCCGGGGGGACTGCTCACAGAGATTTTCTAGTAGGCTTAAACTCTATCGATCAGAGCGCCTCGCGGACCGATCCTTCTGGAGTTACATCACGTCCCGCAGGTACATACTATTTCAACAAAGATGGTTTAATGCAGACCGGACTCGTTCGGTGCGAGGACGGCAACCTTCGCTATTTCGATCCCAAGACTGGCGCCATGGTCACGAACCAGTGGCATAACGATTACGAAGCCGTCTGGTACTATTTTGGCGCTGACGGGACCGCAGTTTCGGGCTGGCAGTCTATCGGTGGGGACAAGTACTACTTCTACCCCGAAAGCCATGATATGGCATACGGCCGAGTTCAAATTGACGGCAAGAACTACTTCCTGAACACCCCTGGCGCCAACGCCGATGGCCGCATGCAGCATGGCGGCTGGATCTATGACTCCATTTATGGAAAGTGGCTCTATGCGACTTCCAACGGCGAGTTGTTGACCGGTTGGCAAAATATCGATGGAACTTGGTACTATTTCAACGAGTACGGTGTTATGTTGACCGGATGGGTCAACGATTCGGGGACATGGTATTACGCTAACGCCTCCGGCGCGATGGTCACCGGCTGGCTCAACGTTGGCAGTACGTGGTACTACCTCGACGGCTCGGGCGCCATGTCCGCTAACAGCTGGCGTAGCCTCGGTGGCTCCTGGTACTGGTTCGGCGACTCCGGTGCAATGGCCACTGGCTGGTTCTTGGCAGGCGGCTCTTGGTACTATGCGAGCGGTTCGGGCGCCATGGCAACCGGCTGGCTCAGCAATGGCGGCACGTGGTATTGGCTCGGAGGTTCGGGCGCTATGGTCTCCAACTCTTGGGCCAACGTTGGTGGAGTTTGGTACTGGTTCGACGATTCCGGCGCGATGGCCACCGGCTGGCGTCAGATCGGCGGCGCCTGGTACTACTTTAGCGGTTCCGGCGCTATGGCCCACGACTCCTGGGTCGGCGACTACTACCTCCAGTCTTCCGGCGCCATGGCTACGAATGCCTGGATCGGCTCCTATTATGTTGGCGAGGACGGTAAGTGGATTCCGGGCTACGGTTTAGTTTGGTATAAGAACGGAAGCGATGTTTACCATACGCATAAGTGCCGTACCGTTGGTAAGGACGCAAAGGGCTATTCGCAGATCTCTATTCAGGAGGCCCAGAGGCGTGGTGCTTCACGAGAGTGCAAAAACTGCCAGCAAATTGGCTAGCACATTACTGAGTTAGTTTTGATTGAGACCCCGTTGCCCTGAGGTGACGGGGTCGCTGCGTGATTGGATACCGTGCTGCTATGAAGAAATGCTCATTCGGGGTGCTGGTCTTTTCCGGCCTTGTTTCTTTGGGGCTCCTTTTGGGTTCGCCCTCGATGTTATACGCCCTTGATTCGAATAACACTGACGAAGGTCCCGCATCTAACGTTACTATTGCTTCTGTCGAGTCAGGCGTTGATGCTCAGCGCGAATCGACCTTCGCCGTTGAGCAGAACTCTCAGGTGGATAATGAGGTCTCTTCTGAGGTTTCGAATCAAATAATTTGGCATCAGGGGTGGATATCGCCCGAAGAGGGGGCTGGTTTTTGGCGTTGGGGCTTGCCCGACGGAACAATTGCTGTTTCTTCTTGGAGACATATAAACGGTAGCTGGTACTGGTTCGACGACGAAGGCCGAATGGCTCAGGATGGATTGGCCCAAGTCGGGGGTGCGACTTATGGATTCTCCTCTTCGGGCGCAATGCGTGTCGGCTGGTACCTAGATTCTACGGGCTCCACTTCTGCTTGGCGTTATTTCTCCGGTTCTGGCGCCATGGTAAAAGGCTGGCTCTCAGATGGGGGTCGTTGGTACTGGCTTGATCCTGCAGACGGTTCTATGGCCACCGGGTTGAAAGGGTTGATTTCCGATCTCAGCCGAACACATTGAGCAAATAGGCCATTCCCGCAGT
>CAKZUZ010000016.1:0-218565 GCA_937922225.1 uncultured Collinsella sp.
CACGAGCGGGGGCTCCTGTCGTTTCCGTGCCCCTGGATTGGGTCATAGTGTCTGTTTTTGCCTGGTCATCGGCGTTGCCGTTCTATTTACCGGGGTAAACGGTACGGCCTTTGCCGTATTATTGAGGCTGTTTGTTGCTTTGCTTGTTGTTGAGGGGCTTTGTTGGACAGCTATTTTACTCTGCAATCGAATATTGAGGCTTCGGGCGAGTTTGTGGACCGTAAGAGCCGGTTTATTGCCCAGCTGGTCCATATTGAGTCTGAGGATGAGGCGAATACCTTTATCGAGATGGTCCGCAAGCGTCATTACGATGCTCGACACAATGTTCCCGCTTGGATTTTGGTCGATGGACGCGAGCGTCAGAGCGACGACGGTGAACCGAGTCGAACCAGCGGCATGCCGACGCTCGAGGTGCTTCGCAGTGCTGGGCTCAAAAATGTTTGCTGCGTGGTAACACGCTATTTTGGTGGCACGCTGCTGGGGCCTGGTGGCTTGGTGCGTGCCTACACCGCGGCGACGCAGGCGGCGGTGGCAGCGGCTCAGGAGTCCGGGCAGATCGTCGAGATGACGAGCGTCGTGCCTGTTGACGTGCGTGTGGCCTATCCGCAGTATGAGCAGGTGCTTCGCTTGGCGCAGGATTCGGGTGCCAAGGTTTCGGATACCGATTACGCGGATGCCGTGACGATTCATTTGGTGTTTAAGGCGGGGGAGCAGGAGTCGTTTTGCGCCAAGATGCGCGAGCTTATGGCCGGTCGCGAGGAGATCGAGGTCGGCGCTCCCGAATTTGCTGAGTTCTAACGGCGACGGCCGGCGTGCTTTTGGATGGATCCCAAGCGTGCCGGCCGTCGTTTTCTGTTGCTGCCGTTTACTCGGCGAGCTGCTTTAGCATATCGCAGGCGATCTCGACGGCATCGTCGATGCAGCCGGGGCAGCTGCGGAGCGGACCCTTATCCGATCCGATGCCCTTGAGCGTGCCGCAGACAGTCGTCGTGTTCTTCTCGCCAAAACGCTTGGCGATCTCGCGCGACAGCTTGTAGGTCTTGCCCTTGGACTTGGGGTTTTCCATGCCGTCGCTCATTACAAAGCCCATGATGGCCACGGCGCCCGAGATGGCACCGCAGGTTTCGGTCATGCCGCCCATGCCGGCGCCAAAGCCCTCGGTGAGGGTAAAGGCGACTTGGGGGTCAAGCCCGACGGCGGGAGCGAGCGTGCAGGCGACGGCCTGCGCGCAATTAAAGCCACGGGCGTGGTATTCGGCAGCCTGAGCTTGGCAGGCGGCGGCGTCGAGCTGGGCAGTATCGATTTGCTTCATCGTTGTCTCCTTGGTCACGGTGTACCCGCCTATGGTACCCGTGACGGTGCATGTAATCATCGAGAGCTTCATGTATGCCTCGTTTTTATCTATCGAGCAAATGCCTAAGGCTTGAGATAAATACCCCTGATTCATTTGTCCCATAACCTACCTTTGGAATGGGTTGAGAGGGGTGCAGGGTAGCGGTATCGTGAACCGGATAAAACGTAATCCAGGCAAGGGAGCAAGATATGAGCGAGCAGACCATCGGTACGACGTGTGTTCAGGGCGGTTATCGCCCGGGTGATGCAGAGCCGCGCCAAGTGCCTATCTACCAGTCAACCACGTGGAAGTACGACACGTCCGAGCACATGGGCAAGCTGTTTGACCTGGAGGAGTCGGGCTACTTCTACAGCCGTCTGCAGAATCCCACGTGTGATCTGGTTGCCGCCAAGATCTGCGAGATGGAGGGCGGCACTGCTGCGATGCTCACGAGCTCGGGCATGGCTGCGAACTTCCTCGCGATCTTTAACGTGGCCGGTGCCGGCGATCACGTGGTCGCGAGCTCTGCCATCTACGGCGGTACCTACAACCTGCTTGCCCATACCATGGGCCGTATGGGCGTTACCTGCACGTTCGTTGCCCCCGACTGCACCGATGAGGAGCTCGAGGCGGCCTTTGAGCCCAACACTAAGCTCGTCTTTGGCGAGACGATCGCCAACCCAGCCCTCGCCGTGCTCGACATTGAGCGCTTTGCTAAGGCCGCGCATGACCACGGCGTGCCGCTGATGGTCGACAATACCTTCCCGACGCCCGTGATGTGCCGTCCCTTTGAGTGGGGCGCCGATATCGTTACGCACTCCACCACCAAGTACATGGATGGACATGCTGCCTACCTGGGTGGCGTTATCGTCGACCACGGCCAGTTTGACTGGATGGCCCATGCGGACAAGTTCCCGGGTCTCACTACGCCCGACGAGAGCTACCACGGCGTGACCTATGCCGAGAAGTTCGGTCGCGAGGGCGCCTTCATTACCAAGGCCACCGCTCAGCTCATGCGCGATCTTGGTCCCATGCAGAACCCGCAAGCAGCGTTTTTCCTGAATAGCTCGCTCGAGAGCCTGCATGTGCGCATGCCGCGTCATTGCGAGAACGGCCTGGCCGTTGCCAAGTTCCTGCAGGGCCATCCCAAGGTGCGCTTCGTGAGCTATCCGGGCCTGGAGGGCGACAAGTACTATGACATGGCTCAGAAGTACATGCCCAACGGTACCTGCGGCGTTGTGAGCTTTGGCTTTAACGGTGGTCGCGCGGCGGCCGAGACCTTTATGAAGAGTCTCAAGCTCGCTCAGATCGCCACGCATGTGGCAGACGCCCGCACCTGCTGCCTGCATCCCGCTAACGCTACGCACCGCCAGATGAACGATGAAGAGCTTATCGCTTGCGGCATCTCCGCCGACATGGTACGCCTGTCGTGCGGCCTCGAGGACACGGCCGATCTGATTGCCGATCTTGAGCAGGCGCTCGAGCAGTGCTAGGCTAGCGTTCGCACAAGGCGCCGATCCTGGCAGAAAGCTTCGGCGACATTTAGTTCCGATTCCGTAGGCGGGGCCCCAATTGCGGCTGTTTGCAGGCGATTGGGGCCCCGTTTTTTTTGCGTTGGGCCACTCGAAAGGATGGATATGGAGAAAACCGCAGAGCAGCTGCGTCGCGAGCATATTGCCCTAGAGGGCGACACCCATGGCAAGAACAAATGGGCGATTCTGTTTACCGTGCTCATCATGACGTTTATGGTGTGTTTGGATTCGACCGTCGTGACCGTGGCGCTGCCCGTGATGCAAAAGGAGCTGGGCGTGGGCCTCGATCGCATTCAGCTGGTGAGCTCGGTGTATCTGCTTGCGACTTGCGTGGCTATGTTGCCGTTTGGCCGTCTGGGCGACGTGCGCGGCAAGGTAGGCGTATTCCAGCTGGGCGTCATCGTCTTTACGGCCGGCTCGCTGCTGTGCGGCCTTTCGGCCTCGCTCGAAGTTCTTATTCTGGCACGCATTGTGCAGGGCGTCGGTTGCGCGGCGGCCATGGCCAACAACATGGGTATCATCACCGAGTCGTTTCCGGCGCGCGAGCGCGGTCGTGCCATGGGTATTCTTGCGACCTTCGTAGCCCTCGGCATGATGTGTGGCCCCGTGCTCGGCGGCATGCTGGTGGCAAGCTTTCCCTGGGAGAGCATCTTCCTCATCAATCTGCCCATTGGCGTCATCTCGTTTATCGTGGGGCTCTACACGCTGCCGCATGTTAAGCCGGAGGCCGGTGAGCGCCCCATGTCCCTGATTGAGGCTGCTCGCCGCTGCTTTGCAAATCCGGCCTTCACTATCAACCTTGCCTGCATGCTCATCGTGTTTGTTGGCATTGGCGCATCCGAGTTTATCCTGCCGTTCTATTTTCAGGACGCCCACGGCTTTGGTTCCGACATCTCCGGACTACTCTTTTTGGCGCTACCGATGGTGAATGCCTTTATCGGGCCGCTTTCGGGTACGGTTTCGGACCGTGTTGGCTGCGAGGGCCCCACGGCGGTCGGCCTGGGCGTGTACGTGTGTGGCCTCTTTGCGGTAAGCACGCTCGACGAGCGCTCTTCTATTCCTGTGATCGTGTGCTGCGTCGCGTTTATGTCGTGCGGTACGTCGATTTTTCAGAGCCCCAATAACTCGCTGTATATGGGCTCGGCTCCGCGCGAAGCACTTGGCTTTGCGGGCAGCCTGGGTAGCCTGGCGCGCTATGCTGGCATGGCACTCGGCATTACGGTGGCGTCGAATATCCTGTATGGGCAGATGAGCGTGGCGATGGGCGAGGCCGTGACCAGCTTTGTTGCAGGCCGTCCGGATGTGTTCCTGTTCGGCTTTCGTTCGGTGTTCTACGTGCTCATGGTTGTGGCCGCTGTGGGCTTTGCGCTCGCTATGGTGCGTTTGGTGAAGATGCGCGCCCGCCATTAACTTGTGGGGGCAGGCTAGCCACGAATCGGGCCTATCGACTGGTCTTGCGGCTTTATGGTGCGCAGGGGCTTGTGGGGCGGGCGGGGGTCGGTCCGTGGTAGACTATCGAACAACGTTTATTAATCGCGCGGTATCGTTGCCGCGAGAAGGGGTTGCGCCATGCAGGAGCTTGAGGATCGTATTCGCCGTGACGGCATCGTAAAGGCCGGTAACGTCCTTAAGGTTGATGCCTTCCTCAACCACCAGTGCGACGTTGAGCTGTTCGACCACATGGGCGCCGAGTGGGCCCGTCTGTTCAAGGATGTCGAGATCAACAAGATCCTGACGATTGAGGCTTCGGGCATTGGCATGGCTTGCATCGCAGCTCAGCATTTTGGCGGCGTACCGGTGGTCTTTGCTAAGAAGGCACAGTCCATCAACCTCGATGGCGAGCAGTACGCCACGACCATCTACTCCTTTACCAAGCAGAAGGAGTACCCGGTCATCGTTGGCAAGCGCTTCCTGTCCGAGGGCGACAAGGTCCTGATTATCGACGACTTCCTGGCCAACGGCTGCGCGCTTGAGGGTCTTATCAAGATCTGTGAGGCCGCGGGTGCCGAGGTTGCTGGCATTGGCATTGCGGTGGAGAAGGGCTTCCAGGGCGGTGGCGATAAGCTCCGCGAGCGCGGCTTCCGCGTTGAGAGCCTGGCTCGCATTGCCGATATGGACTGCGAGAACGGCGAGATCACCTTCGCCTAAGCGCGAAACACAAGCGATTGGTATGCGATGTGACAAAGGGACTTTCCCTTTGTCACATTTTTTGTATGAGGGGAGGTGTTGATATGGATGAGAACAAGATGGGGTGGCGCGAGTATGCGCGCTATGCCGCGATGGCGGCCGAAGAGTTGGCGCGCGATTGCGAGGTACAGGTGTTTCGCGCGACGGGTCCGGGCGGACAAGGCGTGAACACGACGGACTCGGCGGTGCGCATGAAGCACGTGCCCACAGGGATTACCGTGACGGCGCGCGAGAGCCGCAGCCAGTTCCAAAATCGCGCGAGCTGCCTGCGCAAGCTGCACGCCGAGCTCGAGCGACGCGGACGTCCACCGCGTCGACGTGTAAAGACCAAGGTGCCCCAGCGCTCTCGTCAGCGCAGACTCAATGACAAGCACTTCAATGCCATTAAAAAGGCCAACCGACGCAAGCCGGGCGGGGAGGAATGATCTTCTCAATAAGTTGCGGTGAAATGGGGACTGTTTCGCGGCTTTAACTGCATAAACAGTCCCTATTTCACCGCAACTTAGGGGTGGCTAGCGGGTTGGGTGCCAGACTTGGAGGGCGCCGGGTAGGATGTCGACTTCGATGCGCGAGGCGACGATGGGCTCGCCGTCGGCCTGGATGGGGTAGTCGGGTTCCTCAAAGGTGAGCTCGGCATGGCGGCAGCGGCGCATGCGAACCGGTGGCAACTTGGTATGGTGGCCGTCCTTGGCCGAAAGGAACATAGGCAGGGCTACCGCGCGAGGGACGGGGCCGCAGGCGTAGCAGACGTCGAGCATGCCGTCGCAGGGGTCGGCATCGGGGCAGATGCGATAGCCCGAGCCATAGGTAGGACCAAGCTGAATCGCCATGATGATCGCCCTCACGCGCTCGGCGGGCGCGCCGTCAAAGCTGACTGTCATGGGGTAGTTGCGATAGCGCAGGCCAAACTGCTCAAGTCCCGAAAGGGTGTAGAGCGGAGCACCCGTCAAGCCGGTCTTTTTGCGCAGCTCGGTGGTGCCAAGGCCGATGGCGGCATCAATACCGACGGAGAGCGTCTGGTCGTAATACTCGACGATCGCCTCGCCGCTGCCGCTCGCAGGGCTCCACGAGCGAATGCGCCCGATATCCTGACGCTGCAGCTCGCAGGTGAGCAGCGCGCCAAAATCCTTGCCGGAGAAATCGTCGATGCCGAGCGTCTGGGCAAAATCGTTGCCGGAGCCCACGGGCAGGACGGCAAGAGCGGGGCGGGCGTCCTCCTTTTGCGTCATAAGCCCGTTGACGACCTCGTGAATCACGCCGTCGCCGCCGAGTGCGATAACGGTGCGATAGCCCTGAGCCTGTGCGGCCAGCTCCTTGGCGTGTCCCATACGCTCGGTCAACACCAGGTCAAACTGGGATGCGCGTGCAGTCATGTCCAAAAAGCGTTGCAGACGTTCGGCAACTTCGCGTGCCGCACCCGACTGGGCGGCTGGGTTGGCGATGATGAGCGTGCGACCAAAATCAGTTGCGTGCATGGGGCGACTCCCGGCGTATAACGTGACGGTGCGGTCGCGCTCGGGTCGAATTGCCCCCGATTGTGGCTGCACGGCGAATACTAACGTCTACTCTATCAGGTCGTTGTGGCGCTCGATAGCATCCGCTACCGTACCGCCCTCATCCACAATAAGCGAACGGCGCTTGGGTGAGATGATGCGCTGGGCGGGGTACACGCCGCGGTGTCCGCCGGTTAGGTAGCTGATAAAGGCCACGATGGCAAAGAACCCGGCGGCCGTGCCGTGGAACAGGTCGATGGCCATCATGCAGGTGGTGATGGGCACGTTGAGGCCGGCGCAGAACACGCCGAGCATGCCGAGAGCCGCCAGAAAACTGGGGTCGAGCCCGGTAAGGCAACCAATCCAGCCACCGAGTGCCGCACCGATGCCAAACAGGGGCGTGACCTCGCCGCCTTGGAAGCCCGCGCCCAGGGTAAGCGCTGTGACGACCAACTTGATGACTGCGTCCGCCAGGGTGGTGTTGCCTGCAAATCCGGCGCCGGAAAGCCACGTGGAAAGGCCGGCGTAGTCCCAGGCGTCGAGGAGGGCATAGGCGGCCAAAACCACGAGTGCGCCTATAAGTGCGCGAACGAGGTAATTGGTGATAAAGCGACCGTACAGGTTCTTGACTGTTCGAACCGACCAGGCAAAGAGGCGTGCCGTCAGGCCGAAGAAAATTGCGCTGATAACAACGATAACGACCGTTTTGGGCGTCATGTTGGGAACGTTGGCAATGACATTCGCTTCGTACTCGGTACCCAGGGCGAGTGATGTAAAGTAGCCGGTAAACGAGGCGACCAGGCAGTAGATGCCCGCGGTGTAGTCGATCTTGCCGATAAAGCACATCTCCATGCCAAAGAAAGCTCCGGCAAGGGGCGAACCGAATACGGCGCCAAAGGCCGACGAGATGCCGGCGAGCATGAGGTCGTGGTGGTCATGCTTTTTGAGGTGGGCGAGGTTCGAGATGTTGCTGGCGATGGTGCCGCCAATCTGCACCGCGGCTCCCTCGCGACCGGCCGATCCGCCCGTTAGGTGCGTGAGCGTGGAACAGACGAAGGTGAGGACGGCCATGCGCATATGGATGAGGCGTGTGCCCAGAGCGGAGTCGATGACCAGGTTGTTGCCACGCTTGGCGGCGAGGCCGTGGTTTTTGTACACCCATGCGGTGGCAACGCCCACAACGGGAAGCAGCGCGTAAATCCACTCATGGTGCTCGCGATAGTCGGTCGCGATATTCAGCGAGGCCAAAAACGCCCAAGCGGCAACGCCCATGGCGAGCGAGACGATGACGACGAGTGCGAGCAACTTGGCGCTCGCGAGTAGGTTGCGGGCGTTGCGGCGCGTGTCGGCAGCCAAGAGATGCTCGGAGCGGGTGAGCTGTTGCCTGCCCGCCATGATGACGTCGTTAAGGGAGAAAAGGCCGCCGTCGTCGAGCGGCTGGGAATGATCCTGCGCCTCGTTTGCGCTTTCGGGTTTGTCGGTAAAAGCCATACGTTCCTCTTTTGGGTTGCAACACGAGCATTATAAAACGCGGTAAACGCGACGAGCCGGTGGGTTGGTTTCCATTCTGTTTCGCGGCTTGCAACCGACAGGTGTATTTGCGGGTACAGGCCGAGTCGCGGTCGTGCGTCGGGGGATTATACTGAGACAAGCATAAAGAATCGGCGCTCCTGTTGTGCGCCGTGGCATTAAGAGGTGCATATGGCTGAGAAACTCATTCCGTTGGAGGACGCACAGGCGATCGTCTTGTCGCACGTGAATCGCACCGAAGTTGTCGAGATTCCCGTGTGGCAGGCCGCCGGTCTTCCCTTGGCAGAGGACGCGGTGGCCGATATCGACATTTCGCCGTTTGCCAACAGCGCTATGGACGGATATGCCGTGCGCTCGGCGGACTTGGCGCAGACATCTGGCGAGGCGCCGGTGACGCTCGACGTTATCGGACACGAGGCCGCGGGCCATGTGTTTGAGGGCACAATTGGCGCGGGCGAGACCGTCCGCATCATGACGGGCGCGCCGGTACCCGAAGGTGCCGATGCCGTGGTGAAATACGAGATCGTCGAGGTGCTTGACGGCGACGGCAACGAGGGCTCGCACGTGAGCTTTTCGGCGCCTGCTAAAGTGGGGGAGAACGTTCGCTCTGCCGCCGAGGAGGCCCATGCCGGCGATGTTGTGATGCACGCCGGCGAGGTTGTGGCCCCGGCCGGCGCTGGCCTGCTGGCAAGCGCCGGTTGCGCGAGCGTGAAGGTCCATGCCGCTCCGCGCGTGGGCATTATCTCGCTGGGCACGGAGCTGGTCGCGCCGGGTGAGCTGCCGGCACGCGGGCAGATTCGCGACTCCAACTCGTCGGCGTTGATGGCCGAGGCACTCGATGCCGGCGCCGACCCGGTGTTCTATGGCATTGCGCCCGATGATGAGCAGGCGATTGCCGAGCTGGTGCATCGCGCCGTGCAGGAGTGCGATTTTGTCATTACGAGCGGCGGTGCCTCGGCGGGCGATTACGACTACGTGACGGCGCTGGTCAAGCGCGAGGGCGAGGTGCTCTTCGACCGCATTTCGATGCGTCCCGGCAAAGCCATCACGTTTGGCCTGCTTGGGGGCAAGCCGTATTTGGGGCTTTCGGGCAATCCCGCGGCGGCGTATGTGGGCTTTGAGATGCTCGCCCGCCCGGCGGTTCGCAAGATGCGCGGCTTTGCCGAGGGTGCGCGTCCCGTGCAGCAGGCGACGCTCACGCACGGTGTGAAAAAGCGCCAGGACCGACGCTTCTTCGATCGCGCCACGGTTTTGCGCGACCCCGAGACCGGTGAGCTGCTGGTGACCGAGGCCAAGACGCAGAATTCGGCACTGCTCGGCACGATGCAGCGTGCGAACTGCCTGTTGCGTATTGACGAAGGGCCGTGTGACCTTGCGGCGGGCGACGTCGTGGATGTCGTGCGTGTCGACCTGCCCGAGGGCGCCGTGTTGTAGGAGGAATGCTATGGAGCTGAAGATTTCGATCGTGACGTGCTCGGATACGCGTGATCTTGCCCAGGACGAGGCGGGTGCTGCACTCGAGGAACTCATCGTGGCGCAGGGCTGGACGGTCGCCTCACATGTGGTCGTGCGTGACGACGTCAGTGAGATCGGTGATGCCATTGCGGAAGCCGCCGATGAGTGCCATGCCAATGTCGTGCTCACCTGCGGCGGCACGGGTCTTTCGATGCGCGACGTGACACCCGAGGCGACGCGTGCCGTCTGCGGCCGCGATGTGCCGGGTATTGCCGAGGTAATTCGTGCCTACTCCATGACCAAGACGCGCCGCGCCATGCTCTCGCGCGCCGTGTGCATGCAGCGTGGGCATACGCTTGTCATCAATTTTCCGGGATCCACGAAAGCGGCCCGCGAAAGCTGGGAGGCCGTGAGCGATCAGCTGGAGCATGCGGCCCAAATGACGGCGGGCGGCGGACACGCCAAATAAGCGCACTACCTGCGGCGGAGTGACCTTATGGGCTGCTCCGCTTTTTTATGCAGCGACAGTGCAGGCCGTTTCGTGGTTATCGGTAAAAGAAAAGTATCATGTGAGAGTTATTTATCACAAACATTATTCTCAAGTAAGTATAATCTAATAACAGAATAAAGTCCGCGGTGGGGTGCCCGGGCACAAGGTCCGAAAGGGTTGAACATGTTCGATATGGTTTCTCGCCGCGGATTCGTCTCGCTTTCTGCTGTCGCCGCTGCCGGCCTTGGCCTTACCGGCTGCTCCGGCAATGAGACGTCTGAGCCGGCCGGCTCCGATGCCGGTTCCGCCAAGGCTTCGTCCAAGAAGACTGTCGAGCTGCAGGTCTTTGCTGCTAACTCGCTCGAGAAGGCTCTGCCCGAGGTTCAGGAGCTCTACACCGACCAGACCGGCATCACGTTTGCCGACACGCAGTTTAAGGCGTCCGGCGACCTTGTCGAGCAGATGCGCGCCGGCGCTACGGTCGATGTGCTCATTACCGCTTCCAAGGGCACCATGGATGACGCTGAGACCGCCGAGCTCGTCGACACCGACACCCGTGAGGATATGTTCGTCAACGACCTCGTGATCATTCGCGCCGAGGGCTCCGACACCAAGATCGAGGCCATCGCCGACGTCGCGAATCTGGACGGCAAGATCGCCATCGGCGACGCCAAAACCGTCCCAGCCGGCAAGTACGCCAACCAGGCGCTGGCTTCCGTGGACCTCTACACCGGCACCGAGGGCGACGACGGCGAGTATGCTCCCCAGATCGCCGACAAGGTAGCGCTGGCCGATAAAGTTGGTACCGCCGCCGCCTATGTGTCCACGGGCGACTGCGTGGCCGGTTTTGTCTACAGCTCCGATATCTTCCGCTACGACGGCATCGAGGAGGCCTTCGTGTGCCCCGAGGATTCGCACAAGCCCATCGTGTACCCGGGTGCCGTTGCCGAGAGCTCCGAGCACGCCAACGAGGCCAAGGCGTTCATCGACTTCTGTCTGACCAACAAGAAGGCTCAGAAGATTTGGGCTAAGTACGGCTTCGAGCTTTCCGAGTAGTGCGGCTTGGCGCGATAATTCCATCGTTTTGTGTTTTACTCCGTTTTTGTATTCGCTTGGAGCTTTTCGTGCTTAATCGATTCCGCATGCTTGTCGCCTGTGCTTTGACCTTCGCGCTTTGCTGGGTGCCGGGATTTGCGTTTGCTGGGGACGCTGAGGACGGGGCCCAGGTTGCTGCGACCGCTCACGGGCTTTCCTATGGGATTGAGGGTTTTGAGCGGTTGGCCAAGGGGACCGCTCGTGCCATGGAGGGCCAGCCTGAGGGCTACCGGTTTCCCGTTGACGAGGGCGTGGACCTTGTAGTGGCGCCTGCTGCCGATCGCGTTGTGATGTGGATATCGCCCAAGGCGGTCGAGAAGTATGGATTGGATCCGCAGGATAACGAGTGCGTATCGGGTCTCAAGGCCCTCGTCTATAAGCTCGACAGCGCAAGCTGCATGGGAGGCGCGCAGCTGGGGGACATTGATCTTCCTTGGTATGTCACGACGGAAACAACGTTTGATGCCGGTGGGTATACCTATGGCTTTGACGAGCGCGGTGCGGATGGGGACCGCTATGTGGTGATTGCATCGGTTTCGGGTGATGCCAAGGGCGGCGCGCGTTGGCTTGATAGCGCTCAAATGGTAGAAGCATCGTCTGTCGTGTTGCGGGATGAGCAGGGCCCCTTGACCTCTCTGGCCTCCTTTTTAGGCGACATCGACTATCGCCCGCTTTGGGTGTCCATTAAAACGAGCGGCCTTGCCCTGCTGATCTCCTTTGCGCTGGGCCTGTTCGCCGCGTGGAAGACTATGGGTACCTCGAGTCGCATCAAGGGCCTGCTCGACTCGGTCTTTACGATTCCCATGGTGCTGCCGCCCACGGTCTGCGGCTTTTTGCTGCTTATGCTGTTTGGCCGCTCGACCGGGGTGGGCCAGTGGCTCATCGCGCACGGCGTCTCGATCGTCTTTACGTGGCCGGCGGCGGTTATCTCTGCCGTCGTGGTGTCGTTTCCCCTGGTCTACCGCACGGCGGTCGGTGCCTTTGAGAGCCTCGACACACAGATGCTCGACGCCGCGCGAACCCTGGGATGGTCCGAGTGCCGCATCTTTGCCAAGCTCATGATGCCGCTCGGCTGGCCCTCGATTGCCGCCGGCACGGTGCTCGCCTTTGCCCGCGCGATGGGCGAGTTTGGCTGCACCCTGTTCTTTGCGGGCAACTATGCCGGTATTACGCAGACCATTCCCATCGCCATCTACTTTGAGTGGATGGGCGGCAACACGTCGGTGGCGCTCTTTTGGGTCGTGGTCGTAATTGCGTTCAGCTTCCTGGTCATCCTATTCATCAACATGTACACGGCGCATTCGCAAAAGTATCGCGAGCGTGGTCTCTCCCGTGCGGAGCGCAAACAGGCCAAGCAGCTGTGTGGCCAGGCCGATTCGCTCGACCCAGTCGGCGGCGATGCGCTGCGTATCGATCGCGAGGCGTTGGCCGAACTCATGCGCGATGATGTCGCTTTGCAGGGAGGTCGATAGGCCATGTCGCTCGTTCTGGATATCAAAAAGCGCTATCCCGGGTTTATGCTCGACATACAGCTTGAGGCCGGCGAGGAGCGCGTGGCGCTGCTCGGTGCCTCAGGCTGCGGCAAGAGCTGTACGCTGCGCTGCATTGCCGGTGTGGAGACGCCCGACGAGGGCAAGATCGTTGTCAACGGCGTGACCTTCTTTGACTCGGCGGCGGGCATCAACCTGTCGCCTCAGGAGCGTAAGTGTGCTCTGCTGTTCCAAAACTATCAGCTGTTTCCCAACATGACGGTGGCCGATAACGTGTGCGCCGGTGTAAAGGACGCGGGCGACGCCGCGGTGCGCAAAAAGCTCGCCGAGCGCTATCTGGGCATTTTCGGTCTGGCCGATTTTGCCGAACGCTATCCCGCGCGGCTCTCGGGCGGGCAGCAGCAACGTGTGGCGCTTGCTCGCATGGTGGCGGCGCATCCGGGCATTTTTATGTTCGACGAGCCCATGAGCGCACTCGATTCCTATCTTAAGAGCGCGCTCGAACAGAACATGCTCGACCTGTTCGATGTGTGCAACCGCACCGTGCTCTACGTGAGCCACGACATCGACGAGGCGTGCCGCCTGTGCCAGCGCATCTGCGTGATGCACGACGGGCATGTTGAGGAGATCGGCTCCGTCGGGGACGTGGTCCGCCGTCCGCAGACGCTGGCGGCGCTGCGCCTGACGGGCTGCAAGAACACAAGCCGGGCGCGCAAGATCGGCGACGAAGAAGTTAAAGCCCTCGACTGGGGCATGACCTTCAACGTTGGCCGCGAGGTTCCCGATAATGTGGCGTACCTGGGCATTCGCGCAAGCTACTTCCATGTTGACAATCGCGCTGAGCGGGGTCGCAACAGCTACGACCTGCACGTGGCGCGCGTGAGCGATTCACGTTTTGAGCGCTTGGTGCTGTTGGATGCGCCGCGCATCGATGCGCCCACGCGTCTGCAGTGGAAGGTCAACAAGGTGGGCATGCCTGTCGACGAGCTGCCGCAAGCAGGCGAGACGCTGCGCATGCATTTTGATGCCAGTAGGATCCATTTGGTTTGTCGATAGCGCTGGTTAATGCCGTCGGGGATATAAGCCTCGGCGTCTTTGTCTCGCCGTTTGCCGAATGAGGGATGACAAACTCTTATCAATCAAGATAATTATTTATTAAACGACGTCACACGACGCTGTCGTACGAATGTCAACGGTGTTCGCATGGTCGATGACCGTTGATATAGTTGACTTCAACTTGTTAAGGAGGGTGCGCACATGCCGCAGACGACATACATTCGCCGCGTTGCCGCGCGTGCCCTATATATCGCTCGGAGCCGCATATGAGCAGGTATGTTCACGGCTCCGGGAGAGACGACGCACAACTAAATAGTCAACCGCAAAGCAGGTTCCCCAAAATTCCGGGTTTGAGCACGGCAGGGCAATCGCCGCCCGTCGTGCATCGATACCGCTGTTATCCGTTTTTGGTTCGAGAGGGGAACCGTCATGGCTGAAGAATTCGATTTCCATCCGATGTGGGAGAGCCTCGGCATGAATCTTGCCGACCACGACATGCTGCTGGGCGCCGTGGGCCAGATGTACGGCGATATGTTCTTGACGCAGAACAATCGCCCCAAGTCCACGTCCTACCTGGACTTTGTGGCCACCAACATCCACAGCGGCCGTATTAAGGAGATGCTCGACAAGAAGGAGGCCGGCGAGGCCACCAAGATCGTCGGTTCGTTCTGCGTGTACGTGCCCGAGGAGATTGTGCTCGCCTGCGACGGTATTCCCGTGGGCCTGTGCTCGGGTGCCGATTGGGCAACGGACAAGGTCGAGGAGCACTTGCCGCGCAACACCTGTCCGCTTATCAAGAGCTTTGCCGGCTTTAAGCTGGGCGAGGTCTGCCCCTACATTGAGTCGAGTGACTTGGTGGTAGGCGAGAACACCTGCGATGGCAAGAAGAAGGCCTACGAGTTTTTTGCCACGCAAAAGAACATGTACGTCATGGATATTCCCAATGTACACGACGAGTCGACGCTCGTGACCTGGAAGGCCGAGGTCAAGAAGCTCGCCGCCAAGATCGAGGAAGAGTGCGGCGTCACGATTACGCCTGAGCGTCTGAAGGCCGCCATCCACGCCGTCAATGAGAAGCGTCGCGCCCTGCAGCGCCTCGCTGCCACGCGCGCTGCCGACCCTGCGCCCATCAGCGGTCTTGACAGCCTGCTGACCGTTCAGGCCGCCTTTATGGACGACACGCCACGTCTGACCGGAGCCATTAACGATATGGCGGCTGAGTGCGAGCAGCGTGTCGAGGCTGGCGAGGGCGTGGCGCCCAAGGGGACCAAGCGCATTCTGTACACCGGCACGCCCATGGCCGTGCCCAACTGGAAGCTGTTCAACCTCATCGAGAAAGCCGGTGGCGTTGTGGTAGGCGAGGAGTCCTGCACGGGCTCGCGCTACTACAAGGACCTGGTCGACGAGTCCGGTGAGACGGTGGACGAGATGCTCGATGCCATCGCCGAGCGCTACTTTAAGATCAACTGCGCCGTCTTTACGCCCAACGACCAGCGTATGAAGGACATTGTCCAGATGGCCAAGGACCTGCATGCCGACGGCATCGTCGACGTGGCCCTGCAGTTCTGCACGCTCTATGAGATGGAGTCGTTTGCCGTGGAGAAGGCCGCCGAGGAAGCCGGCATTCCGTTTATGCACATCACGACCGACTACGCCGGTGAGGATGCAGGCCAGCTCCAGACCCGTATTGAGGCGTTCCTGGAAACCATTTAGGGCTATCCGTCCCGGCGGCTTTCCCAGGCACCCGATCTTGCCGTTCAAACCGTCGCTTGCGTACCAAAGTACGCTGCGCTCCTCTTTCGGGGCAACCTCCGGCACCTGAGAAACCTAGAGCTAAGGCGCCTGAACGCGCCGCTGTCTTTGATGTTTGGATTAGGAGAGAGTCATGATAGGGATCGGGATCGATATCGGGTCTACGGCGGCTAAGGCTGCTGTGGTCGACAGGGAGGGTTCGGTGGCGTGGACGTGCGTGCAGCCAACCGGGTTCTCCTCGGTCGATGCTTCCGAGCGGCTGCGCGAGGCACTGGCAGCGGCCGGCTATGGCGTGACAGCCGACGACGTGCGCGTGATTGCGACTGGCTACGGCCGTGTCGCCGTGCCCTATGCGCACAAGGTCGTGACCGAGATCACCTGCCACGGCACCGGTGCTGTGCGCCTGTTTGGCGATCACGGCACGGTGATTGACGTGGGCGGCCAGGACACCAAGGTCATTCAGCTTAAAAGTGGCCACGTGGCCAAGTTTGCCATGAACGACAAGTGCGCCGCCGGCACGGGGCGCTTTTTGGAGATTATGGCCGACCGCCTGGGCATTTCCCAGCAGCAGATGGCCGACCTGGCGCGTTCCGGCGAGCCCACCAAGATCAGCAGCATGTGCACGGTGTTTGCCGAAAGCGAGGTTATCAGCCTGATCGGTCGCGGTGAGCCGCGCGAGAACATCGCACGTGGCGTGATCGACAGCGTGGTCTCGCGCGTGGCGACCATGGCCGGGCAGTCCGCGGGCGCCCCGTACTACCTGACCGGTGGCCTGTGCGAGAACGCCTTCGTGGTGGAGCGGTTGGGCGAGCTACTGGGGTCGCCGGTGACCACCTCGCCCCAGGCTCGCTTTGCCGGTGCCATCGGCGCGGCGATTCGCGCACAGGCGCTCGCGTAGGGGGCTTGCGATAAATCGCCCGCTCTCGACGCCGCCATGCGTATACTGGGAGGAACTGATTGACCTATGAGAGGAGGAATCGATGGCTGACGAACTCGTGAAGCTCACGTCTATGACTGCCGCGAGCGGTTGAGCCGCTAAGTTGGCTCCTGGAGCCCTCGCCCAGGTCCTGGGCGACTTACCCAATGTGCATAACGACAACCTGCTCGTGGGGTTCGATACCTCCGACGATGCGAGCGTCTTTCGCGTTGGCGACAACTTGGGCCTCGTGCAGTCCATCGACTTCTTTCCGCCGATGGTCGACGACCCGTTTCTGTTTGGCCAGATCGCCGCGGCCAACTCGCTTTCGGACATCTACGCCATGGGTGGGCGGCCGAGCCATGCCATGAACCTGCTGTGCATACCCAGTTGTCTGGGCGTTGAGGTCGCCGGCAAGATTTTGGCGGGTGGCGCCGACAAGTGCGTCGAGGCAGGTTGCTCTATCGCGGGCGGTCACACCATCAACGACGACGAGCCTAAGTACGGTCTGTCCGTGAGCGGCTTCGTCGCGCTCGACCGCATGCTCGCCAACAGCAGCGCGCGCGTGGGCGATGTCCTGCTGCTGACCAAGGCGATCGGCTCGGGCATCATCACCACGGCCATTAAGGGCGAGCTCATCGAGCAGAACGAGGCCACAGCCATGTTTGACTCGATGCGCACCCTCAACGAGGCTCCGATTCGTCTGGCCGAGGGACTCGAACTTCACGGCTGCACTGACATTACGGGCTTTGGCCTGATCGGGCATGCGTGCGAGATGGCCGAGGGCTCGGACGTGCAGATTGAGCTCGCGTCGGGGGCGGTGCCGCTCTTTGACCAGGTGCTCGACATGGCACGCCTTGGCATTATCCCTGCCGGCTCCTATCGCAACCAGGACTTCTTTGGCCCGCGTGTGGCTGCCGACGAGGACCTGGAGCCGGGCATGTTGGATGCGCTGTACGATCCGCAGACCTCGGGCGGTTTGCTCATCGCGGCGCCTGCTGCCGATGTGGATGAGCTCGCGCGTCGTCTGCATGCCGAGGGGTGCATCGCTGCCGTTGTTGGGCGCGTGTGCGAGGCGGAGCCGGGCGGTCCTGCCGTCCGCGTTGTTCGCTAGCCCGCACGTTTATGTAACTGTTTACCGTTCTCTAGAACGGTTCTTTCGAAAGGAATTTGCTATGTCTACCAAGATTGAAGTCAATGCCATGGGCGATGCCTGCCCGCTGCCCGTCGTCAAGACGCTCAAAGCCCTGAAGCAGCTCGATGGCGAGGGCGCCGTCGTGACCTCGGTCGATAACGAGACCGCCGTCAAGAACATCTCCAAGATGGCACAGGAAAAGGGCTGCACGGCCTCGGTCGAGAAGGTCGCCGATGCCGAGTGGCACGTGATCGTGGCGACCGCCGGCGCCGTTGCCGTGGCCGATCCTGAGCAGGACGGCGCCGCTTTCTGCGACGCCAGCGCCGGCAAGGGCAAGCTGGTCGTGGCCGTCTACACCGATTGCATGGGTCGCGGCGACGATGAGCTGGGCCACAAGCTCATGAAGGCCTTTATCTTTGCCGTGACGCAGCAGGAGGAACTGCCCGCCACGATGCTCTTCTACAACGGCGGCGCCAAACTCACCGTCGAGGGGTCGCCGGTGCTTGACGACCTCAAGGGCCTGGCCGAGCAGGGTGTCGAGATCCTTACCTGCGGCACCTGCCTCGACCACTTTGGCATTAAGGACCAGCTTGCCGTGGGCGATGTCACGAACATGTACGTGATCGTCGAAAAGATGGAGCAGGCCGGCCGCGTCGTGCGTCCGTAGCGCCTGGGTGGGATTGCCATGAGAGAAAAGCGCCCGGCGCTTGTCATCACGTTTCCCACCACGGCGGCCGCCATGGGCTGCGAGTCTCTGTGCCGTGAGCGTGGCCTTCCCGGGCGAACGATTCCCGTACCCGGAGAGGTTGCTGCCGGCTGCGGCCTGGCATGGAAAGCCCTGCCTGAAAATGAACCACTGCTGCGAAGCGAGCTTGCCGCGGCGGACGTTCCCACCGAGGGCTTTACTGTGATCGATATGTGGGAGGTCGTGCGATGATCTACCTGGATAACGCGGCGACGACCATGCACAAACCTCAGGCGGTCATCGATGCCGTGGTGCAGGCGATGTGCTCGCTCGGCAATGCTGGGCGAGGCGCCACGTCGGGTGCGCTCGACGCGGCGCGCACCATCCACAGCTGCCGCACCAAGCTTGCGCGCTTGCTGGGCTGCCCGCGGGTGGACCATATTTGTTTTACGCCCAACTCTACGGCGGCGCTCAACACCGCCATCTGTGGCGTGGTGCGCCCCGGCGACCGCGTGGTCACGACGGTGCTCGAGCACAACTCCGTGCTGCGTCCGCTCAACCGCCTGGTAGCGGAGCGGGGTGTGACCGTTGAGCATGCGGGCTGTGACGTAAGCGGCGCGCTCGACTACGACGAGCTCGAGCGGCTAGTCACGCCCGGTACGCGTGCCGTGGTTGTGACGCACGCCTCAAATGTGACCGGCAACGCGGTCGACATTGCGCGCGTGGCGGCCATGGCCCATGCGGCCGGTGCGCTGGTGATCGTCGATGCCTCTCAGTCTGCCGGCACGGCGCGTATCGATATGCATGCCATGGGGCTCGACATTGTGTGCTTTACCGGCCACAAGGGGCTCATGGGACCCCAAGGCACCGGCGGCCTGGCCGTGGCGGAGGGCATTGACGTGTCTCCGTGGGCCATGGGCGGCACGGGCGTGCACAGCTTTGACCCACTGCAGCCACTTGAGTGGCCCACGCGTCTTGAGGCGGGCACGCTCAACGGCCACGGCATCGCGGGACTTTCTGCCGGTCTCGACTTTATCGAGGCGCAAGGCGGGGTCGAGGCGATTACGGCGCATGAGCGCTCGCTTGCAGAGCGCTTCCTCGCCGGTGCTCGCGAAATCCCCGGCATTGCGCTCTACGGTGCGTTTGACCAGCCCGTGCGCTCGGCGATCGTCTCACTCAACGTGGGTGATATCGACTCGGCCGAGATCTCGGACGCGCTCATGCAAGGGTGGGGGATTGCGACGCGCCCCGGTGCCCATTGCGCTCCGCTCATGCACCGTGCGTTAGATACCGAGCGCCAGGGTGTCGTCCGCTTCTCGTTTGGGTATTTCAACACGACCGAAGAAGTCGACACGGCTATCGATGCTCTGCGCGATTTAGTCTGCTAAAGCGTATATACTTGCGGGACGGGTATTTTGCCCGTCCCGTTTTTGTTTCGACCCGAAAGGTGTGCCTATGGCTTCATCCGCCCCGCGCGGTCTGCGTTCCGACCATGTCGTTACCGTCGGCATTGCGCTGTTCTCGATGCTCTTTGGCGCCGGTAACCTCATTATTCCGCCGCTGCTGGCGCTGCAGGCAGGTTCTGCCACGCCGGTCGCCATGCTCGGCTTTCTCATTGCCGCCATCGGTCTGCCCGTTATGGGATTTATCGCCGTCGCGCTCGCTGGCACGGCCCGAGAGCTGGCCGGGCGTGTGCATCCTAAGTTTGGCGAATTCTTCGTTGCGGCGGTCTACCTGGCCATCGGTCCGTGCCTGGCCATTCCGCGCACAAGCTCTACGGCGTTCGAAATGCTGGTGCCGCTGCTACCCGAGGGCGTTTCGCTCGGCACGGCACGTCTGGTGTTTGCCATCGGGTTCTTCGTCGTCGCGTTTGCGCTCACGCTGCGCCCGGGCGTCATCACACGCGTGCTCGGCCGTATTACGGGTCCCGCGCTCATTGCGCTCATCGTGCTGGTCGTGGGTGCTGCCGTGATCTCGCCGCTGGGACCGGCTGCCGCGCCGCAGGCCCCCTACAATGCCGGTGCTGCCGTGCAGGGCTTTCTGACTGGCTATCAGACCATGGACCTGCTCGCGTCGCTCGCCTTTGGTATCATCATCGCCGAGACCATCCACGAGTTGGGTGTTACCGATGACAAGCGCGTGGCCTTTGAGATTTCGCGTTCCGGTGTGATCGCCGGCGTGCTCATGGCTATCATCTACTGCGGCTTGGGTCTTGCCGGTATGCAGCTCGGCACCGTGATGCCCGACGCTACCAACGGCGCCGCCATCCTCGCCCGTTCGGCCTCCATGCATTTTGGGCTTGCCGGCACGGTCGTGGTCTTCGCCATCTTCTTCCTTGCCTGCATGAACGTGTGCATCGGCCTCATCAGCTGCTGCTCGCGTTACTTCTGCGAGACGTATGTGGTCGAAGGGGGAGCGGAGGCCTCCGAGGAGGCCATGCGCCGTCCCTTTGCGGTTCTCGCCTTTGTGTTCGCAGCGTTTTCGTGCGTGCTCTCCAACGTGGGTCTCGACGTGATCCTCATGTTCTCGGTGCCTATGCTCAACGCCTTGTATCCCGTTGCCATCGTGCTGGTACTGATGGGCCTGGTGCACGGCTTTTGCGACGCTCATCCGCAGGTGTGGGTCTGGGTTGGCGGCGTCGTCGCGGTGCAGAGTGTGATCACCTCGGTCCGCGACGCGTTCTTTGCGGGCGTGTGGCTACCGTTCGATGCGCTGCCGCTGGCGGATATCGGTGCCGCGTGGGCGCCGGTTGCCGTGGTGGCATTTGTGATCGGTCTGCTCCATAGTCGTTTTGTTGCACATTCGAGGAGCTAAGGCATCAATGCTTGCACAGGCGGGGAGTCTCCCCTATAATTTCCTTCGCTTTGGGACACGCGAGGTTTAGACCTTAGCTGCTCAACACCTTCGGGACGTGGCGCAGTTTGGTAGCGCGCCTGCTTTGGGAGCAGGATGTCGCAGGTTCAAATCCTGTCGTCCCGACCATATCTTGCGGGCGTAGTTCAATGGTAGAACCCCAGCCTTCCAAGCTGATGACGCGGGTTCGATTCCCGTCGCCCGCTCCATAAGAATTGTTTTAACGGCTTTGGTTTCCTTTGGGAATCAGAGCTGTTTTCGTTTACGCGCCGGGCGACGGGAATCGAACCCGTCAGGGTGCTGCGCTGAGAAAATGCGTGAGCATTTTCTCAGCGCAGCACGCAAGGGCCGAAGGCCCGCAGCGAAACAAGGATTTGCGAAGCAAATCCTTGGACTTCCCGTCGCCCGCTCCAAGCTATATAATCGCAGGCCAGTATGCTAATTTGGCTCGCGTTTTTTTTATACCGTCCGACCTCGCGGGGCAAATGAACCAGGAGCGTTTGTCCCAAATCGTAAGAAAGTAGTGATTGCCATGGCGCAGAGTAAGGCAGAATATCCCACCCCCGATTGCCTGGCGCCCGCCGCGATCGAGGCCAAGACTGAGGCCGCCGGCGTTACCAAGGCTAACCTGCCGGTCTCGAAGGCCTTTTTGCTCGCTATGTTCGCCGGTGCGTTCATCGCCTTTGGCGGCCTGTTCTTCACGGTCTTTCTGAGCGATGCGTCCCTTGGCTGGGGCGCTCAGCGCTTTGTAGGTGGCCTTGCTTTTTGCCTGGGGCTGGTGCTCGTGCTTATTTGCGGCGCGGAGCTGTTTACCGGCAACTCGCTTATGGTCTGCGCGCTTAAGAGCAACAAGATCACGCTCGTCCAGATCCTCAAGGCTTGGGCTATTGTGTGGATCGGCAATTTTGCCGGCGCCCTGTTCGTTGTCTTTTTGATTTACATGGCAGCCATTTACAAACTCAACGGCGAGGCCGTCGCCAACACCATGGTGAGTGTCGCCGCCGGTAAGGTTACGATCGGCGCCGTTACCATCTTCTTCCGCGGCATTCTGTGCAACATCTTTGTGTGTCTGGCCGTATGGATCGGCACTGCCGGCAAGACCGTGGTCGACAAGGTCGTGGGCATTTTGCTGCCCATCGCTGCCTTTGTAGCCTGCGGTTTTGAGCACTGCGTTGCCAACATGTACTTTTTGCCCATGGGCATTTTGATGCACTCCTGCGGCTATGGAGCCGATGTCGCTGGCGCCGATGCCCTCAACGCTGCCGGGTTGGCGCTCAACCTTACGGTCGCCACGCTGGGCAATATCGTGGGTGGCGCCCTGATCGTGGCGCTGGGCTACTGGTTTATCTACGCCAATAAGGAGGCCTAAAGCCACCAAGCCATAACCGACCAAAAAGGGACAGGTTTATTTTGGCAGGTTTTAGACGAGGCGCTTCGACGTCTTGTCACGAGCTGCCATAATGGACCTGTCCCTTTTGCGTGCGCGTCGTCACATTTTGGCCGATGACGACCAAGGGGGGCCTGCTTTTTATTGATTATGTCGAAGGGCTTTCCATGAGCGACTGCGAATCCATGTCTGCCGAGGTGCGCTGCCGCCTGCGTTCCATTCCCGCCGTTCACGAGCTGCTTGCCGAGTGGCCGGTCATGAAGGCTGCTGGCGATGCAGGCGACACGATGGTACGCGAGGCGATTGACGCCGAGCTCGATGCCGAGCGCGCGGCGATTCGCTCCGGCGCCCCTGCAAGGAACAAGCGCGAGCTCGCCTTGGCAATTGAGCAGCGGACCCATCGCCTGTCGCTGCCGACCCTGCGCCCTGCCGTCAACGCGACGGGCGTTGTGATTCACACCAATCTGGGCCGCGCTCCGCTCGCTCCCGCGGCGGTGCAGGCGGTGACCGATGTCGCCCGAGGCTACAGCACGCTTGAGTATGACGTCTCAACCTGCGCTCGCGGGGGCCGAAAAGAGCATGCCGCGCGTCTGCTGCGCACGCTCACGGGGGCGCAGGACGCCTTAGTTGTCAACAACAATGCCGCCGCGGTGCTGTTGGTGCTTGCCGCGCATGCCTTCGGCAAAGAGGTCATCGTGAGCCGCGGCGAGCTTGTCGAGGTGGGAGGCAGTTTCCGTATCCCCGACATCATGGCGGCTTCGGGTACCAAGCTTGTCGAGGTGGGCTCCACCAACCGCACGCATCTGGACGATTATCGAAGCGCCATTACGCCCAACACGGCGATGATCCTCAAAGTCCATCCTTCCAACTACCGTATCGAGGGCTTCCACGAGGAGGTTTCCGTGGCGGAGCTTTCTGCGCTGGCGCATGAGCACGGGCTGTTGCTGTACGAGGATCAGGGCTCGGGCGCTTTGCTTGCAGACGGGGTGCTCGCCGATGCGGGGGAGAAGCCCACGTCCGCCTCGCTTTGCGCCGGCGTTGACGTCGTCTCGTGCTCGGGTGACAAGCTGCTCGGCGCCTCGCAGGCAGGCATTATTCTCGGCAGCGCCCAGGCAATTGCCGCCTGCGCCTCTCATCCGCTTATGCGCGCGCTTCGCCCCGGTAAGCTCACGCTCGCGGCGCTCGAGGCCACCCTGCGTCTGTATGTGGCCGGTCCCGATACGGCACATCGTGAGATCCCGGTGCTCAACATGCTTTCCGCTGCGCCGGCTCCGCTCGAGCGTCAGGCCAAGCGCCTGCATGACCGCATGCTGCGCAAGCTTCGCGAGGCTCAGTGCGAGGAGGCCGTGGAGCTGCAGGTTGTCGAGGGCGCCTCTGCCCCGGGCGGCGGGTCGCTGCCGACCGTCGAGCTCCCAACTTTTTGCGTTGCCGTTTGCCCCGTCGATGGGCGCCTATCCGCCGATGGCCTAAAGCGCGCCTTGGTTCAGGAGCCCGATACGCCGGTTGTGACGCGCGTGCGCCACGACCAGGTGCTGTTTGACGTTCGCACGCTTTTGCGCGACACCGACCTTGACCTGTGTGCGTCCGCGTTGGTGGATGCCGTGCGGGCAGGTTTGCGTCGATGACTACGCGTGAGCTTGTCGAATGTCCCGTTGTCGTTGGAACAGCAGGACACGTCGACCACGGAAAGTCGGCTCTTATCGAGGCGCTGACCGGCAAAAATCCCGACCGTCTGGAGGTCGAACGGCGCCGAGGCATGACCACTGAGCTCGGCTTTGGCGAGCTCGAGCTTCCCAACGGCAAGCTTGTCGGCTTGGTTGACGTGCCCGGGCATGCGCACTATTTGCGCGCCATGGTGCAGGGCGCCACCGGCGTGGACGTTGCGTTGCTGGTTGTTTCTGCCGTTGAGAGCGTGATGCCGCAGACCCGCGAGCACGTTCACGTGCTGGAGCTGTTGGGCGTGAGACACCTCGTGGTGGCGCTCACGATGCGCGATCTGGCCGATGACGAGACGGCGGAGCTCGCCGAGCTCGACGTGATGGACTTCCTCAGCGATACCGTCTTTGCCGATGCGCCCGTGGTGCCTGTTTCCTCGCGCACGGGCGTGGGCATCGAGGACGTTCGCCTTGCCCTCGATGCCGCCATCGACTCTTTCCTGGCCGATGCCGCATCCCGCCCGGTGCGCCCCGGTCTGGCCCCGCGCCTGCCCATCGACCGCTGCTTCACCATCAAGGGATCCGGGACGGTCGTCACGGGCACGCTTCACGATGCCCCCGTAGCGGTGGGCGACGAGCTCGTCTCATGTCCCGCGGGCGTGCGCTGCCGCGTGCGCGCGATTCAGGTGCATGGTGATACTCCTCGGGCGTTGCCCGGACAGCGCGCGGCGCTCAACATCGTGGGCGACGGTGCGGGCGACCTTCCGCGTGGCGAGGTCCTCTGCGGGTCTGGTGCTGAGGGCTCGACGCTCAGGCTCATCGCCCGCTTCTCGTATCTGGGGCGCGAGGGCACCAAGCCCGCGCCCTTCGAGTCCGGTGCGCGCGTGCATGTGATGGCGGGTACGGCGGAGGTCCTTGGCCGTATCATGTTCATGGAGGGTGAGGGACCTATTGAGGCTGGCGAGACCCGCATCGTGCAGGTCCGTCTGGAGGAGCGCCTTCCCGTGCGATCGGGCGACGGCCTCATTGTGCTCGCGTTCTCGCCGGTGGTGCTTATCGGCGGCGGTCGTGTTCTTCTTTCGCGGTGCCGCCGCTCGCGCGTCCTCTCCGCGGGCGAGTGCGCGCTGCTTGGGGCCCTGGATGCCGACGACCGCGCCGCCGCCGTTGCCGCATGGTTGGGGCTGCAGCGCCTGCCCGTGCCTGCCGCGGTCGCAGCCCGTGCTCTCGATCTTTCGGGTGCCGAGGCGGCTGCGCTCCTGCACGGGGCGGTTTCCTCGGGTGACGCCGTGGCGCTTCATGCCGAGCGCTCGACCGAGGAGCTCTATGCCGCCCCCGCTGTGCTCGATGCCGCCCTCGCCACGCTCGCCGTCACGCTGGCCGCCATGCACGGGGCCGCGCCCAAGCAGACGGGTTTCACGCCGGGCGAGGTCGCGCATGCCGCCTGGCCGACAGCGGGTGAAGACGTCGCGTCCGCGCTCGTTCTCGAGGGCTGTGCGCGCGGCGTGTGCACCGTCGACGGTGCCGAGGTGTTCGACCCGCACTCTGCCGCTGCGGCGATACGCGTGGTGCGCGAGGCGAGCCAGCGCATCGTGGCCGCCCTCGACGAGGCGGGTCTCGGTGCGGCGACGCTTCCCGAGGTGGGCGAGCAGTTGCAGCTCGATCGCGACACCATGACGCGTGCGCTGCGCGAGCTTTCGCTCAACCACTCGATCGTTAAGGTCGAGCGCGACGTTGCCTTGTCCGCCGCCGCCGAGGCCCATGCGCGTGAGGCTGTTGCGACGGCTATCGAGGCTGCTGGCGGCGCCGCCACCACGAGTGTGCTGCGTGAAGCCCTGGGCGTGTCTCGCAAGCGAACCATCAGCATCTTGGAGCATCTGGATGCCGTGCGCTTTACAGTGCTCGACAAGGTGGCCGGCGGCCTAAGATCGCTGCGCTAGCGGCTTCCGCATCGCTCTTTTCGGTTGTGGTCTGTTCGGTTTGGTAAAATACCGCCACGCTTGGGAACGGATGGGCTCCGGTGGGCCCCGCGGTCCTCAAAACCGTTGCGAGGCGTGCAAAACGTCTTGGATGTGTTCGATTCACATACGTTCCCGCCAACGCATCTCACCAAACCACCACAAAGGTGCCTGTCCCCTTTGTGGTGGTTTCGAAACGTGCGAGAAACAGCTTCGAAACACGTAATTTGCTCGTCAGCTGCTCAAAAATGCTTCTACCTGCATCGTAATCAAAATGAAACATCCGCCCGCGGTCTTATTCGTAACTTTGCCGCAACAGTGCGATATTATCCATACTCGATAAAGTTCGCGGCGCATAGGGTGCCGCGACCAACATTTTTCGTTTCCCGTCATTGGAGGAAGCATGAGCTACACGCAGAAAGTTCTCGAAGAGCTCAAGGCCCGCTATCCCGAGCAGCCTGAGTTCATCCAGGCCGCGACCGAGATCCTCGGCACCATCCAGCCGGCGCTCGACGCCCACCCCGAGTACGAGGAGGCCGCCCTACTGGAGCGCCTCGTCGAGCCCGAGCGCATCGTTATGTTCCGTGTTCCCTGGGTCGACGACCAGGGCAAGGTTCAGGTCAACCGCGGCTACCGCGTCGAGTTCAACTCTGCCATTGGACCCTACAAGGGCGGCCTGCGCTTTAACCCGACGGTCACCCTGGGCATGCTCAAGTTCCTGGGCCTGGAGCAGATCCTCAAGAACAGCCTGACCACCCTTCCCATGGGCGGCGGCAAGGGCGGTTCCGACTTTGACCCCAAGGGTAAGTCCAACAACGAGATCATGCACTTCTGCCAGTCCTTCATGACCGAGCTCTATCGCCACATCGGCCCCAACACCGACGTTCCCGCCGGCGACCTGGGCGTTGGCGGCCGCGAGGTTGCCTACATGTTCGGTCAGTACAAGCGCCTGACCAACGAGTGGACCGGCGTCCTTACCGGCAAGGGCCTCTCCTTTGGCGGCTCGCTCGCCCGTACCGAGGCCACCGGCTACGGCTTGGTCTACTTTGTGGACGAGTACCTCAAGAGCCGCGGCGACTCCTTCGAGGGCAAGAACGTCGTCGTTCATGGCTCCGGCAACGTCGCTATCTACGCCGTCCAGAAGGTCTCCCAGCTCGGCGGTAAGGTGCTGGCCTGCTCCGATACTCACGGCTGGGTCGAGGATCCCGACGGCATCGACTACACTGTGCTCGAGCACGTCTACAACAAGAAGCGCTCCGGCCACGACAAGGGCGTTACGCTCGCTATGTACGTTGACGAGAAGCCCAACGCCGTGTGGCACGAGGGCGACGGCCGTGGCGTGTGGCAGCTGCCCTGCGACATCGCGCTGCCCTGCGCTCGCGAGAACACGCTGCTGCTCGAGGACGCCCAGGCGCTCGTCGCCAACGGCTGCAAGGTGGTCGGCGAGGGCGCGAATATGCCCACGACCATCGAGGCCACGACCTACTTCCAGGAGAACGGCGTCGCCTTTATGCCCGGTAAGGCTGCCAACGCCGGCGGCGTGCTCGTGTCCGGCCTGGAGATGAGCCAGAACGCCGAGCACCTGTCCTGGACCTTCGAGGAGGTCGACGGCAAGCTCGAGCAGCTCATGCGCGGCATGTTCCACAACGTGGACGACACCGCCAAGGAGTATGGCCAGGAGGGCAACTTTGTCATGGGCGCCAACATCGCCGGCTTCCTGAAGGTCGCCGACGCCATGATGGCCCAGGGCGTCTGCTAGATTCAGCTCGACATAGCTCCGCACAGCACCAGCTGATGATCTTAAGGCTCCCGACCATATTGGCCGGGAGCCTTTTTCTATGGTGGTGAGGGTCGTGCGCCCTCGTTTGGTACACTTAGAGGTACTGGACAAGTAAAGAGATGGGGGAGAACGTGCTCAAGTTCGGTACCTACGTCCGTGTTGGAAACGCGGCCGAAGCCTATGAGCTCTTACAGAAGAACCGCAACAACAAGATTGTGGGCGGCGGCATCTGGATGCGCCTGGGTTCGCGTCGCGTGGCGACGGCGATTGACCTTTCGGCCTGTGGACTCGATCAGATCGAGGAGACCGAGACCGAGTTTCGCATCGGTGCCATGTGCACCCTACGCCAGCTCGAGCGTCATGCCGGGATCAACGCGCTTGTCAACAATGTTTTTGAGTTTGCCGTCCACGACATCGTGGGCGTGCAGCTGCGCAACACCGCCACGGTGGGCGGCAGCATCTACGGCCGCTTCGGTTTCTCGGACGTGCTCTCGGCCTTTTTGGCGCTCGACTCGTACGTTGAGCTGACGGGTGCCGGCCGCGTGCCGCTCGCTGAGTTCGTGGATATGGGCTATGTGCGCGACGTGATCGAGCACGTCGTGGTCGTCAAGCACGATTACCGTGCGAGTTACGAGGCCGTGCGCAAGGCCGCGACCGACTTCCCCTCGCTGAACGTCACCGCCGCCTGGTGGGACGGCTCCTGGCACGTCACTGTGGGCGCCCGCCCGCTGCGCGCGACCCTGCTGCAGGGCGAGGCGTGTGGCCTCACCAGCGAGCAGCCTTCCGAGGACGAGCTGCGCGCCCTGGCCGCGTCCGTACGCGCGCTGGGCTATGGCACCAACATGTGGGGCTCGGCCGAGTACCGCCGTCGCATCTCGGCCCCGCTGGCGATTCAGGCCGTGCGCCGCGCCGCCGGCATTGAGCTTTCGGCCACGCTTGCCCGCGAGCTCGAGACCGTTCAGGTCCCCAAGTTTGCCACGGACGAGTATTCCTGCCGCCGCGTGCCCGGCGTCGATTCTAGCGAGGTGTGCTAATGGCTGCCAAACTCATCGATCTTTCCTTTACGCTCAACGGCCGCAAGGTCAAGGTTCAGATTGCCCCCGACACCATGCTCTTTGCGCTGCTGCGCGAGCAGGGTTGCGCGTCGGTGCGCTGCGCCTGCGAGACCACCAACTGCGGTTTGTGCACGGTGTGGCTCGACGGCGACCCGGTGCTGAGCTGCTCGGTTCCCGCCGCGCGCGTCGAGGGCCACACCATCACCACGCTTGAGGGCCTCAAGGCCGAGTCCGAGGCGCTCGCCCGTGCGATGGCTTCCGAAGGTGCCGAGCAGTGCGGTTTTTGCGCCCCCGGCCTCATCATGAACGTGCTGGCGCTTGCCCGCGCCGCCAAGGAGGACCCGAGCCTCGTCGCCACGCGCGAGGAGCTCTCGCGCCAGCTCGCCGGCAACCTCTGCCGTTGTAGCGGCTACGAGAGCCAGCTGCGCGCCATCGTGCGCTTCCTTAACGAGTCTGGCGTGCAGGTGGGCTTTGAGATGCCCGAGCTGCCGGTCAACGACACGAGCTCCGACGGCGTCTCCTACAAGCAGATCACCCATAAGCAGCCCAAGAAGGACTCGAAGGCCCTGCTCGAGGGCCGTCCCGTCTACACGGGCGATATGGTGCCCGCCGGTGCGCTCATCGTCAAACTCAAGCGCAGCCCCTATGCCCGCGCCAAGATCCGCTCCATCGATACGTCGCGCGCCCTGAAGGTGCCCGGCGTGGTGGGCGTCTACACCTACGAGGACGTTCCCAAGCGCCGTTTTACCATTGCCGGCCAGAGCTATCCGCAGCCGAGTCCCTACGACCGTCTAATTCTCGAGAACCTCGTCCGCTACCAAAACGAAGAGGTGGCGATCGTCGCCGCCGAGACCGAGGAGGCCGCCGATAAGGCGCTCAAGCTCATCAAGGTCGACTACGAGGTGCTCGAGCCCCTGCTCGACTTTACCCAGGCACTCGATAACGACATCGTGGTCCACCCCGAGGGCGACGTGACCTTTATGTTCCCGCAGGGCGGCGATGTTCCGCGCAACCTGGTGTGCAGCGGTACCAGCGATTATGGCGATCTGGACGAGGCCTTCGCCCAGAGCGACATCGTCTTTGAGCGCACTTACACCAGCCAGGCCACGCAGACCGCGCCCATGGAAACCTTCCGCGCCTTTGCGACGACCGACGCCTTCGGCCGCATCTCGGTGACCACCTCGACGCAGGTGCCCTTCCACGTGCGCCGCATGGTCGCGCAGTCGCTCGACATTCCGCAGTCGCAGGTGCAGGTCATTAAGCCGCGCATCGGCGGCGGCTTTGGCTCCAAGCAGACGGGCTGCTGCGAGATCTTCGTTGCGTTCGTGACCCAGCAGACCGGCCGTCCGAGCTACTGCTGCTACACCCGCGAGGAGACCATCACCGCGGGCAACTCGCGCCACCAGATGCAGATGACCGTTAAGCTGGGCGCCATGAACGACGGCACCATCACGGCCATCGACCTGCATACGCTGTCCAACGCCGGCGCGTACGGCGAGCATGCCACCACGACGATCGGCCTCTCGGGCCACAAGAGCCTGCCCATCTATAACCACGTGAAGGCGAGCCGCTTTAGCTGGGACGCCGTCTACACCAACACCAACCGCGGCGGCGCGTATCGAGGCTACGGTGCCACCCAGGGCCAGTTTGCCGTGGAGAGCGCCGTCAACGAGCTCGCCGACATGCTGCACATGGACCCCGCCGACCTGCGCCTTAAGAACATCGTGCGCGAGGGCGAGATCATGCCGCAGTATTACAACGAGAAGCTCAACGCCTGCGCGCTCGATCGCTGCCTGCTGCGCGCGATGGACATGATCGGTTGGCGCGACAAGCCGCTAGCCGTCGACCTGGGCGACCGCGTGCGTGCCTTGGGCTGTGCGCTCACCATGCAGGGCTCGGGCATTTCCAACGTCGATATTGCCGGCATTGACATGCGCCTGGAAGAGGACGGCTTTATTACGCTTTCGACCGGCGCCACCGACAACGGCATGGGCGTCGACACGATTCTCGCGCAGATTGCTGCCGAGGAGCTGGGCGTGGAGAGTTCGCTCATTGTGGTACGCGGCGTGGACACCGACGTGTCACCGTTCGACGCCGGCTCGTACGCGAGCTCGGGTACGTACGTGACGGGCCTTGCCGCCAAGAACGCCGCGACTGAGCTGCGTGAGAAGATTTGCGCAAAGGCAGCCCAGATGTGGGATGTGGACGCCGCCGACGTGGTCTTCGATGGCCAGTACGTGCGCCTGTCCGACGAGCGTGTCGCGCGCGAGCAGAACCGCTACCTTACGCTGCGCGACTTTGCAAACCTGTGCGTCAAGAACATCGCGGGCGGCGACGCGCTGACCTCGCATGCTTCTGCTTGTCTGCCCGTTTCGCCCCCGCCGTTTATGGCCGGCATTGCCGAGGTCGAGGTCGACAAGGCCACCGGCAAGGTGACTGTTGTGGACTACGCGGCGGCCGTCGACTGCGGCACCGTGATCAACGAGGCGCTCGCGCGCGTCCAGGCCGAGGGCGGCATTGCCCAGGGTATCGGCCACGCGCTCTACGAGATCGTCGAGCACGACGACCGCGGCCGCCTGCGCACCGGCAACTTTATGAGCTACAAGCTGCCCACGCGCCTGGATATCGGCAGCATTCGCGTGGCCTTTGAGCCGAGCTACGAGCCGACGGGTCCGTTTGGCGCCAAGTCGATCGGCGAGGTCGTCATCAACACGCCGCTCGCCGCCGTTGCCTCGGCCGTGGCGCACGCCACCGGCCATCAGGTCCGCTCGCTGCCGATCACGCCCGAGAAGGCCCTGCTGGGGGAGTAGCGGGTCGGCGAACAAGTCGTAATTGGCGGGGCGGGGCAACTCGTCCCGCCTTTTGCACTCGTGGTGAGGTCGTGAGCCTGTAAAACGTGTGCGTGCGCTTGCCGTTCGTATCTGCTATCATTCCTAGTCTGTGCGCTCATGCGGGCGTGGCGGAATTGGTAGACGCGCCAGATTTAGGTTCTGGTGGGATTCCCGTGAAGGTTCGAGTCCTTTCGCCCGCACCAACGCATCTGCGTCGGCTTCGGCCGTCGCGACTCTTTGTTGCATAAAGGTACCAGCACCTCAGATAAGCTGGGCAGTATGAGGAGGAACGTGTTGAACATCACCGCTTCTGACGTCAAGGACGCCAAGCTCACCGCTACGGTCACCATCCCGGCCGCCGACGTCGACGCCGCGATCAAGAAGGCCTACAAGGACACCGCCAAGAAGTACCGCTTCCCGGGCTTCCGTGCCGGTAAGGCTCCCCGTCCGGTCATCGACTCTGCTCTTGGCGCCGAGGCTACCCTCGCTCAGGCCACCAACGACCTGATCGCCGCCAACGAGCCCGCCGTCCTCAACGAGCTGGACATCGTCCCCACCAAGAGCGGTGACTACAAGGAGCTCGACCTCGCCAAGGATCACGAGGACTACACCTACACCGTCGAGTTCTCCCTGCGTCCCGCCGCTGAGCTCTCCTCCTTCGACGCTGTCGAGATCGAGATGCCCCCTGCGGAGGTCACCGAGTCCGAGATCAACAACCAGGTCGAGATGCTCCTCAACTACCGCGCCACCTTCGAGGACGTCGAGGGTCGTGCCGTCGAGGCTGAGGACTACGTGACCGTCGACCTTAAGGCCGTCGAGAACGCCGACAACTTTGCCGCCGAGGGCCGCATGCTCATCGCCGGTAGTGACAGCAACCCCGCCGAGTTCAACGAGGCTCTGATCGGCGCCAACGTTGACGATGTCAAGTCCGTCACCTGGACCGACGAGGCCGAGGAGGGCGAGGAGGCCGAGACCCACACCGTCGAGGTCACCGTCAAGGGCATCAAGGTCCGCAACACCCCCGAGCTCACCGACGAGCTCGTCAAGTCCGACTTCGGCTTCGACAGCATCGACGCTATGCGCGACGCCATCAAGATCGAGATCGAGCAGGACAAGGCTTCCCGCCTCCCTGCCGAGAAGGAGAACCGTTGCGTCTCCGCTCTCGCTGAGCGCCTGCAGCTCGACGAGATGGATGCCGACTACGAGCAGTCCGTCTTTGAGGAGCTTGGCCAGAACTTCCTGTCCAACCTTGCTGCCCGCGGCATGACCCTGGACACCTGGCTGCCCGCTTCCGGCCTGACCATGGAGCAGTTCATCGGCGACCTGCATAAGCAGGCCAACGACGTTGCCCGTGAGTCCCTGGCGCTCGACGCCCTCGCCCGTGAGCTTAAGATTGAGGTCACCGAGGACGACATCAACGCCGAGTTCGAGAAGGCTGGCGTCAAGGACGTCGAGGCTTCCAAGGCCGAGTTCATCGCCGATGGCCGCATGCCTGCCGTCCGCGAGTCCATCCGTCGCTCCAAGGCCGTCGATCACCTGGTCGAGAACGCCAAGGTGACCGAGGTCGACGAGACCGCCAAGGACGCCGAGTAATTCTCGCCACCTTGCCCATGAGCGCATGCATGCGCCCGTGATGGGGTAAAGTTATAAGCCGGTTATCCGGTTGCTTCGTACGGTGCCAGCCAATGCATAGCATGCGGGCACCGTACGTTTATCTAGAACCAATTTGGTCCGCAAGAGAGAAATGGAGATGCGTATGATCGCTAAGTTCGATTCCGCCCTCGTGCCATACGTTATCGAGCAGACGCCGCGCGGCGAGCGCAGCTACGATATCTATTCGCGCCTGCTCAACGACCGCATCATCTTCTTGGGCGAGGAGATCAACTCCGTCAGCGCCAACCTGGTCGTTGCCCAGCTGCTGCATCTTGAGAGCCAGGATGCCGAGAAGGATATCTCGCTCTACATCAATTCGCCCGGTGGCGAGGTTTACTCTGGCCTGGCGATTCTTGACACCATGAACTTCATCAAGCCGCAGGTCTCCACCATCTGCGTCGGTATGGCCGCGTCTATGGCTGCCGTGCTGCTTTCGGCCGGCTCCAAGGGCAAGCGCTTCTGCCTGCCGCACTCCAAGGTCATGATTCACCAGCCCAGCGGCGGTGCTCAAGGTCAGCAGACCGAGATCGAGATCGTGGCCGAGGAGATCAAGAAGACCCGCCGCGAGCTCAACCAGATCCTGTCCGACGCCTCGGGCCAGCCTATCGAGAAGGTCCAGGCCGATACCGAGCGTGACAACTACCTGACCGCTGCCGAGGCCCTCGACTACGGTCTGATCGACCGTATCGTCACCTCGCGCGATCTTGCCGCGAAGGACGCCTAGGATGGCCGGTAATATGCAGGACAACTTTGACGAGAACGGCAACCCCATCCGCTGTTCCTTCTGCGGAAAAGAGCAGGGTCAGGTTCGCCGCCTTGTTAAGGGCCCGACCAACATCTTTATCTGTGACGAGTGCGTCGCCGCCTGCTCCGAAATCCTTGAGGAGTCGCTGGCTTCGGACTTTATGGACGCCGCCCGCAACGGCAAGCTGCCGGGTTTCCTCAACGATCACGGCCAGGCTGCGTCCCAGCCTGCCGTTGACCCCGAGGCCGAGGGCTTTGAGCTCGAGGACGACCGTCAGGTCATCACGCACGTGCCGACGCCGCACGAGATCTATGACGAGCTTTCGGCCTATGTTATGGGCCAGGAGGACGCCAAGCGCGCCATGTCGGTGGCCGTGTACAACCACTACCGTCGCGTGATCGAGGGCGGCGCTGCGCTTTCGGCCTTTGACGATGGCTTGGACTCGCAGCTCGACGATGATATGGACGAGGTGGAGCTCGCCAAGTCCAACATTTTGCTGCTCGGTCCCACCGGTACCGGTAAGACGCTGCTGGCCCAGACGCTCGCGCGTATCCTCGAGGTGCCGTTTGCTATCGCCGACGCCACCGCGCTTACCGAGGCTGGTTACGTGGGCGAGGACGTGGAGAACATCCTGCTCAAGCTCATCAACGCCGCTGATGGCGACATTGAGCGTGCGCAGGTCGGTATTATCTATGTGGACGAGATCGACAAGATCGCTCGCAAGGCAGAGAACCTCTCCATCACCCGCGATGTTTCGGGCGAGGGCGTTCAGCAGGCACTGCTGAAGATTCTTGAGGGCACGGTGGCAAGCGTTCCGCCCACCGGCGGCCGCAAGCATCCCCAGCAGGAGCTGCTGCAGATCGACACGACGAACATCCTGTTCATCTGCGGCGGTGCCTTTGTGGGTCTGGACAAGATCATTGCCGATCGCGTGGGCAACAAGGGCGTGGGCTTTAACTCCGAGATCGCCGGCCCCACCTCGGTCGACGAGAACGACCTGCTGCGCCAGGTGCTCCCGCAGGACCTCAACGCCTTTGGCATGATCCCCGAGTTCGTGGGCCGTACGCCCGTCGTCACCCAGACGCAGGCGCTCGATGAGGACGACCTGGTGTCGATCCTGACCGAGCCCAAGAACGCCGTGGTGCGCCAGTACCGCAAGATGTTCCAGCTCGAGGATGTCGATCTTGAGTTTGAGGACGCGGCCCTGCACGAGATCGCCCGCATGGCGCTCGCCCGCAAGACCGGCGCCCGCGGCCTGCGCGCCATCTGCGAGGACGTGCTGCAGCAGACGATGTTCGACCTGCCCAGTGAGGAAGGCGTCACCAAGGTCGTCGTAACCGAAGCCTCCGTAAAAGGCACCGAACAGCCCCAACGCATCTACGGGTAAACCAGCCTAAAACGTGTTTCTAAATAGCCTCCGACCATCCACGGTCGGAGGCTATTTTATATATACGCAATAACCCCAACTACCTGTGTTATTCTGTGTGTTTGTTTAAGCCTCAGCGAAGTCATTCAGACTGAAGTAATCGATACCTAAGGGGAGGAATGTAGGCCCGATTTTCGTAGATTCCGCACGAGCCGAAGACCACGTAATGTGGTCTTCGAGCGAGCCCAGGACCTGACCGAGCAAAAATCGGGCCTACATTCCTCCCCGGTGGGACAGGGAGAGATATATGGAAGAAATGCCCAAGAACTACGATCCGTCGACCAACGAGCCGGCGATCCTGCAGAAGTGGCTCGACGGCGGCTACTATAAGCGCCGTGAGGGCGTGGGCGACTGCACCGTCACCATTCCGCCTCCCAACGTGACCGGCAAGCTCCACATGGGTCACGCCACCGACGACTCCATCCAGGACGCCATCATCCGTATGGCTCGCATGCGCGGCAAGTCTACGCGCTGGGTGCTCGGTACCGATCACGCCGGTATCGCCACGCAGACCAAGGTCGACAAAAAGCTCAAGAGCGAGGGCATCAGCCGCCTGGAGATCGGTCGCGACAAGTTTGTCGACGCCTGCTGGGACTGGACCCACGAGTACGGCGGCATCATTGTCGAGCAGATCAAGCGTATGGGCTGCTCCGTCGACTTTGACAACGAGCGCTTCACCATGGACGAGGACTACGCCCAGGCCGTGCGCAAGGTGTTCTGCGACTGGTACCACGACGGCCTGATCTACCGTGGCAAGCGCATCGTCAACTGGTGCCCCAACTGCACCACCGCCATCTCGGACGACGAGGCCGAGTATAAGGACGAGAAGGGCCACCTGTGGCACCTGCGCTACCCGCTGACCGAGCCGGTTAACGGCCAGGACTACATCGTCGTCGCCACCACGCGCCCCGAGACCATGCTCGGCGACACGGGCGTCGCCGTCTCCCCGAAGGACCCCGAGAAGGCCGCCTTTGTGGGTAAGACCGTCAAGCTCCCCATCGTCGACCGCGAGATCCCCATCTTTGAGGATTGGCATGTCGACGCCAACTTTGGCTCCGGCTTCGTCAAGGTCACCCCGGCCCACGACCCCAACGACTACGCCATGGGTCAGGCCCACGACCTGCCGCAGATCAACATCTTCGACGAGCACGCGGTGGTCGTCGAGGGCTACGGCGAGTTCACTGGCATGAACCGCGACGAGTGCCGCGAGGCCGTCATCAAGTGGTTCGACGAGCACGGCCTGCTCGACCACGTCGAAGAGCTCGACCACTCCGTCATGCACTGCTACCGTTGCGACTCCGCACTGGAGCCGTGGCTGTCCGAGCAGTGGTTCGTGGCCGTCGATAAGCTCAAGGGGCCGGCGCTCGACGCCGTCAACTCCGGCAAGGTCACCTTCCACCCCGCGCGCTGGACGCAGACCTACACCACCTGGATGGAGAACCTTAAGGACTGGTGCATCAGCCGTCAGCTGTGGTGGGGCCACCGCATCCCCGTGTTCTACTGCGAGGACTGCGGCTGGGAGGACGCCCTCACCGAGGACACCGATGTGTGTCCCAAGTGCGGCGGCCATCACGTGCATCAGGACGAGAACGTGCTGGACACCTGGTTCAGCTCGCAGCTGTGGACCTTCGCCACGCAGGGCTGGCCGCAAAAGCCGGAGCTGCTCGAGGGCCATCACCCCACGACGGCGCTCGTCACCGCACGCGACATCATCGCGCTGTGGGTCGCCCGCATGGTCATGAGTTCGCTGTATTTCTTGGACGAGGTGCCGTTTAAGGACGTCGTCATCTACCCGACGATTCTGGCCAAGGACGGCAGCCGCATGTCCAAGTCCAAGGGCAACGGTGTCGATCCCATGGACCTCATTGGCATGTACGGCGCCGACGCCATGCGCTTCAACTTGCTCACGCTGTGCACCAACAACCAAGACGTCAAGTTTGACGCGAACATCGACAAGAAGACTAAGAAGCTCATCGACAGCCCGCGTACCGACCAGGCCAAGAGCTTTGTGACCAAGATCTGGAACGCCAGCCGCTTCCTGCTCATGAACATGGAGGGCTACACGCCCGGCGAGCCCGTCGTTGAGACGCCGGCCGACGCTTGGATGTTCAGTCGCCTGGCCAAGGCCGTGAAGATGGTCACCGAGGGTATCGAGAAGTACACCTTTGGCGACATGGCCCGCGGCGTGCAGCAGTTCTTCTGGAACGAGGTCTGCGACTGGTACGTCGAGGTCACCAAGGCCCGCCTGAAGGGCGAGGGTCGCCTGCAGGCTCAGCGCAACCTGATCTTTGTGCTCGACACCTCCATTCGCCTGATGCACCCGCTCATGCCGTTTGTTACCGAGGAGATCTGGGACAACATGCCGGCGAGCGTGCTCGACCTGGACGCCGAGGGCAACGTGGACCGCGCCGAGGCGCTCATGATCGCCAAGTGGCCCGAGCCCGCCGACTACGCCAAGTATGTCGACGAGGACGCCGAGCGCGCGTTTGAGCTGTGCCGCACCGTCGTTTCCGCCGCCCGCGCCACGCGTTCGCGCTATCGCTTAAGCCCCAAGGCTGAGCTCGACGTGGTCGTGCGCGCCGGTGCCGAGGACATCGAGAAGCTCGAGAGCCTGCGTTCGACCATCGAGCCGCTGGCCAACACCGCCTCGCTGGTCATGGGTACCGACGTTGAGAAACCGGCGGCGAGCATCGCCGTGGTCGACAGCGGCGTCGAGGTCTTTGTGGTGCTCGAGGGCAAGGTTGATCTTTCGGCCGAGAAGGCACGCCTGGAGAAAGAGATCGCCGCGGCCCAGAAGGAGCTCGCCGGCTGCGAGAAGACGCTTGACAACGAGGGCTTTGTGGCCAAGGCTGCGCCCGCGGTGGTCCAGAAGAAGAGGGACCGTGCAGCTGAGCTCAAGGAGATCCTGGTGGCGCTGACTGCTCAGGTTGCTGACTTCTCGTAGGCGTTACTGGGGGACGCGTCCCGACGCTTTGCTCTCCGCTGCGGACAGTCCTGCGCAAGACGGACAGCACATTAAGTGCTGTCCTTTGCGTGCGGAACTTGCGGCGAGCAAAGCGTCGGGCCGCTCCTAGTTCGCTTACGTGGTTGTTTGCAACTGGTAGGTTGGGGCCACTTGGTTGTGGCCTTGATATTGCTGCAAGCGGATAGAGGCTGATATTATCAACGCAAGGGGCTCATTCTTTTTGGTGGGCCTCTTTTTCTGTTATGGGGGACTTTGGGTTATGGCTAAGCGTTCTGGGTCGTATGTCGTTCCTTTCTCGATTGAGTTGCTTTCGTTTGATGAGGCTGTTGGGCTGGCTGCTGATACTGGGCGGATTTCTGGGGATGCTGGTCCTCTGCTTGAGACGGTTGTCGATATGCTTGATGAGCTGGGACGTCCGGACGAGTATTTCGATTGCATTCAGGTCGCCGGTACCAATGGCAAGACTTCGACTACGCGTTTTTCGGCTGCCATTCTTCGTGGTGAGGGGCTCAAGACCGCGCTGTATACGTCGCCACAGCTGGTACGCTATCCCGAGCGCATGGAAGTCGATGGATGCGTCGTGAGCGATGAGGCATTCGCCCGTGGCGTTTCGGCCGCTGTTGAGGCGGGGCATCGAGTGAATGCTCGTCGTGTGGCGGCGGGGGAGCGCGCCTATACCATCACGCCGTTTGACCTTTTGACGGCTGCTGCACTTGTGGTGTTTGCCGAGGCTCGCGTGGATGTTGCCGTGCTTGAGGTTGGCATGGGCGGACGCTGGGATGCTACGAGTGCGACTGATCCCGTGGCCGTCGCCATTACGGGTATTGGGCTCGATCACACACGTATTTTGGGCGATACGCTCGAGGCCATTGCGGGGGAGAAGGCTGCGGTTATTAAGCCTGGGCGATTGGTTGTTTTGGGCGAGGGCACGCATGAGCCGAGCGTTCAGCGCGTAATGGATACGCGCTGCCGCGAGTGCGGTGTGGTGCCGCTGGTTGTGAGCCATTCCACGACCAAGGTACCGGCGCATGTAGGCGATACCGTGGAGTTTAGCTGTACTACGCCGCGTGCCATCTATACGTCGAGCATGGTCAAGCCGGCGTATCAGCCGCAGAATGCCGCGTGCGCAATTATGCTGTGCGAGGGCTACCTGGGCCGCGAGCTCGACCATGAAAAGCTCGATGCTTCGCTTATGGGCTGTCCCACGCCGGGTCGCTTTGATGTGCTGGGAACCAATCCGCTCAAGCTGATAGATGCCTGCCATAACCCCCAGAGCTGCGAGAACTTTGTGAGCGCGCTGGACGAGATCGACCCGTGCGTGGAGAATCGCCCCACGCTGCTGTGCGCCGCGCTGGCCGACAAGGATGTGGCGGGTATCGTCGATGTGCTGATTCCGGCCTTCCCGCGTGTAGTCGTAACGCAGACCGATTCCGATCGCGCCCTGCCGGCGGAGGAGCTCGCCGCCCTCGTTGATGCTGATAAGCTCGCTGGCGTATACCCGAGCGTGTCCGAGGCTCTCGCTGCCTTCGATGCCGCGGGCGAGTCCTTCGTAGCAGCCGGCACCATCACCCTAGCCGGCGAAGTAGCGGGGCTGCTCCGTTAACCCATCCCCTCATCAGTTGCGGTGAAATAGTTCCTGTTTTTGGGTTCTAGCAGCCCATCCAGGAACTATTCCACCGCAACTTAGTTTGGGGCTTGGGGACCAGGCTAGTCTAGGCTGACTGGGTCGTGGGGGTAGGCGTTGAGGATCTCGACGCCGGACTCGGTAACCAGGCACAGGTCCTCGATGCGGACGCCGGTGCGGCCGGGGAGGTAGATGCCCGGCTCGATAGAGAACGTCATGCCCGGCTCTACGACCTGCTCGTTGACAAGGGAAACGTCGCCCGGCTCGTGGTCCTGCAGGCCGATCGAGTGGCCCAGGCGATGCGTGAAGTACTTGCCGTAGCCAGCGTCCTCAATCACGTCGCGCGCGGCACGGTCCAGATCGCACATGCGCACGCCCGGCGCGATGAGCGCCTCGGCGGCCTCGTTGGCGCGGCGCACGATATCGTAGATGCGCTCCGTCTCCTCGTCCGGCTCGCCCCAAAAGAATGTACGCGTCATGTCCGAGCAGTAGTTGCAGCGGCGTCCGCCAATGTCGAACAGCACCACGTCGCCACGCTTGAGTACGGTGTCGTCGGGCTCGTGATGCGGATCGCCGGCGTTGGCGCCAAAGCTCACGATGGGCGGAAAGCTAAAGCCCTCGCAGTCGTGCTTGCGGTACAGGCCGAGCATCTGGTCGGCAATTTCGCGCTCCGTTACGCCCTCGTGAACGAGCTTGATGGCGTCGACCATCACGGCGTCGTTGGCGGCCGAGGACATGCGCATGAGCTCCTGCTCGGCGGCATCCTTGTGGGTGCGTGAAGCGGTGACGGCAAAATCGCCTAGGAAAAACTCGCTCGCGGTATGGCGCTCCATAAGGGGCATCAAAAAGCCGGAACGCATGACGGTGTCGATGCCAAGCGGCTTGGTCGGATCGACCTCGCGAGCGATAGCGTCTGTCACGACTTCGGTGTCGGTGTGATAGGCGACGCGGGCATTGTCGTACTCCGGCAACTGATGCAGCGCGTTGACCAAGATCACGGGCTCGTCATCGCGCGCGAGCAGCACACCGCAAAAACGCTCGAACATATCGGCATAAAAGCCGGTCAGATAGTAAATCGACCACGGGTCGTTTACGAGCAGCTGCGCACCGGGGTGCTGAGCCTCGAGCGCATCGAGCACGCGCGCCACACGCTGGTCATCGACATGTGCCATGAAACATCCTTTCGCTAGGCTGCCACCATGGTATCCCATGCCCGGCACATAGGGACGTTCCTTTTATGCCGGCACCTGGGGACACTCCTTGCAAAAGCAGCTAAAAGAGCCCCGTCCCAAATTAGCTGCTTAGGTTGGATCGATGTTCATGCTGGCGACTAGGTCAATGTTGGTGCCGAGAAGATCTTCCAGCGCGACGTCGCCCATGCGGATGGGGGCCTCGACGACCACGCCGCGGATGAGGTCCATGGCTTGGGCGTGGAGTGCCAGCGGGATGGCTTCGGCCGTGCGCACGGGGAGCAGGGCTTCGTCGCCGCCGGAGACGGCCACGGTCGTCGTGAGCACGCGCATGGGGCAGGTGAGCTCCTGATGTGCGAACTTATCGCCGCGCGGGCAGTTGTTGCCGGTCACGGAGCGAACTTCCACCACGGCGCCATTTGCGTCGCGCTCCACCTCTACGGTCAGGAGGCACTCGGATGGGCAGGTGGTGCAGTTGAACTGCAGCGTTTCGATCACGTTATCGCTCATCTTGGTTACGCCTCCTCGACGGGGTCGACGGATAGGACAATCTCGCTGGCACCCAGGTCGAACGCCTGCTTGATGACCTTTGCCGGCAGCGGGAAGCTTTCCATGACGCTCGGTTTAAACGGGCGGACTTTGCCCGCAAACAGTTCTTCGCCGTTGGCTAAGATGCGCACGCGGGCGGCATCGACCGGCCGGCGCACGCGGAAGTTCAGCTTGGTGAGCGCCGCAGCCGTAATGCGTCCCGGCAGCGCGTATCCCGCAATGCCGGCAGGGGAGACCATCAGCTCGCAGCTCGTGCCCGCAGCGCTCGCCCCGCCGTCGCCGCCCAACGCCCACGTCGCCGCAGCCGCACCGGCGCGCTCGGACTCGGTCGTCACGTTGTCGGCCAGGTCGTGCACGTGCAGCACGTTGCCACAGGCAAAGATGCCCGGCACGCCTGTCTGGAGGCTCTGGTCAACTACGGCACCGCGTGTGCGCGGGTCAAGTTCCACGCCTGCGGCAACCGAAAGCTCGTTCTCGGGAATCAGACCTACCGAAAGCAGCAGTGTGTCGCACGGAACAATGCGCTCGGTCCCCGGAATGGGCGCCAGGTGCTCGTCGACCTGGCTCACCTCGACGGCCTCCACACGGTCGTGCCCGATCACGCGCGTGACGGTGGTAGACAGGTGCAGCGGAATGCCAAAGTCGTCCAGACAGTTCTTAACATTGCGGCGCAGTCCGTTGGCGTACGGCATGAGCTCGTACACGCCCTCGACGGAAATCCCCTCGAGCGTGCAGCGGCGCGCCATGATAAGCCCGATGTCGCCCGAGCCCAAAATGACGGCGCGCGAGCCGGGCTTGAGGTTTTCGATATTGATGTATCGCTGTGCCAGGCCGGCCGTAAACACGCCGGCGGGTCGGCTGCCGGGAATCTTGATCTCGCTACGGGTGCGCTCGCGGCAACCCATGGCAAGGACGACCGCGCGCCCGGTGAGCTGCAACATGCCGGCAGGGCTCATGAGCGTGACGGTGTGGACTGCGGTGTCTTCCGTAAGCTCACCCGAATCAATCCCAAGCACCATGCTGTTCAGGAACAGCGCAATGTCGGTTGCGTGCACCTGGTCGATAAAGCGCTGCGCATACTCGGGACCGGTGAGCTCCTGTTTAAAGTGCGACAGGCCAAAGCCGGGGTGGATGCACTGGCGGAGGATGCCGCCCAGGTGCTGCTCGCGCTCCACGATGGCCACGCGTGCGCCTGCCTTATGCGCGGCCAGCGCGGCCGCCATGCCGGCGGGGCCGCCACCGATGACGACCACGTCGAAGGCCTGCGTTGCTATCGACGCTACGGTTCCGGCCTCCGCGCGTTTGTCGCGCATGTCAAACGTCGCCATCCTAGCGCACCCCCTTCAAAGGACCCTCGACCAGCCAGGAACCGGCATCCTCCAACAGCACCTCGCTGGGGTCGCAGCCCAGCTCGCGCGCCAGGATCGCCACCACACGGCTCTGGCAAAACCCGCTTTGGCACCGACCCATGCCGGCACGGCAGCGGCGCTTGACGCCCTCGACCGAAACCGCGCCCGGCTGGCGTCGAATCGCGGCCACGATCTCGGCTTCGGGCACCGTCTCGCAGCGGCAGACAATCTGGCCCCAAGCGGGATCGGACTCAATGAGCTCCTCCTTGCGCGCCAGCGGTGCGCGGTCAAAGTCTTCCGGCGCGCGGCGAATTGGGTTCCAGTCTGCCCGCTCGTGCAGTTTCACGCCGGCATCGCGCAGGACCTGTTCCATTCGCTCGGCAATAGCCGGCGCGCTTGCCACACCCGGTGACTGAATGCCCGCCGCCTGGAATAGCCCCGGCATCACGGCCGACTGCCCAATAAAGAAGTCGTTCGTTCCCTGAATGACCGGACGCCCGCCGGCAAACGCGCGCACCACGCGGCGCGTGTCCAGGTCGGGCACCAGCTTGCGCGCGCCGGTCAGCAGCGCGTCCACATCGCTTGCATAGGTCTGCGTGTCGCCCGGCTCGCGCACGGCAGCCGTGGTGGTAATCACGGTGTTGCCGTGCACGGTGCCCGTGACAATAACGCCCTTGGACACCGGCGTCGGAACGGGGTAGAGCGGCATGAGCGCGCTCGACTCCTTGTCCAGCACCACAATGTTTCCCTGGCGCCAGACCATCTGGAACTCCTCGGCGCCGGCCATATGCGAGATGTCCGCGGCACCGTTGCCCGCAGCGTTGATCAGATAGCGGCAGCGCACATCGCCGACAGGCGTCACCAGCGTAAAGCGCGCGTCGTCGCCCGAGCCCGCGACTTCAATCGCTTCCACCGGCGCGGACCGCATAAACGTCACCCCGTTGGCCACGGCGTTCTCCAGTGCGGCGATGGCAACCTCAAACGGGTCGACAAACCCAGTCGATGGGCACCACAACGCGCACGTTGCATCGGCACTGGCACGCGGCTCTAATTCGTGGATGCGGTCGGGTCCGACGATCGACAGCTCGGGAACACCGTTGACATGGCCGTTGCACCGCAGCTGCTCCAGATGCGTGCGGTCCTCGTCATTAAAGCCCAACACCATCGACCCGGTGCGGCAGAACGGAAAGCCCAGCTCCTGAGCCCACGCACCGTACAGGTCGCAGCCACGGGCGTTGACCTGCGCCTTTATCGTGCCCGGTGTCGGATCGTAGCCGGCGTGCACCAGGCCGCCATTGGCCTTCGACGCGCCCAGCGCAATATCGTTAGCCGCCTCGACCACGCAAATGGACAGGTCAAACCGCGCGAGCTGCCGCGCGATGGCGCACCCGGTGATGCCGGCGCCCACAATCGCGATATCAAACGTTTCTGCCACGGTGCCTCCCAGATGAGTTGACAGGCTGTCAATAAGACTATCCTACGGCCTGCACATCCCCAGTGCGGCGGCAATGCGGCGAACAGCCCCGCAACACCCGCCAACGGCAGGCGAGGGGAGGCTCGGCAACGTCGACAACCTCGTCTGCCAACAACTACGGCAACCGTTTGTCTCGATCTGTAACAGTTAGCTGATGATTTGGGTTCTAGATGTTACAGATCGAGACAAACCTTCCGGTGGATTTTGAATGTCTCGATCTGTAACAGTAAGAGGGGTTTTGGGGCCCAAGATGTTACAGATCGAGATTGAAGTCGGGGAGGGACCCCTGTGTCTTGATCTGTAACATCTAGACTTGGATTCCGCTGCCACCTGTTACAGATTGAGATGTTTGTGTCCGCGCCAGCCCCGCCCCTAGCCGTGGTCCCATATAAACAAACCCCGTGGTAAACTTGACCGGACTGTTAATATTCCGAAAGGTACCCGTAATGTCCAAGTACATCTCCGAGCTCATGTCGCCGCAGCTTATGGGCGTCGTTTATGCCTTCGTTGGCTTTATCATCGCCCTGTATGTGCTGTCGGTCGTCTATGTGTTCATCGACGCTCGCCGCCGCGGCGCCAGCGCCTACGTGGCATGGGGCATCATCGCCCTCATCCCGTTTGTAGGCCTCATTGCCTATCTGGTCCTGCGCCCGCATTCCTACGCGTCCGACCGCGAGGAGCAGGAGCTGGACATGGCCCTGCGCGAGCGCCAGCTTGCCCAGTACGGCACCTGCCCGCAGTGCGGCGCGCCCATCGAGAAGGACTTCGTCGTCTGCCCGGTGTGCGACACCCAGGTTCGCAACGTATGCCCCAGCTGCCATCGCCCGCTCGATGCGCACTGGAAGGTCTGCCCCTACTGCCGAACTCGCATCCAGTAACGCATCCATCGCCGGGCCGGCCGCAAGCCACGGGCACCGCGCGTCCCGCGCAAGCCACACGCGCAACCCGCCCCCACACGATGAAGCATGCGTAGAAAATCGCCCGCCGTGCCATTAAGGTGCGGCGGGCGCTTGTATACCAAGGCAACCTGCCTATAATGATGCAAGTTAAAACGCCGAGCGCATCGCACGCACTTGCATCAGGCATCCGAGAGGAGAAAACATACCCATGAAGGCACTCTACAATGACGGTTCGGTGGCCGAGCTCCCGCAGGACGAGGTCACGCACGTCATCCGCCACTCCGCCGCGCACATCATGGCGCAGGCCATCAAGCGCCTGTACCCCGAGGCCGACTTTGCCTACGGCCCCGCGACCGACAACGGCTTCTACTACGACGTCGACCTGCCCGAGGGCGTCAAGATCAGCGAGGACGACTTCCCCGCGATCGAGGCCGAGATGAAGAAAATCGTCAAGGAGAACCTCAAGTTCTCCGTGTACGAGAAGCCCCGCGCCGAGGCCATCGCCCTTATGGAGGAGCGCGGCGAGAAGTACAAGGTCGAGCACATCGGCGACCTGGACGACGACGCCCGCATCACCTTCTACCAGCAGGGCGACTACATCGACATGTGCGTCGGCCCCCACATCTGCTACACCAAGGCCCTAAAGGCCTTTAAGCTCACCGGCGTCTCGGGCGCCTACTGGAAGGGCGACAAGGACAACAAGATGCTCACCCGCATCAACGGCGTCGCCTTTGCCACCAAGGAAGAGCTCGACGAGCACATGCACATGCTGGAGGAGGCCAAGAAGCGCGACCACCGCAAGATCGGCCGCGAGATGGACCTCTTTATGATGCGCGATGAGGCTCCCGGCTTCCCGTTCTTCCTGCCCAACGGCATGATCCTTAAGAATACGCTGCTGGACTACTGGCGTGAGATTCACCACAAGGCCGGCTACGTGGAGATCTCCACGCCGCTCATCATGAACAAGCAGCTGTGGAAGACCTCGGGCCACTGGGACCACTACAAGGACAATATGTACTCCACCGTCATCGACGACGAAGAGTACTGCATTAAGCCCATGAACTGCCCGGGCGGCGTGCTGGTGTACGCCTCCAAGCCTCACTCCTACCGTGAGCTGCCCATCCGCGCCGGCGAGATTGGCCTGGTGCACCGCCACGAGCTGCGCGGCGCCCTGCACGGCCTGTTCCGCGTGCGCTGCTTTAACCAGGACGATGCCCACCTGTTTGTGCGCCCCGACCAGCTGACCGACGAGATCGTGGGCGTTGTCAACCTCATCGACTCCGTGTACCAGAAGTTTGGCTTTAAGTACCACGTTGAGCTTTCCACCCGCCCCGAGGACTCCATGGGCTCGGACGAGGACTGGGCTCGCGCCGAGGAGGGCCTGCGCACTGCTCTGGAGAAGCTGGGCATGGACTACGAGGTCAACGAGGGTGACGGCGCCTTCTACGGCCCCAAGATCGACTTCCACTTGGAGGACTCGCTCGGCCGTACCTGGCAGTGCGGTACCGTGCAGCTTGACTTCCAGATGCCGCTCAACTTTGACCTGGAGTACGTGGACGCCGACGGAACCAAGAAGCGCCCCATCATGCTGCACCGCGTGTGCTTTGGCTCCATCGAGCGCTTCATCGGTATTCTGATCGAGCACTTTGCGGGCAAGTTCCCCACCTGGCTCGCCCCCGTGCAGGTCAAGGCGCTTCCCGTCTCTGAGAAGAGCCGCGACTACGCCCACGAGGTGTGCGCCAAGCTGGAGGAGGCCGGCATTCGCGTGGTCTGCGACGACCGCGACGAGAAGATCGGCTACAAGATCCGCGAGGCCCGCAGCATCGACCGCGTGCCCTACATGCTTATCCTGGGCGAGAAGGAGGTCGAGGCCGGCAACATTTCCGTCCGCGATCGCTCCAACGAGACCGTCCCGATGAGCGTTGACGAGTTCGTTGCGAAGGTGACTGAGGAGATCAAGACTCGCGCCTAGCACAAACCATACAAGAATTAACAAAGGCGATCGTCCTCGCGGGCGGTCGCCTCTTTTCTTTCAAGACTTTAGTCTGCTGGCCGCGCAGCGGCCAGCTTTAAACCACCCGCTATGCGGGTGGAGACAAACGGCTTTACAAAGCCACCCCTCCGACCGATATTGACGATTGTTCAGGCCGTCAAGAATTCGAGTCGAAGGGGTGGTCGCCATGGCCCAGAAGGCCTACAGCCTTTCCCACACGAAGTGGATGTGCAAGTACCACATCGTGTTCACGCCGAAGTATAGGCGCAAAGTGATCTACAACCAAATCAGGAGCGACATAGGGGAGATCCTCAGGAAGCTGTGCGAGTACAAGGGGATCGAGATAATCGAGGGGCACCTGATGCCCGACCACGTGCACGTGCTGCTGGCGATCCCGCCGAAGTACAGCGTCGCGAGCGTCATGGGCTACCTGAAGGGGAAGAGCTCGCTGATGATATTCGACAGCCACGCCAGCCTCAAGTACAAGTTCGGCAACAGGAAGTTCTGGGCGGAGGGCCACTGCGTGTCCACCGTCGGCCTGAACGAGGCGACGATCGCCAAGTACATCAGGGAGCAGGAGTCCCACGACATCGCGCTGGACAAGCTGAGCGTGAAGGAGTACGAGGACCCCTTCAAGAGGAGGTGATCCTGCCGGTTCGACCGGCGCGCCACGGGTCAAGATGCACTAGGCCTGGACGAAGTCCGGGCCCGCGCCTTTAGACGCGAGCCCGGGGCCCGTGGGTTATACCCTAAGAGCAAACCACCCTTTTTAAGGGTGGTTCTGATTATCTATAGAAGAAAAGCCGCTGGTTAGGGCGGCTTTTTTTGTTGTGCAAAAAGGTACAGGTTTTTGTATCTTTCGACGTTGCTCATTATACAAGCAAACTGCTCACGTTTTCCCAGATTACACAAATTGCAGCGCGAACGGACACATCTCCATACGCCTCTACAAAAACCTGTACTTTTGCGACTGCGCCTAGCTGCGAGCGAGAAGCCTGTTCTAAACGCCCTTGCATTTGCGTGCATCGCAAATCCAAAAGAGGGGGCGAGAACATGGAACAGACGGCACGGCGCCAAGAGAAGCTGCCGGGCGCATTTAACGGCGCCACCACCAACAGCCAGCACGGCCGCGTCCGCTGGTATCTGGTCCACACCCCCAACGGCAAAGAGCGCGAGACCTGCGAAAAGGTGCGCCGTATTATCCCACACGAGCTGATGCAGAACGCTTTTGTGATGCAAAAGGAGTTCTGGTTTAAGCGGGACGGCGCATGGTCGCTCCAAACCAAACCCATGTACAAGGAATACTTCTTCGTCGCCACGCACGATGCCGCTGCGCTCGATAGGGCTTTGGCCCAGTTGAGTTTTGGCTGCCGCATTGCTGGCAGCAGGGAGCGGGCCTATGCGCCCATGCCGGACGATGCACAGGACTGGTACCGCAGCGTGCTCGACGACGACGACGTGGTGCGCAACAGCGTGGCGCGCATAGAAGACGGTGTGCTGCACATAGAACAGGGGCCCTTGGTGGGGCAAGAGGCCCGTGTGCACAAGATCGACCGTCGTAAACGCTGGTGCTTGGTGGACGTAGGCGAAGGCGATTCCAGCTTTAGGGAAGTGCTTCCGCTCGACGTTCCCATCAAAACGTAAGGGAGACGTTGCACCGGCAATTCATTCGTTTTTTGAATTCGTGGATGGGGGGGGGTTCCTGGGGACAGGGACGTAAGTTTTATCGTGACTGCTAATAAAGAAATGACAGAGAGCAGTGCATCTATGGGGGACGCACTGCTTTTCGATCAGATAAAGCCGAGCGGCACGCTTGGGTATCGCATTGTTAAGAGGCTGTTTGACCTTGTGTTCAGTCTTTTGATGAGTGTTCTGCTGCTAATTCCTGTTGCTGCGGTGTGTGCACTCATTAGGCTTGAATCGTCCGGTAGCCCTATGTATGCACAAGAGCGCATTGGCAAGGGTGGTAAGACTATCAAGATCCTTAAGCTTCGCAGCATGGTCGCCGATGCCGGCAACGTGCAGAAGTATCTGAGCCCTGAGCAACTGCATCAGTGGGAAGTCGAGCGTAAGGTCGACGATGACCCCCGCATTACCAAAGTCGGCCAATTCATCCGTAAGTGCTCAATCGACGAGATGCCGCAGTTCTTGAACGTGCTGAACGGCGACCTTTCCGTCATTGGACCTCGTCCCATTACAAGGGATGAGCTCGAGCAGCACTTTTCCGACGAGGAGAAGGCAGAGCTGCTCTCTGTCCAGCCCGGCATCACGGGCCTGTGGCAGGCCACCGATCGTAACGCCGCGACATTTGAGAGCGGCTTGCGACAGAAGATTGAGCTTCATTACGTACGTAATCGCTGTTTATGCATGGACCTGAAGTGCTTCACCGGCACCTTCGGTGCCATGTTCGGCAAGAAGAGGACGGGGCGATAAATGGCTTCTCAGGCTTATAGCGTTCTCATGAGCATTTATCTTAAGGAGAACCCTGTGTATCTTCGTGCTTCTTTGGACAGCATTATTAACCAGACGATTCCACCAGCGGAAATCGTTATGGTTAAGGATGGACCGTTAACAAAAGAACTCGATTCAGTTCTGGCTGAGTATGACCGCCGTTATCCTGGCATCTTTAGTTTTATTGCCTACGAGGAAAACCACGGTCTTGGCTATGCGTTACACAGGGGAATGCTTGCTTGTGCTAACGATATTGTTGCACGTATGGATACAGACGATATTGCACGTTCTGATCGTATGGAGAAACAACTAAAGGCGATTCAAGATGGTCTTGATATGGTTGGGAGCCAAGTAATTGAATTCGTCGAGTCTCCTGACAAGCCGATTGCACGAACGGATCTCCCCGAAGGTCTCAACAATATTATTGCTTGTTCAAAGCGTAGAAATCCATTTCGTCATCCGCCAATGACATTCAAACGATCAAAGGTGTTGAAAGCGGGCAATTACAGTTCCGAGTATCTGTATTTCGAAGATTGGGATTTATTTAATCGAATGCTTGCAGCTGGTTGCCGAGCTGAGAATCTTCACGAAACGCTTGTGGCCATGAGAGTTAGTCCTGATTTTTATGAGAGGCGCGGAGGCCTGGGTTATTTGGCTCATGTTTGGAAGTTCAAATCTGCTCAGTTGCGTATTGGTTATTTTACGGTAGCAGATTTCCTGATTTCCTTTTTGCCCCAACTGATTGTTTGCCTGATGCCCAATTGCCTGCGTGGGTTTGTATATACGAATATGCTCAGGAGGAGCGATGATTAAAGTCCTTCATGCTGTTCCAGATATGAATTCTGGCGGTATTGAAAACTACATCATGAATATGTATCGAATTATTGATCGCGATACTGTGCATTTTGACTTTCTAGTCCATCACAATTCACGAGGGTTCTTCGATGATGAGATAGAGGAGCTTGGAGGCCGTATTTATCGTTTGCCTGTTTTGGATAATAAGAATGTTATCTCTTATTGGCACGAGCTAAAGAGGTTGTACTCTGGAAACAAATGGGATGTGGTTCATGGCCATGCCGCGAGTCTTGCGGGTCTTTATCTGTTTGCTGCCGAGAATGCTGGCGTACGTGCCCGCATAGCACATAGCCACGGAGCTTCCTATCTTCGAACACCAAAGGGGTATACAAAAAAACTGCTCTTTAAGACTGCTGGAATTCACGCGAATATTCGCCTTGCGTGTTCTACAGAAGCGGGCAAATATCTTTTTGGCGATAGACAATTCTATTTAGCTAAGAATGCAATTGATTCTGAGCGGTTTTCATTTAATCAAGATGATCGCGATCGTATTAGGCGCAGCTTGGGGATTGTTCCGGGACAATTGTTGGTTGGTCATATGGGTCGCTTTAATTTGCAGAAAAATCATCAGTTTTTGATTGAGATTTTTGAAGAGATTGTTCGGTTGAAACCAGATAGCTGTCTATTGCTGGTGGGTACTGGCGAACTTGAGGGCTCGATACGAAATCTCGTTTCTAGTAAAGGGCTGAATGGCAAGGTTATCTTCCAATCTGTTACTGATGAGCCCCAGGCCTACTATTCAGCTATGGATGCATTTGTTTTGCCCTCCCTGTTCGAGGGTCTTCCCTTGGTGGGAATTGAGGCGCAATGCAGCGGTTTACCGAGCTATTTTTCCTCTGAGATTACGAAAGAAGTTGTCATTTCTGATATTACAGAGTTTTTAGATTTGAATGCTGGTCCCGTTGCCTGGGCACAACAAATCGTTGGCGCATCATCGTGCATCAATCGTAGAGCCTATGCAGATTGCGCCGCTATTCACGGTTTTGATTTTAGGGATAACACGAAAAAGATGACGGATTTTTATTTGGCTGCTGCTACAGGGAGGTTTGAGTCTATTGGCTCCATACTGGATTAGCCTTCTGCTTGCGGTTGGTTTTATGCTACTAGCTCAGAGACCTTTGAACTCAGTGGCGGCGACATCCCGGTCTGCAATCTCTGCCCGCGACGGACGAGATTATTCGCGCTGGGGCGTTGTCGCCTCCGCACTTGTTTTCATTATTCTTACTGGCTTTCGTTATGGTGTTGGGCAAGATTATTTTTATACTTACGTGCCTTACTTCTATCGTGTGCGTTCGGGTTTGGGGTTCCAGGAAATGGAAATCGGCTATTACGCCCTCAATTACCTTGTCGCTCGTTTTACAGATAACCCTCTGCCCGTATTCCTGGTATGTTCTGTAGCATTTTTCGCGTTGACATATGCTGCCATTATGCGTGAATCTTCTCATCCCGCATTCTCCGTCTTCCTCCTATTTGGGATGTCTTATTTGTTTATCTACATGAACGCCATGAGGCAGATGCTTGCGGTTTCCATTTTGTTGTTTTCGCTTCGTTATATAGAGGAGAGAGATCCGGTTAAATTTGCGGTCTGCGTTGCGATAGCGAGCACGTTTCACTCAAGTTCGCTTGTATTTATCGCTGCATACTATTTTCCGCGTCTTAAAATTACTCCATGCATTTGTTTGGTTTTGGTGTCGGGATTTTTACTTCTTAAGGTCCCCATTGCATCTTTCGTTAATACCATCATTGCCAAAACTCAATACGCTGGCTATATCGGATCCATCTTTGATACGGGCGAAAGTGGGAATGTCGTTATCGCGTTGAATGTCGTGGTCCTATTATTTTCCGCGATTGTACCTAAGCTGTATGGCGGTGCTTATTCCGAACGCTATCGTATTCTTCTCTGGTGCCAGCTTGTTGCGACATCAATTGCAATCTTATCCGGTCTGATTCCGCTTTCTCAGCGTTTGCGCTGGGTTTTTTCTCTGCCTTCTGTAATTCTTTTGCCTCTGGCAATCGATTCGATATCGAATATCAAATTGAAGTTCCTGATTCAGTTGGTGATTGTTGTTCTATATATCGTGTATATCGCTATCACAATCGGGATGTGGAATGGCAATAACGTCGTCCCATATCACTCCATATTAATGAAAGGTTCCTTATGAGATCTCCTAATATAAGTTTGATAATCCCTGTCTATAACGTTGAGGATTATTTGCCTGATTGTTTAGATAGTGTTCTTGCGCAAAGCTATGCCGATTTTGAAGTAGTAGCGGTGAACGATGGTTCTACGGACAGATCGCGAGAGATTCTTGCTGATTATGCGAAAAAGGATTCGCGTATTCGGATTATTGACCAAGCGAATAGGGGTCTTGCTGGCGCGCGCAATACTGGAGTTGCTGCGGCGAATGGTATGTATATCGCTTTTGTTGATTCAGATGACTACATTGATTCCGACTATTTATCTGTTATGTATTCAAATGCCAATGAGTTTAATGCCGATATTTCCATTTCTGGGCGATATATCGATTGCGGTGGACAGTCTAGCCATGAAAATCGTCCGGCTTTTACGAGTAAACGCCTTGGGCCGATTGAGGCTGCTCGAGCTCTAAACTCGTACCGTTCCTTTGATATGTCAATGCACGGAAAGTTATTTCTTGCCAGCTTATTTAAAGGCCTGGCGTTTCCGGAAGGCAAGAACTCCGAAGATCAATTCATGTGCTATCGCTTAATTTTAAGATCAAATTGTTCTTATTATGAGGATAGGCCGTTATATTACTATCGGCATAGAGAAGGAAGTATATCGAGAAGTTCTCGTGTTAACGTGTTTCCAATCGAGGCATCCCATGAACAGCTCGAATATATCCGCAGGCATGTGCCTGCTTTGATTAATGTCGCTGAGACTTCATGCTTTTTTTCTCAGGTCGCTGTTTACAATGCGTTTGCCGTAAGAGACCTCGAAATGCCGAATGAAATCGCAAATGTTGTTCTAAAGGAGCCAAAACGTTTTCTCGGAAGCGTTATCCGGAATGAGGATATTCCTGGCTACAAAAAAATACAGGCTATTACATATTGTTTTGCGAGGCCTGTTTACAAAGCTGTTTATCTTGCTAAGAAAGGATAATTTATGTCAAAAGTTGCTTTGATTACCCTGCACACCGTTTCAAATTACGGGTCCTGCTTGCAAACCTTTGCGACTCAAAAAATATTTGAATCGCTCGGATGGGAAGTTGAGGTTATTGATTACTATCGAGCAGATAATCTGCCTGAGTATGCAGTTGAGAAAGCATTTATGGGTAGAAGAATGCAGAAGTTTCAAGGTGTTTGGGATAGGGCTCCTTGGTTGAAGCGTTTGCTCTCTGTTCCTATGGGTGCGATCGTTAAGCGTCAAAGGAAACCGTTTGATGATTTTAGGTCTAAGTATCTTCACCTTTCTAAGCGTATGTATCGCTCTGCCGATGAGCTCGAACTTTATCCCCCTGTAGCGGATGTATATTGCACCGGTTCTGATCAGGTTTGGAATAGTGTTTGGAACAATGGCTTCGAAAAGCCTTTCTATCTTACGTTTGCACCGGAGGGGAAACCGCGTATTTCTTTTGCCGCAAGCATCGGAAGAAATGAAGTTGATGATTGGGAGAAGCCTTTGATGAAGGAGGCTTTGTCGCAATACAAGGCTATTTCCATGCGTGAATCATCTGGAATTGGGATTTTAAATGATTTAGGATTCAGCGATGCGCAGCTGGTCTTGGACCCAACCCTCATGCTTAATAAGCATGATTGGGAATCCATTGCCAAGATGCCTGAGGGAATTGATGGCCCTTATTTACTTGTATATCAACTTAACAAGAGCAAGGCATTCGTTGACTACGTCGAGGCGGTCGCAAAGAAGTATGGTTTGAATGTAGTTAAAATCTCATACGGCATTTATGATGTCATGAAATCTGCCAAGACACTCATCGCCCCGTCTGTTGAGGAGTTTGTTGGTCTATTTCTCAATGCTTCATATGTGATTACTGACTCTTTTCATGCGACAGCGTATTCTTTGAATTTTGGAGTTCCGTTTACCGCCATTGCACCTGAACGCTTTAGCACTCGCATTGCGAGTGTTCTTGCGCTGACTGGCACGGAGGATCGGATGTTGGCTTCACAACAGGACATTGCCATGTATGAGCGCCAAATTGACTTCGAGTATGCTACCGAGAAATTGGATGAGATGCGGAAAAAGAGCATCGCATTCCTTGAGGAGGCGTTGTAGATTTGGGAGATACCTTAGTTAATAGCAAGAGTTCTGGATTCCTTTCGTTTGCAAAATCGACCGGTATCTTTTTTGTGGGTAGCTCGATGAGTAAAATAATTACCCTATTGCTAATTCCTCTCTACACAAATGTGCTTCCGACTCAGGACTATGGCTACTATGACTTGTCGATTACATACGCCACTCTACTGACCTCGTTTTTGTACTGTGATATCTGGTCAAGTGTCATGCGTATGATGCGTGACGATCTAGAGGGCGAGGCGCCCTGGAAAGTAATTGCATCTGGTTGGGTTATTTTTGCTGTTTCTACCATCTTATACATATTAATTGCCCTCGGCCTCTCTCTGTTCATTGATATCCCGTCGCTCGGTTTGATTTTGATTTATGGAGTGACAACTAACTGCCAGTCAATGTTTTCCGGTATTGCCAGAGGCAAGGGGAATAATGTTGATTTTGCCATTTCGGGTGTTCTTTGCACTTTGCTCAATGTGGGCCTGAACCTATTTTTGATTCTGCTCCTTCATTTGGGTTATGAATCTTTATATATTTCGTACGCAGCGGGTTTTACGATTCAATGCGTGTATCTATTTTGCCGTATGGAAATGTGGAATCATATTCATAAACCAGATTCAAACCAAGTGCGTGATTTGTTCATTTATTCTGCCCCGTTGGGTATTAACTCTGTTGCTTACTGGTTTCTTACAAGTTTGAGTCGCGTTGCAGTATCGACGGTGCTTTCACTTTCGGCAAATGGCGTCTTTGCGATAGGTTCAAAATTTGGATCGACGGTTGCATTGGCGACGACTTGTTTTACACTTGCCTGGCAGGATGTCGCTTTTACGAGTGAAATTAAGCCCGCTTCATTTTATTCTCGTGCAATTTCACAATACACCGGATTTCTTTTGTCGAGTACAGCTGTTCTTCTTCCGGTGATCTCTCTCGCATTTCCTATCCTTGTGGGTTCGTCATATTCAGCTGCATATTCTGTCGTGCCTTCGTTTCTTTGGGTTGCGGTTGTGAGTGCGGTCTCTACATTCATTGGAAACATTTTTTATGTCATCAAGGATACAAAGACTATTGGCGTATCGATGGTCATTTCATGTATTGCGAATGGCATTCTCGTATATCCCTTAACTGAATATTTTGGCTGCTTTGGCGCAAATTTATCGGTTTTAATTTCTTTCATATTGAACATTGTCATTCGATGCGCAATTCTTGAAAAGAGAATTGGTATTTCTGTTGAGCTTCGTTCGTTCCTTCTTCCAGCAGTGCTTTTGATTGTCTGTTCTGCAGCTTATTTCTCTGGGTCATTTGATTTAAATGCTTTGAGCCTCGTATTCTCTATATTCGGTACTTTTATGTTGTACAGATCTAGAATCTCTACGCTCTTATCGGCAGTCTTTTTGAAAGTATCTAGGAGGTAGTTAATGGAATTTCATGAGCCCCTTGCTGTTTATGCTATTAAAGATCGGGATGAAGTATCACTTCAGCGCGCCGCTTCTGGAGGAGCTTTCTCTGTCCTGGCTCGACCGATTATTGCAATGGGCGGTATCGTCTTTGGGGCAAAAATGCAGGATGGAGGATTTGTCGCTCATGAAAAGGCAGAAACGCTTCAGGAGCTTGCTAGTTTGCAGGGCAGCGCCTATGTTCAAAGTGACATCTCTTGCATATTTGATTCCGTGGTTGAGTGCTTGAAATCAGACCGGCTTGTTATGTTTGTCGGGCTTCCGTGTCAGTGCGCTGCCGTGTTGGCGTACGTTCAGTTGAAGTTGCATTCAGATTCTTTTCTTAAGCGATTGCTGCTCTGCGACCTTATCTGTCATGGTGCCCCTAATAATGAGCTATTTCGGGCTCATCAGCTCTGGTTGGCGCGTAAGCAAAAAGCGGATGACGGAATCCATTCATTTCGTTTTCGTACGAAGAAAAAAGGCTGGGGTCTCTACTACTACTACTACTACTACAGGAACGGTAAAAAAATAGAGGTATGTGAGCCGGGCGATAATGATCCATATTATGCAGCCTTTCTCAGGGGAGAGACGTACAGAGAGTCATGCTATAAATGCCCGTTTTCCAAGCGCGAGCGTGTAACTGACTTTACGATAGGAGATTATTGGGGTATTGAGTCTGCTCATCCTGATTTTTACGACCCGAATGGTGTTTCCCTGCTCTTGGTTAACAGCTTGAAGGGGGTGCAGTTTTTCAAGCAGTATTCTTCTAGGGAATGCAAATATATTGTTTCCAATATACAGCTTGCCTCTAGGGAAAACCATAATTTGAATAGCCCGACAGTTAGGCCAACATCGAGGGACGATCTGCTTTGCGCGATTGCCAACCATAGGTCTTATGGAGATCTTGAGGCGTTGTTTGATACTACCCTTAAGCCAAGGTTGACTGTTAAACGTCTTGCAAAACAGATGCTGCCTTCTGGTCTTTATGGTTCAATTAAGAGAATCGTGAGGAAGGGATAATGGAATATAAGCAGACTGTGGAGGTAGTAATAGAAAGCTCTCTCTGCTGCGGTTGTTTGTGTTGTGGAACGGCGTGCCCGTTCAACGCCATTGAACCTACATGCGACAAATATGGGTATGTTGTTCCTATTGTTGATGGTGACAAATGTCGCGAATGTGGCATTTGCCTTAGATGTTGTCCCATGTCAGATTTTATTAGTGGATAAGCTTTACATCATCATTGGATGTTTTTTTATGGGCGCCGGGGTGGGCTTTCACCCTGGCGTTCTTTCTTTTATGGCGGCATGCTGGATATAAATGGCCTTAAATAAGCCTGTCATTTAAAGACCGACGTTTAAGGAAAGGTACCGTGGTACGGTCAAGATTTTTTCGCAAATTGATTTAGCCGTCCTCGGCCCCGTCCTCTTCTAGCCCTCCGCCTTTCCCCTCAGCTCGTCCATCTCCTCCAGCTTCGACATGTCCAGGTACCTCCTCTTGCCCCGCTCGTGCTCCACTATGTACTTCAGCTTCGCCGTCACCAGCATCAGGGCCGAGTTGCCGTCCGGGAAAGTCCCGACGACCCTCGTCCTCCTCCTGATCTCGCGGTTGATGCGCTCGATCCCGTTGTTCGTCCTGATCCGGCGCCAGTGATCGGGCGGGAATTCCGTGTAGGCCAGCGTCTCGACGAACCCGTCGCGCACCGTCCTCGCGGCCGCTCCGAGTTGCATCGACTCCAACTTGTCCGCCACCACCCCCGGCCTTCCTGCCGCATGCCTCGCGCGATTTCCACGCGTGGATCGCCTTCAACATGCACGCCACGGCCTTCCGTCTGGTCATGGCCGACCTGGCGCTGGCCATGTCGCACGTGAACTCCGAGCCCCGCGGCGCGCTTGGCTTCGCGGCGCCCGCGCGCGCCTTCAGGGCGATGCTCGGGGAGGACGCGGTGGCGTTGCTGGACGCCTGCGGCGTGGGGGACGTGCCGCTCGGCGATCTCGACCTGACACCGCGGCTCATCGAGGGGGCACGCGCAGAGAGGGGCGATGCCCCACTGGCTGGCCTAGCCTAGAAGAAAAACGGAATAGACGGACCGACCGTCCGGCTGAGTCTGGGAAGAGGTGCCGGGCGGCGGGCGGAGCATGACCACCGGACCTATCAAACACATTTCCACCGTTCCTTCAACTGGGAAAATGTCGCCCCCGGTTCCCGGATGGGGCCTAGGGGGCGTTCGGCTAACTGCGGGAGCGTGCCGTCAGCTCAATGTGTTCGGCTGAGATCGGAAATCAACCTACAAAGTGCGTTAACATCTTTAGTGCGTACGTTCAGATGAATCATAGTTTTACGCATTTCGATAATTGTGTAATTGTATAGAAGTATTCAAAACTAACTGCTTATTTGTTGCTTACGGGAATGAGTGGAATTCAGGCGTGAGCGCTTATTACCTGATGAGGGGAGACGCAATGAATGACTTGCAAAATAACGATATCAAAGTTAATGCCCAGGCGGGCGCTGTAAATATTTCGACAAATGACGTGTCCTTTCAACCAACTGTTAACCTAGGCTTTAATGGACGCGGTGATCTTGCGTCGTTCCCTGCGCGGTTTATTCGTAACGCACGTAAGGCTCTTAACCCCATTGGGGCCGCGCGTGACGAGGCGGAGATGCGGAGTATCGAAGCGAGTTCTATAGCGGATGTTGTTGCAATCTATAAACGGGCGTTTCCGACTTTTACTGATGGCCAGCTATGTTTAGTGGCCCATGGTTATAACACGAGCGCTTCTCAGGCAGATAATTTGCTAAATGTTCTTGAGCGCGCGGGAAGAATGTCAGATTCGAATAGAGTTGATGAACTGCCGGAGTCCTGCATTGATCTTGACATTCAGGGAGCTCAGACAGCCTATGACGATGATCTGAGGGAAATATGGGCAAAATTGATTTCGCAGGAAGTATCATCAGGTCGCGCGCGCTCTAAAAGAACGAAGAAAATACTCGAACAAATGGATTCGGAAGAAGCGAATCAGCTGTTTTCAATTCTTCGGTGCTGTCTATGGGCGAAAGTGGGGCCCAATTCGGTACTTACTCCAATCCCGGTTCTCCTTAAAACCTCAGAAGATGATTCTTGGACATACAATGGGGGCACAATTTCATTTGAATCTATCGTCGCCATGGATTCGCTGGGACTACTTTCGTCTAATGACTGGATAACGTTCACGCTTGAGCCTAAAGGCGGTTTGAATCTATTTTCTTCATCGTCTCATGTGCTTCTTATAAATAATAAGGATGAGAAAATCGAAATTAATCTCGGCTATGCCAAATTTTTGAAACCGGGGATAGAGCTCATTGAGATTCTTGACGTGCCGATGGACGATCGGCTCATGTCCGTAATGGATGAGGTTCTGGAGACTGACGTGATTTATAGGCCCTTAGCCTAGCTCAAGTAGATGCACTGGTAGCTCTCGCAGGTGCCCTAGCGGCGCGTGAGGCCGCTTTCGGCCGAGCACCAATTGAGGCTGTGGTCGTACTCCAGTTGGTCGAGCGTCCAGTCGTGGAGCCACGGCGCCATGTCGTATTCCGAGCCGTTTGTCTGTTGCCTGCACTGGGCTACGGCACCGTTGACGATCTGCGTGACGTTTGGGCGGGCGACGTCGTTTACGGTCACCTCCGCGGTGGTGCGCAGGTAGTAGATCCCCTTGTCGTTTTGGGGGTCGTTTCTGTCGTTGTCCATAAAGTAGAAGTGGATGCGGTACGTGCCCGATGCCGTGAAGTCGAAGGTGAAGTCGTGGCCCGCGGTGCCCAGGCTGTAGTAGCCGGCCCATGCCGCGCGCGACGGGTCGCAGACGCTTTCCTGGCTACCGCCGTCCCAATAGGTGGGCACGTCCATGCGCGCCTTGGCCTGGGACGAGCCGTTGGCCTGGGTTACGTGGAAGGTCGTCGCGGTGCCCGCGGGGGCGTCGTTCCACGAGACGGTGAAGGTGACGCCGTTTTGGCTTGCCGTGGCGGAGTGGGCGTAGTTGGTTTGTGGCGTGGTGGAGATTGCCGCGGGCGTGGGGGTGGCTTGGGTTCGGAGGGTTGGGGCTGGGGTGCCGGTTGCGGCGGCGGTGCCGTCAGCGATTTCCGTGTTGACTGCGCTGGTGTCGGTGGATGTTGCGGTGCTGTCCTCTGCGGAATCTGCTGCCGTATTTGTGTTGTTGCCGTCTTCGGCCTTGTCTGTGTCGCTGCTCGTGGCGTCGGCTTGCGCTTGCTGCTCGGCGGTTTCTTGAGGCTGAATCGCCTCCGCAATGGCTGCCATGGGCATCGTCGCGCCGACCATGGACGTGCACGCGATCGCGCAGAGCAGGTAGTAAAGGGATCGTTTCATAGCGGAGCCTCTCGGTGAGCAGCCAATAGGGTCCGAAGGCAGCTCCAGGCCAGCACTCCGCACATATTTTGTTGGAGTTTATTTTACGGGAACCCCAGTCAACATCAGCGAACTTTCTGGGGAATGTTGGGGGAGGTGTTTGGCTGCCCGGTGACGTTGTGGATCGCGTTGGGTTGACTATGCCTGATGCGGCAACTCCAGCATGAGGCCGTCTCGCGCTTCTTCGAAACTCGCCACCGAGACCTTCCAGGAAAAGTCAGCGAGGCTGCTGCCTAGTTTATTGCGGCTTACGACCGGGCAATAAGCGGGCGTCTCAACATGTTGGTCAAGCAAAATCTTTTGTTAATTTCGAACAGGTATTCGATGTGGATGACTTTGTACCGGGCGAAAGCGATTGAGTCTAATTATGTTTTCATGCAGGTCAAGGGTGCTGTCTACAAGGGGATGAGCTGACTCGTAATTTCGCGTGAATAAGTTCCGCATTATTTTAGCTGCGTTTACCTGTTAAAACACAACATCTTGTGCTCATCATCAAAAAAGAAAACAGGATATGGAACTGGCGAAGGGCTACAATTGAAACAACGAGAGGCGTCGTTTCCCCATTACAACCTAATTGTTCGGAAGGAGTCGGATGGAATAGTTGTCAAAATCGAGGCCATATTGATGGTCCATTAAATTTCTTTAGGGGCGTGTGCGCTTATTGGCCAACAGCAGCATGCGCCCCCGTTTGTTCAAATCATTTCCAAATAGCTCTTCTTCAAGAACCTGACACTTGCGTGGCTGGGTGGGTTGGTTTGTAAAAAATGCGAAGGATGGCTTTTGGATTCTTGGAGGTGCGTAATTATTGGCCAATAACTATCTAGATGATTTGCTTGGGAAAATCTCTGCTTACGATCTATTCAATGTGCTCATTCCGGGCGCACTTGTAACATATTCCGTCAGTCAGATGCCGCTGGGCAGTTGTATCGATTGCTCTAACTGGCTGGCACTATTTGTGATGAGTTATGTTCTCGGTCTCATTGCGTCGCGGATTGGCTCTCTTTGCATTGAACCGTTGGTCCGCAAACTACAACCGACCGGAAAGCGGGACTATTCTGCCTTTGCATATGCTCAGAAACGCGATCCAAAGGTCGAACAGCTCTTAATGATTTCAAATATGTATCGCAGCCTGGCGGGGGCCGGTGTCCTGCTCGTAATTATTCTGCTTGCATCATTGTTGCCGGAATCTCATCGGCTTCCAGCGGCGCTGTGCTCTTTTATCGCCTTATTTGTTGCCTCCTGGATCAAGCAGGAACGGTATGTAGAAAAACGAATCAACTTCAATCTTGAGGAGTGTGATAACCATGAGCGAGATTAAGTCTCTGTCCGTTGATAACGGCGACATGTTTTATATCAATCACAATACTGATAACTTCAGCATGATTGACTGTAATATTACCGATGAGCGTAAGTCGGAAATCCTTGATGAGGTCAAAAACCTTGCAGGGAAAAAGGGCGTCGTTCGTTTTATCAGTACGCATCCGGACCAAGATCATATTCAGGGTATTGAGTATCTTGATGAGCTCGGGCTTATTAAGAATTTCTATTACGTTGACAATAATGTCTCCAAGTCCACGGAGACTGAGAGTTTCAAAAAGTATAAAGATCTGAAGGAGTCGTCGTGCGCTTATAAAATATACAAGGGGTGTAAGCGCAAATGGATGAACGTTTCTGATGGTGAGCGCGGTTCTGCTGGGATTAGCGTCCTCTGGCCCGATGTGAATAATGAGACCTTTCGGGATGCTTTGCGGGATGCCGAAAGCTCTGATAAACCCAATAATATTAGTCCTGCGATTGTCTACTCTCTTGATGAAGGGGTCCGTGCGCTTTGGCTTGGTGACATGGAGAATGACTACATGGAGGCGATCGAAGATGACATTGCGCTTTCGCCTGTGGACATTCTTTTTGCGCCGCATCATGGACGGAAGTCCGGTCGCGTCCCTAAGACATGGCTGGATAAGTTGGAGCCTCGGTTGATTGTTGTAGGAGAAGCCCCGTCAGACGAGCTTGATTATTACTCGAATTACAACACTCTGACACAGAACAGCGCTGGCGATATTATGTTCTGTTGCGAGGCCGGTAAGACTCACGTTTACGTTGGATCTCCTTCTTACAGCGTCAATTTCTTAGACCGAGACCTTAATGCTCCGGTTGTGAAGGGTTCGCTGTATTATTTAGGCTCTTTTGATTGCGGTGACCGTTAGTCCTGTTGTCGTCTCGTTCATTCGTGGCCTGCCCATGCTTTTACCGGACAGGCCTGGATGCGTCCTTTCATCTCATTGAGATGGTGTAGGATATTGTCCTGTAATACAAAAGCTCTGCGGAGCTTTAAGGGTGACGCTTTCGACAAGAGAGCGTTGCCCTTTTTCATGAGTGTAATGATGCGTACTTCAGCGCCTCAAAGCTCTTTCGCCTGGGTGTGCAGGCGACCAGAAAGCCAGGTAGATCAACGGTCCTGCTGTGTGCGCTTCGTTTTTTGTCCGCACCAGTGCTTACACTTTTGAAAAAAACGGCACGAGGGCGTCTGTCACATATCTCATGCTGTAGACGCATCGGCAAGTTCAGAGTTGAAGGCGAGGTGATTATGAAAGGCAGAAATCAGCACATTACGAAGCGCTCGGATGGCAATTGGCAGGTTAAGGGTGAAGGGGCAAGTCGCGCTTCCTTCGTTACGACGACGCAGAGCGAGGCAATAAAGCTTGGTCGACGCATTTGCTCCAGTCAGGAGTCGGAGTTGATCATCCATCGTCGTGACGGCAGAATCCGCGCAAAGGATTCCCGTGGACATGATCCCTCCCGCCGAGGGGCTAAGGAATCGGTTCCATAGCGACAGCGGGTCCGTAATAGCGTGCCCGCTGTCGCTAAATAATTTCTTCGTTGTGGTGAAATACGAGCTTGGGGCTATTTCACATGAATTGGTTGTTCGGTCTCTTCAAAGGGCTGATTTGGGAGATTCGTGGTATCGGATTGACGACCCCCGAGTTCTCCCTTAAAGTATTAGCCGTGATGAGGCCTTGCGACGGTACGTCCGGCTTGGTCCGTGGGAACCGCCGAAAGGCGGTTTTCGCGTTTAAGGGGTCCAAATGGATAAACCATTTAAATCTATTTATGAGCAGATTGCTATTCTTGAAAGCCGTGGACTCGAATGCGATAACAATACTCGTTTAGTTTTGGAGCGCGAGGGATACTATCCGGTTATTAACGGCTACAAGGATTTATTTCTCGACCAGCGCGGAGATTCTTGCCACGAGCTATTCGTAAAAGGTACGAAGTTTTCTGATATATATCGTTTATTCGAATTTGACCGTTCATTGCGTCTGCTCATGTTTGAGTACTTTAACAAGGCGGAAGCGATTCTTAAAACCGTCTGTTCTTATCGTTTCGCAATGGCCCATAAAGATAGCCCGGAGGCATACCTGGATAGAAGATCCTACCGTGCCGATGCTGGTTATCGAAAAAAGATCGACATGCTTATTGGTGATTTCGAGAAGGTGCTGTGTAGGTCTCAAAAATGGAAAAGCGATTATAAAAGGGACTACATTCGGCATTATGAGAATAATCACGACAATACGCCGGTATGGATTCTTATGAATTATTTGATGCTTGGTCAGGCATTCAAGTTCTATGAGTTTCAGCCAGAAAGCATGAGAAATTCCATTGCCAAGTCGTTTTCTGATCTTTATTCCGAGACGCATGAAGTCGATAAGCGCATCAGCCCGCGTAGGCTAAGACTTGCATACGATCACATTAAAGATTTTCGAAATATCTGTGCGCATGACGAACGTCTATTCTGCGCCAGGGTGTCTCCGTCTCACGATGTCAATCTAGTAGGGGTTTTAAGCGATCTTGAGCTAGTGCTGACTGAGGATGACTATAAGATGTTACGACGAAATATACTGCTTGATGCACTTAAGTTGAGCGACGAGCTCAGCAACGATGCCAGCGCAAAGGTGCTTTTCGCTATGGGTGTTAACGATTTATCGAGTGTGTTTCCTAGGGAAATATTGGGGTCGTAATCGACGCGAGCGATGAATTTACTCTACAAGTTGGATGCGCATGAGATTGCGCAGAGCGGGCGGGACGTTGCCCATTGGTGGCGTCCCGCCCGCGCTTCGTTGGCTATACGTGATGCGGCAGCTCCAGCATGAGGCCGTCTCGCGCTTCTTCGAGACTCGCCTGGCCTGCCTATGCGTTTTGCTGGGCGGGCCTTCTTATGCTGTGGGTGCGGATGGCCTTACCATCGCGGGGCAGACCTACGACGAGCCGGGTGTCTCGGGCCCCGGCTGGGCGGCGCACGCGTTGTTGCTGCTAGCGGCGGATCGGGCGAGGACTGCCGCTTCTTTGGCGTGTACGCCTCCGATGGCCGGTTTGTCGTGGATGCCCATTGGGTGGATGCGACCGGCGCCAGCGCGGGCGTTGCCTGCAAGAGCGGCTCGCTTACGTCTGCACTGTTTGTGTCGCCGACGGGCGGGGCCTTTGGTAGCTCCAGCGTGATTGACGTCAGTGGGGTCGTTGCTCAGCATGTGGTAATTGAACCCACAGGCGCCCAGCCGCCGGCGGGGAAGACCCAGCCCGGTATCGATGAGCCCACCGGTGGCAATCCCGCGGGGGATACAAAGCCCGGTAGCGAAGAAAAGCCCGGTGATGAGACCAAGCCCAGTGAAAACCCGCCCCCCACGCCTGATTCGTCGCCCAAGTCGGACGCCAAGCCCGCGCCCGCGTCTATCAAGACGCCTGCGACCAAGACCACCAAAAAGACCAAGCCCGCAACAACGCAAGCCGCCGCGCTCCCTAAGACCGGCCACGGTGATTGGGCGGTTGCGTGCCTTGCCCTCGTCTTCCTAGGTATTTTGTTGGTCACCATAAAAGTTCGGGCACTTCGCGGGGGCCTTATTTGCCAATGTAGTTTCTGCCGCTTCTTTCCCACATTTTTCTGAGCTAATAATGCAGATTGCTTGAACTCGGCTTGGGGCTTGCCCTGTATTTGAATTTGACTAAACTTAACCTATAAGTTAACCACATTTGGTTTTATCTGAGGCGGAGGGGGTGGCCTTTGGTTAGTGACTATGAACTTGTCGAATATGCTGATCCCGAGGGACGACCTTTTTGGGAACTAACCACCTCTCCTGAGAACTCTCAAATTCAGAAGATGATGTCTGATCCTAAAACGAAGTTTACCGCCCGTAAAATGATCAATCAGATTTCAAAAATCTATGATTACGGGCTAAAGGATGTCACTGGAACGTCAAAGCTTCGATGTATCGAGCCTAAGATTGGACTATACGAACTCAAGGGTTTTGATGGGGTTAATCGAGAAATGGTCTACGCGATTTGCCAAGGCGTGGACAAGATTGTTTTGCATTTTTGGTTTAAGGGCCATCAAGGCTCGGGAAATATTTCCAAAGAAATTAAACGCGCAAAACAGTTGGCCCCGATAGCAAAGCAGCTTTTGGAGTCATAGCGTCGGCTTTTTTGCCCGCTTACGAAACGGAGACTTGTAATGGTTAAGGTCGATTTATCAGACTTTTACGCGCAAACGGAAACGAGCGAAACCCGTGCCTATGAGCACGCACTAGATATTGAGTTTATTGTTCATCGCGAGATGCAGCGCTCGGGCTTGAGTAAAAGTGAGCTGGCAAAGCGTATGGGCGTGAGTCTTCAGTCGCTTTCGAAATTGTTGAATTCTCAGCCCAACATGACGCTGAAAACAATCGCAAAGTTTGAGCTTGCGTTGGGTATCAAAATCATTCCTCAGGTCATTTCCAGTTATTCGAATGAGGCGCCGTTTTCTTCGTCTAATAATTCTGTCCGAGAACAATGGTCTTCATTTAACAGCGACTGCTCGGCGAAACGATTGAACTTTGAGATGATTCCGGGAGGTTTGGCTGCATGAGCAAGGATTTCATTGCGCCTATTCAGGTTGTTCATTTGTTTGTTGTCGACTCAACTTTTCATATCGAGAATGAGCCCTCCCAGAATATGGATTTAAAAGTTGACGTTAGCTATCAGGACGTCCATCTATTGAGGAACAAGGCGGGCGAGCGTGCAGACTTAAAGCTGTATGTGTGTGGCAGTCTGATTGATAGGGACGATGCAAAGGAAAAAATGCGCGCTGATGTGACGGTTGCTATTTCGGTGTCAACAAAAATGCCGTTCGACATTTCAGACGATGAAGCGCGCCGTTATCTTCTCTCTAATGCGATTTCCATGGCGTATGGTCACGCTAAGAGCTATCTGATGGTCGTTACTGGACTTTCGCCCATGGGGGCTTTGACGCTGCCGGCAATTCTTCCTTCGGAATTGGCAGCGGACAGCGATGCATCTTTCCAAAGTGAGTAAGTTGTTCTCGAGTTGGATTTTGCCTGCCGCTGTGTGCAAATGTAACGGGGTGCCGAATCGGTAGTCTGACTGATTCGGCATTTATATTTCGAAGTTTCTAGTTGAAGCCCTGCGATGCCCGTGCTGCGACAGCTAAATTGACCGTGACGTCCCGTCTTGCGACACGCATGTAGCTCCGCACGGGTATCATGGTGAAAGCGATTTCAACGACAGGGGTGCTCGTGGTAAAGATGAAAGATGTGGCCGAGCTGGCGGGCGTTTCGAGCGCCGCCGTCTCGCGCTACCTCAATGGTGGGTATATCTCGGCGGACAAGGCCGAGCGCATTAAGCAGGCGATTGAGCTGACCGGATACGTGCGATCCAGCCAGGCTCGCGCGCTGCGAACCGGTTCCACCAAGCTCATCGGCGTCATCGTGCCTAAGATTAATTCCGAGTCGGTGAGCCGCATTACGGCGGGCATCGGGCAGGTGCTTGGCCGCCGCGGCTACCAGATGCTTCTTGCCAATACCGATAACGTCCCCGATCGCGAGCTCGAATACCTCGGTTTATTCCAAAACCATCCGGTCGATGGCATTGTGCTGGTGGCAACTATGATTACCGGCGAGCATCGCCGGGCGATTGAGTCGTGCCGTGTGCCCATTGTGTTGATCGGCCAACATGTCGAGGGCGCGGCGTGCGTCTATCACGACGATTACGAGGCCGCTTTCGAGCTGGGTCAGGCACTCGCGAAGCGTGCTGAGGGCAAGATCGCCTACATCGGAGTTACCGAGGAAGACCGTGCCGCCGGTTATGACCGTTGTCGTGGTTTTGAGGCCGGCTTGCGCGCCGCGGGCGTGGCACTTGATCCGAGCCTGATTTGCCAGGGGTCCTTTACGCTCGACTCGGGCTATCGCGCTGCACGCGAACTGCTCTCCGTCGATCCCGATGTTTCGTTTATCGCTTGCGCGACCGATACTATGGCGGCCGGCGCCCTGCGCGCTCTTGACGAGGTTCGCGGCATGGGCGAGGGTGTGCGTCGCGTGAGCGGTTTTGGCGACAACGCATTTTTGCGCGCGCTGACGGGCGGCATTCCCACCGTGCATTACGGCTACCTGACCAGCGGCGTCGAGGCGACTAATATGTTGCTCAATACGCTCGATGGCGTGGAGGGGGAGAGCGGTTTAAAGACGCTCAAGCTCGGCCATCAGCTGATGAATGTCTAGGCTTACGTGATCTACCGCGCGCTCAACATTTAGGCGTTCAGTCGCCTATCGGCGCTATACTGCAGCCGTTGCCCACGATGCGGGGAACACCCGCATCGTGGGTTTTTGTTTTGAAGGGACGGTACCGCATGGGCGTACAGCAGCTAGAAGAGGCCTGGGCTTTGAGGACCGGCGCGCGTGAAGCGCGGTTGCTCGCGGCCTCGCATGTGCCAGCAGCGTTGTCGCAATTGGGGATTGTGCGCCCCGGTGACCGCCTGGTTGCGTTTGCCGATGACTTTGCCGATGCGTTTGCGCGCGGCTTTGATGCCTGCGACGTGGCTATGGTGGGCGAGCCGTCGGTTGCGGCGTTTGCTGCTGCGTCCGAGGGCTTTGATGCTTCGTTTGATGCCGAGGGGCCGCACCTGTGGTGGTTCGTCAACTCCATCGGCGGGTTTGGTCTGCGCGTCTCCGATCTTCGTGCGTTAGGTCGCGCGGCTCGTGAGGCTCATGCGCTGCTGGTTGTGGACAACACCGTGGCGTCGGCTTTTGGCTGCGATTTGCTGCGCTTGGGTGCCGTCCTGTCGCTTGAGGCGCTCGACCGTGTTTGCGCAGGTAAGGCTCCGCGCAAGCTCGTTGCTGCTTCGGTGGCGCGCTCGCAGCTCAAGCGCCATCGTGTGGATGCCGCTGCCGAGTGCGCGCATACGTCGTTTGCGGGCTGCGGTGCTTTGGCACTCGACCTTTCTACCGAAGAGGCCCACGTGCTGGAGCGCGGGCTTTCCTCGCTCGATGCCCGCATGCAGGCGCACTTCGATCGCGCCCGTGCGTTGGCCGAGTATTTGGCCGCCAACGAGATGGTGCGCAACGTTCGCTATCCCGGACTGAACTCGCATCCCGACTATGCGGTTGCAACGGGAATCCTCGAGCACGGCTTTGGCCCGGCAGTTGAATTTGACCTTATCGAGCGTAGTGCGGATGACCTGTTCGATGCTTTGCCGAGGGAGTTTCGTACATCGCCCGCCGGCGGCGCAACGACGCGCCTTTCGGCCCCACGCGGTAAGCAGGGGAGCACCATTCGCCTCTTCGCCGGCACCGACGACCCCTTGATCGTGGCCGCCACCCTAGACAATGCCCTCCGCAAGTAGCCAATTTGGGACGGGGCTTTTTTAGCTACCCAATGTCAATTTTGGCTATGAGTCAAGAATGCTCTGGATGGGTAGCTAAAAAAGCCCCGTCCCAAATTGGCTACTCTTTGATGCTGGCGATGAGGGCGTCGGCTTTAGTGGCGATGACCTGGTTGATGTCGGCCTGCAGCTCCTCGTAGACTGCTATGGCTCGCTCGCCGGCCGGCGTGAGCGTGGATCCGCGGGCGCCGTCGCGCTCGATGAGTTTGCATCCCAGCTGTCCTTCGGCCTCGTTCACGATGCGCCAGGCCTTAGAATACGACATGCCCATGCTTTTGGCGGCGCGGTTGAGTGAGTGCTCCCGGGCAATACCCTGCAGCAGCAAGACGCAGCCATGGCCGAACACGCCCGGCAAATCCTTGTCGCACGCTTGAATGACCAACTTTGCCGTCGTCTTGTACTTCATACGCTCCACGTCTCCCCGCTAAAGTGTTTGCTGGGCAAACGCAAAGCCTGCGTCAAACCCTCGTGTGCTCTTCTTAAATCATGCATTGTAGCAGTCAAAGTGCGTTAAGATACTTCCCCAGTATTGGGCGCCCAAGGTTGGGCTGGGTCCTACGAGGCCTGCAGCCGACCGGTCGCATGGAAAAAGGAGAAACATGGCTACGTTCTTTCCCGGTGAGTCCCACACGTTTTCGGAGTATCTGCTGGTCCCTGGTTACTCGTCCTCGCAGTGCATCCCCAACAACGTGTCTCTTAAGACGCCGCTAACCCGCTTCAAGCGCGGTGAGAAGCCGGCAATCACCCTGAACATCCCCATGGTTTCCGCCATCATGCAGTCCGTCTCGGGCGTCGACATGGGTGTCGCGCTCGCTACCGAGGGTGGCCTGTCCTTCATTTACGGTTCTCAGACCCCCGAGTCCGAGGCTGCTATGGTCAAGGCCGTTAAGGATCACAAGGCTGGTTTCGTTCAGTCCGATTCCACGCTGACACCCGACATGACCATGGAGCAGGTCATCGAGCTCAAGGAGAAGACCGGCCACTCCACCATGCCGGTCACCGACGACGGCACTCCCAAGGGCAAGCTCCTGGGCATTGTCACCAGCCGTGACTATCGTCCCAGCCGCGATGACCACCAGAAGAAGGTCTCCGAGTTCATGACCCCGCGCGAGCAGCTCATCGTGGGCGACAAGAACATCAGCCTCAAGGTTGCCAACGACGTCATCTGGGACAACAAGCTCAACGCCCTGCCTATCGTCGACGACAACGATCACCTTATGGGCATCGTCTTCCGCAAGGACTACGACAGCCACAAGACCAACCCCAACGAGCTGCTCGATAACGACAAGCGCTATATGGTCGGCGCCGGTATCAATACTCGCGACTATGCCGAGCGCGTGCCGCTGCTCATCGAGGCCGGTGCCGATGTCCTGTGCATCGATTCTTCCGAGGGCTTCAGCGAGTGGCAGAAGCGCACCATCGAGTGGATCCGTGCCAACTACGGCGAGGACGTCAAGGTCGGTGCCGGTAACGTCGTCGACGCCGAGGGCTTCCGCTTCTTGGCCGACTGCGGGGCCGACTTCATCAAGGTCGGTATCGGCGGCGGTTCCATTTGCATCACTCGCGAGACCAAGGGTATCGGTCGTGGCCAGGCCACCGCGCTGATCGACGTCTGCCGCGCCCGTGACGAGTACTACGAGGAGACCGGTGTTTACGTGCCCGTGTGCTCCGACGGCGGTATCGTCTACGACTACCACATGACGCTCGCCCTTGCCATGGGTGCCGACTTTATGATGCTGGGTCGCTACTTCGCTCGCTTTGACGAGAGCCCGACCGAGCGCGTCAACGTGAACGGCCAGTACATGAAGGAGTACTGGGGCGAGGGTTCCGCGCGCGCCCGCAACTGGCAGCGCTACGACCTGGGCGGCGCCGCGAAGCTCAGCTTCGTCGAGGGCGTCGACTCCTACGTCCCGTACGCCGGCTCCCTCAAGGACGGCGTGGGCGGCACGCTTTACAAGGTCAAGTCCACGATGTGCAACTGCGGCGCCCTCTCGATCCCCGAGCTCCAGGAAAAGGCACGCCTGACCCTGGTCTCCTCGACCTCGATCGTCGAAGGCGGAGCCCACGACGTAGTCGTGAAAGACTCCCAGCAGTCTGTGTCTTATCGATAGGATAAGAGCTGCACATAAAGGTTGAGTTTCAACCACGTTATTTAGATAAAGCGAGATGCCTGCAAGTCGCAGGCATCTCGCTTGTTGTATTTGCTATCATCAGTCAAGTTAACCTTAGGGTCGGGCGGCTTAGCTTTGTTCGCTACAAGTTCCGCACGCAAAGAAGAGCACTTAATGTGCTCTTCGTCTTGCGCAGGACTGTCCGCAGTAGCGAATAAAGCTAAGCCGACCGACCCCATTAAAGATTAAAGGAGCTGATATGTGCGATTGCACAGATCATAAGGATGAGATCCCTGCCTACGACGCGCAGGCCATTGAGTCCAAGTGGATGAAGGCCTGGGAGGACTCCAACCTCTTTGCCGTCGACACCGACGCCAGCAAGCCCAAGAAGTACGTGCTCGAGATGTTCCCGTATCCGTCGGGCGACCTGCACATGGGCCACGCGCGCAACTATACCATCGGCGATGCCATGGCCCGTCAGGCCCGCATGCGCGGCTACGATGTGCTGCACCCCATCGGCTTTGACGCCTTTGGCCTGCCCGCTGAGAACGCTGCCATTAAGCACAACACGCAGGCTGCCGCCTGGACGTATAAGAACATGGACCAGGCGCTTGCCACGATGAGGCGCATGGGCTTCTCCTACGACCTGGATCGCACCGTTAAGACCTGCAGCCCCGACTACTATCGCTGGGGTCAGTGGATCTTTGAGAAGATGTGGGAAAAGGGCCTGGTCTATCGTAAGAAGAATCCGGTTAACTGGTGCCCCACCTGCAAGACCGTTTTGGCTAACGAGCAGGTGACCGAGGGCAAGTGCTGGCGTTGCGGCACCGAGCCCGAGAAGCGCGATCTTGAGCAGTGGTACTACAAGATTACCGAGTACTCCCAGGAGCTGCTCGATGACCTGGAGAAGCTCCCTGGCTGGCCCGAGCGCGTCAAGCAGATGCAGGCCAACTGGATCGGCCGCTCCGAGGGTGCCGAGGTCGACTTTACCCTGTGCGACGCCGATGGCGAGCCCATCGAGGGCGACGAGGGCAAGATCACCGTCTTCACCACGCGCGCCGACACGCTCTTTGGCGTCTCCTTCTTTGTCCTGGCTCCCGAGTACGCCCGTCTGCACGAGCTCGTCGAGGGCACGGAGTACGAGGCGGCCGTCACCAAGATCGTTGAGGACTCCAAGCACATTTCTGCCGTCGAGCGTGCCCAGGGTACTCTCGAGAAGCACGGTGCCTTTACCGGCCGCTACGTGGTGAACCCCGTTAACGGCGAAAAGGTCCCCGTGTGGGTTGCCGACTACGTTGTGGCCGACTACGGCACCGGCGCCGTCATGGCCGTTCCCTGCGGCGACCAGCGCGACTTTGAGTTCGCACGCAAGTATGATCTGCCGATCGTGCCGATCATCCTGGACGATGACGACCGCGCAGCCGTCGAGGCCAGCGGCGAGACCATCGATACCTTCCATGCCGAGACCGTCGACTGGGATTGCGCCCATGCTGCCGAGGGCACGCTCGTCCAGTCCGGCAAGTACACCGGAATGCGCGGTGGCAAGCACTCCGAGGGCGAGGCTGCCATCGTGGCCGACCTCGAGGCCATGGGCTGCGGTCGTCGCAAGGTCGAGTTCCGTCTGCGCGACTGGCTCATTTCCCGTCAGCGCTATTGGGGCAACCCCATCCCGGCCATCCACTGCGAGCACTGCGGCATCGTACCCGTGCCCGAGGACCAGCTGCCGGTGACGCTGCCCGAGAACTTGGACCTGGGCGCCGGCGAGACGCTTGCCGAGTGCAAGGACTTCTACGAGACCACCTGCCCGGTCTGCGGTCGCCCGGCCAAGCGCGAGACCGATACCATGGACACTTTCACCTGCTCCAGCTGGTATTACCTGCGCTATACCGATCCGCACAACACCGAGCTGCCCTTCTCCCGTGAGGCCGCCGACCGTTGGATGCCCGTCGATAACTACATCGGCGGCATCGAGCACGCCATTCTGCACCTGCTCTATAGCCGCTTCTTTACCAAGGCCCTGCGCGACCTGGGTCTGCTGAGCGTGGACGAGCCCTTCACTAACCTGCTGTGCCAGGGCATGGTCAAGGACGAGAACGGCGAAACCATGTCCAAGTCCAAGGGCAACGTCGTGCCCCCGAGCTCGGTCATCGAGCCCTACGGCGCCGACACCATGCGTCTGGCGATCCTGTTTATCGCCCCGCCCGAGAAGGATTTCGACTGGGACCCCAAGGCCGTTGATGGCGCCAACCGCTTCATCAAGCGCGCCTGGCGTATCGTTTGGCAGCTTGTCCAGTCTGGCGACGCCAGCGTGGCCTTCGACAAGTCAGCGCTCGACGAGGTTGCGATGAAGCTCTATCGCGAGCGTCACCGCACCATCGCCAAGTGCACCGAGGACTTCGATCGCGGCCAGTTCAACACCGCCATCTCGGCCGTCATGGAGCTCGTCAACGCGGCGAGCGCCTACCTCAACGCCACTGAGGTCGCTTCCCGTGACAAGGCGCTGTGCTACGGCGTGGCTAAGGATATCGTGAGCGTCCTTGCCCCCATCTGCCCGTTCTGGGCCGACGAGCTGTGGCATGAGGCGCTCGGCTGCGAGGGCAATGCCTACACCGCCGCCTGGCCCGAGTTCGACTTGGCCGAGTCCATAGAGGACACGGTGCAGATCGTCGTACAGGTGCTCGGCAAGGTCCGCGGCCGCATCGACGTCGCCCGCGACGCCTCCAACGAGGAGATGCAGGCTGCCGCTGAGGAAGCCGTCGCCAAGTGGCTCGAGGGCAAGACGGTCGTCAAGGCCATCTGCGTGCCCGGCAAGCTGGTCAACCTGGTGGTCAAATAAGCTCTGCGCGTAAAGCTGACATGCAATAAACGAGGGACGGTCCGGTTGGGCCGTCCCTCGTTTTGTTTAGCCTGGCCGCGGTCAATTGTCCTATTCTTGTGGAGAAGCTGTGCGCACGCTGACCTGCAGATTCGTACTGTGCTTGCACGTTTTCGCAGCTATTGCTATAGTTTGCTTGCAAATGAAGTTGTAATTGAAAGAAGTGGGGTTTCGGCCCCGCTTCTTTTTTGTATGGATGGAGGTGCCGCAATGGTCAAGACTAAGACCGAGCAGGCGATCATCGATGCGCTCGAGGCCGTCGCTCCCCAGCACGATGTCGACATCGTCGACGTCGAGCTCGTGGGTGCCACCAAGGCCCCCTGCGTGCGCGTGCGTATCGAGGGTGCCGAGGGTCAGAGCCTGTCGCTCAACGACGTCACGGCCAATACCAAGTGGGTCGGCGACGTGATTGAGGAGCTCGACCCCATCTCTTCGAGCTATACGCTTGAGGTGTCGAGCCCGGGCATGGCGCGCCCACTGCGCCGCCCGTGCGACTTTGCCCGCTTTGTGGGCGAGAACTGTGAGCTCACCTCCACCGCCACCGAGGGCCGTCGCAAGTACGCCGGCAAGATTGCCGCTGCGACCGAGACCGACGTGACCCTCGAGCTCGAGGACGGCGAGTCCGTTACCCTCGATTTCTCTGATGTTAAAAAGTGCAAGTTGAAGCCCACCTACGACTTCAAGCCCGCGAAGGAAGGAAAGTAAGATGGCAGCATCCGACATGATGTCCGCCCTGATGGAGCTTTGCCAGGAGAAGCACATCGACCAGCTCTACCTGATCGACCGCCTGGAGCAGTCGCTCGCCAAGAGCTATGCCGAGATCCTGCATCTTGAGTGGGGCGCTAAGGTGACCATCGACCGCACCACCGGCAAGATCTACGTCTACCGCCTGGAGCCGATCGACGATTCCATGGACGAGGAGGGCAACTTCACCGAGTTCGAGGAGATCGACGTCACCCCCAAGAATACGAGCCGCATCGCTGCCCAGCACGCCAAGGCCGAGATCAACGCCATCGTGCGTAACTCCGCCCGCGAGCAGATCTACGAGGAGTTCTCCGGCCGCATCGGTGACCTCATCAGCGGTACCGTGCTGCAGTCCACGCCCGACTTCACGATCGTCAAGATTCGCGAGGGCGTCGAGGCCGAGCTGCCGCACTTCGATCAGCGTCGTTACGAGAACGAGCGCAACGAGCGTCCGATGGGCGAGCGCTACCTGCACAACCAGCACATCAAGGCCGTGATCATCGACGTTCGCGACCCCAACTCCAACCTGCAGCCGGTTCGTGGCGAGCACAGCCGTCCGCCGATTGTCATCTCCCGTACCCACCCCGAGCTCATGCGTCGTCTGTTTGAGCAGGAGGTGCCCGAGATCTATGAGGGCACCGTCCAGATTAAGTCGATCGCCCGCGAGCCCGGCCAGCGCTCCAAGGTCGCCGTCCACTCGCTCGACGACCGTCTGGATCCCGTGGGCGCCTGCGTCGGCCCCAAGGGCAGCCGTGTTCGCGCTGTCGTGGGCGAGCTCCGCGGCGAGCGCGTCGACGTCATCCTGTGGGATGCCGATCCTGCCGTCTACGTCGCCAACGCCCTGTCGCCCGCTAAGGTCACCCGCGTCCTCATCGACGAGGAGAAGGCCTACGCCGGCGTCATTGTGCCCGACGACCAGCTGTCCCTCGCCATCGGCAAGGAGGGCCAGAACGCCCGCCTTGCCGCGCGCCTGACCGGCTGGCACATCGACATCAAGTCCGAGACGCTTGCCGCCGACATCCTCAAGAACGTTCCCGTTCACGAGGAACCCGCCGCCGACCTGATCGGTGATGAGGAGGACGAGGACGTCCGCCGCTGCGAGTACGTGTCCGAGGACGGCATCCAGTGCCGCAACCAGGCCCGTCCCGGCTCCCGTTTCTGCGGTGTCCACGACACCGACGCCTTCGATGATGCGGAGGACCTGATCTAGCGCGGTCGCGCCGGGCGGGTCCCGGCGCGTCTCCCACGCTCGTTCAGTCTCTAGGCACCCAAGGTGCCAGAAAGGGTAGGTGAAGTCATATGGCAAAAGTCCGTGTGTCCACCCTGGCCAAAGAGTTCGGCATGACCTCCAAGGAACTGATGGGTCATCTCGCCGATATGAAGATTCCCGCTAAGTCCGCTTCCTCCACCTTGGAGGACGCCTATGTCGCCATGGTCCGCAAGCAGCTCGCCTCGGTGATCGAGGCCCGCGCTCAGGAAGTCGAGGCCGCCAAGCAGGCCGAGGAGCAGGCAGCTGCCGCCGAGGAAGCCGCTCGCGCCGCCGAGGCCGAGCGCGAGCGCATCGCCGCCGAGAAGGCACGCGAGGAGGAGCGCCGCCAGTTTGCCGCAGCCCAGGCTGCCGAGGAGGCTGCCCGCGCCGAGGCCGAGGCCAAGAAGAAGGCCGAGCAGGAGCGCCTTGCTCGCGAGAAGGAGGAGGCTGCCCGCGAGGCCCAGCGCCGCGCCGTTCCCGCTTCCGACTCCGGTTCGCGCTTCCGTTCGCTGCTCGACCAGATCGCTGCACAGGAGACCGTGCTCAAGGAGAAGAAGGACGCCGAGGACAAGGCCAAGGCCGAGCGCGCCGCCGAGCGCGGTAACCGTCGTGGCGGCAACAACGACCGCCGCGGTGGCCGTCGTAACGATCGCAACGCTTCCGACAACAACTCCGAGCGCAACGCCTCCGAGAGCCGTCCGCACAGCCATCGCACCAACGCCAGCAACAACGTCGCTGCCGGCATGGACTTCCCCAACCCCGATAAGCAGGGCAAGGGCAAGAAGCGCAAGGGCGGTCACAACAACGAAGAGGACCACTACAGCCGCATGGCTCGTGAGGCCGAGGAGTACAGCCGCGAGAAGGTGCTCGAGGAGGCTCGTGCTGCCGTCGAGGAGGCCTCTCGTGAGTCCACCGGTCGCCGCAAGAAGCGCAAGGAGAAGCGCGAGCGCGAGGCTGCCAAGGCTCAGGAGGAGCGCAAGATAGAGGAGGCGCTGGCCCAGGGCGTGAACCCCGAGGAGCTCGACGCCATCAAGGTCTCCCAGGGCGTTACCGTCCAGGAACTCGCCGAGGCACTCGACGTTCCGGCCAACGACATCATCAAGCGCCTGTTCCTGCTGGGCACGCCGCTCACCATGACGCAGTCCATGTCCGATGACCTTGTCGAGCTCGTTGCCGACGACCTGGGTCGTCAGATCAAGATCATTACCCCCGAGGAGGAGAATACCTTCTCGTTCTACGACGATCCCGCCGACCTTAAGCCGCGCGCACCGGTCGTCACCGTCATGGGCCACGTCGACCACGGCAAGACGTCGCTGCTCGACGCCATCCGTCACACCGGCGTTGCTGCCGGCGAGGCGGGCGGCATTACGCAGGCCATCGGCGCTTCGCAGGTCATGATCAACGACCGCAAGATCACCTTCATCGATACCCCGGGTCATGCCACCTTTACGGCCATGCGTGCCCGTGGTGCCAAGGTGACCGACATCGTCATTCTGATCGTGGCCGCCGACGACGGCGTCATGCCCCAGACCATCGAGTCGATCAATCACGCCAAGGCCGCCGGCGTACCCATCGTCGTCGCCGTCAACAAGATCGATAAGCCGGGTGCCAACCCCGACCGCGTGCGCCAGGAGCTCACCGAGTACGGCATCATCCCCGAGGAGTGGGGCGGACAGAACATGTTCGTCAACATCTCGGCCAAGCAGAAGATCGGTATCGACGACCTGCTCGAGACCGTGCTGCTCCAGGCCGACGTGCTCGAGCTCAAGGCCAACCCCGACACTTTTGCCTCCGGTAACGTCCTCGAGGCTAAGCTCGACAAGGGCCGCGGTTCGGTTGCCACGGTGCTCGTGACCCGCGGTACCCTGCACGTGGGCGATACGCTGGTCGCCGGCCTTACCTACGGTCGCGTCCGCGCCATGCTCGATCCCAAGGGCAACGCCGTCACCGAGGCCGGTCCTTCCGACGCCGTCGAGATCCTGGGCCTGCAGTCCGTGCCCAACGCCGGCGACGAGTTCCGCGTTTTCGAGGACGAGCGCGAGGCTCGCGCCCTGGCCGATGAGCGTTCACTCAAGGCCCGTATCGAGGAGCAGAGCCGCGTCAAGCACGTCACGCTCGAGAACCTCTTCGAGACCATTGCCGACGCCGAGGTCAAGGAGCTCAACCTGATCATCAAGGCCGACGTCCAGGGTTCCATCGAGGCCCTTCAGGACTCGCTCGACAAGATGGATCAGTCCGAGGTTCGCATCAACACGATCCACTCCGCCGTTGGTGCCATCAACGAGACCGACGTCGTCCTGGCCGACGCCTCCAACGCCATCATCATCGGCTTTGGTGTCCGCCCCGACGGTAAGGCGCGTTCCGCCGCCGAGCGCGAGGGCGTCGAGATCCGTTGCTACGACGTCATCTACAAGTGCCTCGAGGAGCTCGACGCTGCCCGTATCGGCATGCTCAAGCCCACCGAGGTCGAGGTCTCCACGGGTACCGCGACCGTCCTGGACACCTTCAAGGTGCCTAAAGTCGGTATCGCCGCCGGTGTCCGCGTCGAAGAGGGCGAGATCGCCGCGACCGATTCCGTGCGTCTGGTGCGCGACGGCATCGTGGTCTTCAACGGCAAGATCGCCTCGATGCGTCACTACAAGGACGAGGCCAAGAGCCTCAAGAGCGGTTCCGAGGGCGGCATTGGCCTGGAGAACTTCCAGGACATCAAGCCCGGCGACCAGATCGAGGGTTACCGTATCGACCAGGTTGCCCGTACCGAGTAGGGGGTAGCGCTATGAAGCAAACGCAGGCAACCCGCCGTCTGGGCGAGCAGCTTCGCGAGAAGCTCGGTTATATCCTGCTCTTTGAGGTTTCCGATCCGCGTCTCGACCTGGTTACTTTGACCGCGGTCGAGGTCGCGGTGGACCGTTCGTTCGCGCGCGTGTACGTGTCGTGCGATGCGAGCCGCTACGACGAGGTCTTGGAGGCGCTCGCAAGCGCTAAGGGCCGTATTCGCAGCCTGTTGGCTCGCTCGCTCGATTGGCGTGTTACGCCCGAGCTCGATTTTCGCATCGATCGCTCGACCGATGAGGCCGAGCGTATCACGCGTGCGCTGGAAAACGTTCCCGCCACGCTTGCGATCGAAAAGGACGAGGACGGCTATCCGATAGCGGATGCCGCCCAGGAGGCAGCTTTAGATGACTAATTCCGCCGACCTCGCCTCGTGCGAGTCTGCAGATATTCAGCGACGCATCCTCGAGCTCATCGAGGGTGCGTCCTCCATTGCGATTTCGGGACATACTTCTCCCGATGGCGATGCCTTGGGCTCCGTTTTGGGTCTGGGCCTTTCGCTCATGAAGTTTTTCCCCAACAAGGACATTGCCCTGCTGCTGGCAGACGATGATCCGGTTCCGCGTATCTACCGCTTTATGGAAGGCTCCGATCGCCTGGTGCCGGCATCTGCGTACACCGGCAATCCGGACCTGTTCATCTCGGTGGACGTGCCGGTCGTCGAGCGTCTCAATAATTCCGCCGAGGTGCTTCGTCGCTCCAAGCATGTGGTGTGCTTCGATCACCATCCGGCGCGTGAGGAGTTTGCCGAGCTCAGCCTGAGGCGCGTCGAAGCTGCAGCCTGCGCCATGATCATCGACCGCTTCTTGGACAATTGCGGCATTGTCGCACGTGATGGCGTTGCGACCTGCCTGCTGTGTGGCTTGGTTACCGATACCGGCCGTTTTCAGTACCAAAACGCCGATGCCGCCGCGTTCCATGCAGCCTCGCGTCTGGTTGCCCACGGTGCCGATCCGGCGCGTGTGGCACTCGAGGTCTACCAGAGCATGCGCGTTGAATTTTTGCACCTCAAGTCCATCGTTATGGGCCGCATTAAGACGGTGGCCCACGGGCGCGTCGCGTATAGCTACGCGTACCAGAGTGACCTTGAGGCCTGCGGTGTCACCTCGGATGAGTGCGACGGCCTGGTCGATGTGGTTCGCTCGGTGATGGGCGTCGAAGTCTGCCTGTTCCTGAAGGGCATTGAGGGCGATACCAAGGTGCGCGGCAACCTGCGCTCCAAGGGCGACCTCAACGTGTCCGAGATCGCTGCTGCCTTTGGCGGAGGCGGACATCCCGCTGCCGCCGGTTTCTCCAACAACGGAACGATTCTCGAGACGCTCACCGTGGCACTTCCCATGCTGGCCGAACTGGTAGGGGAGGATCCCGCTTCGGTGACCGTCGAGCTTTAACTTTTTGGATGGTACATGGCTCGTCGTACGCCTTCTCAACTGAATATGCTGCTCGCCGTCGATAAGCCGGTGAGCTGCACGTCCCACGATGTGGTCTCGCAATGTCGGCGCGCCCTCCATGAGCGTCGCGTCGGCCATGCCGGCACGCTCGACCCCATGGCATCGGGTGTCATGGTGGTGGGTGTTGGCCAGGCTACTCGTTTGCTGGGCATGCTAACCCTCGATACCAAAAGCTATGTCGCCGACATCTCGTTTGGCGCCGAGACCAATACCGATGATGCGGAGGGCGAGGCGGTCCGCACGGTGGCTATTGCCAACGAGCTGCGCGATCCTGCCTATGCCCGTGAGCGCTTGGCGGCCATGCTGGGTCCGCAGATGCAGGTGCCGCCGGCGTTTTCGGCTATCTCGGTCAATGGCGTTCGCGCCTACAAGTCTGCTCGCGAGGGCAATGCGGTGGACCTGCCTCCGCGCCCCGTCGAGGTCTATGCCGCCGACCTGATCGCCGTGGGCGGCGAAGGTGATACGTGTGTGTGGACCGTGGCGTTCTCGGTGAGCAAGGGCACCTATATCCGTGCGCTCGCTCGAGACTTGGGCCGCGCCTGTGAGAGCGCCGCGCACATTTCCGCGTTGCGCCGCACGGCCTCCGGTGTTGTTTCCATTGGCGCTTGTCATGCGGTCGAGGAACTTTCCCCCGAGTCCGCGCCTGGCTTTGCCCTGGATCCCATTGCTGCCCTGGGCGCCACGCGTGTTGACTTGCCTGGCAATCTTGCCGATGACCTGCTCTGCGGCCGACGCATTCCCGTTGAGCGTGCGCTTGCGGATTTCGATGCCTCGAAGGCGCCGTTTGCGTTGGTGCTCGATGGGGGACTCAAGGCGCTCGCCCGCATTGAGAGTGGCCGCTTTGTCATGGAGCACGTGTTTCCGCAGGCAATCGGCGGTGTTCGATGATGTTGTCCGCTCGCGAGCTCGCGCGTATCTTTTTCGCGGGCGAGTCGGACGAGGCTCGCATCGTTGCTGCCGATGCATTTGATGAGTGCGAGCACTTGGGTGCTGCCTCCATCGCCATCGGCGTTTTCGATGGTGTGCACCGTGGACACCAGGAACTCATCGAAGCGCTTGTCTGTGATGCCCGTGCCCATGGCTGTAAGGCGGTCGTGGTTACCTTCGATCCCGACCCGGACGTCGTGGTGAGCCCTTCGCCCGCTCAAAAATTGATGACGACGGCCGACCGTCTGCATGCCCTGGCTCAAACCCGGGTCGATGCAGTGGTGGCCGTTCCCTTTACGCCTGAGGTTGCGGCGCTCGACCATGTCGGTTTTCTCGCACTGTTGTCACGCGTTGTCGACATTCGTTCGATTCGCGTTGGCAGCGATTTTAGGCTGGGTCGCGGCGGTGCTTCTGGTGTTGCCGAGATGCGCGCCTGGGGTTCCGAGCGCGGAGTTGACGTGTATGGTCACGACCTGCTTTGCGAGGGCGGCGAGGCCATTTGCGCCACCCGCATTCGTCACGAGCTGGGACAGGGCCATGTGGGGCTTGCTGCTGGGTTACTCGGCCGCCCGTATATGGTGCGTGGCGGTGTTATTCGCGGCCGCCACGAGGGCTCTGGCATGGGCTTTCCCACGGCAAACCTACAGGTTCCCGACGGCATTCAGGTGCCTGCCGATGGCGTGTATGAGGGCCTGGTGCTGGTAAACGACATCGTGTGGCCTGCTGCCGTTAACGTCGGACTGCCGCCGACGTATGCCGACGATGCGGCATCTGCGCATCTTGAGGCTAATTTAATTGGTTATACGGGCGACCTGTACGGTGCTTCCGTTTCGCTGGCGTTTACGCGCTGGCTGCGTCCGTCGCGCGTGTTCGATTCGCTGGATGAGTTGATCGCGACCGTCGAGGGTAATATCGAAGATATTCGTCACAACTTGGGCGAGCAGGGGGTGAGCGTCCGTGATTAGCGATGAGGAAAAAGACCAGGTACGCGCTGCGTCCGACTTAGTCGCCATCGTGCAGGAAACGGTTGAGCTCAAGCCCCGCGGCCATGAGTTTTGGGGCTGCTGCCCCTTTCATGGCGAAAAGACTCCGTCCTTCCACATTATTCCCGCCACGCAGGTGTGGCATTGCTTTGGCTGCGGCGAGGGTGGCGACGTCTTCACCTATATCATGAAGCGCGAGAACCTGAGCTTTCCCGAGTCAATCCGTTATTTGGCCGATCGTGCAGGTATTGAGCTGCACGACACCGGAGATCGCCGCGAGCGCGGTACCAAGCGTGCCCGCATCTACGATCTGTGTGCCGAGACCGCCCAGTTCTACCACACCATGCTTATGCGCGGTAAGGATGGCCGTCCACGTGAGTACTTTGCCAGCCGCGGCATGGGTGGCGACGTCTGCCGCCGCTACTGCCTGGGCTTTGCGCCGGGTCGTAATATGCTGGTGGCTCATCTGTCGCAGGCGGGCTTTACTCCGCAGGAGATGATCGACGCCAACGTTGCCGTGAGTCGAGGGCGCGGGCAGCTTGCCGACCGCTTCTACGACCGCGTGATGTTCCCCATCTTTGACGAGCAGGGTCACAACATCGCCTTTGGCGGTCGCATCATGGGTGACGGCCAACCCAAGTACCTCAACACCGCCGAGACGAGCGTGTTTCATAAAAAGCGAAACCTCTACGGCTTTAATTGGGCCAAGAAGTTTATCGTCGCGCAGGATACCGCCATCGTGGTAGAGGGCTATACCGACTGCATCGCCTGTTGGGAGGCGGGGATTAAAAACGTTGTCGCTACGCTGGGCACCGCGCTCACGGAGCATCACGTCAAGACGCTCACCCGCTTTGCCAAGCGCATCGTGTATATGTTTGACGGCGATGCCGCGGGCCAGAAGGCCGCCCGTCGCGCGATTCAGTTTATCGAGCAGGATTCGATGGACCTGCGCTGCGTGGTGCTGCCTGACGGCAACGATCCCATGGAGTTCATCACGGCCCACGGCGGAGAGGAGCTGCAGAAACGCATTGACGCCGCCGAGCCGCTCATGGACTTCGTGTACCGTTCGCTGCAGGAGTCGAGCGACATCACCACGCCGGGCGGTCGCGCCAAGGCGCTGGAGGATGCGCTCACGCTCATCTATCCGCTTCGTGACAGCTATATGATCGATACGTACTTTATCCAGATTGCCGATCTGCTGGGTTTGGATTTGGAGACGGTGCGCGCGAGTTCGGGTCGCGTGTTTCGCGATGTCGCTAAACGCGAGGATGCGGAACGCCGACGCGAACAGAACTATGAACGCCAGCGGGCGCAGGCTGAGCGATCTGGTAGCGCGGGCGGTCGGTCGTCTGGTTCGCAGGGAACATCTCGTGGTGCTTGGGCGTCGGGCGCGACGCCGCCGGTGTCCGCACCGGTCGAAGAAGAGCCGTACGACTACGTCCCACTCGATGCCTACGGTGCCGCGCCGGTCGAGGTCGTCGACGACCTGCCGCCGATCGATGTGCCTGACGGTATGGGCTCTACGCCCGCCGGTGCCCCGACAGACGCCTCGGCCCCTATGGTTTTGACAGATCTAGAGCGCAAGTCCTTGGCGGGGGAGCGTGAGCTGCTAACCATGCTCACGAGCTACCCCGACCTGTTCCGCACGTATGCCGACCGCATCTGCTCCATCGAGTGGGTTGACCCACGTCACGAGTCCATCGCATGGGCCGTGCTGGCAACGCCGCCGGGAACCGATCCTGCAGCCTGCATGGATGCGGCACGCTCGGTGTGTCCCGAGGCGGCAACGCTTGTGAGTGCCGGGCGCATCTCGGCGACGAGCAAGCACCCCACCGAGACGAACATCGTGTTTATGCTCGATACGCTCGAGCTCTACACAATCAAGCGCCGCATGCGTGCCGCACAGGCCAAGCTGCGCCAGGACCGTTCGCTCGATGATGAGGCCCGTCGTGCGCTGACCGTGCAGGCCGCGCAGGACTCGCAGCGTCAGCGCGAACTGCAAAAGTCGATCGGCGGCGTGGCGGACCCGTTCCGTTTGATCGGCCTGGAGGCCGCAGGCACCGAACAGGCCTAGATGTTGTGGTCAACCAGCGTATTCTCGCCTATATCCAGTCCTCTTTTTGGGTATAGACGTCAATGTGTGTGCTAAAGTATTGAGTCCTGTGGACTATGAAGGGAGAATCTGTGCCAAAAAAGACTGAGAGCACGGGTACTGGGCTGGAATCCTACGTTGCAAAGCTCATGGGCAACGGCTCAAACAGGACTTCGGTAACCGAGGACGAGATTCAGGTCGCCCTGAAGGATATCGATGTTTCTGACGAGCAGCTCACCGCGGTGTATTCCGCGCTGCGCAACAGCGGCATCCAGATTATCTCCGCGAGCGGTAACGACGACGCCCCCATGGACGTCGACGATGACGATAACGATACCGATACCGACGATTTCGATGACGATGACGAGCACGATTCCGGCTCGCTCGACGATCACGAGCTCAAGATGGCCCGTCAGGCCGACGCCGAGATGGGTTCTTCCAAGAGCAAGAAGAAGCGCACCGTGCGCACGTCCCGTTCACGCTCCCGCGTGCGTGGCATCGATGCCTCCACGGTGATGCTGACCGGCGATCCGGTTCGTATGTACCTCAAGGAGATCGGCAAGGTCGACCTGTTGACCGCTTCCGAAGAGGTCGATCTGGCTATGAAGATCGAGGCCGGTCTCGAGGCCACCGAGAAGCTCGAGGCTGCCGAAGCAGGCGAGCTCGAGCTCACGCGTGCCGAGATGCGCCGTCTGACCCGTATCGAGAATGTCGGCCTCGAGGCCAAGCAGGCTCTCATCAGCGCAAACCTGCGTCTGGTCGTCTCCATCGCCAAGCGCTATGTTGGCCGCGGCATGCTGTTCCTGGACCTGATCCAGGAGGGCAACCTCGGTCTGATCCGCGCCGTCGAGAAGTTCGACTACCAGAAGGGCTTTAAGTTCTCCACGTACGCCACGTGGTGGATCCGTCAGGCCATCACGCGCGCTATCGCCGACCAGGCCCGTACCATCCGTATTCCCGTGCACATGGTCGAGACCATCAACAAACTCGTCCGCGTGCAGCGTCAGCTCCTTCAGGACCTGGGCCGCGACCCGACCCCCGAGGAGATCGGTGCCGAGATGGACATGAGCGCCGACCGCGTCCGCGAGATCCAGAAGATCTCGCAGGAGCCCGTGTCGCTTGAGACCCCCATCGGCGAGGAAGAGGATTCCCAGCTGGGCGACTTTATCGAGGACTCCCAGGCTATCGTTCCGCCCGATGCCGCCAGCTTCTCCATGCTGCAGGAGCAACTCACTCAGGTGCTCGACTCGCTTGCCGATCGTGAGCGCAAGGTTATCGAGCTGCGCTTTGGCCTTGTCGACGGGCATCCCCGCACGCTCGAGGAAGTCGGCCGCGAGTTTGGCGTCACGCGCGAGCGTATCCGCCAGATCGAGTCCAAGACCTTGGCCAAACTCCGTCATCCCAGCCGTTCGAGCAAGCTTAAAGACTATATCGAGTCTTAGGGTTACGGCGTTCTACCGAACGCCGTAACTGGCCGACGCTGCAAACCCGCCAGAGCGGCAATCTGCCTTTCAACTTCGGCGGCATGACCAGAAGGTCAATGCCGCCTTGTTTCAAGGCACCTTGCTCGCTCTGGCGGGTTTTCGCTGTCCGTCCTCTATCTGCGGCGTTGCTATGGCTGTCAGTTGTGCGACAGTTTGGGGGTGGTTATTGGGGACAGACTTAAATGAGTAGTCGTTGGGGACGTTCTTGAATGACTAGTCGTTTAAGAACGCCACCAATGACTAGGCGGAGAAAAATTCTTAAAAAAGTTCTTGCCCTGAGCTGATTCGTCCGTATAATAAACTTCGTTGCTTGAGAGCATGCACCTATTCCTCGGTAGCTCAATGGTAGAGCACGCGGCTGTTAACCGCGCTGTTGTAGGTTCGAGTCCTACCCGGGGAGCCAGAATTTCTCAGCCCTTTCCGTTGGGCTTTTAAATTCCTCGGTAGCTCAATGGTAGAGCACGCGGCTGTTAACCGCGCTGTTGTAGGTTCGAGTCCTACCCGGGGAGCCAGGTTGTAAAACCCGTCGCATATGCGGCGGGTTTTTTCATGGCGCGATCGCCTGTGGCGAACGTTACCGTATCAACATTTCGTGTCGAGGATGTAATCGTGAACCCCGCCGCCTTAACATGGCGCGGTCGTTGTAAAATGTTGGAATGATTGCTCCCACGACATGGTGCCGCGAGCACCAGAAAAGGAGATTCTTGTGTCTGAGACCATTAACGGCAGCCTGAGCGTCTCGAACGACGTTATTGCCGATATTGCCGGTTATGCCGCTATGACGTGCTACGGCGTCGTCGGTATGGCCGAACAGCTGCAGGGCGCCGAGAGCGTGCGCCTGCTTGCCGGCCAGCGCCTCCGCAAGGGCGTGCTTGTTTCCGCCGACGAGAACGGTCTTACGGTCGACCTTCACGTCGTGCTCGAGAACGGCGTCAACATGAAGTCCGTCTGCCACAATCTTTCGAGCTCCGTCGCCTTCACCCTGCAGGAGATTGCCCAGATCGATCCCGCCAGCCTTAAGATCGGCATTCACATCGACGCGCTCAAGAGCCGTCTGAACTAGCATCCGAATACGGAGATTTCACTACTCATGATTGCAAAGACCATTCGTACCTGTTTTCCGATCGCTGCGGCTGCCGTTTCCGAAAAGGCCGAGGAGATCAACAAGCTCAACGTCTTCCCCGTACCCGACGGCGACACCGGCACCAACATGTCGCTCACGCTCGCTTCGGTGACCAAGGAGCTTTCCGCCCTTCCCGCCGACGCCGACATGGAAGCCATTGCCGGCGCCATCACCCACGGCTCCCTGATGGGCGCCCGCGGCAACTCCGGTGTCATCACCTCGCAGATTCTGCGTGGTGTGGCCGAGGGCCTTGTCTCTGCCGATGAGCCCATTACGTCCGCCAATATCGCCTTCGCCTTCCGTCGTGCCGTCAAGGTCGCCTTCCAGGCTGTTCGTAAGCCCATCGAGGGCACGATTCTCACGGTCCTGCGTGATGTTTCGACCAAGGCAGACGAGTGCGAGAAGAAGAAGTTCTCTGCCGAGGATGCGCTCGACGCCATCGTCGTCGAGGCCTACCAGTCCGTCGCCCGCACGCCTGACCTGCTGCCCGTCCTCAAGGAGAACGGCGTGGTCGACTCCGGTGCCTTTGGCTTTGCCATCTTCTTGGAGAACTTTGTTGCCGCCGCTCTTGGCCGCAGCACCGTGGTCGAGGATTTCTCCGCCACGTTTGATTCCGCTGGCTCTGCACGCGACGCGGCCCTCGATCGCGTCGAAATTGAGGCCAACGACGACTGGGAGGGCTCGGAGTTCCGCTACTGCAACGAGTTCCTCTTTAAGGCCGACGCTCCCTTTGACGAGGACGAGTGCCTGAAGTTCCTGGGCTCCATGGGCGACTGCGAGCTTCTCGTGGGCGCCTATCCCGACTACAAGATCCATGTGCACTCCAACACCCCCAACCTGGTGCTCGAGCACATGCTTCAGCTTGGTCAGATCTACGAGGTCTTTATCCACAACATGGAGATGGAGGCCCACGACCGTACCGCTAAGATCCATGAGGACCAGGAGAAGGCCGCCGAGCCCGCGAAGGCCCTGGGCTTTGTCGCCGTTGCGGCCGGCTCTGGCGAGGCCGACATCCTCAAGTCCCTCGGCGTCGACGTGATCGTGTCGGGCGGCCAAACCATGAACCCCTCGACCGCCGACCTGCTGAGCGCCGTCGACCAGGTCAACGCGACCTCGGTCATCATCCTGCCCAATAACGGCAACATCCGCATGGCCGCCGAGGCTGCCGCTTCTGCCTGCACCGACAAGAAGGTTGCCGTCGTTCCCACTAAGACCGTCCCGCAGGCCTTCTCCGCGCTGTTCGCGGTCCTGCCCGATTCTGAGCTCGAGGACGCCGTTGCCGCCATGGTCGACGCCATCAGCGAGGTCCGCGATGGCGAGGTCACCCGTGCCGTGCGCGATTCCAGCGCCTCCGACGGCTCGCCGATTCACTCCGGTGACGTCATGGGTATCATTGCCGGTTCCATTGACGTGGTCGGCTCCGATGTGAAGCAGGTCACGCTCGATTGCATCAACCGCATGCAGGAGGAAGAGGAGGGTGACGCGCTGACGATTCTGGCCGGCGAGGAGCTGTCCGATGAAGCCTTCCAGGAGATCGTCGACGCCATTGAGGAGGCTCAGCCCGATTTGGAGGTCGACGCTCATCGTGGCGAGCAGCCGCTCTACCCCGTGATCTTCTCGATCGAGTAGGCATCTGGTCATGTCCGAGCTGTGCTCCGTGCCGCGCGTCTCGGAGCGCTTTGCCCAGAGCAATGCGCTCGACGAGGATATCGCGCGACTCAAATATGTTTCGGGTAAACGTGAGGAGGCCCTTCGCCGTCTGGGAATTCGGACGGTGGGGGACCTCCTTCTCCATATCCCCCATCGATACCTCGACTTTACCCGCTCGTGGTCCATCGAGATGGCGGCCATCGGTACCGTGTGCACCATCATCGCCACGGTTGACCGTATCGTCCAAAAGCAGCCGCGCCCGCGCATGCAGGTGACCGAGGTCTCGCTTGTTGACGAGACGGGCGTGCTGCAGGTCGCCTTTTTCCGCCAGCCCTGGATTGCCCAGCAGCTTAAGCGGGGCGACCGCCTGGCCGTGATGGGTAAGGTCGAGTTTGCCTACGGTTTTAAGCAGATGGCCTCGCCGCATTTTGAAAAGCTCGAGGACGGGCGTGCCGCGGGCACGATCCTGCCGGTCCATTACGTGAGCGATGGCGTGAGCCAGGCGTGGATGCGCCGCATTGTAAGCGGCGCGCTCGAGGTTGTCGGCAATCCCTTTGATCCCATTCCGGCACCGCTGCGCGCAAAGCGGAAGCTCATGAGCAATGCCCGTGCTTTGCGCTCGATCCACTTTCCCTCGAGCATGGCTGAGCGCGATATCGCGCGCGCACGGCTTGCCTACGAGGAGTGCCTCTACCTGCAGCTGGCGCTGCGCCTGCGCAACGACGGCGGCCTGGTCGATGTGGTGCCCTATGCCCACACCGCGGGCGATCACCTGGCCGCGCTCAAGCAGGCCCTGCCGTTTTCGCTGAGCGACGAGCAGCAGGCCGCGTTCCAGGATATCCTGCGCGATATGTGCGATGGCGGGCGCGTGATGAACCGCCTGCTGCTGGGCGATGTCGGTACCGGTAAGACCGCCGTTGCCGCCTGCGCGCTGGCTGTGGCTGCCGATAGCGGTACGCAGGCCTGCGTTATGGCGCCCACGGGCGTGCTGGCGCGCCAATATGCCGATAAGACCGGCCCTCTGCTCTCGCAGACCGGCATGTCATGGGCGCTTCTGACGGGTGCCACGCCGGCCGCAGAGCGCGAACGCATCCATTCACAGCTGGAATCGGGCGAGCTTGACGTGCTCTTTGGCACCCACGCGGTGCTTTCGGATGACGTTGCGTTCAAGCACCTGTCGCTCGTGGTCATCGATGAGCAGCACCGGTTTGGCGTCGGCCAACGCAACGCCCTGCGCGCGAAGGGCCCCGGTGCCGATCTGCTCGTTATGACGGCAACGCCCATCCCGCGTACGCTGGCGCTTTCGGTCTACGGCGATCTGGACACGAGCATCATCCGCCATCGGCCCGTCCCTGGCGCTGGCGTGATGACACGCGTGCTTACCGAGTCGAGCCGCGACCTTGCCTATGGCGCCATCCGCGAGGCGCATGAAAAGGGTCAGCAGGCCTACGTGATTTGCCCGCTCGTGGAGCCGAGTGACTCGGTCGATGATCTGGAGGACGTGCCCGGTATCGCCCGCGACGACGAGGGCCGCGTGACGGTCCCCGTGCCGCTGCACGATACGGCGACCGAGCTCGATCGCCTGCGTCTGGCGTTGCCGGGTCTTGCCATCGAGCGCCTTCACGGCCGTATGCCAGCGGGGGAGAAGGACCAGGTTATCGATGCCTTCAAGCGCGGCGAGATCGACGTGCTCGTCTCGACTACGGTGGTCGAGGTGGGCGTCGACGTGCCCAACGCCACCGTCATGGTCATCGAGAACGGTGAGCGCTTTGGCTTGGCGGCCCTGCACCAGCTGCGCGGCCGCGTGGGCCGCGGCAGCGTGTCGGGCACCTGCCTGGTCATGACGCACTCCAAGGGCAACGGCGGCGCTTCGGCGGCGCAAGAGCGTCTCCAGTCGCTCGAAAAGACCTTGGACGGCTTTACGCTCGCCCAGATGGACCTTCGTCTGCGCCACGAGGGCGAAATCCTGGGGTACCGCCAGCATGGCGGTGTGACTCTGCGCTTTGTCGACCTGGATGCCGACGAGGAGCTGATCGAGTGGGCCCATTTGGACGCGGTCGAGCTCTTGCGGTATGCTTGCAACCTTGACTCCGTGGCGACGCGCCCCCTGCGCGATGCGGTCGCCATGCGATATCGACACATTTTTAAGGAGGTCAGCGGAGGATGAGAATCATCGGCGGCGAATGGCGCGGTCGTAAGATCGAGGAGCCCCGTGGTCGCGATGTCACCCGCCCCACGACCGATCGCGTGCGCGAGGCATGCGCATCTATGGTCATGTCGGCATTCGACTTCGATCTGGACGAGGTCCGCGTGCTGGACGCCTTTGGCGGCTCCGGTGCCTTAGGGTTAGAGATGCTCTCACGTGGTGCCCGCTCACTCACGACGTTCGAGATCGATCGGAATGCCGCGCGGCTCATTACCAAGAATATCGAGTCGCTCTGCCATGACCGTGCGCGTTGGCGCGTGGTAACGGGCGACATGCTGGCGAGCGCCTCGCGCGGTCGTGTGCCGGGCGGCCCCTTTGATCTGGTCCTGCTCGACCCGCCCTATGCTTTTGGTGCCGAGCCGGTCGAGATACTGCTGCAGAACCTGGCTCAGCAGGGTCTGCTTGCACCTGGCGCTTATGCCCTGTTTGAGCATGCCGCCGCCGATGCGGGCGCGCATCCGGCAGGCTTTGAGATCGTGCGCGAGAAGCGCTACGGCATTACCTCGGTCGACCTGCTTCGTTGGGTCGGCGAGGGCGAGGATGACGATACCGTCGCCGATGCCGATGGCAGCGACGGCACGACTTTTCAGGAGGATGCTCATGAATGACACCATCAACCGCGTGATCGTCCCGGGCACCTTCGATCCCATCACGTTTGGCCATATCGATGTGATCCGCCGCGCCCGTCGCATCTTTCCCAGCGTGATCGTCGCTGTTGCCGAGTCGCAGGGCAAAAACGGCGTGGGCACCACGTTTATGCTCGATGAGCGCGTGGCGCTGGCCCGCGAGGCGCTCGGCGATATCGACGGCGTCGAGGTCCTGCCCTTTACCGGCCTCTTGGTCGACTTCGCTCGTGAGCAGGGGGCGGGGGCCGTGGTCAAGGGCCTGCGCGCCATGACCGACTTTGAGTATGAGCTGCAGCAGGCCGACCTCAACTATCGCTTGGATAACGAGCTGGAGTCCATCTTTGTCATGAGTGCTCCGCAGTACGGCTACATCTCGAGTTCGGTCGTTCGCCAGATTGCTTCGCTCGGTAGCGACGTTTCCAATTTTGTTCCGCCCAATGTGGTCAAAGCGCTCAAACATCGCTTTTCGTGACGTTTCTTATTGCCTGGTGGCATGTGGTAAACTAGCACGATGATATGTTACCTATGAAAGGAGACCGGATGCCGGGCGAGAATTTTCCTGGCGATAGGATCGTCAGCTTGGTCGATGAGCTCGAAGGGCTGATCGAGGAAGCCAAGCCGCCTTTCGGCAAGAACGCTCAGTTCAAGGTCATCGACGCCGACGTGTTCTTCAACATCCTCGACGAGATCCGCATGAGCTATCCCGAGGAGTGGCAGAAGTCCCGCCGTATCCTTAAGGAGCGCGAGGAGCTTATGGCTTCCGCCGCCGCCCAGGCCGATTCCATCATCGCCGACGCTCAGCAGCAGGCCCTCACCATTGCCGGTGAGCAGGAGATCGTCCGCCTTGCGCAGCAGCAGGCCGACGACATCCGCGATCGTGCCCAGCAGTACGAGCGCGAGACGCGTTATGCTGCCGAGGACTATGCAGAGCAGGTCTTTACGCACCTGGAGGAGAACCTCAAGAGCCTGACCGGCACCGTTACCCGTTGCCGTCAGCAGCTCAACGAGGGTGCCGCCCAACAGAATGGTCAGTGGTAATGGCTGAGTTCCCGAGCGTTACCGTCGATCTTTCCGAGCAGCTCGAGTTTCCTGGAGATTCGTATCCGCTGACCGGTAAGGTCGATGTTGCCACCTATACGGTGGGCGAGAAGGAGTACCAGCTGCAGAACGGCATTGATTACGATGTGGTCTTTACCAATGCCGGCACCGGTGTTCTGCTTACGGGCATGGTCCGCGCGCATGCAACCGGTGAGTGCGACCGTTGCCTGGAGCCCGCTTCGTTTGATATCGCCGGTGAGATCGAGGAATTCTATCTCTTTAACGAGCCCGAGGATCCCGAGGCCTACGAAGACGGCTACGAGTTACTGGGCGAGGATCGCATCGTCGATCTGGGTGAGCCCATCAACGACGCGGTTGTCATGGACACGCCGTTCGTTGTCCTGTGCAAGCCCGATTGTCGCGGCCTATGCCCCACCTGCGGCATCAATCTCAACGTCGAGCAATGCGATTGCGCCGCTCAAGCAGAGGCCGAATGGGCCGCTGCCACGGAAAATCCATTTGCAGCATTGAAGAATCTCAAGCTTGACGAGTAAAACTGTGGTAGTATCGCTACTTGCGCGTAATCCCCACACTGGATAGTTCATAAGGAAGGTCACTATGCCCGTACCTAAACAAAAGCAGGGTCGTATCCGCACTCACACCCGCCGTTCCGCCAACATGAAGATCTCGGCTGCGGCTCAGTCCACGTGCCCCCGTTGCGGCGCTGTCAAGCTCCCGCACCACGTGTGCCCCAGCTGCGGTTTCTACAAGGACCGCGAGGTTATCGTTACCGAGTAACTGTATACTCTGGATGCGATGCCGTTCCAACTGGAACCACAATGGCCGGCTCAATGAGTCGGCCATTTTTGTATAAGGAGTATGTATATGAGTAACGTTCGCGTTTGTGTAGACGTTGTGGGTGGAGACGAGAAGCCCCAGGTTGTTCTCGACGGTATCGAGGCGGCGCTTGCGGTGGATCCCGATATCGAGGTCTTGGCCGTCGGTCCCGCAGAGATCGTGAACCCCTTTGCCGCGGCTCACGCTCGCGTTGAGGCCTTGGAGGCGCCCGATGTCATCGCCATGGATGACGATCCCATTCGAGCCGTTATGACCAAGCGCAAGTCCTCGATCGTGCTTGCCTGCCGCGCTATCAAGAAGGGTAACGCGGATGCCTTCTTTTCTGCCGGCTCCACCGGCGCCATGACCGCTGCCGCTACCGCCTACGTGACGCCATTTAGGTATCAGGCCGAGGGCAAGAAGCAGCCGGTCCGTCCGTGCCTCACCAATGCACTGCCCAACCGCGCTGGCGGCCTGACGGTCCTCTGCGACATGGGCGCCAACCCCGATGTCGAGGTCGACGACATGGTTCGTTTTGCCCAGATGGGTAGCGCCTATGCGCGCGTCGTCTTGGGCATTGAGCATCCCCGCGTCGGTCTGCTTGCCAACGGCACCGAGGACGAAAAGGGCTCCAACTTCACCAAGTCGTGCTTTCCGGCCATGAAGGCCGCTGTTCCCGGTTTTGTGGGCAACTGCGAGGGCACCGATCTTACGTCGGGCAATTTTGACGTCGTGGTCGCCGACGGCATGTCGGGCAACATCGCACTCAAGGCCACCGAGGGCGCTGCCAAGTTTTTGCTGCAGGAGCTCAAGGGTGTCTTTATGTCTTCGCTCGGCACCAAGATTGCCGCGCTGCTCATAAAAAAGCAGATGCGCGAGATTAAGGCAAAGCTCTCTGGCGACGCCAAGGGCGGCGCGATTCTTTTGGGCCTGCGCGGCGTGGTTCTGATCGGCCATGGCGCCACCTCGGTCGAAGCTGTTAAAAACGGTACGCTTGCGGCGGCCGAAGCCGTGCGCGCCGGGCTGGTCGAGAATGTCGCCAACTCTATGGACGGTATCGTTTTATAAGAGCGAGTTAGAGCGCTGTTATGCGCCTCGCGGCGCACGTCGTGGGGTAGAATCAAAACCGTGTATTGGTGCCGCCCGTGCGGTGCCAATCTTTTGGTATTCATACACTATGAGAGGAAGCGCTATGGACCGCTCCGAAATCTTCGACAAGATCGCCGAGGTCGCTGCTGACGTTCTGAGCGTCGATGTTGCCGAAATTAGCGATGAGACCACCTTTGACGACCTCGATGCCAATTCGCTCGAGCGTCTGCAGCTGGTTACGGCCATCGAGGACGAGTTCGACCTCGAGATCGATGACGAGACCCTGCTGTCGCTCAACTCTGTCGCCGACGCTGTCGACGCTATTGAAAACGCCAAGGAGGCCTAAGTCTTGGCTTTATCTCAACGACTCGCGCGCGCCCAGGAAATCCTGGGCCACGAGTTCAATAACAAGGTGCTGCTGCGCGCGGCGCTCACGCACCCCTCTGCCGTGGAAGGTCAGCCCGTCTCGGCGAGCTATGAGCGCCTTGAGTTTTTGGGCGATTCCATTTTGGGCGCCGTGGTTGCCCGTTCGCTCTTTGAATCCTATCCGGAGTTTGACGAGGGCAAGCTTACGCGCCTGAAGGTGTCCCTTGTCTCGGGTGCCACGCTGTCCGAGGTGTCCCATGAGCTGGGCATCGACGACATCATCATCTTTGGTGCCTCCGAGACCGGTACCGGCGCGCGCGGCCTGCACTCGGCGCTCGAGAACGTCTACGAGTCGCTCGTGGGCGCGATGTATCTGGATGCTGGCTGGGATGCGGCGGCGGAGTTCATTCACCGTACGCTTAAGCCGCACCTGGCCTCCGAGCGTGCCGAGCACCCCGCGAACCCCAAGTCGTTCTTGCAGGAGTGCGTGCAGGCCGACGGCCACGAGCCTCCGGCGTACAAGCTCGTTGGCTCTGAGGGCCCGGCGCATGCACCGACCTTTACCGCCGTGGTTCTCATCGACGGTATTCGCCAGGGCCGCGGCACCGGTTCCTCCAAGAAGGAGGCCGAGGGGGCCGCTGCGCTCGAGGCACTCGACCGCATGGGTTACACCACCAACGGCGTGATTCTCAACAAGAAGCCTGTTTAAGCGAGGAACCGTGTATCTCAAGTCCCTCACGCTCAAAGGGTTCAAGTCGTTTGCCGACCGCGCCCATATGACGTTTGAGCCGGGCCTAACCGTCATCGTCGGTCCTAACGGCTCGGGAAAATCGAACATCTCCGACTCCATCCTGTGGGTCCTGGGCGAGCAGAGCGCCAAGCAGCTGCGCGGTCAGGCCATGGAGGACGTCATCTTCTCGGGCTCGTCGGCGCGCAAGCCGGTGGGTGTGGCCGAGGTCACGCTGGTGCTCGATAACTCGGACCATATGCTGCCCGTCGACTTTGATGAAGTCGCCATCACCCGTCGCATGTATCGCTCGGGCGAGAGCGAGTATCTCATCAATTCGAGTCCGTGCCGCCTGATGGATATTCAGGACATCCTGCACGATTCGGGCCTGGGCAAGGATACGCATTCCATCATCAGTCAGGGCAAGCTCGACGCCATTTTGCAGAGCCGCCCCGAGGAGCGCCGCGCCCTCATCGAGGAAGCCGCCGGTATCTCCAAGCACAAGCGTCGCAAGGAACGTGCGCTTAAAAAGATCAAGTCGATGGATGAGCACCTGACCCGTGCCCGCGACATCAATAAGGAAATCGCCCGCCAGCTGCGCCCGCTGGAGCGTCAGGTCGATCGCGCGCGCAAGTACAAAGAGCTGTCCTCGCGCGCTAACGAGCTTACGCAGATGCTGGCCGTTGACGAGCTGCGTTCCCTGCAGTCGCAGTGGAGCGATCTAGAGAGCCGCTCCAAAGAGGGCGCGGCCGAGCTTGAGCTTGCACAGTACCGCCTGGGCGAGAAAGAGCGCGAGCTCGAGAAGCTCCAGGTTATGCTCGAGGAAAAAGGCCTGTTTGTGGGCGACCTGGGCGAGCAACGCCGCCATATGCAAGACGTGGTCGGCCGCATTAACTCCGACATGCGCCTGCTCGAGGAAAAGGGCCACAACATGGTGTCGCGCCTGTCAGACATGCGCGGGCAGATCTCGAGCTCCGAGCATCAGCGTCGTCGCGTGGTCGAGGAGCTCGAGGACGCACGTGCGCAGCTTGAGGAAGTGACCGGTGCGCACATGCAGGCCCAGGACGACGTTGACGCCGCCGGTCCTGCTGCTGCTGAGCTCCACGAGCGGCGCGTGGCGCTCGACAATCAGATTTCGCAGCTTACGCGTGAACAACGTGATGTGCAGCGCGTGGCCGATAACGCCGCGCTCGAGCTCGCTAAGGTGAAGGATTCCTTGAGCAATGCCGAGGTCGAGGACAACATGTATGCCTCGCGCCTGGAGCAGATTGACGAGCAGCTCGAGGAGGTCACGGCCTCGCTCGAGAGCCGTCGCGACCGCGCCGAGGAGCTTGAGGGCGCTCTTGAGGAAGCGCGCCAGGCTCAGGTCGATGCGCGTGAGGCCACCGAGACGGCACGCGCGGCCCTGAAGGACCTGCGTGCCCGCGAGAGCGAGGCGCGCAACAAGCTGTCCGAGGTGCGCTCGGAGCTTGCCAGCCAAAAGAAGCTTGATGCCCGCATGGCAGACAGCTCGCCGCTGGTGAGCCGTCTGGTGGGCGCACTGGGCGATGATGTCTCAGGCCGTCTGGGCGACGTGCTCGACGCCCCTCGTGAGCTTGAGAGCCTGGTTGAGCAACTACTTGCCGGCGATATCGATGCTCTTTTGTTTGATGATGCCGCTACGCTTGAGCGCGCCGGTCGTGCGGCTTTGGACCAAAAGAAGGCTTCGGGCGAGGCGCTGTTGGTAGCGCGCGGCGTGAGCGGCGGTGCTGCTGCCAATGGCGCTGCCGGTACGCGTCTGGTCGATCGTCTGTCCGTGCGCTCCGGTTATGGCCCGGTTGTCGAGGCCCTTCTCGGCGGCTATTACGTGGTCGATGACTTGGCTGCCGCGTTGGCTGCCCCTGTCGTTGACGGCGTGACCTATGTGACGCCCGATGGCGCCCGCGTGAGCTGTGGTGGTCTGGTGCGCGTGGGGCTCGATGCCGGCGAGGCTTCGGGTGCCTTGGAGCGCAAGCGCCGCATCCGTGAGCTCGAGGGCCTGGAACCCGATCTGGCTGCCATCTTTGATCATGCTTTGGACCAAGTCGTTGAGGCCAACGCCGCCGTCGAGGAGGCACGTGCCGCCGAGGGCGATGCCGCCGGCGAGATCGCCCGTCTTGAGGGTGAGCGCCGCTCGCTGCTCTCCGAGATCGGCCGCTTGGAGCAAAGCGCCAACAATGCCGAGGTCGAGCGCGTGCGCATCTCCAAGCGCCGCGAGCAGGCCTCCGAAGCCGTTCGCGCTGCGCGCCCGCGCGTTGACGAGCTCACCCGTTCGCGTGACGAGGCCCGCGCGCAGGCAAGCGATCTGGGCTTGCAGATTGCCGAGGCCAACGACGAACTCGACCGCGTTCGCCGTGACGATTCCGAAGCTGCCGGCAAGCTCGCCGACGCCAAGGTTCGCCTAGCCCAGACGAGCGAACGCCTGCGTTCGCTGAAGGGCCGCGTGCCCGACCTGGAGCATCGTCTTGAGGGCATCGACCGTCGTATCCGCGGGACGCGTCAGGCCTCGCGCTCGCTCGAGCTGCTGCGCCTTCGCGTCGATCCCATGCACGAGCGCTATTCCGCCCTGTTGGAGCGCGCCTCGGACTGGGCTGCGCGCCTGCGCGATCAGGCAACGCTTGAGGAGGCGGACTCGGCTTCGCTTAAGAAGACCATCGAGGACGCCAAGACCGAGGTCGCCCGCGCCAAAGAGCGGGTCGATGCTGCCGCTACGACGCAAAACGAGTTCAAGGTCGCACGCGGCAAGCTCGAGGTGCAGGTAGAGGCCGCCATCAAGGCCATTACCGCCGATGGCACCACGGTGCTCGAGGAAGCGCTCATGCTTCCTGCGCCTACCGACCGCGACGCCGCCGAGCGCGAGCTCAACCAGCTCGTGCGCCAGATCAACAACCTGGGCCCTGTGAACCAGGTTGCCATGGAGGAGTACGAGCAGCTCAAGCGCCGTGCCGATTACATCGAGGAGCAGCTGGCCGATCTGGAGAGCGCGCGCAAGGCGCTCACCAAGATCACGGTGGCCATCGACCGCAAGATGCGCAAGGCGTTCCTGGTGACGTTTGAAAAGGTTGATGCGAATTTCCGCGAGATCTTCGCCATGCTCTTCCCGGGCGGCCAGGCACATTTGGAGATGACCGACCCCGAGCATCCGGCCGAGACGGGCATCGAGGTCGTGGCGCAGCCGCGCGGCAAGCGCATCACCAAGATGATGCTCATGTCGGGTGGCGAGAAGAGCCTGACGGCGCTCGCCCTGCTCTTTGCCGTATACCGTACGCGCACGGTGCCGTTCTATGTGCTGGACGAGGTCGAGGCTGCGCTCGACGACGCCAACCTGTCCAAGCTCATCGGCGCCCTCGATGTGCTGCGTTCCGATACGCAGCTCTTGGTAATCTCGCATCAGCGCCGTACTATGGAGGATGCTGACGTTCTCTACGGCGTCTCGATGCAAGCCGACGGCGTCAGTCGCGTCGTCTCGCAAAAACTCGATCGCGAAACCGGAAAGGTCGTGAATGCATAATGGGATTCTTTGACGCACTCTCGCGCGGACTTGAGCGCAGTCGCGAGGCCCTCAACGAGGTCTTCTACTTTGGTGGCGAGGTCGACGAGGATTTTTGGGAGGACCTTGAGGACACCCTCGTCATGGGTGACATGGGTGCCGAGGTCGCTATTCAGGTCTCCGATGACCTGCGCGACGCCGCCGCCAAGAAGAACCTCAAGACCGCCCCGCAGCTTCGCCGCGCCCTGGCCGAGCAGCTCGAGGGCCATTTTGTGCCTGTTGAGCGCGATCCGTTTTCCGACACGCCGAGCTGCGTGCTGTTTGTCGGCATCAACGGTGCCGGCAAGACCACGACGGTCGGCAAGATTGCGAGCGCCATGGCCGCCCGCGGCAAGAACGTGGTGATCGGTTCGGCCGACACCTTCCGCGCCGCCGCCATCGAGCAGCTCGATGTGTGGGGCCAGCGTGCCGGCGTGCCCGTCATCAAGCGTGACCGCGGCTCCGATCCGGCGAGCGTGTGCTATGACGTGCTCGACGAGGCCGATAAGCGCGGCAGCGACCTGGTGCTCATTGATACCGCCGGTCGTCTGCACACGAGCCCCGAGCTCATGCGCGAGCTCGCCAAGGTGGTCAACGTGACGCGTAAGCGCGCCGCAAATATGGCCGCCGGTCCCATGCCGGTCTCGGTCGTGCTTGTGATCGATGCCGCCACTGGCCAGAACGGTCTGAACCAGGCGCTCGAGTTTAACGAGGCGCTGGGCCTGGACGGTATTATCATGACTAAGCTCGACGGCACGGCTAAGGGCGGTATTGCCATGGCCGTGGCCGAGAAGCTCAAGCTCCCGATCCTGCGCATCGGCGTGGGCGAGCAGGTCGATGACCTGCAGGAGTTTAACGCCAAAGATTTCTGCCGCGCCCTGGTGGGCGAGTCCAATTAAGGAGTGACTAGTGTTTGATTCTCTGAGCGATCGCCTCAACGACACATTTGACCGCTTGCGCGGCAAGGGTAAGCTGACCGAGGCCGATATCACTTCGGCCATGCGCGATATTCGCATGGCGCTGCTCGAGGCCGACGTTAACTTTAAGGTTGTCAAGGAGTTCGTTGCCAAGACCAAGGAGCGCTGCATGACCGCCGAGGTCATGGAGTCGTTGTCGCCGGCGCAAAACGTCGTCAAGATCGTGCTCGACGAGCTCACCGAGATGCTCGGCTCAACCGAGAGCAAGCTCGTCTTTAGCAACCGCATTCCCAATGTCATCATGCTCGTGGGCCTGCAGGGCTCCGGTAAGACCACGGCTGCCGTAAAGCTTGCCTACCTGCTCAAGAAGCAGGGCCGCTCGCCGTTGCTCGCCGCGTGCGACGTCTACCGTCCCGCCGCTGCCGACCAGCTGGCCACGCTCGGTGGAGAGATCGGCGTTCCGGTCTTCCGCGGCGACGGCGCGCACCCGGTCGACATCGCCAAGGGTGCCATTCAGGAGGCCGTCGACCACCTGCGTGACGTGGTCATTGTCGATACCGCCGGTCGTCTTCAGATCGACGAGCAGATGATGCAGGAGGCCGTCGACATCAAGAAGGCCGTCAAGCCCGACCAGGTGCTGATGGTCGTCGATGCCATGACCGGCCAGGATATCGTTAACGTCGTCTCGACCTTCGCCGATCGCACCGATTTTGACGGCGTGATCATCTCCAAGCTCGACGGTGACGCCCGTGGCGGTGGCGCACTTTCGGTGCGTCAGGTGACCGGCAAGCCCATCAAGTTCGTGAGCATGGGCGAGAAACCCGATTCTCTTGAGCCGTTCTATCCCGATCGCATGGCCAAGCGAATCTTGGGCATGGGCGACGTCGTCGGCATCATCGAGAAGGCCCAGGAGGCAGCCGATGCAGAGCAGCTCGAGGCTGCCGAGCGTATGCTGCGCGAGGGCTTCACCATGAACGACATGCTCGACCAGATGAAGGCCGTCAAGAAGATGGGCGGCATGAAGGGCATCCTGGGCATGCTCCCCGGCGGCCAGCGTGCGCTCAACCAGATGGGCGGCAACCTGGACGAGGGCATCTTCGACAAGAACGAGGCCATCATCATGTCGATGACTAAGGAGGAGCGCCTGCGTCCCTCCATCATCAACGGCCAGCGCCGCGCCCGCATTGCCAAGGGCGCCGGCGTAACCCCCACCGAGGTCAACAGCCTTATGAAGCAGTGGGGCGAGATGAATAAGATGATGGGCCGCATGCGCACGATGGCCAATCAGGCACAGGCTGGTGGCAAGAAGGGCAAAAAGGGTAAGAAGGGCAAAAAGATGCGCATGCCCAATATTCCCGGCCTGGATGCCATGGGCCTGGGCGGCATGGGCGGCCTGGGAATGGGCGGCCCCAAGTCCGATATGGATCTGCTGCGCCAGATGGAAGCGCAGATGCGTAATAAGAAGTAACGACTGATTGAGCCGTGTATGGCGAAGGCCGCCTGGATGGTACTCCAGGCGGCCTTCGCCGTTCGTTCGCTGGTTGTAGCAAACGTGGAAGCGTGCTGATGCGCAGTTTTGCCGTTAGTGGCAGCTGCAGCCCTCGTGACCCTCGTTCTCGTGATGGCCGTGGCAACCGCAGGATCCGCCGTGCTCATGGATGTGCTCGTGGTCGTGGCCGTGGCCATGGCAGTCGCAGGTGGCCTCGCCGGTCTGCGCGAGCGTGCCGGCAATGAGGGCCTCGACGCAGGCGTCGCAGTTGCCCTGGGCGCCTGCATAGACCTTGATGCCAGCCTGGGTGAGCGCGTTGATAGCGCCACCGCCGATGCCGCCGCAGATGAGCGCGTCCACGCCGCCGTTGGCGAGCAGACCCGCCAATGCACCGTGACCAGTGCCGCCGGTGCCTACGACCTGCTCGTTGAGCACCTTGCTATCCTGGATGTCGTAGATCTTGAACTGCTCGCTGCGGCCAAAGTGCATAAAGATGTTGCCGTTGTCGTACGTCGTTGCCACCCTCATGGTGTCGACCTCCTTTGCTGGCCATGCGGCCGTTGTCGTGATGATGGGGGAGTACGTGATATTGCCGCCTGTGATGATGAGCGCGCGCCCGTTGACCAGCGCGTTTGCCACCTTGCGATGCGCTCGGCTGCAGATGGCCGCCACGGTGGCGCGAGCGATACCCATTTGTTGGGCGACGGCCTCCTGATTGAGGTCTTCCATGTCGCACAGCCGCAGGACTTCGAGCTCATCGACCGTCATCTCGATGGCGTCTCCGCTGGCAAGGCCGTCGGGGGTAAAGCCGCGATATTCGGGGATGATCCCAACTCGGCGTAATTTTTCGCGTCTTCCTGCCATACACTCTCCAAATCTGACATATGTCAACAATAGAATAGCGAACGTGTGGATTTGCGCAAGGGATTTCTGGCATATGTCAGAAAATGAGGGCTTATGTTTGGGCTGTGGGGCCGCGTGCGCCTGGGCTACAATGAATCTCGCTTGTAGGCGACTGACAGGAGGGTCAATGAGCAAAGCTGATCAACAGTTTGTAACCATGTGCCGCGATATCTTGGACCATGGCACCACCACCGAGGGCCAAAAGGTCCGACCGGTTTGGGAGGACGGCACCCCTGCCTATACCATTAAAAACTTTGGCGTTACGGCACGCTACGACCTGCGCGAGGAGTTCCCCGCGCTTACGCTGCGTCGTACGGCGCTCAAGTCTGCGATGGACGAGATCCTGTGGATCTATCAAAAGAAGTCCAATAACGTGCATGACCTCAACAGCCATATTTGGGACGAGTGGGCCGACGAGACCGGTTCCATCGGCAAAGCCTATGGGTACCAGATTGGCCAGAAGAGCCATTATGCCGAGGGCGACTTTGACCAGATGGACCGCGTGCTGTACGACCTCAAGCATACGCCGTACAGCCGCCGCATCATGACCAACACGTATGTGTTTAGCGATCTGTCCGAGATGCACCTGTATCCGTGCGCCTACAGTGTGACCTATAACGTCACGCAGCGTCCGCAGGACGACAAGCCGACGCTCAACATGATTCTCAACCAGCGCAGCCAGGATATTTTGGCTGCGAACAACTGGAATGTGTGCCAGTACGCCATTTTGCTGATGATGGTCGCGCAGTCGGTCGATATGATCGCTGGCGAGCTGCTGCATGTGATTGCCGATGCCCACATTTACGACCGTCATGTCGATATCGTTCGCGAGCTTATTGAGCGTCCGCAGTTTGCTGCGCCCAAGGTAACGCTCAACCCCGATGTGCATGACTTCTATGCGTTTACGACCGATGATCTGATCGTCGAGGGCTATGAGCACGGCCCTCAGGTCAAGAACATCCCCATTGCGGTGTAGGTGACGCGCATGAGGTGTAAGCTTTCTGCCATTGTCGCCGTGTGTGACGATTGGGGCATTGGGTGCGAGGGCGATATGGTCGTGTCCAATCGCGCCGACATGCGCCATTTTGTGGCGTGTACCAAAGGTTGCCCGGTCATTATGGGACGCAAGACGCTGCTGAGTTTTCCCGGCGGACGTCCGCTCAAGAACCGCCGCAATATCGTGCTCACGCGCGATGAGGACTTTGCTCCCGAGGGCGTCGACGTGGTGCATAGTATCGACGAGGCGCTTGCCGCGGTTGCCGATGAACCCGTTGCCTGGGTAATCGGCGGCGGCGAGGTATATCGACAGTTTTTGCCGTATTGCGTGGAGGCCGAGGTTACGCATAACCATTGCGTGCATGACGTGGATACGTACTTTCCCGATTTGGATGCCGATCCCGCGTGGGAGATTGCGCGGCGTGACGGTGTTGCCACGATTGCCTCGGGCGAGGGAGACGAGGGTGTCGATTATGAGTTCGTGACGTATCGTCGCGTTGAGGCGTAAATCGTCTGGCGTGAACGGTATCATCGGGTTGTTTGAATGCATGGGGCGGCGCTTAGCGTCGCCTCGTTTGGTATAGATGCGCTGTAAAGAAGGGTGCGGGCTGGCTGCTATGACTGATGCCGTTGAGGTGCTGCGAATCGATTCTCTCGAGGACGAGCGGCTCGATGCCTACGTGCGACTGACCGAGCGTGAGCTTCGCTGCGTGCTGGAGCCGCAGAAGGGCATTTTTATCGCCGAGAGTGCCAAGGTCATCGAGCGTGCGGTTCGCGCCGGATACCAGCCGGTGAGCTTTCTTTTGGGCGAACGCTGGCTCGATCAAATGATGCCGCTGTTCGAGCGCCTGGTTGTGTGCGAGGGCGCCGGCCCGGTTCCCGTGTTCGTGGCCTCCATGGAACTCATGGAGCAGTTGACGGGCTTTAACGTGACTCGCGGTGCGCTCGCGGCGTTCCGTCGCCCGCGTCAGATTCCGGTTGATGAGTTCTTGGGCGGCGTCGTCGAGGTGGCGGGGGAGCGCCCAGTGCGCGTATGCGTGCTCGAGGGTATTGTCGACCACACGAACGTGGGCGCAATTTTCCGTTCGGCTGCCGCGCTCAATGTCGACGGCATTCTGGTGAGCCCTACGTGCTGCGATCCACTGTATCGTCGCTCGGCTCGTGTGAGCATGGGCACGGTGTTTCAGGTGCCGTGGACGCGCATTGGCAGCGAGGCGCGCGTATGGCCGCATGATGGGCTGGCGGCGCTACACGATGCCGGCTTTTCGTGTGCCGCTATGGCGTTGACGGATGATTCGGTGTCGCTGGACGATCCCGCGCTCCAGGAGATTGACCGCCTGGCAATCTTTATGGGCACCGAGGGTGCTGGCTTGGGCGCCAAGACCATTGCAGGCTGCGACCGCGCCGTGCGTATTCCCATGGCGCATGGGGTCGATTCACTCAACGTGGCCGCGGCAAGCGCTGTTGCCTTTTGGCAGCTCTGCCCGCATGTGAGCAACGAGTACCACTACCAGCCGGGGCTGTATCACTAGGCAGATATTTCGCACCGGGCTCTGGTTCGGGGCGTTTCGGCCGACGTCGGTCGGTGCTAAGCTGGTATTGGCTTTGGTCTTAAATTGCCGTTTTGTTGTTTGACGTACGCTGGTGGGGAGGGCGTGTGGCTAAGAAATCTACGGCTATCGATGTAACGCAGGGTGTCATTTGGCAACAGCTGCTGTCGCTGTGCGTCCCTATCTTCTTTAGCTCGTTTTTTCAGCAGGCTTACACGCTTATTGGTACGTATATCGTCGGCCAGTTTGGCGGCAAGCTCGCGCTGGGTGGCATTCAAGCCACGATGGTGCTCACCGAGCTCTGCATTGGCTTTTGCGTCGGTGTGGGCGCTGGCTGCGCGGTCATTACCGGTCAGTTTTTTGGTCAGCACGATGATGAGCGATTGAGTCGTTCGGTCCATACGGCCATGACGCTCGCGCTGGTGGGCGGTATCGTTTTCTCGATTCTTGGCATAGTGTTCGTTGAGCCCATGCTGGTACTTATGAACACGCCGCATGAACTATTGGCCGAGGGCGTGGCCTATGCTCGTTGCTATTTTGCCGCCATGGTTGCGGCGCTGCTGCTCAATATGGGAACGGCGCTGCTGCGCGCCGTGGGCGACACACGCGGTCCTGCTGTGATCATTGCTTCCGGCTGCCTTGTTAATGCGGTGCTGGATGTCATCTTCGTTGCCGTGCTTCATATGGAGGCTCTGGGCTGCGGCATCGCGGTGGCGCTGACCATTTGCTCCAACGCCACGATGATCGTGATTCGTATGATGCACGCTCCGGGTGCGTGGCGGCTTTCACTGTCCAAACTCTGCATTGATCCTGGCATTTGTAAGAGCATGATCTCGTGTGGTCTGCCGCTTGGCTTTCAGTCTGCTGCGTATTCGATTTCCAACGTTTTGATTCAGGTGTCGGTCAACTCGTTTGGTGCCGATGTCACCACGGCGTGGGGTCTTTCGGGCCGTTTGGATGGCATTGTCTGGATGGTTACCGAGGCGCTTGGCGTTTCGATCACCACGTTCTCGGCACAGAACTTTGGCGCGCGCAACTACGAGCGCATGCGCAAGGGCTACCATACGTCGCTTGTGCTGTCGTTTATGCTCATTGGTGGCCTGTCTGCCGTGCTACTGGTGTTCTCGGGTCCGTTGTCGCGTCTGTTTGTCGACGATGCTTCGATTTCGGCCTACACCACGACGATTCTTCATTTCATCGCGCCGTTCTACGCGATCTTCTCGATTATCGAAAACGCGTCCGGCTCCATCCGCGGCGCTGGCGTGAGCTTCCAGCCTATGATGCTCACGATTTTTGGCACCGTCGTGCTCAGGGTGATCTGGGTGTTTGCGATTATGCCGTTCGATCCGTCGCTTGAGCACCTGCTGCTGGTTTACCCCGTAACCTGGCTCATCACGGCCACGATGTTTACCATCTACCACCACAGCGGCAACTGGCTAGGCCGCGCCACCGCCTAGCCGGCACTTGGGAACTGGCTAGGCCGCGCCACCGCCTAGCCGGCACTTGGGGACGTTCCTTTTCTGCCGGCACTTTGGGACACTCCTTGGGAAGTAATTTCGCCTTTTTCGGAGACTCTGTTTGTCGTGCCCTGTAAACTGTCAAAACGGGCTTAGCAAATTAGATCGTCCGCGCCTATCAGATGTTGCCCGGTGGGTTTGTGATGGGAGGGCGATATGCCAAGAACGGGTAGAGTCGTTTCGTTAACAGGCTATAACCACATAATCGCACGCGGTAATGGCGGCATCTGCATCTTCGAAGACGATGAAGATCGCTATCGGATGCTTACGCTGTTCGAGGATAAACTTGTCGGTAATGGCGTTGGCGTTACAGCATGGTGTCTCATGTCGAATCATTTCCATCTTATGGTCGACGATCCTCATGAGAAGATATCTTCGTGCATGAGCGGCGTTCTTACCTCGTATGCGATGTATTTCAATCGCAAAACAGATCGAGTTGGGCACTTGTTCCAAGATAGATTTACTAATATTCCGGTCGAGAATGATGTACAAGCAATTTCGCTTGCCGACTATATTCATATGAATCCGGTCAAGGCAGGCATTTCCGCCGTTGATACATATCGTTGGTCCAGTTACCGAGCGTATGCTTACGGTTATGATGGATTTGGATTCTGTGACCCCGGGATTGTTCTAGATCTCGTGGGTGGATCTCTTGAGTATCGTCACTATCTTGCCGATCGAATTGACCAAGCGCCCTACGATGCTGAGCCTCGACCACGCATCCTGGATGATGAGGCTCTTGAGGTCGCCAAAAGCGTTGCCGCCCCTATATCACTTCCCGAGCTTGCTTCCATGAAACCATCTGAGCGAAAGCCCATTCTCTGCAAATTGAGAAGAGCGGGTCTCACGATTAATCAAATAGTGAGGGTCGTTGGCATTGGTCGTACGTCTGTTGTTTCTGGTACGGCAGGTTGGAAGAAGATTTAGGTTACTGGATAGGTGACGGCGCAGGAGTGTCCCCAACTGCCGGCAAAAAAGAAACGTCCCCAAGTGCCGGATTAGTATTCGATGCCTTGGCGGGCCAGGAGGCCTTCGTCGAAGTAGTGTTTGACGGGGCGCATTTCGGTGACCAGGTCGGCGAGGTCCGCGAGGGGCAGCAGGCCGCGGCCGGTCAGTATGAGCTCTGTGGTGTCGGGTTTCATCGCGATCAGTTCCTCGACATCCTCGCGCGTCACGAAGCCGCGGCGCATGGCCTCGCCGAGTTCGTCCAAAATCAGAACGTCGAGCTGTGAGATCTGCTCGCGTGCGAGCTCCATGATCTGTGCGGCGCAAGCCTCGGGTGTGCCGCGGTCGGCCTGTACAATTCGTAGCCCTAGGCGTGGTGCCGCATCATGCTCGGCGCAGTGCAGCTTCTTGGCAAACTGCAGCATGAGTACGTCGAGCCCATAACCTGTGGCGCGCATCGCCAATCCCAGCGCAGCCGTGGTTTTGCCCTTGCCGTCGCCCGTATAGATCTGAACCTTGCCGACTTCGAGTGATGCCATCTCTATCCTTTCGTGCCCGGCGTCGGTTTATCGCCGTCCGGGTTGGGTATTCTAGTTAGCATTATCAACCCCAGTAGATGGAGTTCAAGCAGATGGAGATGGATGACAACAAACGTAGACGGAATATGATCCTCTACGTGCTCATCGCCTTCGTCGTCTACCTCGTGCTCTCGACCGTTCTGTTCCCTAACATCGGTCACACGCAGCAGATTACGAAGACCGATTACTCGACGTTTGTCAAAGCGCTCGATAAGAAGAGTGTCGACAAGGTCGAGTACAACACGGACGATTACACGATTTATTACACCAAGAAGGGCGAGGACGAGAACATCGCCTATAAGACGACCGGTGTGCCGAACGATGCGGGCTTTACCGATCGCGTGCTTGAATCCGGTGCGTCCCTAGAGTCGGTCGTTCCCGATAAAAACTCGGGTCTGATGACCTACTACCTGCTCACGCTCATCCTTCCCATGGCGATCTTCTTCCTGATTGGCTGGTGGCTCAATCGTCGCATGAAGAAGGCCATGGGCGATGACGGCCCGTCGATGAACTTTGGTGGCGGCGGTTTTGGCGGCGGCGGACTGGGCAAGTCCGGCGCTCGCGTGATCGCCTCCAAAGATGTGGGCGTGACCTTTAAGGACGTCGCCGGCCAGGAAGAAGCTAAGGAGTCCCTCAAGGAGGTCGTCGACTTTCTGGAGAAGCCGCAGCGCTACGAGGAGATCGGCGCCAAACTGCCACGCGGCGCTCTCCTTGTCGGCCCTCCGGGTACCGGTAAAACCCTGCTCGCCAAGGCTGTGGCCGGCGAGGCGGGCGTGCCGTTCTTTAGTATTTCTGGTTCTGAGTTTGTTGAGATGTTTGTCGGCCGCGGCGCCGCTAAGGTTCGCGACCTGTTTAAGCAGGCCAAGGAAAAGGCCCCGTGCATCGTCTTTATCGACGAGATCGATACCATCGGTAAGAAGCGCGATGGCGGCGGCTTTAGTGGCAACGACGAGCGCGAGCAGACGCTCAATCAGCTGCTGACCGAGATGGATGGATTCGATAACCACAAGGGTATCGTCGTCCTCGCTGCGACCAACCGTCCCGACAGCCTTGATCCGGCCCTGCTGCGCCCCGGCCGCTTTGACCGCCGCATCCCCGTTGAGCTGCCCGACCTGACCGGCCGCAAGAACATCCTCGAGCTGCACGCCAAGAGCGTGAAGACGCAGCCCCCGATCGATCTGACCGCGATCGCCCGCGCCACGCCTGGTGCTTCGGGTGCCGATCTGGCCAACATCATCAACGAGGGCGCCCTGCGCGCCGTCCGCGAGGGTCGCAAACGCGCGACTCAGGATGACTTTGAGGAGTCGGTGGAGGTCGTCATCGCCGGCCAGCAGCGTAAGTCCACGGTGCTGTCCGATCACGAGAAACAGGTCGTCTCCTACCACGAGATCGGCCACGCCATCGTTGCCGCACGCCAGAAGGGCTCGGCACCGGTTACCAAGATCACGATCGTTCCCCGTACGAGCGGCGCTCTGGGCTACACCATGCAGGTCGAGGAGGACGAGCGCTTCCTGACCACGCGCCAGGAGGTCTTGGACAAGCTCGCCGTCTATTGCGGCGGACGTGCTGCCGAGGAGCTCATCTTTGGTGAGATGACGACCGGCGCTGCCAACGATATCGAGCAGGCCACCAAGCTCGCCCGCAACATGGTGACGCGCTTTGGTATGTCGGAAGAGTTTGGCATGATGGCGCTCGGTACCGTTCAGAATGCCTACCTCAACCAGGACACGTCGCTCACCTGTGCCCCCGGTACGGCCGAGCGCGTCGACGCGATCGTCGCCAAGCTGATCGAGGACGCACATGATCGCGCCCTGCAGATCCTCAAGGAGAACAAGTTTAAGCTCCATGAGCTGGCTCGTTATCTGTACAAGAAGGAGACGATCACGGGCGAGGAGTTCATGAATCTCCTCACGCGCGAGAATCCGCTGATGCCAAAGCAGCAGTAAGGCTGGCTGCGCAGTGTCGAACGCCCCATTTGAGTGTCCATCTCAAATGGGGCGTTTGGTTTGGGGATGATGTATATGAAGATCGTGGTGAGTGCCTGCTTGATGGGAGAGAGCTGCAAATATAACGGGCTCGACAATTACCATCGCGCGTTGGTCGAGGCCTGCGAGCGAACGGGGACCGAGGTTCTCTTGGTGTGCCCCGAGGTTTTTGGTGGCTTGCCCACACCGCGCAAGCCGTCCGAGATTGTGAACGGCGAAGTCCGTACCTGCGAGGGCACCTCAGTCGATCGCGAGTTTCGCCAGGGTGCTCAGCGCGCGCTCGATATGTGCGAGCAGGCGGGCGGCCCGTCCGAGATCGTTGCGTGCATTTTGCAGGACCGCAGCCCCTCGTGCGGTACGGGTCACGTCTACGATGGCACCTTTAGCGGTACGCTCACCGCGGGCAACGGCGTTTTTGTCGATCTGCTGCTGCGTCACGGGTACCGTGTGATCCCCGCAAGCGAATTTGACCCCAGTATGTTGGAACATTGTCCACAGCACTCGAACCCAATACTTCCTCACGGGTGACCGTTTTGGCATCATCCGTGAAGTTGATATTGAGTACGACCCGGTCATCAAGGACGTAGACCGAGTTGACAGGCGCCGCACCCAGGCAGCCCCTCCCCGCGGCCCTCGCGCAGGAACGCGTACACGGTCCTCTCGTCTCTTGCGCCCCCCGGAACTGTCCACATCAGTGTAGCCAATCCAGTCCGCCAAGGGCTGCAGCCCGGACAACACGGCGATGGAGGGCTTCTTCGGCCTGCTCAAGAAGGAGTTCTGGCATGGCAGGGACTGGTCGGACTGGACCCCGCCCGCTTCATCGAGGAGCTCGGGGGCTGGATCGGCCGATACAATACGGAGAGGCGCAGCGATGCGCTCGGTGGCCGCACGCCGGCCGAGTTCCGCTCCGCGCTGGGAAGGGCCGCGTAACGGTCCAAGAAATCGTCCGCAGTTCCCATTCCTGCCCCTTTGGGACAGCTTCTTGTTGGGGCGAGCCTGCCCCAAACCCTGCTAGGAACGAGTGCAGCAAACTGGAATTTTCAAATTAGTCTTTGCAAATTATCTTTGAACCTTCACCATCAATTACAATTCCCTGACGGTTGTTAATTGGGCATAGATTCAAATCCGAAAACTCAGTCATTATTTTCTCGGTAACTTTCTTAAATGGTGCTGTAAGATAATGCGGAAGAACATAGAAATCAATCAAATCAAGCCCTGCATCATCTTCTTGTGAGTAGTCCTCCGGCTTTTCATCCATTTGCTCGATATATTGGATGCTTGGAGCGCATATAATTGCGCCTGCCGACTCGCCGATCATCAATTTTCCATTTGCCAATTCCTTTTTCAGCAGCCCATCAGTTCCCGTTTTACGGAGCTGGTCCATAAGAAAGAAAGAATTTCCGCCGGTAAAATATATCACATCTGCTTCTTCAAAAACAGACTGTATCGTTGAATAAGCCTCCGTTGAAATATCAATTTCAGTTACGATTGCTCCCAACTTTTTGAATAATTTTCGAGCCGAGCCGACATAACCGGTGTAGCCTTCACGCAGCGAAGCTGTTGGAATAAATGCGACTTTTTTATTTTCAATTTCTTCCTTTATCAGACTTCCTACACTTGAAAAGTGAGAACATAAAAACAGTTTCATCAATATTCTCCTTTATATATAAATTCTTATTTGTTGAACTAAGCCGTGTATACCATACTCTCCAATGAAAGAACGCCCTGATATAGCGAAATTTTGCCGTTTTCCTGCGTACGTGTGTACACACTCCACAGGAATTCTAAGGGGCCTGCCCCCTTAGCACACGGACTTTGGAACAAAGTCTAGTGTGTTATGCCTTGCCAGAGGTGTACAGGCTCCCGGTATGCACGTACGAAGCAATTGCCATCAATGCGCCATATAAGTGGCGATCAAGTTCGCATAAAGCGACCTTGATCCCGCAAAACAAAAGGCAGGATACCATCACCACGATGATACCCTGCCTCTGTTCGTTCCTGTTTACCGTTCCGAGTAGTCCTTCCGCAGAATTTCCGATAAACAAAAAACGTACCCGAACCCTTTCTCGTAAAGAATCGGGTTCGAGTACGAACTGAATGCTGGAGCAATAAAAAACCACCAGAAAGGTGCCTGTCCCCTTTGTGGTGGTTTTGGGCCAGTCCTAGAGCGTGTGGCCGTAAGCGTCGGCAGCCTTGATGGCGGCGGCGAACTTTTCGTCGGTGAAGGGCTCGGGGTTTCCCTGCTTCCACTCGTTGGTGGTGTGCGCGTACTCGCACAGGGCGGGGATATCGGACTCGGAAAGCCCGACCTGCTCAAGCGTCACGGGCAGCCCCATCTGCTTGTTAAAGTCGGCGTAGCGCTCAAGGTTCTTGGTATCGCCCGTATAGGCAAACAGCACCAGCACGCCTAGGCTCACGACCTCGCCGTGCAGGTAGGAGCCCTCGCGCGGAATGCTGCAGGAAGCGTTGTAGAACGCGTGCGCCACGCTCGAGTTGTAGTAGTAATCGTTTTGGTTGGTCAGGTTCGAGACATAGCCCGTGTTGACCACGATATCGAGCGCGATCTGCTTGACGGCTTCGGTCGACAGGTTCTGGCGAACGTCCTCAAGACCCTGGACGCCAAAGGTAAACAGCGGCTCGGAGCAGGTGTGGGCGAGTGCTAGGCCAAGGCCTGCCGTGTGCTCCAGGTTGCCGGCGCTCGTGGCGTACTCGACCTCGGGCTGCTTGGACAGGGCATCGCCCACGCCCGCCCAGAAGTACTCCGCCGGAGCCTCGGCGATGATCTTGGGGTTGATGAAGATGTGCGCGGGGCGGTTGGGGTACGAATAGCCCTCGAGCGAGCCGTCGTCGTTGTAGACAACGGCAATGGCGGTCGCGGCCGAGCAGTTGGAGCAGATCGTCGGTACCGTAAAGACGATCTTCTTGAGCTCGATGGCCGCCGTCTTGACGGTGTCGAGCGCTTTGCCGCCGCCGCATGCGATGAGCACGTCGGCTTCCTGGCAGGCAGGGGAGTTCACGACCTTGGCGATATTGGCACGCGTACTGTTGGTGCCATAGACGCGCGTCTCCAGAACCTCGACATCGGTACCTTCAAGCGCCGCCGCGATACCCGGCAGCGCCGCAGCCAGGGCTCGCTTGCCGCCAATGATGGCGACCTTGGTCGCTCCGTACTCGTCCAGTGCGCCGGGCAGCTCGTCAAAGCAGTCCTCGCCGACGGTGTAGTCGCTCATTCCAATCGTGCGCATAGCAGCCTTCTTTCGTTAGATAAAGTGCTTTCAGGTATTTTGCTCCAAGTGAGTGCTTGCGATCGCGAGAAGTTTCTAAAGTATGAAACCGATGTTGAGGGTTTTTCGCCGGCGTTGACCGTGTTACCATACAGCGCATAAGCGTTGATGGGGACGAGTAGTCGGCCGTCCGCATGCTACAGAGAGCGGGGAGCGCTGAGAACCCGTGCATGCGACCGATGAAAATCACCCCGGAGCTGCGGTCCCAACGGGCGCGCCGCACAGGCACGTCTTAGTAGACATCGCCGAGATGGTCGTCGATACAGACCAGCCGAGTAACGGATGCGAGCGCGCGAATACGCGGGCGAGGGCATCTAAGCTGGGTGGTTAAACGAAGAGCTTTTGCGGGCGTGCAGCCCGTTTGTGGCGCTTCGTCCCAGCTTGTAGGGACGGGCGCTTTTTTGGTGCCCAGAGGGCGTGCGCGCCCATGACAAGAAAGGGGTACCGTGGCAAACGAGTACAAGCAGACGATGAATCTGCCCAAGACCGGTTTTCCCATGCGTGCCGGTCTTTCCAAGTCCGAGCCCAAGCGGCTCAAGGACTGGCAGGACAACAAGGTCTACGAGCAGGTTCTGAAGAAGAACGAGGGTCACAAGAAGTTCGTGCTGCACGACGGTCCTCCGTACGCCAACGGCCCGATCCACATCGGCCATGCCATGAACAAGATCTCCAAGGACATGATCAACCGTTACTGGATGATGCAGGGCTATGAGGTTCCCTATGTCCCCGGTTGGGACTGCCACGGCCAGCCGATTGAGCACAAGGTCGAGGAGAAGCTCGGCACCGAGAAGTTCAACCAGACCTCCACGGCTAAGATCCGTGAGCTCTGCAACAAGTTCGCTGTCGAGAACATCGAGCTGCAGAAGGCCGGCTTCCGTCGTCTGGGTGTGCTCGGCGACTGGGACAATCCCTACCTGACGCTCTATCACCAGCACGATGCCGCCGACATCGAGGTCTTTAAGGCCATGTTCGATAAGGGTATGATCTATCGCGGCCACAAGCCGGTTCACTGGTGCAAGCACTGCCATACCGCGCTGGCCGAGGCCGAGATTGAGTACTCCGACGAGACGAGCCCGTCCATCTTCGTGCGCTTTGAGATGACTTCCAAGCCCGCCGGCCTCGAGGACTTCGACGGCCCGGTCGACTTTATCATCTGGACGACCACGCCGTGGACCATCCCCTCCGACCAGGCCGTTTCCCTCAAGCCCGGCGCCGCCTATGTCGCCGTTGAGCACGAGGGCCGTGCCGAGGTCATGCTCGAGGACCTGGCTCCCAAGTGCTGCGAGGAGTTTGGCTGGGAGTACACCCCGGTTATGGTCGACGGCAAGCCCTATGTGGTTCCCGCCGAGACCTTCCACCACATCCACTACAAGCAGCCGATCTTTGACGGCGTTGAGGGCGTGGCGCTGCTGGCCGATTACGTCGGTGTCGATGACGGTACCGGTATCGTCCACAACTCGCCCGGCCACGGCGTCGACGACTACTTTGCCTGCCTCAAGGAGGGCATCACCGACATCTGCATGCCGGTTGACGACGACGGTAAGTTCTACACCGGCGAGGAGTTTGGTACCGGTGGCCCCTTCAGCGGTATGGATACCGATGAGGCCAACCCTCACATTATCGAGTTCCTGCGCGAGCGCGGCACCCTGGTCCTCGAGAAGAAGATCACGCACAGCTATCCGCACTGCTGGCGCTGCAAGCACCCGGTGCTCTTCCGTGCTACCGACCAGTGGTTCGTCTCGATGGACAAGACCGGCTTGCGCGAGCAGGCTGGCAAAGAGGTCCGCGAGAACGTCAAGTGGTATCCGGCCCACGCCGCCAACCGTATTGGCGCCATGGTCGAGCAGCGTCCCGACTGGTGCATCAGCCGTCAGCGCAACTGGGGTGTGCCTATCCCCAGCTACACCTGCGCCGACTGCGGCGAGAAGGTCATGAACGACGCCACGCTCGACGCCGTCATCAAACTCTTCCACGAGAAGGGCTCCGACGCCTGGTTCACCGACGCTCCTGAGAGCTATCTGGGCGAGGCCTGCGTCTGCCCCAAGTGCGGTGGCCATCACCTCAAGGCTGATAAGGACATCCTTGACGTGTGGTGGGACTCCGGCGTGTCTTGGAAGGCCGTCTGCGAGTACCGTCCCGAGCTGGAGTACCCGGCGGACGTCTACCTCGAGGGCTCTGACCAGCACCGCGGTTGGTTCCAGAGCTCACTGCTCACCTCGGTGGGCGCCAACGGCCACGCTCCGTACAAGGCGGTCGTCTCGCAGGGCTTCACCCTCGACGGCCAGGGCCGTAAGATGTCTAAGTCACTCGGCAACGTCATCGACCCCAACAAGGTCTGTGACGAGATGGGTGCCGACATCATCCGTCTGTGGGTCGCCTCCGTCGATACCAGCTCCGACGTCTCCATCGACCACGAGATTCTCGCTCGTACGTCCGATGCCTACCGTCGTTTCCGCAACACGCTGCGCTTCCTGCTCTCCGAGCTCGAGGGTCAGTTTGTGCCCGAGACCGACGGCGTCGCCTTTGCCGACCTGCTGCCGCTCGACAAGCTCATGGTTGCTCGCCTGACCCAGGTCCAGGCCGAGGTTGACGACGCCTACGCCAGCTACGAGTTCCCGCGCGCCTACCGTGCGCTTTACGACTTTGTGGTTACCGAGCTCTCCAACGTGTATCTCGACGCCCTGAAGGACCGTCTGTACTGTGAGAAGCCCGGTTCGCTCGAGCGTCGCAGCGCCCAGACCGTGCTGGCCGAGCTCTTCTCGATGCTCATGCGCGATCTGCAGCCGATTCTGTCCTACACCGTCGACGAGGCCATGGCCTATGCGCCTGCCGGCTGCGTCGATCACCAGAAGTACGCCGCGCTGCTCGATTGGTACAAGTCGCCCATCACGGTTGACGAGGCCAATGAGTTTGAGGGCGTGCTCGAGGCTTCGCTCGAGCTCCGTAGCGCCGTGACCAAGGCTCTTGAGGATGCCCGCTCCGCTGGCACCTTCACCAAGAGCCAGCAGGTCCGCGTCAAGGCGGTCGTTCCCGCTGAGATGTACGCGCTGCTGACCGGTGATAAGGCCGTCGACCTGGCCGAGTTCTACATCGTCTCCGATGTTGAACTGACGCAGGGCGAGGAGCTTTCCGTTGCCATCGAGGCTGCCGAGGGCGAGTGCTGCGACCGTTGCTGGAACTACCGCACCACCGTCGGCGAGTACAACGGCCACGCTCACATCTGCGAGAGGTGTGCGAATGCCCTTTAAGGCACGGTAACTCGGCATTTTAGTTATAGGGAGAATTTGGGCGCCTTCGGCCCATTTGCTCCGCTGAATAAAAGCGGCATTCTGTTTTTCGGAATGCCGCTTTCGTTTTTAGCTGGTTATTTCGCTTGCGTTGGTGGATATGTCGTGCGTTCTGCGTGTGGCAATATAAGATGGTTAATTGCGTTAAACGTAATTCGATGTTTTTGAGGGTAGGGGATTGATTTGGGTCGTTCTGCGGATATGATGCCGCCCTTGCGTTGGCGGTTGGGTGTTGCTGGTAGCGTGGCGTTGGCCGTGCTGCTTGTTGACCAGCTGACCAAGCTTGCGGTTCGTGCCGTTGGCGATGCTCTGCATGTGACCATCATCCCTGATGTCATCGACTTTATGTTTGTCCGCAATATCGGTGCTGCCTTTAGCATGGGCGAGGGGCATGGCATCGCGTTTGCCGTGCTGGCGTTGGCGGTCATTATCGCTATTTTTGTGTACCTCGTTCGTGCACCTCAGCTCGCCCATCTTGAGGTTGTGGGCATGGCGATGGTTGCGGGCGGTGCTATCGGTAACGCGATCGACCGTCTGGCTTTTGGCTTTGTGACCGATTTTATTGCCACCACCTTCATCGACTTCCCCGTCTTCAATGTGGCCGATGTCGGCATTACGGTCGGTGTGGTGCTTGCCCTCATCGGCTACATGTTCTTGAGTCCTGCGGCCCGTGAGGTCGACGCGACCGCCGAGCTCAACGCCCGTGACGAGGCCCGCGCTAAGCGCAAGGCCCAGCAGCGTGGGGAGCGTGCCCGTAAGATTCGCGAAAGGAGCGAGCGCTAATGGCCGACATCCATATCCTTGTTGCCGACGATGCCGCTGGTCAGCGTCTTGACGCCTATCTGGGCGCTAATGACGGCTGCCCTACGCGCTCTGCCTGCGCGCATCTGATCGAGGGCGGTGCCGTTGCCGTCAACGGCGAGACATGCCTGTCAAAAAAGTATGCCGTGCGCTCCGGAGACCGTATTTCGGTCGATTTGCCCGAGCCGCACGATCCCACCGATGTGATCCCCGAGGCCATTCCCCTCGATATCCGCTACGAGGACGACTACCTCATCGTGCTCTCCAAGCAGCGCGGTCTGGTGTGCCATCCCGCCCATGGCCACGAGAGCGGTACCCTTGCGAACGCCTTGGTCTATCACTGTGGCATTGACCATCTGGGCACCGTGCAGGGCGAGGACCGCCCCGGCATCGTGCATCGCCTGGATCGTGACACCTCGGGCCTTATGCTCGCGGCAAAAGACGACGACACCCAGCGCGCGCTCCAGAATCTCATCCGCACGCGCACGCTCGACCGCCGCTACATTACGCTCGTCCACGGCCATATCGCCATGGATGAGGGCACCGTTAACACCGGAATTGCCCGTTCTACGCGCGACCGTGTCAAGATGGCGGTTTCGGACGATCCTTTCGCGCGCCAGGCTATTACGACCTTTAGGGTCCTCGAGCGCTTCGATTCCACGCGTTTTGACGATGGCTATACGCTCGTCGAGTGCCACCTGTTTACGGGTCGCACACATCAGATTCGCGTGCACATGCGCCATATCAACCACGCCTGCGTGGGCGATCCGCTCTACGGTAAGTGCGATGCGCGTGCCAACCAGGGTTTGACCAGGCAATTCCTCCATTCCTGGCGTGTGGCGTTCGATCATCCCGTGACGGGGGAGCACATTGAGTGCCGCGATGAGCTGCCGTGGGATCTCGCCGCCGTTCTGGATGACCTAGCCCCGCGCTCGCTCGGCCGCACTGCCGCCGGCGACGAAATCGTTCCGCAGCTCGGTCTGCTCGAAGCCTAACCAGTATTAGGTGGTTTCTTGAACTCGGTTAGCCTACGGTAAGATATACGGTTGTTTACGTAACGCGTTCTCGGGAGCCTGCATGCTCGCCTTTTTACAAACCAACACACCCATCGTGATCTTCAACCAGATTGTGGTTACGCTGCTCACGGTCTGCTTCTTGTACCAGGTGGTCTTCTTTGTCATCGGTGCTCTCCGCGGCGAGGTCGCGCCTCCCAAGGCCAAAAAACTCCACCGGTATGCCTTCTTTATTGCAGCACACAACGAGGAGGCCGTTATCGCCAACCTCGTTCGCTCCATCAAGGACCAGGATTATCCGTCCGAGCTCATCGAGGTCTTCGTGGTCGCCGATGCTTGCACCGACAACACGGCGCAGCTCGCGCGCGAGGCCGGTGCCATTGTTTACGAGCGCAATGACCTGGCCCGCAAGGGCAAGAGCTGGGTCATGGACTTTGGTTTCGATCGCATTCTCAACGAGTATCCCGACACGTTTGAGGGCTACTTTATCTTCGATGCCGACAATGTTATCTCCCGCGATTACGTCTCCAAGATGAATGATGCCTTTGACCAGGGCTTTCATGTGGTCACGAGCTATCGTAACTCCAAGAACTTCGGCAGTTCGTGGATTTCCTCTGCCAACGCCACCTGGTATTTGCGTGAGGCCCGCTTCCTCAACAACGCGCGTAATATCTGCAAGACGTCCTGCGCCGTCTCGGGCTCGGGCTACCTTATCTCCGCCAGTGTTATCGAGGGCATGCACGGCTGGCAGTTCCATACACTGACCGAGGACATCCAGTTCACCACGTTCTGCGCCATTCACGGCATCCGCATCGGTTATGCGCCGGCGGAGTTCTTTGACGAGCAGCCGGTGACGTTTAAGGCGTCCTGGAAACAGCGCATGCGCTGGACCAAGGGCTTCTACCAGGTCTTTTTTACCTACGGCAAGCATCTGGTCAAGTCGACGTTCCGCTATCATCGCTTTGCCGCATATGACATGTTTATGACCATCGCTCCGGGCATGCTGCTGTCCCTGATCTCCATGCTCGCCAACGCGACCTTCCTCATTGTGGGCGGGCTTTCGCACGGCTTCTTGGCCACCGAGGTTGAGATGCAGGCTTGTGCCGCTTCGCTCATTATGACCTTTGCGATGATGTATCAGACCTTCTTTATCCTGGCTCTACTTACGACCATCTTCGAGTACAAGCACATTCATTGTGCGCAAAAGTGGCGCCTGGTGACCAACCTGTTTACCTTCCCGATCTTTATGTTCAGCTATATCCCCATCACGGTGGCTGCACTGTTCCTAAAGGTCGACTGGGTCCCGACGCAACACGCCGTCAACGTTACCCTCGACGAGGTCATGCAAGGCGCCAAATAACCACTACCAAAATCACCACGAAGGGGACAGGCACCTTTGTGGTGGTTTTTGCTTTTGAGTGACTGCCCCGGGAGGTGCATGATGTTCTACATCCCATTTTGGATCTGCGCTTTTGCCGGCGCGGTGATTGATGCCCGTGAGCGGCGGTTTCCCAATGAGCTTGCCGGCGTGTGTGCGGTGGCGGCGCTTGCAGGCGTTTGGCTCGACAGAGGTGTTAACACGGCGCTTGACCACGCCGGTCTTGCGGTCATCGTCTACCTTGCCCTTGTGCTCACTGAGTCGCTTTGGCGGCGTTTCCGCCAGGCCCCCGGCATCGGCATGGGGGATGCCAAGGCGCTTTTCGCGCTTTGCACGCTCGACCCTCTGGGCGGCATCGTGGCATTTGCCGTCGCGCTCCTGGTCCTGGCCCTCTCCTGCCTCTTTACAAAATCGCGCTCCCTGCCTTTGCTCCCGTTTTTGGTGCCGATATTTGCCATAATCGAGGTCGTGGGCTGGACATTGTAACCGATTGCGCATCCTTTTTAAGGAGCATGCCATGGCAACTAATCAAGAAACGGCCGTCATTAAGGCGCGCATGGACCGCATTCCCGCGGCGTTGTTGCCCGAGCTGGTCGAGCGTATCGCCGCCGACCGCGCCTCGGGTGTCGTTAATCCTTATCGATGCTGCGACGACCAGGTCATTCGTCGTATAGATCGCGCTGCCGACAAAGGCACGCTTATGCGTCCGGCGTTTATGCGCGATACCGAAAAGATTCTTCATCTTCCTGCGTACACGCGTTATGCAGGCAAAACGCAGGTCTTTAGCTTTCGCAGCAACGACGACCTGTCGCGGCGCGGCCTTCATGTGCAGCTCGTCTCGCGCATTGCCCGCGATATCGGCCGTGCCCTGGGCCTCAACTGCGATTTGATCGAGGCGATTGGCCTGGGCCACGATTTGGGCCACACGCCCTTTGGCCATGCCGGCGAGCGTTTCCTCAACGATATCTATCACGAGCGTACGGGTCGTTATTTTTTCCATAACGTGCAGTCCGTCCGCGTGCTCGACGCGCTGTATGGCCGTAACGTGTCACTCCAGACGCTCGACGGCGTGCTGTGCCATAACGGCGAGTACGAGCAGCGTGTCTTTGAACTCTCGGACATGGCGTCGTTTGACCAGTTCGACCGTACCGTCGAGGACTGCATTGCCACGGGCTATGGCGCGATCGAGCACCTGCGCCCCATGACCCTCGAGGGCTGTGTGGTGCGTATCTCGGATATCCTCGCCTACGTTGGGCGCGATCGCCAAGACGCCATCGCGGCGGGCCTGTTGTCACCCGACGCTTTTGACGATGGCCTGGGCGGGGCTTACAACAGCTGGATCCTCACGCACGCTTCTATCGATATCGTTGAGCATAGCTACGGCAAACCGCGTATCGAGATGAGCGAGGACCTGTTTGAGGAGATCCGCCGGGCGAAGCGCGAGAACTACGAGAAGATCTATAGCAAGGGCGGTATCGAAGGCGATTCTGAGGCAGAGTTGCGTGAGGCCTTCGAAAAGCTCTACGACCGTTGCCTGCGGGATCTAAACAGTGGCGACGAGTCCTCTTATATCTTTAAGCACCATATTTCGCGCATTGAGCAGCAGCTTTCCTACTACGATCGCACCTATGCCTGGCAGGACGACAAGGATCAGGCCGTCGTCGATTACATCGCAAGCATGACGGATGGTTATTTCTGCGAGCTGACGAGCAAATTGTTCCCAGGTCTAAAGTTTCCGCACCGCACCTATATTAACGAACGGTAGTTCGTATCCTTTCGGTATACTGTTGGTCAACAACGATTTTGATTAATGCACGGGATGGCTATGGACGACCTTTTTTCTGCTTCGACGCGCGAGCGCTCCTTTAAAAATGCGCCGCTTGCGGTGCGTATGCGCCCCAATTCGCTCGACGAGTATGTGGGCCAGCAAAAGGCCGTCGGTAAGGGCTCGTGGCTGCGCGCCGCGATTGAGCATGACGTGCTGTCGAGCGTGATTCTGTACGGCCCGGCTGGCACGGGCAAGACGACGCTGGCCCACATTATCGCCAACCATACCAAGAGCGAGTTTGTCGAGGTCAGCGCCGTGACGGGCACCGTGAAGGACTTGCGTCGCGTGATTGACGAGGCCAAGACGCGCCTGAATACGTACGACCGCCGCACCATTCTATTCATCGATGAGATCCACCGCTTCTCTAAGTCGCAGCAGGATGCTCTGCTGCATGCAGTTGAGAACCGTACCGTCATTATGATTGGCGCTACGACGGAGAATCCGTACTTCGAGGTCAACTCGGCGCTGCTCTCACGTGGTCGAGTCGTGGAGCTTGAGCATTTAAAGGACGAGGATATCGCCATGCTTATCGAGCGTGCGCTCGAGGCACCTCAGGGCCTGAACGGCAAATTCTCGGCCGATGATGATACGGTCAAGACCATTTGCACGCTGGCAGCGGGTGATGCACGCTCGGCCCTGACGACGCTTGAGTTGGCGAGCGAGATTGCCGTCACGCGTCCCGATACCGAGGGGACGCCGGCTCCGGCGGCGGGGGAGCGCTATCCCATCACGGTCGACGATGTGAAGATCGCCAATCCGCGCCGTGGGTTTTCGTATGACAAAAACGGTGACATGCACTACGACATTATCAGTGCGTTCATTAAGTCCATGCGCGGCAGCGACCCCGATGCCACCATTTATTGGCTCGCGCGCATGATCGATGCAGGGGAGGATCCTAAGTTTATTGCACGCCGTATTATGATTCAGGCTTCTGAGGATGTTGGCAACGCCGATCCGCAGGCGCTTTTGGTGGCGCATGCCGCGTTTAAGTCTGCCGAGGTCATTGGCTATCCCGAGTGCCGCATTAACCTGGCTCAGGCTGCACTCTATGTGTGCTTGGCGCCTAAATCCAACGCGTGTGAGGCTTCAATCGATGCGGCGCTGGCCGATATTCATTCTAGTGGGCTTCGCGAGGTGCCGAGTTATCTACGCGATCGCCATCGCCCGGGCAGCGATGAATACGGTGTGTATAAGTATCCGCACGATTATCCCGAAGGCTGGGTCGACCAGCGCTATTTGCCCGAAGGCTTAGAACGCGGTGCATTTTGGCAGCCTGCCGGCCGTGGTTGGGAAGAATGGCGCGTAGAGCAAAGCGAACGCGACCGCAGCGGTAATGCACCGAAGTAGCTGCTGATAATTTTGTCCCACGTTGCTGCTCTTGGCATGTTCGGTCCCCTTTGGGGTACCATGGAAAGCGTTTGTATTTCGATTCCTTTGGGAGGCTTGTATGAGTCCCATTCAAATCGCCTTGCTGCTGCTCGCCGTTGCCGGCGTGTGGGCTATCGTTGAGCTTGCGCTCACCCTGCGCAAAACCCGCACCGTTGTCGACTCGCTCGACAAGACGGTAACCGACCTCAATAATACGATTGCCGAGGCGCAGCCCGTGGTGGCAAAGCTTGATGGCGCCGTTGACGAGCTTACGCCGGCACTTGCCCAGATGGAGCCGCTCCTCAAGTCGAGCAAGACTGCCATTGACGCCCTGACGTCCAACCTCGTTGAGGTTGAGGCGGTAGTTCGCGACATCTCCGAGGTCACGGGCAGTATGGCCGAGGCCAGCAATGCCGTATCGAGCGTGACAGATTCTGCGGCCGGCGCCGTGCAGAAGCTCTTCAATAAGGTGAAGGCTCCTGCAGCCGACGCCGATCGTAAGCTAGCCGCTGCCGCCGCCGAGGCCGAGCAGCCTACCGAGCGCGTTCTGATCGGTGAGGCCGAGGACGAGGTCGCCGATGGTGCGGATGCGGCTCAGAAGCCCGCAGCCAAGCCGGCTCAGTATTACACCTATACGCCCGCCGAGTCCTCTGAGGAGTCCTGCGATGAGTAGCGAAGCAGCCTGCCCCATCACGCTGACCGTTGCCGGCGACCCGCGTCTCGCTCGCCTTGTGCGCATGACGGCAGCCAACGTTGGTGCCCTGTGCTCCATGTCTGTCGATCGCATCGAGGACATCCGCATGGCTGCCGAGGAGGCGTTCATCTTTGGGTGCACCGCGGTCGACTGCGACGACATCACCATCAAATTCGATGTCGATGAGACTCACGTTGGCATGACTATTACCTTTGGAGACCAGGCTACGGTTGATGAAAACGACCAGGCTGCGGTGTATGCCGAGCTCATCCTCGCGAGCGTGTGCGATTCCTACGAAAAGACTGCGGCGCCCTTAACGCTTTCCCTCGACCTCAAGGCGGATATCTAATATGACCGAACGTTCCCGGAGCGGCAAGGCCGCTTGGGACAAGGAGAAAACCCGCGAGCTATTTCGTCGTTATAAGGAGACCGGTGATCCGGAAGCCCGCGAGCAGCTCGTCATGTCCCATATGAACCTGGTAAGGTTTCTTGCCAACAAATTTAAGAATCGCGGCGAGCCGCTCGACGACCTGATGCAGGTTGGCTATTTGGGCCTGCTCAAGGCAATCGACCGCTTTGACCCTGAGCGCGGACTCGAGTTCACCACGTTTGCCACGCCCACGATCTTGGGCGAGATCAAGCGTCACTTCCGTGACAAGGGCTGGAGCGTGCGCGTGCCTCGTCGCCTGCAGGAGCTTTCTGCCAAGGTTAACCAGGCTACCGACAAGCTTACCAACGAGTTGCAGCGCTCGCCCAAGGTCGAAGAAATCGCTGAGTACCTGGACGTGACCGTCGACGAGGTCCTGGAGGCTATGGAATCGTCTTCGGCCTATACCTCGGTGCCCATTGAGGCTCCTGGTGCGTCCGATTCCGACGATGCGCCCTCGATTCTCGACCGCTACGCCGACGACGACAACGAGCTCGACTTTACCGATGACCGTCTGGTCATTGAAGAGGCCATCCGCGATTTCTCGCCGCGCGAGCGCGAAGTCATCGAGCTGCGCTTTGTAAAGGGCATGACCCAGATCGAGATCGCCAAGAAGCTGGGCATCTCGCAGGTGCAGGTCTCGCGCTTGTTGCGCCGCACCCTCAAGAAGATTCAGGATAAGATTGACCCCGACGGAGTGATGATTCGTTCATGAGTGAGCACCCCCAACAAACAGATCGCACGCTGCGCGATACCCGCATTCTGACGCTTCGCATTTGGGCTGTTGTCGGCTGCATTGTCATCGCTGCCGTCATCTTTAACCTTATGGGCATCCTGGCACCGGTTATCGAGTTTCTCGCTGTTGGTTCCATCATTGCTTTTGTGATGTCCCCGATCACCAACTGGCTCGAGCATCATGGCGTTGGTCGTGGCATCGGTTCGCTTATCGCGCTTATTGTTGTTGTTGCCGTGCTCGTCGGTGTTGTTTGCATCTTGTCGCCGATTCTTTTTGGTCAGATCATGGAAGTCCTGAGCCGTCTGCCTGAGCAGCTTCGTGTTGCGGGCGGCGACCTCAACGAGATGGTCTCGCATGTCAAGACGCTCAACAACACGCCGCTCATGGAGTATTTGGACGATAATCTTTCGTCGCTGGTTACCGTGGCATCGAAGTATGTGTCTCAGATCGCTGCCGAGCTCGGTCGCGGTGTATTCCCGCTTATTACCAATACGGCCTCGCAGCTGTTCGTCATCTTCCTGGGCTTGGTGCTTGCCTATTGGTTGGCCTGCGACTATCCCCGTATGCACCACGAGGTCTGCACCATCATCGGACAGGAAAAGGAGACCTCGTACCGCTTTATGGTGGCCATCCTTTCGCGTTCGGTCGGCGGCTACATGCGTGGCATGGTCATCACATCGATCTGTGGCGGTTTTCTTGCCTTTATTGGTTTTACGATCATCGGCCATCCGTATGCAGCACTCATGGCTATCTTTACCGGCATTATGCACCTGGTTCCGGTTGTCGGTCCCTGGGTGAGTGCGGCGATCGCCACGGTGCTCGGCTTTATGTTCAGCCCCATGCTGGCGTTGTGGACGCTTGTCGTGACCATGGTGGCTCAAAACGTCACCGATAATGTCATTTCGCCTAAGGTCATGCAGAGCTCGGTGCAGGTGCATCCCGTTATGAGCCTGACGGCTCTCGTTATCGGTTCGGCACTCATGGGTCCCATCGGCATGGTTATCGCCATTCCGCTGTGCGCGGCCCTCAAGGGCATCTTCGTCTACTACTTTGAGAACGAGACCGGCCGTCAGCTCGTGGCATACGACGGCGCCGTGTTTAAGGGCACGCCGTATCGCGATACCGAGGGTAACCCAGTTGCCGCCTACGACGCGCTTGGCGACGATACGTTCATCTACGAGTCCGAACTCATCGGCAACGAGACCGCCCCCGAGGCCCAGGCAATGCCCAAGCCCGAGTTCGATAATCCCTGGATTAAGCTCTCAGGCCTACAGCCCGACGCGACGGGTTTCTTTAAGAACCCCTTTGCCAAGGACGACGACACAAGCTCTGACGACGACACCAAAACCGGCATCGACGGCTCCATGGACGATTCGGATTCCAAATAGGCCCTGTTAGCGTTTCTTGATGTTGTAAATAACAATAAACGCGATCAAAGCGATTGATAAGGGGCCAGCCACATAGAAAAAGATGGTGTCAATTGCGCTTAGGGTGTAATACGCTTTATCGCCAGATGTTACTGCGTACAATGCGTAGCCAAATCTCGGCTGGTTCACATACCAGCTCGAGTAAGCGAAGATTGCTAAAAGGGCTACTGAGGTTAGTGCATTCACGACAAACCGTTTGCTATTCATTGATCGCTCCTTCCGGACGATTCCTATATGAAATTTTACCAAAATCATTTTTTTCAAAGTATTTGACAGACCATAATAACGTGCACTTTCGCTGAAGGGTCGCTGTTTGGCGGCCCTCTTTTTTGCACAGGCGCGGTGGGATGGTAATATCGTTACGTTTGAACTGTTTCGATGTGAAACCGAGGAGATTCCCTCTATGAGTGCTGACTACCCGTCAATGACTACGGCCGAGATTCGCTCCAAGTTCCTCAACTTCTTTGAGGAGCGCGGTCTTAAGCTCTATCCTTCTTCGTCCCTCGTCCCCGACGATCCTTCGCTGCTGCTTGCCAACGCCGGCATGAACCAGTTTAAGGAGTACTACCAGGGCAAGAAGACCATGAAGGAGATCGGCGCGATCTCCTGCCAGAAGTGCGTCCGCACCAACGACATCGACTGCATCGGCGAGGACGGCCGTCACCTGTCCTTCTTTGAGATGCTCGGCGACTTCTCCTTTGGCGGCGTCTCCAAGCAGCAGGCCTGCGCTTGGGCCTTTGAGCTCATCACCAAGGAGTTCAAGCTTCCGCTCGACCGCCTGTACTTTACCGTCTTTACCGAGGACGACGAGACCCACGACGTGTGGCGCTCTCTGGGCGTTGCCGAGGATCACATCTCCCGCCTGGGCGAGGACGACAACTTCTGGGCCGCTGGCCCCACCGGCCCCTGCGGTCCGTGCTCCGAGATCTACTTTGACATGGGCGAGGAGGTCGGTTGCGGCAGCCCCGACTGCAAGCCTGGCTGCGACTGCGACCGCTTCCTTGAGTTCTGGAACCTCGTGTTTACCCAGTACGACCGCCAGGAGGACGGCTCCATGCCGGAGCTGCCGCACCGCAACCTCGATACGGGCATGGGTCTGGAGCGCATGGCAGCCATCATGCAGCACAAGACCGCTAACTACGACGGCGATCTGATGCAGCACCTCATCAAGCTGGGCGAGAAAATCAGCGGCAAGACCTATGACGCCGACGATTACTCCGGTGCTAGCCGCTCCCTGCGCATCATCGCAGATCACTCTCGTGCCGTCGACTTTATGATCTCGGACGGCATTCTCCCCGGTAACGAGGGTCGCGAGTACGTCCTTCGCCGCCTGCTCCGCCGCGCCGTGTTCCACGGTCGCCTGCTGGGCATCGAGGGCGCCTTCCTGACCAAGTTCATTGACGAGGTCAACGCCCAGATGGGCGAGGCCTATCCCGAGCTGCTCAAGAACGTCGCGCTCGTTAAGGGTATCGTCGCTTCCGAGGAGGAGCGTTTCTCCACGACGCTCGACAACGGCCGCGTCTACCTGGACGAGGCCCTGGCCGCGCTTGCCGAGGGTACTGTCCTTCCGGGCGACGTTGCCTTTAAGCTGCACGACACCTTTGGTTTCCCCATCGACCTGACCGTCGAGATCGCCGGCACCGCCGGTCACAACGTCGATATGGACGGCTTCACCGCTTGCATGGAGGACCAGAAGGCCCGCGCTCGCGCCAACGCCAAGGGCGATGCTTGGGGCAGCTTCAACGACGTGTGGGTCGAGCTTTCCGACAAGGTTGCCGCGACCGAGTTCGACGGCTATGACAACGATGTGATCGAGGGTGCCAAGGTTGTCGCCATCGTTCGCAACGGCGAGTCCGTCGAGTCTGCTTCCGCCGGTGAGGACGTCGAGGTCGTGCTCGACCGCACCCCGTTCTACGCCGAGATGGGTGGCCAGCAGGGCGATGCCGGTGAGCTTTCCGCCGAGGGCGTTGCGCTGACTGTTGCCGACACCAAGAACCACAATGGCCTGTATGCTCACGTCGCGCACGTTGCCGAGGGCACACTGACCGTCGGTGCTACCGTGACAGCCGCGCTCGACGCCGAGCGCCGTGGCTTCCTGCGCCGCAACCACACTGCCACGCACCTGCTCGACGCCGCGCTTAAGCAGGTCCTGGGCGAGCATGTCTCCCAGGCTGGCTCGTTGGTGACGCCCGAGCACCTGCGCTTTGACTTCACGCACTTCGAGGCCCTGTCCTCCGAGCAGCTCAAGGCTGTCGAGGACCTGGTCAACCAGCAGATCTTCGCTTCCAAACCGGTCGTGACCCGCGTCATGGGCATCGACGAGGCCAAGGCCGCCGGTGCTGTCGCCCTCTTTGGCGAGAAGTACGGCGACGTCGTCCGCGTCGTCTCCGTGGGCGCCGAGGATCAGCCGTTCTCCCGTGAGCTCTGCGGCGGTACGCATGCCGCCAATACTGCCGAGATCGGCCTGTTCAAGATCATTTCCGAGTCCTCTACGGGCTCCAACGTCCGCCGTATCGAGGCCGTGACCTCCAAGGGCGCTCTCGACTACATGGCCGACCGCCTGGCGCTCGTTGACGCCGCTGCCGCTGCGCTCAAGTGCCGTGTTGACGAGGTTCCCGCCCGCGTGGAGAACCTGCAGGCCGAGCTGCGCGAGACGTCCAACAAGCTCAAGAAGGCACTCACCGGTGGCTCCTCCGACGCTATCTCTGGCGCCATCGAGGGCGCTGTCGAGCTGAACGGCTACAAGCTCGTCGTCGCTGAGCTTCAGGGTCTTGAGGCTGCTGACCTGCGCAATGTGTGGGATACCGTGCACCAGAAGGTTGCCGGCCCCGTCGCTTGCGTCGTTGCCAGCGTTACCGAGAAGGGCACCCCGGCCCTGCTCGCCGCCGGCTCCGATGACGCCGTGAAGGCCGGTTTCCACGCCGGCAACGTGATCAAGCAGATCGCGGGCCTGGTCGATGGTCGCGGTGGCGGTCGTCCCAACATGGCCCAGGCCGGTGGCAAGAATGCTGCCGGTATCGCCGATGCCCTCGCGGCCGCCAAGACCGCGCTCGGCGCCTAAGAACCTAAGTAGTCGCTGTGGTCGCGCTCGCACTGGACATAGGGGAGACCAGGATTGGCATTGCCGTCTCGAGCCGTGATGGCAAGATGGCGATGCCTGTCAAGGTGCTTCCGGCTGCCGAGGTCACTGGTATGGCAAAGACGTTTCGCTACCTGGTCGAGGACTATGAGCCCGATATCCTGGTAAGTGGACGTCCCTTGACCATGGCAGGTGAGCCCGGCCCCCAGGCCGAGCGCGTCGCCGCAGTGGCCCAAAAGATTGCCGACGAGCTCGAACTTCCGCTGGAGTTTGAGGACGAGCGTCTGTCCTCGCAGGAGGCCAAGCGAATCCTGCGAGAGCAGGGACTCAACGAAAAGCAGATGAGGGGCAAGATTGACATGATCGCCGCCAGCCTGTTCTTGCAGACATGGCTCGATCGTAAAAACGAGGAGGTTTCGCATGCCTAGCGCTTCCGATCCGCGCCAGCAGAATCGTACACGGCAGCCTGCGCCGCGCCCTGCTCAGCCTGGCCAGCGCCCGGCGCAGCCGACGCAGCGTTCGGCTCAACCTGCTCAGCGTGCCGCTCAACAGCCCGCAGCTCGTCCCGCGCAGCCCGCTGGCGGCGCTCGTTTTAAGCAGCAGGCTCCTGCCCAGCGCACGCAGGGGCAGGCCCGGCAATCACGCCCCCACGCACATCATGCTCATGGCTCGCACGGCGTTGCTCCGGCCACGCGCTCGAGCTATAACACGCATGCCCGCCGTGGCGTCCAAAAGAAAAGCTCTCCGGTGCCTATGATTATCGGTGGCGTCATCGCCGTGCTTGCGCTTGTCGCGATCGTTTTCTTTGTTGTGCCGGCCGTCAAGGGCTTCTTTGCCGGCGAGGATGCGAAAGTCGCTGCTGGCCAGCAAGTTACTATTACGATTCCCGATGGCGCCTCGGGTGATGCCATCGCTTCGATTCTCTCCGAGAACCATATCGTCGAAGACCCCAAGGATTATTACGCGGCGGTCAAAAAGCTCAATGCCGATATGTCGCTTAAGCCTGGCACCTACTCGTTTACCACGCTCATGGACGCGACCAAGGTTGTTCAGCAGCTCATGGAAGGCCCCAATGCGGGCTCCGATGCACTGACTATCCCTGAGGGCCTGACGGTCGACCAGGTCGCCGATCGTGTGGCCGCGGCATACGACAGCATTTCTAAGGAAGATTTCCTTAACCAGGCCAAGGCGAGCAATTATGTGAATGATTACGCTTTCCTTAAAGACGCTGCAAACGATTCACTCGAGGGCTTCCTATTCCCCAAGACCTATTCGTTGGGTAAGGACCCTTCTGCCGATGATGTGATTCGCGCCATGCTTGACCAGTTCAACACCGAGTACAAGTCGCTTGACTTTGCGAGCTGCGAGGCCAAGATCAAGGAGCGCTATGGCGTGGAGATGTCCGATTACGACATCGTTAACCTTGCCTCGATCGTCGAGCGCGAGGGCCTCAACGCCGATCAGCGCGCGCATGTGGCATCGGTTTTCTATAACCGTCTGGCGGGCAAGCTCGATGGCCTGCGTTACCTCAATAGCGATGCGACCATGATGTATGTCACCGGCGGAGAGGTTACCGCCGACGACCTGCAGAGCGATAGCCCGTATAACACCTATAAGCACGAGGGCCTGCCGCCCACGCCCATCTGCTCTCCGTCGCTCGAGGCGCTCAAGGCCACCCTTGAGCCGACCGACTCCGATGACCTGTATTTCTACATTACACAGGACGAGGAGTACTTCTCGCAAACCTACGAAGAGCATCAACAGTCTTGGAATTAGCATGAGGATTTTTAGCCCCAAACGATACGTTGCCTCGGTCGATCGCATCGACCTTGATACCCTGTGGGCCGACGGCAAACGCGCCATTCTGCTCGATCGCGATAACACCCTGGTGCCGCGCGACACCGAGCAGGTTCCCGCCGCGGTTTCCGCTTGGCTTGACGCCGCCCGCGCCAAAGGCTTTAAGCTGTGCATGGTGTCCAACAACTGGCATCGCGACCAGGTCATGAGCTCTGCACGCGAGCTGGGACTCGAGGCCATTAGCCACGCCATGAAGCCGGCGCCGTTTGCCCTTAAGGCGGGTCTTAAGCGCCTCGGCGCCACGGCCGACGAGGCGGTACTGATCGGTGATCAGCTCTACACTGACGTGTGGAGTGGCAATTTAGCCGGCGTCGATACCATCCTGGTAAAGCCGCAGGCGACGCAGGACCTGTGGTATACGCAGATCTTCCGTATTTTTGAGCGCCGGGCCCTGCGCGACCTTCCCTGCGAGGAATAGGTTTCGCCATGTCTCAGCACATCAAACACGGCTGCGACCATATCTTCTTTATCGGCTTTTTGGGCGCGGGCAAGTCGACGCTCGCGCGCAACGTCGGCACCATGTTCAAGCGGCGTTTTATCGATACCGACCGCCTGGTCGTGCGCCGTTGCGGCAAGTCGGTAACCGAGATTTTTGAGACCGAGGGCGAGGATCGTTTTCGCGAGCTCGAGACCTCGGCGCTCCGTTCGCTCCAAAGCGAGCGCAGCCTGTTGGTTTCGTGCGGTGGCGGTATCGTCGAGACACCGGTGAATATTGAGCTGATGCACGATATGGGTACGTGCGTGTACCTCGAGGGCGACTTCGAGGATTCGATTCGCCAGATTCGTCGGTCCGACACGCGCCCCGATTTCCGCTCGCCCGAGCATGCCGCGCGCCTGTTTGAGCATCGCCGTCCGCTGTATCGCCAGGCCGCAGATATTACCCTTGATATTCGCAACAAGTCCTTCGAGGACGTTTCCTACCTTTGTGCCGAGATGCTTTTGGAGCGTGGACTGCTATGATTCGCCGTCAACTGATCAATTTCCAAAATCGCAGTGTCGATGTTCGCGTCGGCTTTAACGCTTTTAGTGAGCTGTCGCGTATGTTTGCCTCGGCCGTGGGCAAGCCCAAGCGTGCGATGGTTGTCTGGAACAGCGCTGTTTCCGACTGCTTTGGCGAGATCGTTGAGCACGCTCTGGTCGATGCCGGCTTTGCCGTGTCGCCGCTCGTCTTCGAGGTTTCGCCTGCCGGTGCTACGCTGGCCGATGCCGATGCTATCTTTGGCGCCCTGTCTGCCAACGGCGTTACCTGCGACGATCTGGTTGTCGCCGTTGGCGATGCCGCAACCTGCTCGGTTGTTAGCTGGTGCGCCAACCAGTGGTGCGGCCGAACTGAGTGCGCGCTGTTGCCGACGACCTTCGACGCCATGCTCACGGTCGCGACGACCATGAAGCCGCTCGTCGCATCGTCGGCGAATGCGCATCCCGCCATCGCGTTCCGTCCCGAACCGGGCTTGGTCGTGTGCGACCTCGACCTTGTTCGCGAGGCGGACCCCGAGGACCTCAAACTCGGCTATGCGGTACTTGTTGGCACCATGCTTTCGAGCAGCAAATCCCGCTGGAATCAGTTTGCTGAGACCGTCCCCGAGATTCTCGCGGGCGAGGAGGTCGCGCTCGTCAATGCCGTCCAATGGTCTCAGACTGCCCGCAAGGACGTACTGATGGCCACGAACCCGAGCGCTCGCCATGCGCTCGATTTTGGCAAGACGGGGGAGCGTACCCTGCGCGCTTGCTTGGGCGATGCCGCTTCGCAGGTCCCTGCCTACCAGCTGTTGTCCGAGGGCATGCGCTTTGAGGCGCGCCTAGCACATGATGCCTGCGACTTCGATATCGATTACGTCTTTGAGGTCGATGACTGCCTGGAGGACTTTGGTATCGAGGAGCTTGCCTTCGATCTGGAGCCTGCCGCATATATCGAGGAGTTCCGCAGGCAGCAGTTTGTCCGTTCGAACCGCAGTATGTTGCCGCTGCCCGCGGCACTCGGCGCCATTCGTCTCACGAGCGTTGAGGACGAGGTTCTTGAGCGCCATGCTCACGCCTACTTGGCTTCTCGCAAAGAACTTCTCTAAGATTTATTGACATCCATTGTCTTTCGTATCATGTTGAGGGGCGGGTTTTCAGTCGGTTGCGGATCGCATGCGATTCTGTCGTTCGGTTGAGACCCGTCCCGTCTTTATAGAGGCAACAAGAAAGGAATCTGCATGTCTGAGTTTGCTGCCGGTCCTGCCGGTCGTATCGAGCGTGTCCGTGCCCTGATGGTCGAGCGCGGCTACGATGCCATCGTGGTGCGCGACGAGGCCAACCTTCGTTGGCTCGCGGGCGTGAAGGGCGTCTTCGATTACACCTTCGAGTTCCCGCACGCGGCGTTTATTACGGCTGACCAGTGCCTGTTCCATACCGACTCGCGCTACCTCAACAGCTTTGAGGAGAACACGCCCGCCGGCAGCCCTTGGGTCTACGACATGGACGAGGGTACCATCCCCGGTTGGGTCGCCGGCAAGATCGCGGCCAACAAGTGCCGCGTCTGCGCTGTCGAGGACGACATGCAGATCAACTTCTACCAGGGCATTCAGCGTGGTCTGGAGGATCGTTCCGTCGCCTGCATGCTGCCGCTGATGCATGACGACATTCGCAAGATGCGCGCCATCAAGGACGCCGAGGAGATCGAGCTCATGCGCCATGCGCAGTCGATCACCGATGCCGCCTTCCAGCATATGCTCGGCTTTATTAAGCCCGGCATGACCGAGAAGCAGGTTCGCAACGAGCTCGAGAACTTTATGTTCGCCAACGGCGCCGATAGCCTTGCCTTCGGCTCCATCGTGGCGAGTGGTCCCAACACCGCCAACCCGCATGCCGTGCCGAGCGACCGCGTGATCGAGAAGGGCGATTTCGTTCTTATGGATTACGGCGCGGGCTACTGTGATTACCGCTCCGACATGACACGCACCGTCGTGATGGGCGAGCCTACCCAGGAGCAGCTCGACCTGTACGCGCTCGTGCGCCGTACACACGAGGAGTGCGTCGCCGCCATCCATCCGGGCGTGGAGGGCAACGACATTTTCAAGCTTTCCAAGAAGATCATCGGCGATGCCGGCTATGGCGATTACTACAACCATGGTCTGGGTCACGGCGTGGGCATCGACATCCATGAGCTGCCCAACTTCAACCGCAGCAAGAACACCATCGAGGTCGGCTCGGTTATCACCATGGAGCCTGGCGTCTATCTGCCCGGCGTGGGCGGCGTGCGCCTGGAGGACTACGGCGTGGTCACCGAGAACGGCTATGAGCCCTTCACCAAGACCCCGCACGACCTGCACATTATCGATTGCTAGCTCATTTCGATAGATTTTTGGGGCGGGGTGTCCGGAGCAATTCGGGCGCCCCGCGTTCTCTTTTTATGCGCTCGCTGCAGGCGCCGTCTGCAAGTGTATAATTTCGGTCGTATGTAAATTGGACGCTTGTGCGTTCTGCCCATAACAAGAAAGGTCGCTATGCCTACCATTTCTACCGCCGACTTCAAGAACGGCCTCGGTCTCCGCATTAAGGACAAGGTCTACACCATTGTCGAGTTCCAGCATGTCAAGCCGGGCAAGGGCGGCGCGTTTGTGCGCTACAAGACCCGCGACATCAAGAGCGGCCGCGTCGTCGAGAACACCTGCAACGCCGGCACCAAGTTCGAGAGCGTCATGCTCACCACCCGTGAGTTCCAGTACCTCTACAACGATGGCGCCGACTACATCTTCATGGACAATGAGACCTATGAGCAGGTTCCTGTTCCCGAGGACATGGTGGGCGAGAACTCCAAGTGGCTGCGCGAGAACGACATTTGCCAGCTGCTCTTCGCCGACGATGAGCTCATGGGCGTGACCCCGCCGATGTTCATCGAGACCACCATCGTCCAGACCGACCCGGGCTTTAAGGGCGACACCGTCCAGGGCTCCACCAAGCCGGCCACGATCGACACCGGCGCTGTCATCCAGGTCCCCATGTACCTCAACGAGGGCGAGGTCATCAAGGTTGACACCCGCGACGGCAAGTTCGTCTCCCGCGTCTAGCAACCAACTCTTCTAGGAGGACTCATGCCCCAGGAAATCAAGATTGACGGCATCGGCATTTCGCCCGATGTTCTGACCGCCATCGTCTCGCGCGCCGTGTCCGATGTCGAGGGCATCGCCTCCGTTGGCGTCAAGGACCTTGCCACCAACCTTGTCTCCATGATGCTCTCGTCTAAGGCCCCGGCTTCCGAGCCGGCGGTCGAAGCCGAGGTCGTCGGCGACAAGCTCGCACTCACCGTGCGTGTCGTGGTGTTCTTTGGCTATCCGTTCAAGAAACTCGCCGAGGCCGTTCGCGCCGCTGTAGTCGCCGCCATCGATGCCCAGGTGGGTGTCGAGGTCGAGCGCGTTGACGTTTGCATCGACGGCCTCGTTTTCCCCAAGGAGTAACCTTTGAGCCTTAAGGTTTATCGCGGGCGCACGCTTGCCCGCAGTCAGGCGCTGCAGCTGCTGTTCCAGGCCGAGGCCACGGACAGCCCGCTCGAGCGCGTCCTCGAGGGCGATTTCCTGATCTCGAAGGGCCCCCTCGACCCCTATGCTCTGGAGCTGTGCCGCGGTGCCTACGAGCATATCGATCGCATCGACTGTGCCCTGCGCGCCGTCGCCAAGAACTGGGATCTTATGCGCATGCCCGGCGCCGACCGCAATCTGCTGCGTATCGCCGTCTACGAGATGCGCTTCCTCACCGACGAAGAGGTCTCGGACGCTATCGTGATCAACGAGGCCGTCGAACTTGCCAAGGCCTATGGCACCGACCAGTCCGCCTCGTTTGTCAACGGCGTGCTGGGCAAGATCGCTCGCAGCGAGGAGCTGCCGGGCGAGGACCTGTACCAGGAACTGCTGGCCGAGGATCGCGCTCGCGAGGAGGCCCAGGCTGCTGAGGCTGCCGCCAAGGTCGCTGCCGCTCAGGCTACCGCCGGTGTACTTGCCGAGGATGTGGACGCTGCTGAGGCCGTCGAGGCCGACTCCGTCGAGGAGTAGCCATGCCAGAGGGTTCTGTCCGCAACTTTGACGAGATCTCGGACCGTCTGGACCAGATCATTGCTACCGTTCGCTCCAAGGATACGTCCTTGGAGCGTTCACTCGATCTGTTTGACGAAGCGATTGAGCTGGGCTCCCGCGCGGTCGATATGGTCGACAAGTTTGAGCTGACGCCGCGTGAGGCCGATAAGCTCGAGCAGGAATACGATGAGGATGCGGCAAACGAATCCCAGGATAGCTAGCCGCATCTCCGGATACGAATGGTTGATGGCATTCATGAAACGCGTGCGTCTTGATGACGAACTGATTTCACAGGGCATCTGCGCCGATCGCGCGGATGCCCTTCGCACTCTTATGGCCGGCTTGGTTTCGAGCGGCGGTGAGCGTTTGGCCTCTCCGGGGCTCAAGGTGACGCCGGGCCTGCCGCTACACGTTAAGGGGCGCATTCCGTACGTTGGGCGCGGCGGCCTTAAGCTTGAGGGTGCGCTCGATGCGTTTTGTATCGACCCCACGGGCCTTGCCTGCCTGGACGTAGGCTGCTCTACCGGCGGCTTTACCGATTGCCTGCTCAAGCGCGGAGCTGCGACCGTTGTCTCGGTGGACGTGGGTCGCGCACAGTTCGATTGGTCGTTGCGTCAGGACGATCGCGTGACGCTGCATGAGCGCACCAACGTGACGCAGTTGCCTGAGCTTGGCTATGCCGGCGCCATCGACCTGGCTGTTTGTGATGTCTCGTTTACCGGCATCGCGAATATCATCGACGCCGTGCTGGCGTGTCTGAATCCTTCGGGTTCGTTCTGCACGCTCGTAAAGCCCCAGTTTGAGGCGCCGGCTGCGCTGGTGGGCGAGGGCGGTATCGTGACCGACCTCGCCGTCCGCCGCGATACGCTCGTGGCGGCGATTGAGCTTTTTGCCGCCAAGGGCCTGTTCCCGCTTGACGTGTGCGTGTCGCCCATCCATGGCGCTAAGGGCAACGTTGAGTTTTTCCTGTACGGCACAAGGTTTGCCCCTGGCGAACGCACCGACGATGAGCTGCAATCCCAGGTATCGGTTTTGAGCGAGAAAGCTGCAACGCTATGAAAGTCTTTCTGGTTCCCAATTACTACAAGCAAGAGGCGGTCGAGAGCGGCCTGATGCTCGAGCTTTGGCTTTCGCGCCAGGGCTACGAGGTCGCATGGGCTGCCGATCAGCGCTCCAAGATCCAAAGCGCGCCCGATGTTGACGATGCCGACCTGGTCATTACGCTCGGCGGCGACGGAACGCTGCTGCGCGCGGCTCGTATCCTCAACTACCGCGAGATTCCCATTTTGGGTCTTTCCTATGGTCATCTGGGCTTTTTGACGGCAGCGAGCCCCGAGGAGCGCGACATTTTAAAGGTTGTGAGCGATGCTCTGTCCGGCGAGCTCCACGTGAGCCGCCGCGCCACCATCGCCGCCGATATCGTTTCGGTGCGCGAAGACGGCACGAAGGATGTCGTGCGCACGTTTGCCCTCAACGACATGGCACTTACGCGCGGCCCCCTTTCCGATATGGTCGAGTTCGACATTACCGTGTCGGGCCACCATATCGATCGCTTGCGCGGCGATGGTGTGGTCGTGTCTACGGCAACTGGTTCCACGGGCTATGCCCTCAGTGCCGGCGGTCCTATCGTGAGCCCGGATTACACGGGCATGGTCTGCGTGCCTATCGCGCCGCATACTATTCAGGCCCGTGCCTTTTTGACCTCGCCGAGCGATGTCGTTGAGATCTTTATGTCCGACGACCGCCCGAGTGTGCCTGCTATTGCCATCGACGGGCAGTTTATTACCTGCGATGGCACCGTCGAGAGCGTGGCCGTACGCCGCGGTCCCGGCGATGTGCTGCTGCTCGACTATGGCCCTGAGAGCTTCTACAACTCGGTAAGCCGCGTGTTCTACGGAGTTCGCCATGATCGATGAGCTGCAGGTTTCAAACATTGCGCTCATTCGCGAGGCGACGCTGGTGCCCAGCGCGGGCCTAACTGTCCTGACCGGCGAGACCGGCGCCGGTAAGACTGCGCTGCTCTCGGCGCTTAAGCTCATTTTGGGCGAGCGCGCGGATTCTTCGACCGTGCGCGAGGGCGAGGCGCTTGCGAGCGTCGAGGCGCGCTTGTTCGATGGCCCGCACGACACGGAGGGCTTCACCGTGCAGCGCAGCCTTTCCGCCGAGGGCCGCAGCCGCGTCAAGATTGACGGCCGCATCGCCAGCGTCCGCGAGCTTTCCGAGCGCGTCGGCGTGATGATGGATCTGTGCGGCCAGCACGAGCATCAGCGCCTGCTCGATCCGGCACATCATGTTGCCATGGTCGATGCCTGGGCTGGTCGCTCTGCGCTCGAGGCGCTGGAAAAGTACCGTGTCTGCTTTAAGGCGTCGCGTACGGCTGCCAAGGAGGTCCGTCGCGTAGAGGAGGCGTCGCGTGCGCAGGGGAGTCGCGTCGAGGAGGCGCGCTTCGCCCTGGAGCGTATCGCTGATGTCGACCCCAAGCCGGGTGAGTATGAGGAGCTCGAGGAGCTGCTGCCGCGCTCGGAGCATGCCGAGGTGCTGGTGGCCACGGCTAACGAAGCCCATACATCGATTGCCGCCGAAGGGGGAGCGCTCGATGCCGTGAACAGCGCCGTGGCCGAGCTTTCACGCATGACGACCGTTGACCGCAAGCTAGGCGACATCGCCGATGCCCTTTCGGATGCCTGCATCTCACTCGAGGATTGCGCCAACGAGTTGCGTGCCTATCGCGATGGGGTCGCCTTCGATCCGCGCGAGCTGGCTCGTATGCGCGAGCGCTATTCCGACCTCAAGGGTCTGCTGCGTCAGTGGGGTCCCACCATGGACGACGTGTTTGCCATGCGCGATCGCTCGCAAGAGCTGTTGTCGCTGGTAGACGATGGTGATGAGCAGATCAAGAAGGCGCGCGAAGCGCTTGGCGCGGCGGAGCGCGAACTTTTCGCCGCTGCCAAGGCGCTTAAGCGTGCACGCAATACGGCAGCCCCGCGTTTTTGTCACGAGGTGGGTCGTCAGATGGCACGCCTGGAGATGGGCGGTGCTGAGCTGGTCTGGGAGTCCCGCGATCTTCCTCGCGCTGAGTGGACACCCGCGGGTCCTTCGAGCTATGAGCTGCTATATCGCAGCGGCGCGGGTCTCACACCGCGTCCTTTGCGCCGCATTGCCTCGGGCGGCGAGCTGAGCCGCGTTATGCTGGCGAGCAAGGTCGTCCTCGGCAATGCGGACGGCGTCGACACGCTGGTATTTGACGAGGTCGATGCCGGCGTCGGCGGCTCTACGGCTCGTGCTCTTGCTGGTGTGCTGGCCGATCTTGCCGCCACGCATCAGGTCATCGTCGTAACGCACCTGGCGCAGGTCGCCGTCATGGCCGACAAGCATTACGTGGTCAGTAAAGAGCCCGGCGATGTTCCCCAGACGCACTTGGACGAGGTGACCGGCGATGCCCGTACCGCCGAGGTCGCCCGCATGTTGAGCGGCGATCAGTCCGAGGCAAGCTTGGCCCACGCAAAGCAGATGCTCGAAGAAGCTCGAGGCTAAGTTGTATCAGCGGTGTTGGTGGGACAAAATAGACTGAAATTTTTGTCCCACTACGCGTTTTACTCAACGACCTTGTCCGGCTGGATGAGCTCCTCGTAGTAGCTGATATGTTCGCGAGCGTCTTCAATCTCGGGCAGCAGGAAGTTGTAGATAACTTCGATGATCATCGTGGCGCTGATCTTGGAGAACGCAAAGTCGCCCGTCGTCAGCAACGCCTCGTGGTTGACGGTATTAAAAGTATAGTCTGCCAGGCGTGCGAGCGGGGATTTGCTGTCGCTGCTGATGACGACTACGGTTGCACCGCAGTCGCGAGCAGCTTTTGCCATGCGATTCAGTCGGCGAGATTTGCCGGAGTTTGAGATGAGCACGATGACGTCGCCGGGGCGTAGCGTGAGCGCAAACCCGATCGAGGTCTCGCTGATGGTGCTCGCCATGCAGCGAAGGCCCAGCTGCGAAAACTTAAATGTCGCATCGAGCGCGACCGCGTTCGTATTGCCCACAGCCGCAAACTCAATAACCCCTGCATGCTTAAGGGCATGCACAACAGCCGCCAACGTATCGTGGTCGATCCCGTCGATGGTCGCATTAAGCTCGCTCACCTTGGCAGCCAGGATGTTCTTAAGGCTCTGCTCCATATTGTCGAGCGAGACTTCGTCAGTCAGGCCCTCGTTGCGCTGGCTTTCCAAATCCCTCGCCAACGAAAACTGAAAGCTGCGGAAGCTGCCAAAGCCAAGCTTGCGGCAGAAGCGCGAAACGGTCGCCTCGGACGTGGCGGCGGCGCGCGAGAGCTGAGCCGCCGTGAGGCGTGGCGCCTCGGACTGGTGCTCCAATATATAGTCGACAATGCGCTGCTCGGACTCGCTGTATCCCTGATGGGTACTAATGAGGGAAAGTGCGCTCTTGCTACTATCGGTCATGGATGGCTCCTGGTTGGCATGAAAATCGGAATCGTTTTGTAATGTCATAGTATAGGGGGATTTTCAATAACAAGATACACCTTGCCGTTTCAAGTGTTGATGGTAAACTTTCACCTACCGTTTACGGTTATGAAAGAACCTTTCACCGGAGAATTGCGCCTTGTCTCTTCTCACGCGGACGGTAGGTTGGTATCTTTCAGTTGTGGAAAAGCGCGCAAGGACGCGCGTGTAGGGGAGCGCCTGCGGGCGCAAAACTTAAAAAGGAGGGACACATGGCTAAGTTTGACATCATCGCCGCCACCGGTTGCCCGACCGGCATCGCGCACACCTTCATGGCGAAGGAGGCGCTGGAGAAGGCAGCTGCCGAGCGAGGTCTGACCATTAAGGTCGAGACCCATGGCCAGGTCGGTGTCGAGAACGAGCTCACCAAGAGCGAGATCGCCGGTGCCAAGGCCGTCGTCGTCGCAGCCGATAAGGATGTCCAGGCTGAGCGTTTCGCCGGCAAGCCCATGGTTTCCGTTGGTGTTTCCAAGGCTCTGTCCGTTGAGGCCGCCGGTAAGCTGATTGACCGCGCGCTCGCCGCCAAGGGCGACAACACGGTTGCAGCCGCTGCCGATGTCGAGGACGAGGTCGAGGAGAAGGAGTCTATCGGCCACGTCATCTACAAGCACCTTATGAACGGCGTCAGCCATATGCTGGTCTTCGTCGTCGCCGGTGGTGTCCTGACCGCCGTCTCGTTCCTGTGGGGCATTACGTCCTTCGATTCGACGGCGTCTGACTACAACAGCTTTGCTGCGATGCTGAAGATCATCGGCGGCATCGCCATGAACCTCATGGTTCCGGTGCTTTCCGCCTACATCGCCGAATCCATCGGCAAGCGACCGGCGCTCGTCCCCGGTTTTGTTGCCGGTATGATCGCCATCCAGGGCCTGCCTGTTAACGCCGAGACCGGCATGATCGACGCCGGTGGCGCCGGCGTGGGCTTCGGCTTCCTGGGCGGCATCGTCGGCGGCTTCCTCGCTGGCTATGTCATCCTGCTGCTCGAGAAGGTCTTTGCCGGTCTGCCCAAGAACCTGGACGGCCTCAAGGCCATCTTCCTGTACCCGCTGTTCTCGACGGCTATCGTCGGCCTGGTCATGCTCGGCATTTCCGGCCCCATGGCTGCCATCAACACCGCCATGATGGACTTCCTCAAGGGCCTGTCCGCCTCTGGCGCCGTTGTCCTGGGTCTTGCCATCGGCTGCATGTGCGCCTTTGACATGGGTGGCCCGGTCAACAAGGCTGCTTACGTCACCGGTACCGCCATGCTCACCGAGGCACTGGCTGCCGGCGTTGGCACCGATACCTACAATTTCGGCACCAACTTCATGGCTGCCGTCTCCGCAGCTTGCATCGTTCCGCCGCTGATCACCACCTTCGCCGTCGTTGTCGGTAAGAAGTACTTCAGCCAGGAGGATCACGACGCCGGTATCGTCAACCTCATTCTTGGTTGCACCCACATCACCGAGGGCGCCATTCCGTTCATGACCAAGAACATCTGGCCGGTCATGCCCATCATGATGCTCGGTTCCTCTATCGCTTCGATCCTGACCATTATGTTCAACGTTCACGATCCGGCGCCTCACGGTGGCTTCCTGGTCCTGCCCGTTGTCGAGAACGGTCCGCTTTGGGTCCTCGCGATCCTCATCGGTGCTGTTGTCGGTGGCATCCTGTTCGTGGCCTTCAAGAAGTACGACTTCGAGAAGAATCAGAAGGCCGCTCCTGTAGCCAAGCCGGTTGAGGCTTCCAAGGCCGCTGCCGTTGAGGCCCCTAAGGCCGAGGCTGCCGACTTCGTGAAGGTTGAGAATGTCTTTGTCGCCGAGGACTTCGCTTCTCGTGACGAGGCTCTGAGCTTCGTTTCCAACCAGGCTGTCAAGGCCGGTATCGCCAGCGACGCCGACGCCGTGATGAACGCCTTCCTGGCCCGCGAGGCCGAGGGCACCACGGGCATGATGGAGGGCTTCGCCATCCCGCATGCCAAGTCCGACGCCATTACCGAGGCTGCCGTCATCGTCGTTAAGGACGAGTCCGGCGTGACCGGTTGGGATACCATGGACGGCGCTCCTGTCAACGTGGCTATCGCCCTGCTCATCCCTGGTGCACAGGCTGGCACCACGCACCTCAAGATCCTGTCCAAGGTTGCCGAGGCGCTCATGGACGAGGACTTCCGTGCCACCGTCAAGGGTTCCACCGACGCCGCCGAGATCGCCAAGACGATCAACGCCCGCCTGGTCTAATCCCGCAGTTCGCGAATTACATCGCCCCCTGTAACAAAGGCGAGGACTCCCCACGAGCCCTCGCCTTTTTTCATCCCCCTTCTTCTAACTTGCGGTGAAATAAGGACCGTTTAAATGTTTCAACCCTAAAATCAGTCCATATTTCACCGCAACTTAGAAGAAGGGGATAGCGCGGCCCGTCTATCGGATCGTCCGTGCGGACAAATATTCAGCCAGAATTCCTTTTGCACGATATTTCTTGGACGGAAGCATGTTCCCGCAGCTCGCCTGCCGGGCGGGGCGGTTAAGTTTGTCGCGAGTTCCGCACGCAAAGGAAAGCACTTAATGTGCTTTCCGTCTTGCGCAGGACTGTAGAGCAGCAAACTTAACCGCCCCGCCCGGCAGGCGAGCGGACAGCGAACGACATCTGTCCAACAATTCGTGCGAAACACAATGAAAAACCGTTTGATGTGAGTTAATATAAACAACGTCGTGAATCTGACTCCTGCCACATGCATGACAGGGGTTAAACACAAAAAAGGAGTCAATTATGGTTTCTGAGAAGGCTACCCTCGTTAATCCTCAGGGTCTGCACATGCGTCCGGCTGGTCTGTTCGCCTCCACCATGGGCAAGTACGCCTGTGACGTGACGGTCGTCACCCCCGAGAAGGAGGTCAACGGCAAGTCCCCGATGGCCCTCATGGCTGCTGGTATCCCCTGCGGCACCGAGGTCGAGGTCAAGTGCGACGGCGCCGACGAGGCCGAGGCTCTGGCTGCTGCCATCGAGCTCATCAAGAGCGGTCTTGGCGAGTAGAACTCAAACGGGTCGCATGTTGAACAACTAAGTTCATATTTGGGGGCGCAGTGACCTGTCTTAAGGTAGCTGCGCTCTTTTGTCATGGATATGGCAAAACGCTTTATCACATGACACGGAGAGAGGAATGGGAATGTATCAGGGAGTCAACGCTTCCGAGGGCATCGGTATCGGCACCGTCATGGTCGCCGTCGATCCCGACTTGACGTTTGAGCCGCACGAGGTTGCTGATTCGGCAGCAGAGAAGGAGCGCTATCAGACCGCTCTTTCGGTCTTCTGCGAGAAGACTCAGGCTCAGGCCGACCACATGAAGGAGACGGTGGGCGAGGCCGAGGCCGAGATCATGAGCGGACACATTGTCCTGGCTCAGGATCCGGGCATGACCGACGCCATCAACGCCGCCATTGACGGCGGCACCTGCGCCGAGCAGGCGCTCATGGACACCTCGACCATGTTCGAGAACATGTTCCTGTCCATGGACGATGAGATGTTCCGTCTGCGCGCGGCCGACATCGCCGACATCCGCACCGGTATTCTGGCCGAGCTGCTGGGCAAGGAGGTCGTCGACCTTTCCGTCCTGCCCGAGAACACCGTCGTTGTCGTGCACGACCTCACGCCGTCCATGACCGCCACGATCGATAAGGCCCACGTTGCCGGTATCGTCACCGAGACTGGTGGCCGCACGTCGCACTCCGCAATCATTGCGCGCGCCCTCGAGATCCCGGCCGTCCTTTCGGTTGCCAACAGCTGCACCGCACTGCGCAACGGCATGACCGTTGTCGTTGACGGTGGCAAGGGTATCGTCGAGGCCGATCCCGATGAGGAGACGCTCGCCGCCTACACTGCCAAGGCCGAGGCTTTCGCTGCCGAGAAGGCGGCTCTCGAGGCCTTCCGCGGCAAGCCGTCCGTGACTGCCGACGGTATCAAGAAGATCATTGCCTGCAACATCGGCAACCCCGATGACGTGCCCAACGCGCTCGATCACGATGCCGAGGCTATTGGCCTGTTCCGTTCCGAGTTCCTGTTCATGGACTCTGCTGAGCTTCCTTCCGAGGAGGAGCAGTTCAACGCCTACCGTAAGGTCGCCAGCGCGCTCAAGGGCGCTCCGGTCATCATCCGCACGCTCGATGTGGGTGGCGACAAGGAGATTCCGTACCTTCACATGGTCAAGGAAGAGAACCCCTTCATGGGCTTCCGTGCCGTGCGTTACTGCCTGGCCAACCCCGATCAGTACAAGGTCCAGCTCCGCGCCCTGTTGCGCGCCAGCGCCTTCGGTGACGTCAAGATCATGATCCCGCTCGTCACCTGCGTCGAGGAGGTCGTGGCCGTCAAGGAGCTCGTCGAGCAGTGCAAGACCGAGCTGACCGAAGAGGGTCGCAAGTTCAACGAGAACATCGAGGTCGGCATCATGGTCGAGACGCCTGCCGCCTCGCTGCTCGCTGACCGCCTGGCCGAGGTCGCCGACTTCTTCTCCATCGGCACCAACGACCTGATCGGCTACACCATGTGCGCCGACCGTGGCAACGACACCATCTCCAACCTGTACCAGGTTTATTATCCCGCCGTGCTCCGCTCGCTCAAGAACATCATCGAGAGCGGCGTGAAGGCCGGCATCATGGTCGGTATGTGCGGCGAGGCCGCTGCCGATCCGTTGCTCGAGCCGCTGCTGATCAGCTGGGGCCTGGAGGAGTTCTCGATGAGCGCTCCGTCCATCCTGCGCGCCCGCAAGACCATCAGCCAGTGGACCAAGGCCGAGTGCGACGAGCTTGCCGAGAAGGCGCTCGCCTGCAACACCGCTGCCGAGGTCAAGGCACTGCTCGAGTCCGCAGCTCGCTAATTTGGTATCAGAGGTAACCGCGTGGTTGGAATGGGCCGGCCACGCGGCCCTCACATATACAGGGGGTACTGTAAATGTTCTACACGCTAACCGCTAACCCGGCTGTCGACATGACGGTTTCGAGCTCTCCGCTCGAGCCCGACGAGAACGTCCGCACCGGCTCGGCCAGCTACACGGCTAACGGCAAGGGCCTCGACGTGTCCTTCGCCTTTAAGAAGATGGGCGTCGACACCGTCGCGCTCGGTTTCTTCGCCGGCTTCACGGGCAAGTTCATCGTCGAGGAGGTCATGAACCTGGGTTGCCTTTGCCGCCCGGTCTGGACCGACGGTATCACGCGCATCAACACCTACGTCAACGATGGCCAGCACGAGTACGGCATCCTCAACCCTGGTGCTCCGATCACGCCGCAGCACCAGGAGGAGCTCTACAACATCCTGGACACCGCGGGCGACCTTGAGTGCCTGATCGTCTCCGGTTCCGTGCCTCCCAAAGCTACGCCTGACTTCCTGGCTCAGGTCATGGAGCACGCTCAGGCCCGCGGCGCCGACGTCGTCCTGGACCTGTCCTCCGACAAGCTCAAGGAGCTCGCTCACAAGAAGCCGCTGCTCATCAAGCCGAACCATCATGAGATGAAGGCCATCTTCGGCGTGCCGGTCGACACCGACGACGAGGTCCGCGTTGCCATGAAGCTGGCTCACGAGGCCGGCGTCCAGAACGTGCTGCTCACCCGTGGTAGCCGCGGTGACGCTTACTTCTCCAACGGCGAGGACATCTGGTATGCCAAGCGTGAGTTCAACATCAAGCTTGTCTCTTCCGTCTGCGCCGGCGACTGCACCCTCGCTGCGTTCCTGCACAAGTGGTACAGGGATCGCGACAACGTCGAGGAGGCCATGAAGCTCGCTATGGCCACCGGCGCCAACGTTGCTGAGTCCGTCGGCATCGGCGACTTTGGTCACGTCGACGAGTACAGCAAGCGCGTTGCTGTCCGCAAGCTCGATCGTCAGTAATCGAAACGACATATTCGTGCGCATGCGGCGCCCTGGTTTTGGCCAGGGCGCCTTTTTTGTTCCGCCACGGGGGAGAGGTGTCCCGCCGTACTTCATCGCTTCCACACCGTTCACCGAGTTGTCCTAGCCTTTTACCGATGTGTGGAATATACTTTCATTAACACGTTGCTTCGTGAAAGGAACATTCATGATTTACACGCTCACTGCAAATCCCGCCATTGACTACAACATCGCCTGCGACGGTCTTGCTGCCAACACCGTCACGCGTACCCGCAACGCCGTCTACACGCCCAACGGCAAGGGCCTCAACGTCTCGTTTACGCTCGACCACTACGGCGTCGACACCACGATCCTGGGCTTTTTCGCCGGTTTCTCGGGCGAGTTTATCGTTAAGGGCGCCGAGGCCCTGGGCGTGCCCGTCAAGCCCGTGTGGACCGACGGCATTACGCGCGTCAACGTGTTCCTCAACGCCGGCCCCGACACCGAGTACAACATGGTCAACGCCGGTGCCGCCATCAACGAGGCCAACGAGCAGGAGATGTTTGAGCTCATCGATTCGCTCGATGACATGACCTGCCTGGTCATCAGCGGCTCGCTACCTCCCAACACTTCCGAGGGCTTCCTGGCCGAGGTCCTGCGCCGAGTCAAGGCCAAGGGGGCCGAGTTCGTCCTCGACATCTCGAGCCATCAGCTGACAGACCTCATTGCCATGGAGCCGCTGCTGATTAAGCCCAACGATGACGAGCTGCTCGATATTTTTGGCATTAAGGTGAGCGGTGGCGACGACGAGTCCGTCAAGGGCGCGATGGCCGAGCTGCACGCCAAGGGCGCCAAGAACGTGCTGCTGACCCTTGGTGGCGCCGGTGCGTACTTCTCCAACGGCGAGCACATTTGGTTTGCCAATCGCACCTTCGACGTCAAGCTGCTGTCGACGGTGTGCGCCGGCGATTCCTCGCTCGCTGCCTTCCTGTCCGTGTGGCACGACGCCCCCGAGCGCGTCGAGGACGCCCTGCGCCTTTCGATGGCTACCGGCGCCAACGTGGTCGAGTGCCCCGGTCTGGGCGATTTTGCCAAGGTGGACGAATATAAGAAGCACATCGAGGTTCGCCAGGTCTGCTAGCAGCATTGATACGTCGTTGCCGAACACCCGCTTTGGATTACCAAGGCGGGTGTTTTTTGCGCGCTGAACGTATGTGGCGTCTGCTGTCTTGTTTTATCGAATCGACGACGCGATTGCGTGTGCGTGTTTTCTCGTTTCTTGCTAGACTTCTTGAGAACCATCGATTTACGCTCACAAGTGCAGGAGGCCATAGGCATGTGCAATGTTTCGCTCAACGGTACGCAGCCGACCGATGCCTCTATCCGTGTCCTGCGTGCGCTTGAGGCAGCAGGTCTTGAGGCTTGGTACGTGGGCGGTTGGGTGCGCGACGCCCTGATGGGGTGCCCCAGCCACGATGTTGATATGTGCTGTAGCGGCCTGTGGCAGGAGTCCAAAGCGGCGCTCGAGGCCGCCGGCATCGCGGTTGTGGAGTCGGGCATTAAATTTGGCGGAATCACGGCTATTTCCGATGGCGAGCGTATCGAGGTCACCACGTACCGTCTGGATGGCTTTTACACCGATGGTCGCCATCCCCAGAGTGTGGAGCGTGCCCCCTCGCTCGAGGACGATCTGGCGCGCCGCGACTTTACCGTCAACGCCATGGCCTGGCATCCCGAGCGCGGGCTTGTCGACCGCTACGACGGCCAGGGTGACTTGGAGCGCAAGCTGATTCGCGCTGTCGGCGATCCCAAGCGTCGCTTTAACGAGGACGCCCTGCGCATGCTGCGTGCGGTACGCTTTGCCTGCCGCCTGGACTTTATGATTGAGCCCGAGACTAAGCGCGCGCTTGCCGAGTGTGCGCCGCTGCTCGATGCCGTGGCGCGTGAGCGTGTGGGTATTGAGCTCGAGGGCATTCTTTCGACCGGTCATGGGGGAGACGCGATGCTCCGCTACCCCGAGCTCATCTGCGCCGCCGTGCCCGAGCTTGCGCCCGCTCGCGGGTTTGATCAAAGCAGTGTCTATCATGCGTTTAACGTCTACGAGCATATCGCCCGCGTGCTGACGGTGGCAGGGGAGCTGGCGCTGTGCGACGGCGTCGCGCCTTCGCCGAGCCTTATGTGGGCGGCGTTTTTGCACGATGTGTCCAAGCCCGAGTGCTTTACGGTCGATCACGCCGGCAGCGGACACTTCTACGGTCATCCCGAGCTCGGCGCCAAGAAAGCGCGCGCCATTATGGATCGCCTGGCGCTCTCGCACGACCTGGTGCGCGACGTGTGCCTGCTCATCAAATATCACGACAAGCCACTGCGCCCCGAGCGCTCCTGCCTGCTCAATATGATGCGCGCGCTTTCGGGCGAGGGCGTCGACACGCCGCGTCTGATGGACGAGCTCATGGATCTTAAGCGTGCTGACACACTTGGCAAGGCCCCGTCGTGCTTCTATTACGTCGAGACGATTGAGGAGATGCGCGCGATGGCGCACGAGCTGCTGAAGGCGGGGGAGCCCTATACGCTCAAGATGCTCGCCATTAACGGCGGCGACCTGATCCGCGCCGGAGTCAAGCCCGGGCCCGAGCTAGGCCAGCTACTCAACTCCGCCCTCGACGCCGTGATCGAAGACAACATTTCCAACGAGCGCGAAGCTCTTTTGGTCCATCTCAACTTGAATTAGCTATCCTGTTTACCTGCGTGTTCCATAACCTGCCGACAATTTTTCGGCAATTTGGAATTTCTTCTTGCGCTGACGTTTTTTGTCCCGTAATATATTTCCTCGCAGCACGGCAGTGCAGATGTCATGTGGCCCGTTCGTCTAGCGGTTTAGGACGCCGCCCTCTCAAGGCGGAGATCACCAGTTCGAATCTGGTACGGGCTACCATTTCTTTTCTGCTGAGGCTTATGGCCCGTTCGTCTAGCGGTTTAGGACGCCGCCCTCTCAAGGCGGAGATCACCAGTTCGAATCTGGTACGGGCTACCACGCATCTGATACCCGGACTTCCCATGGAAGGCCGGGTTTTTTATTATCAAACAACCGTCTGCAATTCCCGTTTGAACAAGAGCTTTGCGTTCTGCTTATGGCCCTTACGGGTACAATTACCAAGATATTTTGACTGTTAGAAGGAGTCTCATGACGGAGTCCTCTCAGCATACGTCCAAGCCCCAGGTCGAGGTTGAGGCCTCGGGCGGCGATGACAATAAGAGTGCACGCCGCGGCGCCATCTTTATCGGCGTTGTGCTGGTGGGTTATATCGTCTATCTGGTGGTAACCGGGCAGATGGGGCAGTTCTGGGCTGCTATGTCGAGCGTCCAGGCGCCCTGGCTCGTTGTCGCGTGTCTTTGCATGTTTATGTATCTGTTCTTTGGCATTGTGGCCTATGCGATCGCCGTCTGGCTCGACCCCAATTCACCCGTCGGCATTCGCGACCTGATCTCGGTCGAGGCGAGCGGTATCTTCTTTGGCAACCTGACGCCCATGATGATGGGCTCTACGCCTGCCCAGATCTACCGCCTGACCAAAGCGGGCCAAAACGTGGGCGAAGCGGGTGCCACGCAGTTCACCCGATTTATTGTGTATCAGTTTGGCCTCGTTGCCTGGGGCGCTATCCTATTGCTTGCTCGCATGCCGTTTTTTGCCGAGCGCTATGGCGACATGACGCTGCTGTGCGTCTTTAGTTTTGGCGGTCACTGCTGCATCCTGCTCGGCATCTTCGCCGTCGCGCTCATGCCTAAGACCGTCACGCGCGTCGCCCATTGCATCATCAATTGGCTCGAGCGCATAGGTGTCTCGGCCACTAAGATCGATGGATGGCGCTCGTTTGTCGATGGCGAGATCTACTCCTTCTCCGAGAAGTTCAAGCTTTCGGCCGGACATTTTTCTTCCATGCTGCTCACCGTGTTTATCACCATGCTGCAGCTCGCGTTTTTCTATCTGGTGCCGTATTTTCTGATGCTCGCCTTTGGCCACCACGAGGTCGACTTTTTCTCGGTCATGGCCGCGAGCGCCTTTGTCCAGCTGCTGAGCTCTGCGGTTCCCTTGCCCGGTGGAACTGGTGGCGCTGAGGGCGGCTTTGCTTTGTTCTTGGGTCATTTCTTTGGGTCGGCTTCGACCGCCGGCTATCTGCTGTGGCGTCTCATTACGTTTATCGCGCCGACCATTTTGGCTGCGCCCCTGCTGGGCCTTAAGAGCGCCCACAACGAGAGCATCCATGCGCGCTGGGATCGCGTGATGCGCAAGCTCGGCCGCGAGCCTCAGACGCCCTCTGCGCCCACTAAGCCGCACCCCACGAATGCTGTTACCGTTGATCCCAGGAAGCACGCTCAGAAGGCTTCTGGGACCGCTAAGCCGGCTCATAAAGCCTATGTGCGCCAGACAGGCGACGGTATTCGCGTATCTCCGTCGGCGCTCAATAAGAAGAAGCACCCTAAGTCGCGGTAGGGCAGTCGTGCGTTCTTCATGATGCGGGGCATATTTGAGCTGTATGGGGGATAATCCTCTTACGTAGATTAACTCTCATCTGTTGATGAATGCTCACATTCCGAAGGGACACGTCCATGGACACCAGCAAACCGCGCCTCGACCGCCGCATCGTTCGCAGCCGCAATGCCATCCTTTCCGCTTTTGAGCGCTTGCTCATGGAAAAGCCGCTGGCAGACATTACGGTGAGTGCCATCGCGCGCGAGGCCAATGTCGACCGCAAGACCTTTTACGTTCACTTTGGTACGGTTGACGGCCTGCTCGATGCCATTGCCGTCGATGTGGTGGAGATGATTGTCGACTCGGTCGAGAAAACGCTTGCCTCCATGGACGGCGACACCAACGAGCGCGCCCTGGGCGCGGCGGCGACCTTCTTTAAAACCGTTAACGAGGCACTGTGCAACAACCTGGTACTCAATCGTCAGCTGATCGAGAACATTCCGCTCGATGATTTTATGGCTCGTCTTCGTGCGCCGCTCGAACACGAGATTGCCGAGCGCGATCTGCTGCCCCAAGGTCTCAAGGACGAGATGTTCGACTACTATCTGGCGTTTTTGCTGTCGGGTATTATCGGTATCTATCGCACGTGGGCCCTGTCTGATGGCTCGGTTCCTATCGAGCGTGTCTCGGAGGTTGCTAATAATCTGACGTTGAGCGGTCTTTCGAGTTTGGAATCTCGCTTGGATTAGGTCTAGTTGGGCTCGTCGGCGTGGAAATTCCTGTTCACGAGGTTCTCCGGCGCCTTGGAGACCTCGCCGGCGTAGGAGCTATAGCCTGAGGATCCTTAAAAGAAGGTCCAGTTTATCCTTCCCACTCCAAATGGGAATCCTCCGATGCGCCTTCGCACGCTCGCATGACCTCGATACCATGCGAGCGTGCGAACTCGACGAGCTCTGCGTTGCGGGCGTTTATGGTGCCGAAGGCGGCGGGGCACACGATAAGGCGCGCGCAGTGGACGAGGAGCTCTTTGGCGCGGGCTATAGTTTTATCCCCGATCGGCTCGAAGGCGCGCTCGGCCACGCATTCCGTCGCCAGGTCGCGCGCGAGCTCGCAGTCGATGTCCCCTTCGTGCAGAACGCCCGCGTAGAACGCCTTGCTCTGCCGGATGAGCTGGCGAAACACAGCCGACCCCGTACCTGCTCCGGCGATGACGAACGTGTGCGCATCGCCGTGTGGGCGCCCAATTTCCACGCTGCCGAAGCGCTCGTTGAAGGTGCCATGTTGAAGGCCGTAGAGCTCGCCAATTGTCTCGCGCGTGAATATGTCCTCGGGTGCGCCGGCGCGGAATACCCGGCCGCCCTTCACGCAAATCACCTTGTCGGCGCTTTTCTGCGCGAGCTCGAGTTCGTGGATGGACATGATGACAGCCACATTCCGCGATTTCGCAAGGTGGCGAAGTATTCGCAGCAGGTCGATCTGGTAGCGGATATCGAGATACGACGTGGGCTCGTCGAGCACGAGCACACGCGGATCCTGCGCGATGGCGCGTGCGAGCATGACGCGCTGGCGTTGCCCGTCGCTTATCTGCATGAAGTCGCACTCGGCGAGCTCTTCCACATGTGCGGTTTTCATGGCCTCGTCGACCCGACTATGGTCGTTAGGCGAGAGTGTGCCCATTCGCCCGGTGTAGGGATGTCTTCCCGCCTCTACGATATCGCGGCAGGTGAGCAGCTCGGTCCGGGGGCGATCTGTCAGCATAACGGCAAGGTTCCTTGCGAACTCCGCCGTCTTCCATCGGGAAATCTCTCGCCCGTCGAGCTCGACCGCGCCGGCAAGCGGTGCTAAATGGCGTGTGATGGTTTTCAAGATGGTCGACTTGCCCGAGCCGTTCGGCCCGATGAGCGCCACGACGTCGCCCGCGCGAACCTCCAGATCGACGCCTTCGACTACGACCTTCTTGTCGTAGCCTGCCGACAGGTCGCTTATGCGGAAAAGCGGTGCTCCGTCAGCCTGCGTTTTGGGCCGCGGCACGAATTCCCCCATCTACCTCACCCGCTTCTTCAACATGAGCGCGATAACCACCGGAGCGCCGAAGATGGCGGTGACGGCGCTGATGGAAAGCTCGACGGGAGAGAACAGCGTGCGCGCGATCAAATCGCAGCCCGCGCAGAAGATGGCGCCTCCCAAGAAGCACGCAGGAATCACGCGGATGGGCTTCGACGACTTTAGCGCCGACTTCACGAGATGCGGAACCGCGATGCCTACGAACGACACCGGACCAGCGAACGCGGTCACGCAGGCGGAGAGCATGCTCGCTAGAAGGACGAGCACCACGCGGAAGCGTTCGACGTTCACGCCGACGCTTTTCGCGTAGGCTTCTCCCAGCTGGAAGGCGGAAAGGGGCTTCGATATCGCGAATACGCATGCGCTCACGGTGATCACCACGACCGCGATGACCGCGATGTCGTCCCAGCTCGAACCCGAGAAGCTACCCAAAGACCAGTTGTGCAGGTTCACGATGGACTGGTCGTCGGCGAAGGCGATGAGGAAGTTCGTCGCCGCCGAGCAGATGTATCCCACCATGACGCCCGCCACGATGAGCATGGCCATGGAACTTATGCGCCGTGCGATGAGGAGCACGAAGCCGATGGTGATAAGCGAGCCCAGAAACGCTGCGGCCACCATGGCCGGCGAAGACATGGCCATGTTCGCGCCTAGAAGTACGATCATCGTAAGCGCGACGACGAACTTTGCGCCCGAGGAGACGCCCAAGATGAACGGGTCGGCGATGGGGTTGTTGAAAAACGTCTGCAGCAGGAACCCGGAAAGCGAAAGTGCCCCGCCGAGAAGCACGGCTGAAAGCACGCGCGGCAGGCGAATCTCCCAGATGACCTGGCTTTCCATGGAATTGGCCGCGCCGCCCGAAAGGATGCCGGGGATGTGGTCTGCGGGCACGAGCACGCTCCCGATGCACAGGTTGGCCCCGACGAGCACGATGAGGGCAACAGCGAGCAGCGCCGTCACGACGCGACACCGCGCGGCGCGCCCCGATTCGTCGTATGCCATGGAAAGCCGGCTTCTCATGGCGCTAACCGAGCTTCCTCAGATAATGGAAGTCGCTCGCGTCATCGCCGGTGAACGCCCAGTGCAGCTCGTCGATAATGTCGGCGGTAGAAGTCATCTGCTGGTACATGTCGGCGCTTGTGACCCAGACATTGCCGTTCTTCACGGCTTTGAACTGCGACAATAGCGCGTTTTTGCCTACGAAGTCGTTCAAGGTGGCAACCGATTCGTCGATGGTGCCGTTGTAGACGATGATGTCGGCATCCTTCGCCGTCGCGTAGAAGCGCTCCATTTCGAGCGTTACTGACGAACCTGACGTCGACGCCGTCTGCGCGTCATCGAGCGCGTAGCTGCCGCCTGCAAGCTCGATCATCTGCGCCACGTAGTCGCCCGCCCGCCGCGTGACGGCGGCCCCGTTCGAGTTAATGTAGAAATACGCCACGGTTTTACCTGACGACGCGAGCCCCGACGTTTGCTCGACGCGGGCCTTCTGCTCGTTGAACAGGTTCGCGGCCTCTTCTTCCTTGTCGAACAGGACGCCGAAAAGCTTAATCCACTCGACGCGCCCGAGTGCTTCGGGCTCGCTTGACGACTGTTCGGTGAGCACGACGAGCCCGAGCTTCTGCAGCTTTTCCTTCACATCGGGTGTGTGGTTGATCATGGTGTTCTCGATGGCGAGCGTGCAGCCCGAGGCCGATATTCGCTCGTAGTCGGGCGCGCTGTACTTGCCGCCGTAGGCGATCGCCCCACTTTCGAGCGCGCTTTTGAAGCCCGCGACCGAGCAATCGTCGGCCTTCGTGCCCGACATTAAGATATTGTCGTTCGCATCGAGCGCGTCGACCAGGCACATCGTTGCCGACGACACGAGGTACACCTTGTTGGCGGGGCGCCTTATGACCGCGATGTCGGAGCTCAACCCATCAGGTACCTTCGCATCTTGCGGCACCACGAGGAAGCGCTCCCCGTTCGAAATGCAGATAAGCCGCAGGCCGCCTTCGTACTCGTCGACAGTGAAGTGCTTGGCGTATTCAAGCTGAAGCGCCCCCGTCGGCTCCCAGCCGCAGCCCAAATCGGCGTTGTGGAAGTCGGCCGCGGCGCTTGAAGCCGTTCCCGCAGGGGAGCCGCCGCTTGCATCGTTGCCCGATTTCTCCTTCATGGTGGATGAGTCGAAGTGGAGCGTGTAGTCGATGGTGTGCGGCGTCGACATGGCGACGGTCTCGGCCGACACGGCGATGTCCTCGTCGAGTGTGACGGGTATCTCGAACGTGGAGTTGCCGCCGTCGTTTACGGGCGCGTAGTCCACGCCGTCGACGGTCATCTTGTCGTAGTTCGAACTCGACCAGGTGATGGTCGCGGTGTAGGTGTCGCCATCCTTCACAATTGTGGTGGGTGAGGCGATGCTTGCGCGCCCTGACCCGCCGGAAAGCGAGACACTCACAGTGTATTCCTGAGAGCCCGCCGTGCCACCGGTCGCGTTCGGGCTCGCACTGCACCCCGCGAAGGAAAGCGCGAGCAGGGCGACGAGAACGCAGGCGATCGCGCGCGCCGCGATGCTGTGGAGCTTCCTGTTTTCCCCCTTGGGAAGAATCGACCGCATGGCGTTACTTCAGTGCGTCGGCGCGCAGATCGACGCCGGCGGATTCGAACACAAGCGTGCGGTCGTACCACTGCTCTTTTCTAATACTCCACGCGGCACAGGCGGTGTCCTCGTCGAGCGCATCAACGGGCACGTCGTAGGTGTACTTGCCTTCCGCGTTTTCCACATAGGGGATGAAGTCGGCCTCGCTCGCGGCGGCAGCCTCGTCGCCCGTGCCCATGAAGAGCTTGCCGTAGCCCGTGCCGGAAAGCGTCATCACGCAGTGCATGGAGCCGTTTTCCACGATGAGCTGGGCGTCCACAATCCTGAACATGTTCGAGCTGGAATCTACGGTGATCGGATAGGTGCCGTCAGCCACCTTGTCGGCGGTGATGGGGGCAGCGCTTGCGCCCTCGGTCGCATCGGCCGCCTGCTCGGTCTTTTCCTGGGAATCGGTATTGCTTGCCTTTGCGCTGTCGCTTGAATTTCCGGCGCAGCCGGCGAGCGAGAACGCGAGAAGCGCCGCCGACAGGGCGAAGACGAGGGTTTTCTTCAACATGGAGGGGTTCCTTTCAATCGCTTCTACCGCCCGCGCCGTGCGGTGGGCGGGCGGGATGCGAATGCAACGGGCATGCGCCGTCGGTCGGGGAAGGCGCATGCCCGTTGCACGGGGACGCGACCGGCGCCCCCGTGCGCGGCGAGTTTACAGCTTGGCGATGGCATCGTCCACGTGCGAGACGTAGATGTCGTCGACCGCGGCGTTCTGTCCCAGACCCTGGAGCAGGCACGTCACTTCGAAGCCGGCGGCCACGAACTTCGCAGCCCAGCTGTCGGGGTCGGTCTCGTCTGCCATGTCGTTGTTCGCGTGGTCGCCCGCGACCACCATGAACGGCGCGAGCACGGCCTTCTTGTACCCTGCGGCGCTCGCGGCGGCGATAACATCCTCGCAGGTCGGTTCAGCCTCGACGGTGCCGACGAAGAACTGCGTCAAGCCCTCGTTCTTGAACACTTCCTGCATCTTGGCATAGTCGGCGTTGGAATCGGCTTCGGTGCCGTGGCCCATGAGGCACAGCGCCGTCTTGCCGTCGTCGAAGGACGCCATGTTCTCCTTAATGGCTGCGGCCACCTTCTTGTAGTCGTCGTCGGAGGTGAGCAGCGGGTCGCCGAGCGAGATCTTGTCGAACTTGTCGGCGTACTTGTCGAGCTCGTCTTTCACGTCGGCGTATTCCAGGCCAGCCATGAGATGCGTCGGCTGCACGACGATTTCCTTCACGCCGTCTTCCACGCAGCGGTCGAGCGCCTCGGTCATGTTGTCGATCGTGATGCCGTCGCGCTTCTTCAGCTTGTCGATGATGATCTGCGCGGTGAAGGCGCGGCGGATGTCGTAGTCCTGCCAGTACTTCTCGCGGATAGCGTCTTCGATGGCGCCGATGGTGATGTGGCGCGAGTCGTTGTAGCTCGTGCCGAAGCTCGTGACGAGGATGACCGGCTTCACGGCCTTCTCCTTTTCACTCGATTTCTCGGAACTCGCGGAGGTGTTGGAGCAGCCCGCGAGCGCGACTCCGGCGAGCGCGACGGCTCCGGCTGCTGCGGCGCCCATGAAGCCGCGGCGTGACATCTGGTCGGACATGGTTTTTCCTTTCCTCGGTTTGCCGGTCCCCCGGCGACAGTTGCTTGTCGGCACAAGCGAAAGAAAAGCGCACCCCTCGGGGTTCACAAGGAGCTAACGCCACGGCGATGCCGTGAGGAAAAGGCGAAGCAGTCTGGCTTGGGGCGCGAGGCGGTTCGCCCGCGCGTCCTATACAGTAATGTCCCTTGCCCAGGATTCCCACCTGGTTCCCTCCGCAAGCCAGCGCGGGCTGTGCGGGCGCCGCGCTGGTCATTTCCTTTTATCCGATTGTCATATGCTCGTTGCCGAAACTTTTACTATGATAGTGGGCACTTGTGAACGTGTCAAAGCCAGGGCGGGCGGCATTGCGCCTCCTGCCTGCGTATTTGCGCCGATTGCTGCCGCAGGCGCCGTGTTTTGCCCGCTGCGCGAATGGCGGCGTAAACGGTTGCGATGAGAAACGGGAAGGGAAGGCTCGGATGATTTATATCGTTGGCGCAGGCTCGGGCGCCGCCGACCTTATCACGCTGCGCGGGGCGCGCCTTCTGCGCGCGGCCGACGTGGTCGTTTGGGCGGGAAGCCTTGTGAATCCCGAGCTGCTCGCCGAGTGCAAGGAATCCTGCGTCGTCTACGACAGCGCACACATGACCTTGGAGGAAGTGCTCGACGTGATGTGCGCGGCAGATGCGCGGGGCGAGGAAGTGGTGCGCCTGCACACGGGCGACCCGTGCCTGTACGGCGCCATCCAGGAGCAGATGGACGCGCTCGACGCGCGCGGCGTGGACTACGAGGTGGTGCCCGGCGTGTCGAGCTTTTGCGGTGCCGCGGCGGCGCTTCGCCAGGAATACACGCTGCCGGGAATCAGCCAGTCGGTCGTGATCACGCGGCTTTCCGGGCGTACCCCCATGCCCGCGGGCGAGGGCATGCGCACCATGGCGGAAAGCGGCTCGACTATGGTCATCTTCCTGAGCTCGGGTATGCTCGCCGAGCTTTCCGCCGAGCTTTTGGCCGCGGGCCGCAGCTCCGACGAGCCGGCGGCGCTCGTGTACAAGGCGACCTGGCCTGAGGAGCGCGTGGTGCGCTGCACAGTGGGCACGCTCGCCGATGCGGGCGCGCGAGCGGGCATCGACCGCACGGCGCTCGTGGTGGTGGGCCGCGTTCTCGGAGCTCGCGGCGGGCTTGCGCACGACGGCGCACAAGCGGAGTCGTACGAGCGCAGCAAGCTTTACGACCCTTCATTTGCCACGGGGTATCGGAAGGCGAGCAGCTAGCGTGGCCTTCGAGCACTACATTTATACCGGGACGACCCGCCTGCGCTGCGGCTACACCACGGGGAGCTGTGCCGCGCTCGCGGCGAAGGCGGCCTGCGAGATGCTCTTGTCACGAAAGCCCGTCGGCCGCGTGTCGATCGTCACCCCCGGCGGGCTGCCTGTCGAGGCGAACGTGGTCGACGCATGCATCGGCGAGGGGTGCGCCCAGTGCGCCGTGCAAAAGGACGCAGGCGACGATGCCGATGTGACCGACGGCGTGCTCGTGTACGCGCGCGTGGAACATGCGGGGTCGGGCACGGGTGCTGCGGGCAGCAAGGGCGTGCCCACGCGCGAATCGGAAGTTTCCGTCGATGGCGGCGTGGGCGTGGGGCGCGTGACGTTGCCCGGGCTCGAGCAGCCGGTGGGGGCGGCCGCCATCAACGCGACGCCGCGCGCGATGATCACTTCGGCGGTGCGCGAGGTGTGCGCCGCGCACGGCTTTTCTGGAAATATCGCTGTGACGATTTCGGTACCCGAGGGTGTTGCCCTTGCCGAAAAGACCTTCAACCCGCACCTGGGGATAGAGGACGGCATTTCCATCCTGGGCACGACGGGCATCGTCGAGCCGCGCAGCCTTGCTGCCTTGCGCGACAGCATCGAGCTCGAGATCCGGCAGCATGCGGCTATGGGGCGGCGCGGAGTCGTGCTCACGCCCGGCAACTACGGCGCGCAGTTCATCTCGGGGCATTTCCACCTAAACGGTGCGCCGGTGGTCTTCATCTCCAACTTCGTGGGCGATGCGATTGATTGCTGCGTTCGCGAGGGATTTATCAATGTCCTTCTTGTGGGACACATCGGCAAGCTGGTGAAGGTCGCGGGCGGCATCATGGACACCCATTCGCGTACCGCCGACTGCCGCGCGGAGATTCTGGCCGCTCACGCGGCCTTGGCCGGCGCGGGCACGAAGACCGTGCGCGATATCATGTCGTCGGTCACGACCACGGCGGCGCTCGAGGTAATCGAGGCCGCCGGTGTGGGGGACGCTGCGCGCGCCTCGCTCGCTGTGGCAATCGAGGACAGGTTGCGCCGCCGCGCGGCGGGCGGATGCGACATCGCCGCGGTCGTGTTCGACGCCGAGCGCCGCGAGCTTTTCCGCACGTCGGGCGCCGATGCAGTTATCGGGGAATTGGGGGCGACGTATGAGTAAAGGCGTGCTGTACGGGGTGGGCACGGGGCCTGGCGACCCCGAGCTGCTCACGATCAAGGCCGTCCGCACAATCGAATCGTGTCCGGTCATCGCCGCACCGCAGACGGCGGACGGAGCCATGGTCGCGCTCGACATCGTGCGCGGCGCCGTCGACCTTACAGGCAAGACGGTGATCCCCGTGCGATTCTCGATGACGCGCGACGTTGAGCGCCGCGCGGCCGAGCATGCCTCGCTTGTTCGCGAGCTTGTCGCGCACCTGGATGCGGTCCGCGACGTCGCGCTGCTGAACCTGGGGGACCCGAGCATCTACGCCACCTTCCAGCGCATCGCGCCCGACGTGCGCGCCCGCGGGTTCGAGGCGCGCGCCATTCCCGGCGTGCCGAGCTTCTGCGCGGTCGCCGCGGCACTCGAGCGCGACCTCACGCCCGAGATGTCGTCGCCTCTGCACATCGTGCCCGGCGGCTACGACGACGTGCGCCGCGCAATCGGCTGGCCGGGGACGAAGGTGGTCATGAAGGCGCGCCGCTCGCTTGCGGACACGAAGTGCATCCTTCGCGAGGAGGGCGCCTTCGACGGTGCCGAGCTCGTAGAGGACTGTGGGCTTCCGGGCGAGCGCGTGTACCGCTCGGTCGACGATGTGCCCGATCGGGGCAGCTACTTCTCGACGATGGTGGTGCGCTAGATGAGGGTTTCCTGCATAGCGTTCACTGAGAGGGGGTATGCGTTGGCGGAGCGCACCGCACACGCGCTTTCCGATTGCGCGCAGACAGGTGAAGATGACCCTGGCTGGGACGTTTCCGTTTCGCGCGGGTTCGGCGAGGGGAAGGCCGACCTGCGCGCATGGACGGCGCTCGCGTGGGAAGCGTCGGACGCGCTTCTGTTCGTGGGCGCGGCGGGCATCGCCGTGCGGGCGATCGCGCCGCATGTCGCCTCGAAGGCAAGCGATTCCGCGGTTGTGGCGATCGACGAGGCGGGGCGCTTTGCCGTCCCGCTTTTGTCGGGGCATTTGGGCGGTGCGAACGAGCTTGCGCAAACTGTGGCACGCGCGGCAGGGGCCATCCCCGTCATCACCACGGCGACCGACGTCCGCGGCGTGTGGGCGGTGGATACGTGGGCGCGCTGTGCGGGGCTCGCCGTTTCGAATCCCGAGGCCATCAAGCGAGTGTCGGCGCGGCTGCTTTCGGGCGGGCGCGTGGCGCTCTATTCCGACATGCCGATTTCGGGACAGCCGCCTGAGGGGGTTGACATTGCGTCCGACCGCGCTCGGGCCGATATTGTCGTGTCGCCGTTCGCTGGCGCGAATGCAGGTGCGTCCGTTCGCGCAGCGGAGACGACGGGCGATGTCGTGCCCGCCGGTGAGACGGGGAAGCCGGCGGGCGTGCGGGCGCAGGCGCCTGCGCCCGAGCCGCTTCGCCTTGTCGTGCCCTGCATCGTTGCGGGCATAGGGTGCCGTCGCGGTGCGTGCGCCGAAGCGATCGGGGAGGCGTTTCTTCTCGCGTGCGGGCAGGCGGGTATCTCGCCTTCGGCCGTGCGCGAGGCGGCGACGATCGACGTGAAGGCGCACGAGGAGGGTCTGCTCGCCTTCTGCCGCGCGCGCAAGATTCCGCTTGCGACGTATTCCGCAGAGGAGTTGTCGCAGGTCGAAGGTAGCGTTTCGCCATCTGATTTCGTGCGCGCGACGGTGGGGGTCGACAATGTGTGCGAGCGCGCGGCGCTCGCGGGCGGGGGCAAACTTATCTTCCCGAAGCTCGCTCACGGCGGCGTGACCGTCGCGTTTTCCAAGGTAACTATCGAACTTTCGTTTAAGGAGCGGTGATGGGAAAGCTCTTCGTGGTGGGGATCGGCCCGGGCGGCCCCGACGGCATGACGATTGCGGCTCGGCGCGCGCTCGAGGCGGCCGACATCGTTGTGGGGTATACGAAATACGTGGAGCTCGCGCTCGCCGCCGTGCCCGACGCGGCGCATCTCGCGACGCCGATGATGCACGAGGTCGAACGGTGCCGCCTGGCGCTTTCGCGCGCGCAGAGCGGAGAAGCCGTGGCGCTTGTGTGCAGCGGTGACGCGGGCGTGTACGGCATGGCGAGCCCCGTGCTGGAGCTTGCTGAGGACTTCCCCGATGTAGACGTGGAAGTTATCGCCGGGGCCACCGCGGCTCAGAGCGGGTCGGCGGTGCTCGGCGCCCCGCTTGCCCACGACTTCGCGGTCGTGTCGCTCTCCGATCTGCTCACGCCGTGGGAGGTCATCGAGCGCAGGCTCGCCGCCGTGGCGAGCGCCGACTTCTGCATCTGTTTGTACAACCCGCGCAGCAGAAAGCGCGCCGACAGGCTCTCGCGCGCGGCGAAGATTATGCTCGAATGGAAGGCCCCCGACACGCTCTGCGGCTGGGTACGCAACATCGGGCGCGAGGGGCAGCAGTCGGGCATGTGCAGGCTCTCCGAGCTGGGGGAGTTCGACGCCGACATGTTCACCACCGTGTTCGTCGGCAACGCGGACACGAAGCGCGTAGGCGGCCGTATGGTCACGCCGCGCGGGTATCGGGAGATTCCATGCGAAAGGTAACGATCATCGGGGCGGGGCCCGGAAACCCCGACTTGCTCTCGTGCGCGGCGCTCGACGCGATCGACATCGCCGACGTGGTCATCGGCGCTCATCGCGCGCTTGTCGGCATCGACGTGCCGCCCGACGTGGTGAGATGCGAGCTCGTGAAGACGGCGGACATCGTCGCCGCTCTCACCGATGCGGCGTCGTGGCAGCGCGCCGTGGTCGTGATGACGGGCGATGTGGGGCTGTTCAGCGGCGCGCGCCGCCTGGTGGAGGCGCTCTCCGGCGACGCGCAAGTGGACGTGCGCGTCATTCCCGGCATAAGCTCAGCGTCGTATCTCGCCGCGCGCCTCGCGCGTCCATGGCAGGATTGGCGCTTCGCGAGCGCTCACGGCGTGGCGTGCGACATCGTGGCCGAGGCCGAGCGCGCAGGTGAGCTCTTCCTTGCCACGTCTGGCGGGGAAGACCCCTCGCGGCTTTCGGGCGAGCTTGTGCAGGCGGGCTTCGGGGACGCGCGCGTGACGGTGGCCGAGCGCCTGTCGTACCCCGACGAGCGCATCACCTGCGCGACCGCAAGTGAAATCGCAGGTCAGACGTTCGACGACTTGAACGTGATGCTTATCGAGTTCGCAGGCTGCGCCGGTTCGCCTGCGGGCTCTAGCGCAGCCTCCGAGGCGCCGGCCGGCGCGTCTGCGCCCGCGGCGGCTTCTTTCGCGGCGGACTCTGCGGGCGCATCCCGCGCCGCGAGCTCCCGCTGGCCGTACGCTTCCTCGGGCATTCCCGACGAGCTCTTCATCCGCGGCGACGTTCCCATGACCAAGCAGGAGGTGCGCGCCGTCGCGCTCGCGAAGCTGCGCCTTACCGCGACCGACACCGTGTGGGATGTCGGCGCCGGCACGGGGAGCGTTTCGATCGAGGCGGCGCTCGTCGCGCGAGCGGGGTCGGTATGGGCGGTCGAGCGCAACGCGGCCGGCGTGCGGCTCATCCGAGAGAACGCGGATGCATTCGGGTGCGGCAACGTGCATGCGGTCCCCGGTGTCGCCCCCGAAGCGCTCGCGAAACTGCCCGTCCCCGACGCCGTGTTCGTCGGCGGGAGCGCGGGCGAGCTTCCCTCCATCGTGGAGGCGGCGCTCGAGAAGAACTCGCAGGTTCGCCTGTGCGTGCCATGCGTCACCGTTGAGACGCTCACCGAGGCGTGCGTGCTCCTCTCGGGTTCGCGCTTTAAGGGGTTCGAGGCGTGCCAGGTGTCGGCCGCCCGCGCTGAGGCTGTAGGCTCGCACCATCTTATGAAGGCGCAAAACCCCGTGTTCCTCGTCAGTGCGCGCGGTGCGAGCGCGGATGCCGAGGAGCTTGCCGAAGTCGGCGCGCTTGCTGAGTCGCCTTTCGGGGAGGACCCCTCTGTCGAGGGGAACCCATCCGTTGAGGTGGTCTCGCTTGCTAACTGCAACGCCGCAGGTGGGGAAGGCGGTGCCCGGTGAGCACGTCCATCCCGCGCTTCATGGTCGCTGCGCCCTCGAGCGGGAGCGGCAAGACGGTCGTCACGTGTGCGCTCCTGCGCGCGCTCGCGCGCCGCGGCCTTGCATGCGCGGCCTTCAAATGCGGCCCTGACTACATTGACCCGCTCTTTCATCGCCGCGTCGTGGGTGCGTGCTCGGGCAACTTAGACGGCTTCTTCACTGACGCCCCGACGCTGCGCGCCCTGCTCGCACGCGGCGCCGCGGGCGCGGATGTCGCGGTGCTCGAGGGGGTCATGGGCTTCTACGACGGCATGGCGCCCGGCGTGGCCGACGCGAGCAGCTATCAGGTTGCGCGCGACACGGAAACGCCGGTCGTTTTAGTGGTGAACGGGCGCGGGGCGTCTTTATCGCTCGCCGCCGTAATCCGCGGCATCGCCGAGTTCCTGCCTTGTGCGAACGTGCGCGGCGTCGTGCTGAACAAGACGAGCGCCGCTGCCTGCGCCTACGCGGCGCCTGCGATCGAGAAGCACACGGGCGTCGCGGTTTTGGGGAATATCCCCGCCGACGATGCGTTCTCGCTCGAAAGCCGGCATCTGGGGCTTGTGACCGCCGACGAGGTCGAGCAGCTCTCCGCGCGCATCGGCAAGATGGCCGAGCTGGTGGAAAAGAGCGTTGACGTCGACCGCTTGCTCGAAATGGCGGCGACGGCACCCGATATCCGCGAGGAACCTTACCGGTTGGAGCCGATCGCGGGAGCGCGGCCCATCGTCGCCGTCGCGCGTGACGAGGCGTTCTCGTTCTACTACGAGGAGAACCTGCGCGCGCTCGAGGATCTGGGTTGCGAGCTGGCCTTTTTCAGCCCCCTGTGTGATAGCGAGTTGCCCCGGGGGACAAGCGCCCTCTATCTGGGGGGCGGCTACCCGGAGCTCCATGCGCGGCAGCTCTCCGAGAACGCGCCGATGCGCGAGGCGGTGCGGCGCGCGGTGGAATCCGGCATGCCGACGGTCGCCGAATGCGGTGGGTTTCTGTACCTGCAGCGCGAAATCGCCGATAGCGAGGGGCGGCGCTGGCCTGTTGCGGGCGCCCTTGAGGGCGCAAGCGAGAACGGGGGAAGGCTGTCCCATTTCGGGTACGTGGAGCTTACTTCCCAACGCGACGGGCTCTACGGGCCGCGCGGCACACGCATCCGCGCGCACGAGTTCCACTACTGGCAGTCCACCTGCCCGGGCGGCGACTTTTGGGCGCAGAAGCCCCGGCGCGACAAGGGCTGGCCGTGCATGACGACCACCCCGTCCCTGGTGGCGGGCTTCCCGCATGTGTACTATCCTGCGAACCCCGACGTTGCGCGCGCGTTCGCGTCTGCCGCAGCGTCGTTCGCAGAGAGGAGGCGGCATGGCTGAAGCAACCGAAACCGCGCTTGCCTGCATCCGCGAGGAAGTCGAGCGCGCGTTCTCGTCGGCGCCGGGCGCCGTGCTCGAAGCCGCGCTTTCCCGGATCGCGCCCGCAGACGAGTGCGCCCGTGCCGCCGCGTACGCCGCGTGGGACTCCATCGCGCACCCCTTGGGGGGATTGGGCGACTTTGAAGACGCCGTCGCGTGTATCGCCGCAGCTCAGGGGAGCGCCGAGGTGGCCGAGTTTCCCCGTGCGCTCGCGGTATTCTTCTCCGACAACGGGGTCGTTGCCGAAGGCGTGTCGCAAAGCGGGCAAGATGTGACGCGAGCCGTCGCGCGCAACATGTGCGAGGGGGCCGCGAGCGCCTGCCGCATGGCGGCGTTCGCGGGTGCCGAGGTCGTGCCCGTCGACGTGGGTATGGCCCGGGGCATAGAAGACGCGCGCATGGTGCGCGCGAACGTGCGGCGGGGGAGCGGCAACATCGCTCACGGCTCCGCTATGTCTCGCGATGGGGCCGTGCGCGCGATCGAGGTCGGAATCGCCGTCGCGTGCGGGCTTGCCCGCGCCGGCGTGCGCCTTCTCGCCGCGGGCGAGATGGGCATCGGCAACACGACCACCTCGGCGGCGGTGGCCGCAGTGCTCATCCGGGCGGACGCGCGGAGCCTTGTCGGGCGCGGCGCGGGGCTCTCGGACGCCTCGCTCGCGCGCAAGCGCGACGTGGTCGAGCGCGCTATCGACGCGAACTCGCCCGATCCCGCCGACCCGATCGACGTGCTCTCGAAGGTGGGCGGCTTCGACATCGCTGCGATGTGCGGCTTCTACCTGGGGGCCGCGGTCTCGAAGGCGCCGGCGCTCCTCGACGGGGTCATATCCTGCACGGCGGCCCTGTGCGCGGCGCGCCTGTGCCCCAACGCCTTGGGCTACCTCGTGGGCACCCACGCATCAAGCGAACCCGCAAGCCGGGAGCTCCTTCGCGAGCTCGGCATAAAGGCGCCCCTCGACGCAGGCATGCACTTGGGCGAGGGCGCGGGCGCCATGGCGTATCTCCCCCTTCTGGATTCGGCGCTGCGCGTGTACCGGGATGGGAAGACGTTCACGGCGACTGGCATGGCTGCTTACGAGCATTTCGAGGCCGGGAAATGACGGTGACGCTCGTCATCGGCGCCGCCGCGAGCGGCAAGAGCGCCTACGCCGAGTCCCTGTGCCTCGGGCACGACGGCCCTCGCGTGTACCTGGCAACGATGGAGCCCTTCGGGGAAGATGGCGCCCGCCGCATCGCGCGCCATCGGGCGCTGCGCGAAGGCAAGGGGTTTTCCACCCTCGAGTGCACGCGTGACGTGGGCGCCGCAGCGCCCGGGCTTCCGCGCGGCTGCACACTTCTTTTGGAGGACGTGGGCAACCTGGTTGCGAACGAGCTCTTCGCGGAAGGCGGCTTGTCCCCGCGTGACCCCGACGCTGCGGCGCGCGAGGTACTCGGAGGCATCGAACGGCTCGCTCAGGCCGCTGCGTATACGGTGGTGGTCACCGTCGACGTGTTCGCCGATGGGATGCGCTACGATGAAGGGACCGAGGCATGGAGGCGCGCGCTCGCGCGCGTGAACGCGGGCGTGGCGGCGCTGGCCGACCGCGCAGTCGAAGTGGTATGCGGGATTCCCGTGTGGATGAAAGGCGAAGGACCTACAAGGTGAAGATAGCAGAGGCAATCGGCGCGGCGTTCGGAACGTTCTCGCGCATCCCCGTCCCGAAATCGGCCTGGACCGATTTCGGGTCAACCCATGCACTTGCCGCGTTTCCCCTGGTGGGCCTTGCGGAAGGCTTCCTCATGACGGCGTGGGGGCACGTGGCGAACCTGCTCGGCGTGCCCGCGACCATCGTCGCGGCCGTGCTCGCGGCGCTGCCTGTGGCGGTGACGGGAGGCATCCACCTAGACGGGCTCTGCGACACCTCCGATGCGCTTGCAAGTTGGGCCCCGCGCGAGCGAAAGCTCGAGATCATGCACGATCCGCGGGCGGGCGCCTTCGGGGTCATCGGTGTTGTTGTGTACCTTATTCTGCAGTTTTCCCTGTTCACCGCGCTGCCGCTTACGGCGGGGGCGTTCCTCGCGCTTCTGTGCTCGCTCGTGTTCTCCCGCGCGCTTTCGGGACTCGCCGTTGAATGCTGGCCTGCCGCGCGGGCGGACGGCATGGCCGCGGGGCTCTCGCCTGCGAAGAAGCGCGCGGCGATCGTCGTGCCGCTTTGCGCTTTCGCTGCGGCTTCGGCTGCAGGGATGGTCGCGTGCGCTCAGGCCGTCGGCGCCTTTATGGCGGTGGCGGGGCTTTTGGTGCTCGCGTGGTACCGCCATGTTGCCCTGTCCCGCTTCGGCGGGGTGACGGGGGATTTGGCCGGATGGTTTCTGCAATGGGCCGAGCTCGCGATGCTTGCCATGCTGGTGGTGGGGGGCATGCTCCTATGATGCTCGTGGTAGGTGGCGCGCATTCGGGGAAGAGGACCTTCGTGCGCGAAAAACTCGGGTTCGCGGCGGACGATTTCGTCGACGCGGCGCAGCTTGCGGAGGGCGGCGTGCCCGCGGCTTTTGCCGGCCGCGTCGCATACCGTGCTGAGGAACTCGTACGCGCGCTCGACGCTGACCGGGCGCTCGAGCGGCTGATCGGCTTCGACGCAGTGATTCTGCCCTTGGTCGGCTCGGGGGTCGTCCCCATGAGTGCGGAAGACGCCCAATGGCGCGAGCGCGCGGGGCGCCTGGGATGCGCGCTCGCTGCGCGCGCCGACGTCGTCGTGCGCATGACGTGCGGGATTCCCCAGGTCATCAAAGGAAACCTTGCCGATGCACCTCGAGGGACGCAGGGCGCGGGTGCGCTTTTGGAAGTCGTCTTCGTGCGCCATGGTGCCACGGCGGGTACGGAAGACCATCGCTACAGCGGGGCGGGCACCGACGAGCCCCTGTCGAGTGCGGGCGAGCGCGCTTTGCGCGACCTCGCGTGCGATCGTGACGTGTTCCGTGTTATCACGAGCGGCATGGCCCGCACCGACCAGACGGCGCGCATCCTCTTCCCGAACGCGGAGCTTATGGCGTGCCCCGGTCTGCGCGAGATGGATTTCGGCGACTTCGAGGGGCGAAGCGCCGCCGAGCTTAAAGAGGATGCGCGCTATCGCGCCTGGGTAGACTCCTGGTGCGAGACGCGCTGCCCGCATGGCGAGGGCAAGAGCGATTTCACCCGCCGCGTCATCGCGGCGTTTCGGGAGGCGTGCGAATCGGAGCGCGCCCAGGGGAGTGGGCGCGCCGTCTTCGTCGTTCACGCGGGTACCGTGAAAGCGCTGCTCTCCGAGCTAGCTGTCCCGAAAATGGGATACTTCGACGTGCATACCGAGCCGGGCGGCGCATGGGCCGCCACTTGGGATGGGCGCTGCCTTCGCGACGTTCGCCCCGCTTGGGGGGGCGATGCCCGGTGATGACGATTCTTGCCGTCGCCGCCGGGTTCGCGGCCGACCTTGCCTTCGGCGACCCGCGCTGGCTTCCCCATCCCGTCGTCGCCATGGGGCGCGCGATCACGTGGGCCGAAGGCCGCCTGCGGGGCGCATTCCCGCAAACGTCCGCGGGCACGCGCGCCGCAGGGCTTGTGCTCGCCGTGGCGCTTCCGCTTGCGTGTGGGCTTTTGACCTGGGGAATCCTGCATCTTTGCGGCATGGTTCACTCCGGCTTGCGCTTCGTGGCCGAGGCATGGGCGAGCTATCAGATTCTCGCGGCATGCGAGCTGCGCCGCCAGAGCCTGGCCGTTGCCCGCGCGTTCTCGAAGGGCGGACTTGTCGCGGCGCGCGAAGCCGTCGGGCTCATCGTGGGACGCGACACGTCTGTTCTCGACGAGCAGGGCGTCGCGCGCGCCGCTGTGGAAACGGTGGCGGAGAACGCGAGCGACGGCGTCATCGCGCCGCTTTTCTACCTTATGATCGGGGGTGCGACCTTGGGCATGGCGTACAAGGCGGTGAACACGCTCGACAGCATGGTGGGCTACAAAAACGAGTGCTACATCGACTTCGGCTGCGCTTCGGCGCGCCTCGACGATGCGCTGAACTGGATTCCCTCGCGCTTATCGGCTCTGCTCATGATCGTCGTGTGCCCGATCGTCGGGCTCGACGCGCGCGGGGCGGCGCGCATCTGGCGCCGCGACAGGCGTCGCCATGCGAGCCCGAACGCGGCGCAGACCGAGTCAGCGTGCGCGGGCGCGCTCGGGCTGCGCCTGGCGGGACCCGCGGTGTATTTCGGCAAGCTCGTTGAGAAACCGACGATAGGAGACGCGTCCCGCGAAATCGAGTGGGGCGACATCGCCCGGGCGACAAGGCTCATGCTCGCTGCGTCCGTATGCGCGCTCGTCGTCTTCGGCGCCGCGCGCGCGGCGGTCGTGCTCGCCGTGGGGGCGATGGCATGAGGGAAGACCACGCCGCGCCCCGGGCTGCCGGGGGAATCCTGCGCGCCCGTACGCATGGGGGCAGCGCGCAATCGCTCGGCATCGCTTGCGATAGGGGCGCCTCCGACCTCATTGACTTCTCGGTGAACGTGAATCCGGCAGGCCCCTCGCCGCGCGCCGTCGCCGCAGCTTGCAAGGCGCTTTCTCGAATCGACGCCTACCCCGATAGGGAAAGCCTCGCCCTCGTTCGCGCGCTAGCGCGCGACCAGGGCATTCCCGAAGATACTATCGTCTGCGGCGCGGGCGCGTCCGACATCATCTGGCGGCTCGCCGCGGCGGTGCGCCCGAAACGCATCGTCGTGTGCGCGCCGACGTTCTCTGAATATGCGGAGGCGGCATCGTACTACGGCGCATGCGTGCAGGAGTTCCCGCTCTCCGAAGCGGACGACTTCGACGTGCCCGCCTCCTTCGCCCGCGCGATCGAGGGGCCGGGAGACGTGGCGTACCTCTGCAATCCGAACAACCCTACGGGGCGCCTCGTCGACCCCAGCGTGATCGATGCCGCGGCTTGCCGCTGCGAGCAGGTGGGCGCGCTGCTCGTCGTGGACGAGTGCTTCCTCGGATTTGCGCCCGACGCCCGCGAAAGGAGCGTGGCCGCACGCGCCGCGTGTTCGCGCCATGTGGCCGTGCTCTCCGCGTTCACCAAGCTCTACGGAATGGCGGGGTTGCGGTTGGGATATCTGATCAGCGGAAACGCCCAACTCATCGAGGGGATTCGCCGGGCGGGGCAGGCGTGGCCCGTCTCTTCGGTCGCCGAGGCCGCGGGTATCGCCGCCCTGGAAGACGTCGAATACGTCTCGCGCACGCGCGATGTATTGGAGGGCGAGCGAGCGTGGCTTTCCCACGAGCTCTCCTCGCTCGGGCTTTCCGTCGTGCCGTCGGATGCGAACTTCCTTTTAGTCCGCACGCCGGCGAAAGACATCCCCGAGCGCCTGTATAAACAGGGGGTTTTGGTCCGCACGTGCGACTCGTTTTCGGTACTGTCCCGTTTCTGGTGCCGCGTCGCGGTGCGCACGCGCAAGGAGAATGCCCGGCTTGCGATGGCGTTCAGCCGCGTGCTTCGGGTGGAAGGTGCATCGGGCGAAGGCGAACCCGACGAACGGGGCGGCGCTTCTTTCAGCGGCGCTATGGCGGGCGCGGATGGCCGAGGCTCGGCGAAGGAGGTCGATACCCGTGGGTAGGGCGAAGCCCATCATGATCCAGGGCACCATGTCGAACGCGGGGAAGAGCCTGCTTGCGGCGGGGCTGTGCCGCGTGCTTTCGCAGGACGGCCTGCGCGTGACTCCCTTCAAGAGCCAGAACATGGCACTCAACAGCGGTGTCACGGCCGACGGGCTCGAGATGGGGCGCGCCCAGATCATGCAGGCCGAGGCGTGCGGCATCGCGCCCGACGTGCGCATGAACCCCATCCTGCTCAAGCCCGAAAGCGGCCACCGAAGCCAGCTCATCGTGGCCGGCAAGGCGCAGGGAGCCTTCGCTGCGAGGGACTACTTCGCGCGAAAGAAGGCGCTCATGCCGCAGATTTTGGAGGCGTTCGATTCGCTCGCGGAGGAAAACGACGTCATCGTCATCGAGGGCGCCGGCAGCCCCGCCGAAATCAACCTTGCCGAAAACGACATCGTCAACATGGGGCTCGCGCGCGCCGTGTCCTCCCCCGTGCTGCTTGCGGGCGACATCGACCCGGGCGGGGTATTTGCCCAGCTCTACGGCACGGTCGCGCTCCTTGCGCCCGATGACCGCGCGCTTTTGCGGGGGCTTGTGGTGAACAAGTTCCGCGGCGATGTGGAAATCCTGCGCCCGGGTTTGGCCCCGCTCGAGAGGATGTGCGGGGTTCCCGTCGTGGGGGTCGTGCCGTATCTTACGCTCGACCTGGACGACGAGGACTCGCTCGCGCCGCGCCTATCTGCCCACGAGGCGCGCGGCGTCATCGACGTCGCCGTCGTGCGTCTTCCGCATCTGTCGAACTTCACCGACTTCGACCCGCTTTCGCGCGTGCCCGGCGTGGGCGTGCGCTACGTTTCCTCGACGACCGATCTGGGCCGACCCGACCTGGTGGTGCTTCCCGGCTCGAAGACCACGCTCGACGACGCGCGCTGGCTTGCGGCTAGCGGCATCGGAGCCTGTGTACGCGCGCTTTCGGGCGCGGGCACGCCGGTGCTCGGCATATGCGGAGGCTACCAGCTTTTGGGAGACGAGCTTTCCGACCCGCACGGCAGGGAAGGCGCTGGAACCGCGCGCGGGCTCGGGCTCATCCCTGCAAGTACGGTGTTCAAGGAGGAAAAGCGCCTCGCCCAGTCGGCACTGCGCATCACGGGCGCCCAAGGCGCGTTCTCGGTGTGGAACGGCATGACGGCGCGCGGGTACGAGATTCACGACGGCGAAACGACCGTCTCCTGCGCTCCTGCGGGCACGATTGGCGGCAAACCAGAAGGCGCGGCCTGCGGAAACGTGTTCGGAACCTATCTCCACGGCCTGTTCGACGAACCGGGGGTGGCGCTCGCCCTCGCGCGCTCGCTCGCGCGCATGCGCGGCCTGCCCGAGAACGTCGTGGGTGCTGCGGGCGCGGCGTCCGCGGCCGATCACCGTGCGCGCGAGTTCGACCGCCTGGCCGACGTCGTGCGCGGGGCGCTCGACATGGAGTATGTCTACCGCATTATCGAGGAGGGCGTATGATCCACGTGTATCATGGCGACGGCAAAGGCAAGACCACGGCGGCGATGGGCCTCGCCCTTCGCATGCTCGCTGCAGGCCGCCGCGTCGTCGTCGTGCAGTTCCTGAAAGACGGCGAAAGCGGGGAGGTGCGCCTGCTCGCCGAGCATTTCGGCGTGCCCGTGTTCGCGGGGAAGGTGTCGGACAAGTTTACCTGGTCGATGACGTCGGAAGAACTTGCCGCGACGTGCGAGCTGCACGATGGGAACCTCGCTTCCGCGCTCGCCGAGCTCGAGGGCGCGCAAGAGGGACTGCTCGTGCTCGACGAGGCGCTCGACGCGCTTTCTAAGGGGCTTGTTGACGAGGCGCTCGTGGACCGCGCGCTCGATATGTCCGCGCGCGGCGTCGAAGTAGCGCTCACCGGGCGCGCGCCTTCCCGCAAGATCGTGGAGAAGGCCGACTACATAACCGAGATGCGGTGCGAGAAACATCCCTACGAGCAGGGGATATGTGCAAGGGAAGGAGTGGAGTACTAGATGGATTCCAAGGAGATGGCGCCCGGCGACATCGAGCGGCGCAGCTTCGAGATCATCACCGAAGAGCTCGGCGGCCGCACGTTCCTGCCGCTCGAAGAGCCCGTCGTGAAGCGCGTCATCCACACCACTGCCGACTTCTCGTACGCCGATTCTCTCGTGTTCACCCATGACGCCGCGCACTGTGCGCTCGACGCACTGCGCGCAGGGGCCACGGTGCTCACCGACACGAACATGGCGCTCGCAGGCATAAGCAAGCCCGCGCTCGCGAAGCTCGGCTGCAAGGCCGTGTGCTACATGGCCGACCCTGATGTCGCCGCGGATGCGCGCGCCGCGGGCACGACTCGCGCCGTTGCGAGCATGGACAAAGCTTGCGGCATCGAGGGTCCGCTCATCGTGGCCGTCGGCAACGCTCCCACAGCACTTCTGCGCCTCGCCGAGCTTATGGACGCGGGGAAGATCGCGCCCGCGCTCGTCGTTGGGGTGCCGGTCGGGTTTGTGAACGTGGTCGAGGCGAAAGAGGAGCTACTTGCGCGACGCGTGCCGGCCATCGTCGCGAGGGGTCGCAAGGGCGGCTCGACCGTGGCGGCCGCTATTATGAACGCGCTGCTCTACCAGATCACGCGCACGGGTGGCGCGAAGTGACGGCCCCCGCATCCGTGCCGGCGCTGCGCATCTTCGCCGGCACCACCGAGGGCCGCCTTCTGTGCGAATGGGCGAGCGGGGCGGGTATCCCCGCCCGTGCCTACGCGGCAACCGAGTACGGAGGCGAGCTATTGGGTGAGCTTCCGGGCATCGAGGTGCATGCGGGCAGGCTCGACGATGCCGACATGGAGCGCGAGCTTTCCGGCGCGCGCATCGTCGTCGACGCCACGCACCCCTTCGCTACGCTCGCAAGCGACAACATCCGGGCCGCTTCGCTCGCCGTGGGTGCACGATGCCTGCGCCTTGCGCGCCCGGTCGAGGCGCTGCCCAAAGGCGTCGTGCCGGTCGCGTCGATTGCCTGCGCGGCGCGCTTTCTCTCCGAGAACCCGGGTCGCGTTCTTCTCACGACGGGGAGCAAGGAGCTTGCTCCCTACACGCGCGTCGCCGATTTCGCGGAGCGCTTCTTCGTGCGTGTGCTCCCGCTGCCCGGTGCTATAACGAAGTGCATCGACGCGGGGTTTTCGCCGTCGCACGTCATCGGCATGCAGGGGCCCTTCACCCGCGAGCTCAACGAGGCGATGCTTCGGCAGGTGGGCGCCCAGTGGCTTGTGACCAAGGACTCGGGAACCGTAGGCGGCACGGCCGAGAAGCTCGCCGCAGCGCGCGCCGTGGGAGCGCGCTGTATCGTGGTCACCCGTCCCGCCGAGGGAGGCGGGGCCCTTTCGCTTCGGGAAGTGGAAGAAGCGCTCTTACGGGAGTTCGCGCGCTAGGCGCTCGCAGCGCCTGCGCGCCCTCCCGCCCGCGAGGAGGAGCGCCCCGAGCAAGCTCGACCCGTACAAGCCCGTCATCCGCCAGTAGCTCGAGGACGACGCCCGGAACTGGCGCAAACAGCCCTTCAATAAGTTGCGGTGAAATAGTGTCTGTTTTTGCTGCTAGATAGCATTTTCAGCCCCTAAATCACCGCAACTTGTCGGTGGTGGCTTACTGGTAGCGTAGGCACTCCACCGGGTCGAGCTTTGCCGCGCGCCGAGCGGGGTAGAAGCCAAAGATTACGCCGATGCCGACGGAGACGGCGAAGGCCAGCAGCACCGTGGCGATTGAAAAACTCGGTGTGATTTGCCCGCTGGCACCGAGCTCGCCAAGAATCCCGGATCCGGAGGCAAACATCGCGAGGCCCCAGGCCAGCAGATAGCCTATCAGGACACCCAGCAGGCCACCGGTGACGCACAGCGCCGAGGACTCGGCCAAAAACTGCGCGGTGATATCGCGACGACTGGCGCCCAGAGCGCGACGGATGCCGATCTCGCGGATGCGCTCAGTCACGTTGGTGAGCATCATGTTCATAATGCCGATACCGCCGACAAGCAGCGAGATACTGGCGACAGCACCCATGATGAGCGAGAAGGCGCCCATAAAGGAATTGAGGGAGTCGATAGCGCTTTTCATGGAGGTCGCCGATACACTGTCGTACTCATCATCCTCCGCGATACCCTTCATCGCGCGCACCTTGGACTCGATGGTCTTGCAGAGCTCATCCATGTCCGTGCCCTCGGCGGCAAGTGCCGTCACGCTGGGGAATGAAGGATTCTCGTCGCCAAATAGGCCGGAGATGGTTTCGCGTGGCATATACAAAGTGAGCGAGCCCATGGAGTCGCTGCCGCCATCAATCACGCCTACAATCTGCACCTCGCCGTTGGACACTTTGATGGTTTTTCCCAGCGCATCCTGTTCGTTGCCGTAAAGCTGATCGGCGCCGCCGCGGCTGATGAGCGCCACGCTCGAGCCTGCCTTTGACTCGACATCGGTGTAGGTGCGCCCCGCAACGAGTTTACTGGCACCCACGGCGTCGAGCATGTCGCTATCGACACCCTGTGCCATGACGGTATAGCTTTTATCGCCGGTCTTGTACTCGGTATACGCGCTGTCGACAATGCCGATCTGTTCTATCTGCGGCACCAGTTTTTTAAGCTTCTGGACGTCAGAATCAGAGAGTTCTTGGGACGAATAGATCTGAACCATGCGAGCTGCGTTGAGGCCCAGGCTGTTGACCAAGCTGTTTTGGATGCCGCCGATGAGCGAAGTCATGGCAATGACCGAGGCGATGCCGATGACAATGCCCAGGATGGTGAGCAGGCTGCGCCCCTTGTTGGCCTCGAGCGAGTGAAGGGCTTCCTGGATAAGATCGCGGGCGCTCATGCCATCACTCCTTTCGGCGGGTTGGCGGAGGCGGAAATCATGGGCAGGTTATCTACGGCGCTGCGTAGGGTCCGCGGTGCATGCGGAATATACGCGCCGTCGTGAATGTGACCGTCGCGGATGGTCACGGCACGGTCGGCCTCGGCGGCGATGCTGGGGTCGTGTGTGATAAGCACGATGGTTTTGCCGCGCTCCTGGAGCTTGTGGAAGGTTTCCATGACGAGCGCTCCCGTGACGGAGTCCAGGTTGCCCGTCGGCTCGTCGGCCAAAATGATGGGTGGATCGTTGACAAGGGCGCGCGCGATGGCGACGCGCTGCATCTGGCCGCCCGAGAGCTCGGATATGCGGTGGTCCCAGTGGTCGACGGGCAGCGTGACGGCCTGCAGCGCGTGCACGGCGCGCATCTCGCGCTGGCTGCGCGGCACATTGGTGTAGGACAGCGGCAGCATGACGTTTTCGATCACCGTCAGGCGCGGCAGCAGATTAAAGCTCTGAAAGACAAAGCCGATGCTCAGCGCTCGCACCTCGGTGAGCTCGTCATCGTCGAGCTCGGCGACGTTGAGCCCTTGCAGGAAGTATTCGCCCGCCGTCGGTTTGTCCAGGCAGCCCAGGATGTTCATGAGCGTCGACTTGCCCGAGCCCGAGGGGCCGGTGATGGCAACGAACTCACCGGGATCTACTGCCAGGCTCACGTTATGCAGGATGTGGGCGCAACCGGCCTCGCTCTCAAAGATGCGGTGCACGTTGCGGATGTCGATGACGGGACGCATTACTTGCCCTCGTCGGCAGGCATGTTGTCGCCGCCGTCTGCCGTCATGCCTGTGCCGGTATCCGTCACGATGGTGTCGCCGTCGCGTAGCTTGGTAACCGGGACGTCTGGATTGATCTCGTTGCCCTGGTCGTCGCGCTTGACCTGCGTCTTACCGACTACAGCCTCGTTGTCGTTTTGCGTTACGACGGTCACCTTCACGCGGCGCGTCTTTTTACCCTCCGAATCGGTGGCCAAATTGACGTAATAGTGCTCGCCATCTTCGGTCATCAGCGCCATGGTCGGCACCATCACCACGTCGTCGAGCTGCTCGGTCACCACCGATACCTCGGCCGTCATGCCCGGCTTCAGGCGCGCGTCGGGCGCCTCGATGAGGATGTCGACGTTAAAGGTTACGTTGCCGCCGCCACCGTTGGCGGCGTCGGAGTTTGCCACCGAAGCGATGGCCGTAACGGTTCCCAGGCTCACGATATCGGGAAACGCGGGATACGTGACGTTGGCGCTCTGCCCAACGGCGATCTTGGCGATGTCCTTTTCGCCCACTTGCACGGTCACCTTCATCTTGGACAGGTCGGCGATCTGCATGCACTGCTTGCCGCCGCTCGTATCGCTTTCGCCCATGATCATGCCGCCTGTTACCGTGGCGCCCACCTTGGCGTTGAGCGCCACGATGCTGCCCGAGCTCGGGGCCGTGACCGTACGGCTGGCGGCCTTGGCGTTCGCCTGATCGAGGTTTGCCTGGGCCGATGTGAGGCTGCGCTGCGCGGCCGATACGGCGTTCGTGTCCGCTGATGCGGCGGGGGTGCCAGCCGCTGCGGAACCTCCGTCGACGTCCGTCGTTGGGTTGGCCTGCGCGGCAGCTGCGGCTTTCTGCGCGTTGGCGAGGTCTTCTTGAGCGGCTGTAACTGCACGCTGCGCCTCGGCAACGTTGCGATCGAGCTCGTCGTTTTTAATGGTCATAAGCACGTCGCCCTCGTTGACGGATTGGCCTGCCTGCACGTTGATCGAATCGACCGTGCCGTCGACAGAAGGGGAGACCACTGAGGACGAAATGGGTTTGAGCTGGCCTTTTGCCTCGACCGTTGTGCTAAACGTGCCCTCGGTCACCATGTCGGTCGCAGGCCTGCTATCGCCCTGTGGCTGCGCATTGATAACCAGGGTTGCAACAATAGCAATGAGCGCGATGACACCCACGATGCCGGCGGCAATGCCGCGTCGAATCAGCTTTTTGCGTCGACGTTCGGCACGTTTTGCCTTGAGCTTGGCATATGCCTCTTCATCGGAAATCTCGGTCGTATCGTTCGTGCGTCCGCTCTCCTTGTCGGCATGTGCGTCTGTGATCAGAGGAAGCGTTTCGGTGGCACCTTCGGGCGTGTGCTCGGTATCATCCGGGCCCGGGGTGATGTTGGGGACATTCGGCATAGCGTCTCCTTTATAGAAAGAACCTTGATAAGTATATGCGCCCGCCGGTTGGGGCAGGCGCATAGGACGGTATCTTTCGGAATTGTTAGATTGGTCGCAGCAGTTGCATGTTGTATGAATGCGCGCGTTGCACTACGAGTGGACAACCACGCACAGGCCGACTTTGATGCAATCGTGCAGCGCCTTGGCGTCGGCCAGGCGAAGGTTGATGCATCCGTGGCTGCCGCACCACTTGTAGGAGTTGGGATCGTCGAAACTCTTGTCGTTTTGCCACGTTGCATCGTGGAAACCGACCATGTTTCCCTCAAACGGCATCCAATAGCTGACCGGGCTCTCGTATTTTGGCTTGCCGGTCTCGGGGTCCTTGGCACCGATGAGCTTGCTGGCGCCATTGTTGCTGTTGATCTGCCATACGCCCTCGGGGGTGGCGTCCTCTCCCGGCTTGCCGGAGATAAAGTTGGCCTCCCACACGATATTGCCGCTCTCGTCGTAGTAGCGCGCGTGCTGCTCGGACAGATCGACATCGACGTATGCCTTCCAGTCGGGCTCTCCCTTTGCAGTAAAGGTTTCGGCCTTCTGGGAGTACTTGATCTCGATTTCGCCGGTCTGCTTGTTGTTAATGGCGTCCTCGACCTGCTTGGCGAGCGAGCTGCTGTCGATGGACCAACCAAAGTCGCCGCCTTCGACGGCGCATTGCTTGCCATCGGCGCGCGTCCACCAGCGAGTGGAGCCCACGGTATTGAAGCCGTTGGCGAGCTCGGCTGCCCAGCTGCTGATCTGCGACGTATCGAGTGTGGGGTTGGCCGGATCGGCAAAGCTGATCCACTGCAACACGGAGCTGCCATCAACCTTGCCGGCATCCTCGCCGTTGAGCTTGAGGGTCACGTTGACGCCCAGGAAGTTGTTGGCGGCATCGCATGCGGCCTGAATCTGATCATCGGTCAGCGTTCCATTGAGCGGCTCATAGGCATCGTTGCCGAGCTTGGAAAGGTCTACGGTCTCGGACAGCGAGGCAAGCTCGAGCTCGGCATACTTAATGACATGCTCGCGGTCGAGTTTTTCGTTGGAGCGCGCCTTCTCGACGGTAAACTTGCCGGCCTGCTCGTCATAGGAGCTATTGGCCTCGAACGTGCCCGAACGCCCCTCGTTAAACTCGTCGATGGCGGCGCCCAGATCCTCCTCAAACTTCTTTTGGTCAAAAGTGTCGGAGAGCATGGACAGGTCGACGTCTTGATCAAGATCGACTTCGTTGGAGGTAGCGGTTGTTTTGGTCTTTCCGCTTAAGGATTCCACAAGGCGGACCGGCCATACAAAGGCCTCGTTGTGGCTGATGATCTCTTTTGCGGCGGCTTCGCCGTCGACGATGGGCTCATCGGACCCGGGCTGATACGTCCAGCTAAAGTCATCGCCTGTCACGGTGAGCTTATAGTGCTTCCACGCCGAATTGACCTTGGTGGCGGCAGACGAAGCGTTGGAGAATGAGACATCGACGCCGGCGATGGTGGTGTTGGGGTATGCTAGCTGGGAAAACGCTACGACGCCTACGATATAGACAATGACGATAAGACCCAGGACGACAAAGAGCGTCGTCTTTTTGCCCGACTTATTGTTCTCGGCGGGTTTGCGTGCGGGGCCGCGATCGCCTCGAGCGTGCGTGGGGGGCTGCTTGGGCGCATTGCCGTTTGCCTGGCGCTGCTGACGTTGCTGACGCTGCTGGTTCGGGCGTTGTGAAGCGTTTGCCGCACCACGCTGCTGACCGTGACTCGGCGCGATAGGACGCGGCGACTGAACGCCACCGGTGTGCCTGCTCGGCTGCTGCGGATCGGGAATCAGTTGAGTTCGATCGTTTTGCGACATCGTATGCATATCCTTCGAATTTCGCCTTGCGGCTCATCGTGTTTTTACTGGGCTTGCATTATAGCGATTGCCCTGCTGTTTGTGGTACGGTAACGGTGGCATTCAAAAGAGGTGGGACATTTGTCCCACCTTTGAGTCGTCCTTTGTTGCTATCCGCACACACCGCATTTTGCGCAGGCCGAAAGTGCGGCCGGAGCCTGCGCGATGCCGCCCTTTGCCGTCTCGCGCAGCGTGGCCGGCAACGCGCGGCCCACTGAGAGCATGACATGTGCCATCTGGTCAAACGGCACCAGGCTCTTAATGCCGGCGAGGGCGAGTTGTGCCGAGCTAAAGGCCGCTGCCACGCCGATGGCATTGCGGTTTTGGCAGGGCACCTCCACGAGGCCACCGACGGGGTCACAAACGAGGCCCAGCAGGTTACTCAGCGCGATGGAACTGGCGTCGAGCGCCTGCTCGGGCGTGCCGCCGAGCATCTGCACCAGCGCGGCGGCTGCCATGGCGGCGGCGCTTCCCACCTCCGCCTGGCATCCGCCCTCGGCGCCGGCGACGCAGGCGCTCGTGGTGAGGTTGAGGCCGATGGCGGCTGCGCAGTAGAGCGCGTCCATCACCTGCTCGTCGTCGAGCTGCAGGTGGTCGGCGAGTGCCAGCACACAGCCGGGGACGACGCCCGCGGATCCTGCCGTCGGAGCTGCGACGATTACGCCCATGGTGGCAGAGCGCTCGAGCACGGCCATGGCGCGGGCCACGGCGTCAGTCTGGACGGCGCCCATTAAATTGGAGCTCAGGTCGTTTCGGCTTGTGGCATCGACAAGCTTTGCCTCGCCGCCGATGAGGCCGCCGAGCGAGCGCTGTGGATTGGAAATGGGGGCTGTGGTCTCTTCGCGCATGACGTCGAGTACGCGGCGCATGGCGGCGATAGCGTGTGCCTCGCCGGTCAGACGTGCCTCGCGCACGGCCATGACGGCGCCGATGTTGAGCCCCAGTTCCTCGCACGCATCGAGCAGCTGCTCGCCGTCGTCGAAGATTTCCTTTGCCGAGACGCCGGGGGAGAGCGAGGAGGCAGAACCGGGGAGCTCGATAAAGGTCGCGTAATCGACATTGTCGAGTTTGCGGAGCATGGGGACGACGGTGTCGTCGGGGGCGCCGTCGGTCTCAAAGACGGAGTAGGCCTGGCCGCCCACTTCGGTGCGGTAGGTGCGGCAGAAGGCGATGTTCACATGGGCGTAGGCGAGCAGGTTGGTGAGCGCTGCGAGCACGCCGGGGACGTCCTGGTGCGCCACGAAGAGCGTGGAATACATGCCCGAGATGTCGACGCCGACGCCGTTAATGCGGCTGATGCGCATCTTGCCGCCGCCTAAGCTCTCGCCGCGGACCTGCGCCGCGGCGCCCGTGGCGTCGATCATATCGATGTCGACGGTGTTGGGGTGGATGGAGGCGTCGTCGCCCTTGATGTCAAAGTGATATTCGAGGCCCTGCTCACGTGCGAGGTCAAAGGCCTGCTTGATGTTCTCGTCATCGGTGTCGAGGCCCAGAATGCCCGCGACGAGAGCACGGTCGGTGCCGTGGCCGCGGTAGGTGTGGGCGAAGGAGTTCCACAGGCCAAAGGTGACTTTGGTGATGCGGCCTTCCAGCAGGCTGGCGGCAACTTGTGCGCAGCGCAGGGCGCCGGCGGTGTGCGATGAACTGGGGCCGACCATGACGGGGCCCAAGATCTCGAATGCCGAGGTCGTAGCTAGTGTTTGTGGCTTGCCTGCCATATGCGCTCCTGTTCTATCCCGTCGTCCCGAGGGGCGGGGCATAAGGTCGCCTGCTCGGACAGTCCTGACTCGCACGGAGGCCACATTAAGTGGCCTCCGGCTCGTGCGGAACTCGCGATCGACCAAATACCAAAGCCCTCGGAACTTAGGATACATGGTTGGAGTGGCTGGATGTCAAAATTTATCAGCTGGGGACGTGCTGTTCATTGCGCATCGAAATATTCACACCACCGTGTAAATAAAAAGAAGTACCGGTTGGGGCCGGTACTTCTTTTGGTTCTAATGCTTTGCTTTCTGGGCTCTGTGAACCTATTTATAGGCCGCAGGCTGCTTTGAGTTCTTCGACTCGGTCGGTTTTTTCCCAGGTGAAGTCGGCGTCTTCTCGGCCGAAGTGACCGTAGGCTGCCGTCTTTTCGTAGATGGGGCGACGCAGGTCTAGGTCGCGGATGATTGCGCCCGGGCGCAGGTCGAAGGTCTTCTCGACGGCCTCGACGATCTTGTCCTCGGCAACATACGCGGTACCGAAGGTGTCGACCATGATTGAGAGGGGCTTGGAAACGCCGATGGCGTAGGCAAGCTCGACTTCGCAGCGGTCGGCCAGACCGGCGGCGACCACGTTCTTGGCGACCCAGCGCGCGGCATACGCGGCGGAGCGGTCAACCTTGGTGCAGTCCTTGCCGCTAAAGGCGCCGCCGCCGTGACGGCCGTAGCCGCCGTAGGTGTCGACGATGATCTTGCGGCCGGTGAGGCCCGTGTCGCCCATGGGGCCGCCCACGACAAAGCGACCGGTGGGGTTCACGTAGATGTCCGCGTTGTCCCACGGCATGTTCTCGGCGGCCATGACCGGGGTGATGACGTGTTCGATGAGGTCGGCCTTGATCTTGCCCATGTCCTCAATCTCGGCGGCGTGCTGCGTGGAGATGACGATGGTCGTGACCTCCACGGGCTTGCCTTCCTCGTAGCGCACCGTGACCTGGGTCTTGCCGTCGGGGCGCAGGTAGGGCAGGGTTCCGTCATGGCGCACGGCAGCCAGGCGCTCGGCCAGGCGGCTTGCCAGGTAGTGCGGCATGGGCATGAGGGTCTTGGTCTCGTTGGAGGCATAACCGAACATCATGCCCTGGTCGCCGGCGCCGATCAGGTCGATCGGGTCGGTGGTAGCGCCGGTCTGGGTCTCGAAGGACTCGTCAACGCCCTGGGCGATATCGGGCGACTGCTCGTGGATGAGGCTCATAACGCCGCAGGTGTCGCAGTCAAAACCGAACTTGGCGCGGTTGTAGCCAATGCGGCGGATGACGCCGCGGGCGATTTCCTGTACGTCGACGTAGGCCTGGGTGCGAATCTCGCCGGCGACGATGACCGTGCCAGTGGTCACGAGGGTCTCGCAGGCGCAACGGACGTTCTCCACGTTGGCAGGCACGCCGTTGGGGGCGATGTAGCCCTGCTCCTGCAGCTCTATTTCTTTGGCGAGGATTGCGTCGAGGACGGCGTCACTGATCTGATCAGCGATCTTATCGGGATGACCTTCGGTCACCGACTCCGACGTAAAAACAAAGGACCCGTGTTGGGGTGGGATGGAACGAAGTTCTTCTGACATGATTGTCCTTTCAAAAACGTGTCCCGGCGACCGTTACCATTCCGCCGGGCTCTCTATGCAAGGGCACATCATAGCGCGTAAATCAAACATTCACACCCTTTCCGCACCTACTCATTGGGGACAGACTTAAATGACCAGCTTTAATACGACTAGGCTGTCCCCAACGACTGGTCATTTAAGTCTGTCCCCAATGAGTACCCAATGAGTAGGTCGGTGCCCTTTGTGCGGAGGTTGCTTTGATGCTTTATACTGGTGCAGTTAGACATCCATCCTGCAATCGAGGAGATTTCCATGGCATCAGACGTTCGCGTCCGTTTTGCACCCTCACCGACGGGCAAGCTGCACATCGGCGGCGCCCGCACCGCTATCTATAACTGGGCTTTTGCCCGCGCAAACGGCGGTACGTTCATCCTGCGCATCGATGACACCGACCCCACCCGTTCCACCGACGAGAACACGCAGATCATCCTGCGCGCCATGCGTTGGCTGGGTCTTGACTGGGACGAGGGCCCCGAGATGGGCGGCGACTTTGGCCCCTACGCCCAGACCGAGCGTCTGGACCTGTACAAGCAGGCCGCCCAGAAGCTTTGGGACGAGGGCAAGGCCTATCCCTGCTTCTGCACCAAGGAGCAGCTCGAGGCCGATCGCAAGGCCGCTCAGGAGCGCAAGGACCCCTTCCAGGGCTATCAGCGCCGCTGCCGCGATCTCGATCCCGAGGAGGCACGCCGCCGCATCGAGGCCGGCGAGCCCTACGTCCTTCGCATCAAGGTGCCCGAGGACCGCGGCGACGTTGTCATCCACGATGCCGTCCACGGCGAGGTGACCTTCGACGCCAAGGAGCTCGACGACTTTGTCATCTTCCGCTCCGATGGCACGCCCACGTACAACTTCGCGACCGTCGTCGACGACGCCATGATGAAGATCACCCACGTCATCCGCGGCGACGACCACCTGTCCAACACCCCGCGCCAGGTCATGGTCTACGAGGCCCTCGGCGCGCCCGTGCCCACGTTCGCCCACATCTCCATGATCCTGGGCGCCGACGGCAAGAAGCTCTCCAAGCGCCACGGCGCCACCTCGGTGGAGGAGTACCGCGACGCCGGCTACCTGTCCGATGCCTTCGTCAACTATCTGGCGCTGCTCGGCTGGTCGCTCGACGGCGAGACCACGATCATCCCGCGCGATGTCCTGGCCAGCAAGTTCTCGCTCGACCGCATCTCCAAGAATCCGGCGACCTTTGACCCCAAGAAGCTCGACTGGGTCAATGCCGAGTACATCAACGGCATGTCCGACGCCCAGTTTGCCGATGAGATCATGGTCCCCGAGCTGCACGAGGCCGGCCTCATCGAGGGTAATGTCGAGTACGGCGAGGACTGGATTGATGCGCTTGCCGCCATCGTCAAGCCGCGCACCAAGATGCCGGCCGACGCCGTGACCGTCGCCGCCCCCATCTTTGCCACGGCCGAGACGCTCGAGTATGACGAGAAGTCCGTCAACAAGGGCTTGGCCAAGGAGGGCATGGGCGCCATTCTGGACGCCGCCAAGGCCGCGCTCGAGGGCGTGGACGAGTGGACGGCTGCCAATATCGACGCTGCGCTTGAGCCGCTGCCCGAGCAGATGGACCTCAAGAAGCGCGTGGTGTTCCAGGCTGTGCGCGTCGCCGTCTGCGGCAACATGGTGAGCCCCCCGCTGGGCGAGACCATGGCGCTCGTCGGTCGCGACGACTGCCTGGCGCGCATCGACCGCGCCCGCACGATGGCGCTGTAGCAGCTGCGTAAACGCATGTATCCGAGCCCCGTTCACCCGAGCGGGGCTCTTGTTTCTAAAGACGTATGGGATGGGAGGTACAGAAGACCATGGCCGAGCAACTTTCGCTGTTTGGTTCGCCGGAACCGGAGGAGACTCTGGTGAATTCCGTGCCTGCCGCTGCCTCGGCACAGCCTAAGCCTGCACCTGAGCCCATCGCTGCCTACGCGAGCGTGGTCCTCGACATCCCGACGCGTGCGCTGTCCGAGCCATTCGCCTACGGCATCCCGCAAACCCTTGCCAATGAGTCCCAGATCGGATCCACGGTCCTGGTCCACTTTGGTAACCGTGCCGCCGCGGGCTATATCGTCGACATTGCGCCCGAGCTGGGCGATCTGCAGGGCGACAAAGCCCTCGACCCCGCGCGCATTAAAGCCATCGAGGCCATCCTCAGCAAGCCGCTCTTTACCGCCGAGGCTGCCCGTATCGCACGTTGGATGAGCCGCGAGTATGTCGCGACGCTTTCCGAGTGCCTGCGCCTGTTCTTGCCTCCGGGTGGCAGCCCGCGTGTGGTCAAGGGCGACGACGGCGTGTGGACGGTTGAACGTCCAGCCGTCAAACCCATCCAAAACCGCTGGGTCATGCTCACGCCCGAGGGATTCGACTATACGCCGCCCAAGACCGCAGTCCGCCAGCGTCAGCTTATCGAGGCGCTCCAGTGCGGCCCGGTCACGACCCGCGACCTCAACCTGCTCTATAACAGCATGTCGGCGACCATCAAGGCGCTCGAAAAGCGCGGCGTCGTGGTGGTGGAGGAGCGACGTGCGTGGCGTGGCTGCAGCGAGCAGACCACGCTGTCCTCGGCGAGCGGGAAGGCCCCGGTGGCACTCACCAACGGCCAGCAGCAGGCACTCGCGCAGATTGAGCGCGCCCGTCTGGACGCTCATGGCGACGTGGTGCTGGTCGACGGCGTCACCGGCTCCGGCAAAACTGAGGTTTACCTCTCCGCCATCGAGCGCGTGCTCGCAGCCGGCCGTTCGGCTTGCGTGCTGGTGCCCGAGATCTCGCTGACGGCCCAGACCGTCGGCCGCTTCCGCTCGCGCTTTGGCGAGACGGTCGCCGTGTTCCATTCGCGCCTTTCGGCCGGCGAGCGTCTGGACCAGTGGGATATGGTCGCCAGCGGTGCGGCCCGCGTGGTGGTTGGCGCCCGCTCGGCTCTCTTTTGCCCGATCAGCGACTTGGGCCTCATCATCATTGACGAGGAGCACGAGACCAGTTACAAGCAAGGATCCAGTCCGCGCTATCACGCGCGCGAGGTGGCGGCCGAGATGGCGCGTCGCTATCGCTGCCCACTCGTGCTGGGCTCGGCCACGCCTTCTGCCGAGGCCCTCGACCGCTGCCGCCGTGGCACGTATAACGGTGCCACCTGGACGCGCGTCGAGATGCCCGAGCGCCCGGGACACGCAGTCCTGCCTACGGTTCGGATCGCCGACCTGCGCCGCGAGTTTTCTCACGGCAGCCGTTCCATGTTCTCAAAACCCTTGATGCAGGGCTTGGAGCGTGTGGTCGAGCGCCGCGAAAAGGCCGTGTTACTGCACAACCGCCGTGGCTTTGCGCCGTTTTTGATGTGCCGCGAGTGTGGCTGCGTCCCCACCTGCAATCACTGCTCCACTGCGCTCACGTATCACGAGCGCACGCACACGCTGCAGTGCCACACCTGCGGATCGTCCTGGCGCGTGCAGCCGTATCCCGCGCCCACGAGCCGTTGCCCCAAATGTGGTAGTCGCTACCTGGCAAAAATGGGTTTGGGCACTCAGCAGATCGAGGACGCACTGCACCAGATGCTGCCCGAGGATGTCGCCATTATTCGCATGGATGCCGATTCCACGCGCGGCAAGGATGCGCACAAAAAACTGCTCGAGCAGTTCGATGCGGCCGATTGCGCCGTGTTGCTGGGCACCCAAATGATCGCAAAGGGCCTCGACTTTCCCGAGGTCACGCTCGTGGGCGTGGTCAATGCCGACTTTGCCCTCAAGATGCCCGATTTTAGAGCAGGGGAGCGCGCCTACGATCTGCTGGAGCAGGTCGCGGGCCGTGCCGGTCGCGGCGATCGTCCCGGCGAGGTCATCATCCAGACCTACCTGCCCGAGGATCCGGTCATTCGCGCCGTCGCTGAGCACGACCGTTCGATCTTTACCGACTACGACCTGGATCAGCGCCGCGATGCGCTGTACCCGCCGTTTGTTTGCCTGGTCAACATTTTGGTGTGGTCGGCGAACCGAGACGACGCGCAGGACTACATCGGGTGCATTGCAAAGCTCCTCAAGCGCCGCTGGCATGCCGCCGCGCCCGACTTTTTGCGGGCGGGGAGCGCGGTGCCGCAGGTGCTGGGCCCGGCTTCGTGTGTAATCGAGAGAGCCAAGGACCGTTATCGCTTCCACCTTCTTGTGAAGTCGCCCGTGGGGTACCATGTCTCTGATGATATCGACGCCTGCCTCAAAGAGGTGGGCTCTGTGCGCGGCGTGAGCGTGAGCGTTGACGTCGACGCCTATGATTTGATGTAACAACCCGAAAGGATGGCCATGGAAGCCAACGGAATCGTACTTTCGCCCGACCCTCGTCTGCGCCAGGAGTGCGCCGTCATCGAGGAGATCACCCCGGCGATCGAGGCGCTTGCCGAGAAGATGAAGAAGATGATGTTCGAGAACAGCGGTTGCGGCCTAGCTGCTCCGCAGATCGGCGAGCTCATTCAGCTCGTCACCATCGACTGCGACTACAGCGACAAGAACGACTACGATCCGTACGTTCTCATCAACCCTGTCATTGTTGAGCAGAGCGACCACTTGGTGCCGTTTAGCGAGGGCTGCCTGTCCATCCCCGGCATTAGCTGCGAGATCGAGCGTCCCGACCATGTCGTCGTCGAGGCGTACGATCTGGACGCCAACCTGATTCGCTACGAGGCTTCGGGCGATCTGTTCTGCGTGTGCCTGCAACACGAGATCGATCACCTGCATGGCAACACCATGTTCGAGCGACTGAAGCCGATGCAGAGGATCAAGGCAGTCAAGGAGTACCAGGACGCCCTGGCCCGCGGCGCTCGACCGGGCGAGACTGAGTAGGTCTCACCGTCCCCGGTGCTGAGCGCCCACATATCATCCCGTGCTCAAACATTCTCGCTTCGCTGCGAAACTGCGCGCGGGACGATATGTGGGCGCTCAGCACCGGGGACTGCGTTGTTCTGGCTCGTTTCGCCCGGGTGCCGTTGGGCCAGGGATGGGCGTCTTTGCTGATAGGACTTTGTTGAGAGGGAGCTGCTTTCATGCGGCTCTTTCTTTGTTTTTGGGTATATTTGTTCTTGTTGAATTGTTCTTGCGGCTGGGCGCGCATGCGGCCTGGAACGCTTCTTTTGTAGCCGTCTCGGCTCGTTATTGAGAGGAGACAAACTTATATGCGTATTGTGTTTATGGGTACGCCTGATTTTGCTGTGCCTTCTTTGACTTCGCTTGTTGAGGCTGGGAATGAGATTGCGCTTGTTGTTACTCGTCCTGATGCTGTTCGTGGGCGTGGTAAGAAGCTGGAGCCGTCTCCTGTTAAGGCTAAGGCTCTCGAGCTTGGTTTGCCTGTTGTTGAAGCTAATCGTATGACGCCTGAGGTTGTTGAGGCACTTCAGGCTGCCCAGGCTGACATTTTCTGTGTGGCTGCTTATGGCTGCATTTTGCCCGATGAGGTGCTGCATATGGCGCCGCTTGGCATTGTGAATGTTCATGCCTCGCTGCTACCTCGTTGGCGTGGTGCTGCTCCTATTCAGCGTGCGATTCTCGCTGGTGATGAGGTTGCTGGCGTTTCTATTATGCGTATTGGACATGGCGTTGATACCGGCGCTTATTGTGCCCAGGCGTCTACGTCGGTTGCCGGTAAGCATGCTGAGGCGCTGACCATGGAGCTTGGTGAGCTTGGCGGTAAGTTGCTGGCTGATACGCTTCCTTCTCTTGCCGATGGCACCGCCGTGTGGACTGAACAGGATGAGGCGCTCGTCACCCATGCTGCCAAGATCTCCAAGCAGGAGATGCGTCTGGATCCGCAGATGGCGGCGCTCGATTGCGTGCGCCATGTGCTCGCTTCTTCCGATACCGCGCCTGCCCGTTGCGTGATTGCCGGCAAGACGGTTCGCGTGCTCGATGCTGCGCCGGGCGATGTGTCGCTTGGCGAGGGCGCTGTTGCCGTCAAGAGCAAGCGTGTTTACCTGGGTCTTTCCGATGGCGCGGTTGAGCTGCTTGATGTTAAGCCCGATGGCAAGCGTGCCATGGCTGCTTCTGCTTGGGCTGCCGGCCTGCAGGGTGCCGATCTATCGTGGGGTGTACTGTCATGAGCAAGTTGTCTCCCGCGCGCAAACTTGCGCTCGATGTGTTGATGGAGGCCGATCGTCGCGGTATGTACGCACGTGACGTGTTGTCTTCACGTGCTTCTGCCAAGGCCATTGACCAGCGCGATTCTGCTTTTGCCGCTCGTTTGGCGCTCGGTGTTGCCGCCACGCAGGGTATTTTGGATGAGTTGCTCGATCAGTTTTTGGATAAGCCCAAAAAGGTTGCGCCGCGCGTTCGCATGGCGCTTCGCATCTCGGCCTTCGAGATGCTTTATCTGCATACGCCTGGCCGCGTTGCCGTGAGCCAGGGTGTTGAACTGGTGCGCAGCGGTGCTAAATCGGCTGCTGGACTGGCGAACGCCGTGCTGCATAAGGTTGCGGATAACGTCGAGGATTTTGCCGCCGCGGCGGATACCGATGAGCCCGAACGTCGTCTGGTTCGACTGTCTCGCTTGATGGGTCTGCCGCGCTGGCTGTGCGCTCGCATTATGGCTTCGTTTGATACGCCCGAGGGCGCGCTTAACTTTGCCGGTAATCTGGCGCCCGCACCGCTCGCTTTGCACGAGAACGCCTTTGCGACCATGCCCGACCCTTATATTTCTCAGCTCGTTGCGCCTGTCTTCCCGGGCTGCCATGCTCCGGTCGATGCGCAGGTCACGGTTGCATCGGGTGTGTTTGAGCGTGCTGCCGCGGTTGCCTCGGACCTTAACGCCCAGCTCATCGCTACTGCCGCGACACGTCCCGGGCGTTGCCTGGAGATTGGTGCCGGCCGCGGCACCAAGACCTATGTGATGATGTGCCAGGCCAAGCGTGCGGGGTACGAGCGTCAGCATACCGCGCTCGATCTGCACGATCGCAAGTGCGATCAGAATCTCGCGCGCCTGCATAAGGCGGGTATCTCGGGCGTCCGTACGGTGTCGGGCGATGCCTGCGAGCTCAATGAGGTGCTCACTTCCTTTGACGCTATGCTTGGCGAGCCCGCCCTGTTCGACACGGTGTTTATCGATGCGCCGTGCTCTGGCACCGGCACCATGCGCCGTCACCCCGAGATTCCGTGGCGCCTGACCGAGAACGACGTTACGACTGAGCTGCCCCGCCTGCAGCTGACGATGCTCAAGGAAGCAGCCGCGCGCGTGGCTGCCGACGGTGAGCTTATCTATGCGACGTGCTCGGTGTTTGATGAAGAGAACACGCAGGTCGTGGATGCCTTCCTGGCTTCTCCCGAGGGCGCCGGCTTTACCGTGGCACCGCTATCCGAGGCACAGATTCTGCAACTCCCCGAGTTCGATCAGGCCAAGAAGCTCGTATCCGTACGCCAGAACGATCGAGGCCTCTTCCAAAGCGTGCCGGCAAACGCCGACTCCTACGACGGCCACTTCTGCGCCCGCCTGGTCCACAAGTAACGACTAAGTTGCGGTGAAATAGGGATTGAATAGCGGCTTCTACCTCGCCAAACAGTCCTTATTTCACCGCAACTCATAAGGAAACTTGGGCAGCTAAAGACGCGGCCCCGCGATCGGTGTTGATCGCGGGGCCGCGTTGTTTCTAGTGGCTATGCGGGCAGTTGGCGCAGCAGCCGCTGGTGGCGCTGGTGCTGGAGCCGCCGCTTCGCTGGTCGGTGTTGTAGAAACCGCTGCCCTCAAATTTAATGCCGCTGGCCGAGAACGTCTTGGCCGCCGGGGCACCGCAGCTCGGGCACACGACCTCGGGGGTCTCGGACATGGGATGCTCAACCTCAAACACGTTGCCGCAGCTCGAGCACTTGTAATCGTAGCGCGCCATAATACTTCCTTTTCAGCACAAAGCGGGCAGATTGCTCTGCCCGCAAAAATTCAAACGTCTGTAACTGTACCCTATATCGGGGGTTTTATCACGCTTCGCCCCAGAATCTATGGGTGTTGCGCAGGAGCTGTGCAGTTTTATCCTCAGCCGCCTCAACATCTCCCTCATCGGCCTGCCAGGTCCAGTTGCCCGTGGCCACGCCCGGTACGTTCATGCGCGTGTCGTCGCCAAGCCCCAGCACGTCCTGCAGCGGCATCATCACCAGGGGAGCGTCGCTTGTCAGCGCGTCGCTCATCAGCTTGGCTGCCACCTCAACACCGCTCGGCTCGTCGCCGCCCGCAAAGGAGCGCGTGCACCAACCCGCGAGCGTCGACGTGTCGTGAGTCGATGTGTACAGGATCTTGCCGGGCGTAGGGTGCACGCCGCAACGAACGTCGTAATCGCTAAACTCCAGTACGTCCATACCGGGGAAGCCGCAAGTCGAAGCCATGGCGCGAACGCCGGGCGTCAGGTAGCCCAGGTCCTCGGCGATAAAGTTGAGCGGCCCCAGCTCGTCATAGGCGGTCTGGAACAGGTCCTTGCCCGGGCCTGCCAGCCAACGCCCGTCGGCGCAGGCCTTACCCGCGGGAATGCTAAAGTAGCTGTGGAAGCCCAGGAAGTGATCCAGGCGCACGCGGTCGTAGAGCGAAAACGCACGACGTAGGCGATCCATCCACCAGCTATAGCCGTTCTGCTTCATGTGGTCCCAGCGGAACGTCGGGTTGCCCCACACCTGACCCTCGGGCGCAAAGTTGTCGGGCGGCGCACCGGAGATCTCGATTGCCTTGCCGGTATCGGATAGCCAGAAGTTCTCGGGTTCGCTCCACGCATCTGCCGAATCGTCGGACACGTACATAGGAATATCGCCGATGACCTCGATGCCCTTCTTGTGCGCGTAGTTCATGAGCTCACACCAAGCCAGGTCAAAGCGGTACTGCATGTACGCCTGCAGCTCCGCCTCGTCGTGGAAACGCTTATCGTCGATCAGATGCTCGTTGTAGCGCGCAACATCTGCCGGCCAATCGTGGCGCGATTCGCCCTCAAAGTATTTTTTGACGGCCATATAGACGCAGTACTTCTCGAGCCAATCGGCATTGCGATGTTTAAACGCGGTGTACAGCGGATCGGCATCCTCGCCGCCGTGGGCCTTCCAGGTCTCAAAGTCGGCCGCCAGCTCCTCTTGGCTCTCGGGTAGCAGGTCAATATTGCCCGCAAAGGCCGAAGGCCCGGCGTAAGGGGAGCGGAAGAAGTCCGTTGGGTTGACAGGCAGGACCTGCCAGTAGCGCATGCCCATAGCGGACAGATGGTCGATAAAGCGACGCGTGGGTGTGCCGATCGTGCCGGGCTTGCCGTCATCGGTCGGTACCGAGGTGATATGGCACACAACGCCCGCGCCGTGATCGAGCGGCTCCTGCAGGCGCTGCTCGGCATGGTGATAGATGATCGACGAGCCCAGCGGATACAAATCGAGCGTGACCGTGCCGTTGTGGATCTCGCACTCGTGACCGCTGATCACGTCACTCGCGCATTCATCGAGCGCCGGAATCGTCACGCGGTGCGAATTGCGCAGGCTGCGGTTGATGATAACCGTCGCGGACTCGCCATCCTTGCCCGTGCGGTTGTATGCCAGCACCTCGTCGTTGAGCGCGAAGGCCTTGATCTCGCCGTCGATCATAAACGGCAGTGCGCGGCGTACGGCGGAGGCGTTTTTGACAATAGCCAGCGTGTCGAAGTCGTGCAGTTGGTCCTTGGTCGGCAGGGTGCGGCGGTTACCCGGATCGGTAAGGCCCTCAAGGCCGTACTCGTCGCCATAGTAAATCGATGGCACACCGGGGAACGTCATCTGCATGAGCGTTGCGAGCCAAAAACGACTCTTGGCCAGGCCCATCGAGTTCTCGTCCAGACGCCATTTGCTGCGCTCGCACTCGGGCAGCTGCGACTCATCGGGGCCGCCGCCGAGCACCGAGATAATGCGCGGACGGTCGTGGCTCGAAAGCAGATTAAGTGCGCAGGACAGGGCCTCACGGGGATAGTTCTCGCGCAGGGTTTCGATATCCTCGGCTGCCTGGTAGGCGTTCTTGTAGCCCATCAAAAAGCCAATGACCATGTCGCGGAAGGGATAATCCATGGCCGAGTCCAGCTCGAAGCCTTGCAGATAGCGGCGCAGATGGCCGTAGCTGATCTTGTTGGAGGCGTCTTCCCAGACTTCGCCGAGCAACAGTGCATCAGGCTTCTCGGCGAGCACGGCCTTTTTGATCTCGGCCAGGAAGTCATCGGAAAGCTCGTCGGCCACGTCTAGGCGCCAGCCATGAGCGCCGGCACGTAGCCATTTACGGATCACGCCGTCCTTGCCCAGGAGCCGCTCGCGTACCAGCTCAGAGCTCTCATTGATGGCGGGCATATTGCCCACGCCCCACCAGCAGTCGTATGAGCCGTCCTCGTGGAAATAAAACGCATCGCGCCATGGAGAATCCTCGCTCTGCCACGCGCCCACGCCGGGGTAGTTGCCGTAGCGGTTGAAATAGATCGAGTCATCGCCCGTGTGGTTGAAGACGCCATCCAGAATGATGGAGATGCCCAGCTTCTCGGCCGCCTGGCACAGCTCGGTAAAGTCCTGCTCGGTGCCCAGGATCGGGTCGATCTTGGTGTAGTCGGCCGTATCGTAGCGGTGGTTGCTCGCGGCTTCAAAAATGGGGTTGAGGTAGATGGCTGTAAAGCCCAGCTCGGCGATGCGAGGCAGGTCTTCCTGGATGCCCTTGAGCGACCCGCCATAGAAGTCCCAGGTCTTGATGGAGCCGTCATCGGCGCGCTCGTATACGGGCGGCTCGTTCCAGTCCTCGACCATGCGGCGCTGGATTCCGTTGCGCGGTTTTTCGACTTCGGCCAGCGTGCGCTCGCGCCAGTTTTCGTCGCGGGCATAGCGGTCAGGGAAGATCTGGTAAACCATGCCACGCTCGTACCACTCGGGACGAACTTCGCGGTGCTTGTAGACGGTGACCTGGAACGACGGAACCTCGGCGTAGTCGTAGGTTACGCCCTCGCCGCCGGTGCGGCCCTGCGGTGCGCCCAGACGAACCTCGGGCTGGCCCTCGATATTGCAGATAAAGCTGTACCAGATAAGACAGGGCTCGGTGCACTCCAGCTCGGCGGTAAAGATGCCGTCGCCCTCGTGCGTCATGGGATACAGAGTTTCCCCGATCTCATCGACCCAGGTTCGCAGCGTAAGCGTTGCCTGGTTGGGGTCGGCATCCTCCAAAATTACCGACAGCGAAACGGAAGTTCCTATGGTCACAGCGCCAAACGGAGTGCGAAACTGCGGCAGACGGCTGTTGTGTATCAATCTCATAATACGGTCCAGTTCAATAGAATCACGGCCTGCGGGCCATGGCTTTACGCACAGGATGTAAGTATATCTGTTGTACATAGGCTGTATAAACAACATCCGTTTACCATCGGCGAACGGTTGTCCTAGAAAATCGTTTTACCAACTATTAACAGAGAAGGGGCGCCCGGTTGGAGCGCCCCTTGCTTAGGGTTTGATGAGGTTTTGGATCGTCTGTGGGCTAGCGACGCTTGCGGGTGGCCGTTGCCTTGCGGACGGAGGTCTTCTTGGTCGGAGCCTTTTCTTCGGTCGAAGCGGCGGGGGAGACCGGAGCCTCCTTGGCGGGTTCGACCTTTGCCGTAGCCTTCGGAGCGGTCTTGACCTCAGCGGCCTTCGGTGCCGGCTTGGGCTTTACTGCGGGCTTGTCCTCGGCCTTAGCCTCTGCCTTGGGAGCAGCAGCCTTGGCCGTGGTCTTTTTGGCCGTCGTCGTAGTGCGCTTGCGCGTGGTGGTCTTGGCGGACGGCTTGGCCTCGACAGTTGCCTCGGCCTTGGTCGTCGACTTCGCCGCCGTGGCCTTCTTGGCGGTCGTTGCCTTCTTGGCGGTCGTGGTCGTCTTCTTGGCAGCGGTCTTTGCCGGAGCCTTGGCGGCCGGCTTGGCCTCTGCGACCTCGGCCTTTACCTCGGGAGCAGCCTCGGCCTCGGCGGCTTTCTTGGCAGCGGCGGTGGTGCGCTTGCGCGCGGTCGTTGTCTTGGCAGCGGTGGCCTTGCTCGCAGTCGCAGTCTTGCTCGCAGCGGCCTTCGTGGTCTTTGTCTTCTTAGCCGTCGTCTTACGAGTCGCGGTCTTCTTTGCCGCAGGCTTCGCAGCAGGCTTCTCCACGGACTCGGGCTCAGGAGCAACCTCAGCCTTCACCTCAGGCTCGGCCTTTGCGGGCTCAGGCCCAACCGGCTTCTCCTCGGCCTTGGGCTCATCAGCGGCAGCGGGCTCATTAAGGGGCGCCGCAGGCTCGGCCTCAGCGGCCACCGGTTCAGCAACAGCCTCAGGCTCGTCGACAACAGACGCCGGCCTCTCAATCTCCGGATGCATAAAGAAGTACAGGTCCAGATACTTGTCGGCCGAGCGCGTCCAGCTAAAGTCCTGGCTCATGGCCTGCGTGACCAGCTGGTTCCAGGCATCGCGGTTGTCCCAGAACAGGCGTGCCGCGCGGAACACGGCGTCGCCCATCTCGTCGCCGTTAAAGTTGCTAAACGAGAAGCCCGTACCCTCGCCGGTAAACTCGTTGTACGGGATCACAGTGTCCTTCAGGCCACCGGTCTCGCGCACAATGGGCAGGGTACCGTAGCGCATGGCGATGATCTGCGACAGGCCACAGGGCTCAAACTTCGAAGGCATCAGGAACATGTCGGCTGCGGCATACATACGCTGCGACAGCGCAGGATCGAACTCGATGCGTGCGGCCATGGTGCCGGGGTACTTGTCCTGGAAGTAGCGCAGTCCGTCCTCGTAGTCGCGGTCGCCGGTGCCCAGAACGGCCACCTGAACGCCGCCGGCTAGGATGCGATCGAGCGCGTACATGACCAGGTCCATGCCCTTTTGGCGCGTCAGGCGCGTGACCATGACCATAAGCGGACGGTCGTCGCGAACCTCGAGCCCCAGCTCTTCCTGCAGCTTGGCCTTGCACACGGCCTTACCAGAACGGTCCTCCACGGTGTAGTTGGCGGCAATGCGCTTGTCGGTCGCCGGGTCAAAGCCCGCGACGTCGATGCCATTCAAAATGCCCTGCAGCGCATACGAACGCTCACGCAGAACGCCGTCCAGGCCCTCGCCAAATTCGGGCGTCTGGATCTCGTTGGCATAGGTGGGGCTCACCGTGGTGATGGCGTCGGCGTAGCGCAACGCGCCCAGCATGTAGTTGATGCTGCAGGCGTCGCAACGCAGCTGCGAGGCGGCCGCCGGAATGTGCGCCACGCCCAGGATATCCTCCATCACGGTGTCGCTAAACTGGCCCTGGAACGCCACGTTGTGGATCGAGAACACGGTCTTGACGCGGTCATACAGCGGCAGGCCCTGGTAGAACTCGCGCAAGAACACTGGCGCCAGCGCCGTCTGCCAGTCATTGCAGTGCAGGATGTCGCACTCAAAGCCGGCCGGCAGGTGCTGCAGGCTCTCGGTGATGGCCTTGGAGAAGAACGCAAAGCGCTCACCGTCGTCAAAGAAGCCGTACGGATAGTCGCGCGCAAAGTAGCGCTCGTTGTCGATGAACATATAGGTGACGCCGTCGTGCTCGAGCTTCTCGAGTCCGCAGTACTCATTGCGCCAGCCCAGACTCACGTAAAAGTCGGAGAAGTGCTCCATCTGCGCCTTGTACTCGTCCTTAATGGTGGCGTACTTGGGCACCATGACGATAACTTCGGCGCCGGCGCGCACAAGCGCCGCGGGCAGCGAGCCCGCCACGTCGCCCAGGCCACCGGTCTTCACAAACGGTGCGCACTCGGCCGAGGCAAACACGATCTGCATCTTTTTGCTGGAATCAGCCATATTGTCTCCCATGTTGCAATTCGAGAATAGCCGCCTGGCGCTAACCGGGCGGCTATTCTACATGTTACGAGCGATGTTGCGGTGCCAACGTTAACGTACGATGGTAGTGTCGGAAGTTAACGGAGCCTTGCCCAGCACCAGGATGTTCTCGGGCGTGCCGCGAAGCTCGGTGTTGGTGGGAACCACGTTGTTCTTGTCCAGAATGGCATTCTCGACGCGTGCGCCGCTCTTGATGATGCAGCTCTGGTTGATGATCGAGTTGGTCACCGAAGCGCCTTCCTCGACCACGACGCCACGCGACAGGATCGAATTGCGCACGGTGCCCTTGATGATGCAGCCGGCCGAGATGATCGAGTTGCACGCGTGGCTGCCGGTCGCATAGCGCGAAGGCGGCACGTCGTGAGCCTTGGTCAGGATCGGGCGCTCGGGATCGAAGAGCTGGTCGGCGACGGTCTGGTCGAGCAGGTCCATGCTGCGGCGATACAGCGACTTCTCGCTAAACACGCCCACGACCTCGCCCTTGTACTCGTAGCTGCACACGTCGATGTTGCCAAAGTCGCCCTGGAGTGCCTCGAGCAGGTCCAGATAGTCGGCGGCCTGGTAGTGGTCGATGATCTCGAGCAGCGTCTCGCGGTTGACGATGCAGCAGTCCATGGAGGCGTTGTCGCCGTACACGACGCCGGCGCTCACGCCCGTCAGGCGGCCGTTCTCGTTAATCTCGAGCTTGGTCTCGTCATCGACGTTGCGCGTGGCCTTGCAGTACACCACGGTCATCTGGGCGCCAGATTTCTCGTGCGCCTCGATGATGGTGTTGAGGTCCATGTTAAAGATGATGTTGGTGCCCATCATCACGACATAGGGCTTCTCCGAGCGCTGGAACAGCGTCTTGTTGGAGATGATGTCGCGCAGCAGGAAGCGCATGCCGCCCTTGGTGGTGCCATACGCGTTGCCGGGCACCATGAACAGGCCGCCCTTCTTGCGGTCCAGGCCCCAGTCCTTGCCCGAGCCCACGTGGTCGATCAGCGAGCGGTAGTTACCCGGCATGACGACACCGACGGTCTTAATGCCGGCATTCATCATGTTGGACAGCGGAAAGTCGATCAGGCGGTAGCGGCCCAAAAACGGAACGGACGCGATGGGGCGGTCCTTGAGCAGGACGCTGCCGTAGGTCGAAGAGTAGTTAGCGGTGATATAGCCGATGGCCTTGCGATTGATCATCGGATCATTCCCCCTTCCCGATAACGACGTCATTTCCAACGACGGCCGTATCCTTGGTGGTATCGACAGAGCCGAGCTTCACGCCCTCTTCGACCGTGGAGTTCTCGCCCAAAATAGCGCGGCAGATGTGCGCGCCGCTCTTAACGTGCGCACCCGGCAGCAGCACGGAGTCCTCGACCACGGCGCGCTCCTCGATGATGACATCGGTCGAAAGGATCGAGTGGCGAGCGGTGCCGTAGATCTTGCAGCCGTTGGAGACCAGGCAGTCGTCCAGGCGGCCGTCCGGTCCAATGTAGTGCGGCGGACGCGTGGTGATGTTGGACATGATGGGGAAGTTCTTGTCAAACAGATCGAACTCGGGGTTGTTGCCCAGCAGGTCCATCGAGGTCTCGTGGAAGCTGGCGATGGTGCCGACGTCCTTCCAAAAGCCGTGGAACTCGTAGCTGTACAGGCGCTTGTTCTCGCCGAGCAGCTTGGGGATGATGTCCTTGCCAAAGTCGTGGCTCGAGCGCTGGTCCAGGGCGTCCTCCTCGAGCGCCTCGATCAGCACGTCGGCCGAGAAGATGTAGATGCCCATGGACGCGAGGTTCGAATCGGGTTTCTCGGGCTTCTCGGTGAACTTGGTGATGCGGCCGTCCTCGGGGTCGGTGGTCAGGATGCCAAAGCGGCTGGCCTCCTCCCACGGCACGGGCATAACGCTCACCGTGAGGTCGGCGTTGTTCTCAATGTGCGTCTTGAGCATCTTGCGGTAGTCCATGCGATACAGGTGATCGCCCGAAAGAATCAGGACGTACTTGGGGTCGTTGGCCTTGATGTAGTCGAGGTTCTGCGTAATGGCGTCGGCCGTGCCCGCATACCAGGCGCCACCGGTCTGCGTCTCGTACGGCGGCAGGATCGACACGCCGCCGTCACGGCTGTCCAGATCCCACGCCTCGCCGGAGCCCACGTAGGCATGCAGCAGGTAGGGACGGTACTGCGTCAGAACGCCCACCGTGTCGATACCCGAGTTGGAGCAGTTGGAGAGCGAAAAGTCGATAATGCGGAACTTGCCACCAAAGCTAACCGCCGGCTTAGCGATCTTTTGGGTGAGTGCCCCCAATCGGCTGCCCTGTCCTCCTGCGAGGAGCATCGCGATGCATTCTTTCTTACTCATCGATTTCTCCTTCTGTCATCGATGTTCCTAAACCCATTAGCGACGGGCACGGCGCTCGGTCGCGCCCGTCGAGTAATGCCGTGTGGCAAAGGGGGCTCGCGCGCCTTTACGCGTGCCAGATCTCGTCGCGGTACTCGCGAATGGTGCGGTCGCTCGAGAACCAGCCGGAGGAGGCGGTGTTGAGCAGGGCCTTGCGGTTCCAGGTCTCCTGGTCACCATAGCTGTTCGTGAGCTTTTCCCATGCATCCACGTAGCTACGGAAGTCGGCCATGACCAGGTCGGGGTCGTTGTTGTTCATGAGCTCGTTATAGATGCTCTCGAAGTTGCCCGAAAGACCCGCAAACGTGTTGTCCTTGAGCTCGTCCATCACGCGGCCCAGACGCTCGCGGTCGCCGTTGAGGGTATCCCACGCAAAGTAGCTGTTCGATGCCCAGAGCTGCTCGACCTCGGGGGCGGTCAGGCCAAAGATGGCCTCGTTCTCGCGGCCGGCCAGATCGGCGATCTCGATGTTGGCGCCGTCGAGGGTGCCCAGCGTAATGGCGCCGTTCATCATGAGCTTCATGTTGGACGTGCCCGAGGCCTCCTTGCCGGCCGTGGAGATCTGCTCCGAGATCTCGGCGGCGGGGTAGATGAGCTGGGCGTTGCTCACGCGGAAGTTGGGGATAAAGCAGACCTTCATGACCTCGTTGACGCGGGCGTCGTTGTTGATGACTTCGGCCACGGAGTTAATGAGGCGGATGGTCTCCTTGGCGAAGGTGTAGCTCGAGGCAGCCTTGCCGCTAAAGATGAAGGTCGTCGGCGTCACGTGGAAGTTGGGATCGGCGATGCGACGGTTGTAGATATCCATCACCTTCATGATGTTCATGAGCTGGCGCTTGTAGGCGTGGAAGCGCTTCACCTGAACATCGAAGACGGTGTTGGGGTCAATGACCAGACCGGTCTCGGCCTTAACGTAGGCGGCCAGGCGCTCCTTGTTGGCGCGCTTGGAGGCACCCACGGCCTTCAGGAACTCGGTGTCGTCCTTAAACTCCTTGAGCTTCTCCAGCTCAAAGGCGTCCTTGAGCCAACCATCGCCAATGGCCTCGGTCACGAGTTTGGCATAGGTGGGGTTGGCCTCGGCAAAGAAGCGACGGTGCGAGATGCCGTTAGTCTTGTTGTTGAACTTCTCGGGCGTCAGGGCATAGAAGTCCTTGAGCACGATGTTCTTGATGATGTCGGAGTGGATCTTGGCCACGCCGTTGACGCTGTGGCTGCAGATCACGGACAGGTTGGCCATGCGAATCTCGCCGTCCCACAGGATGGCGGTCTGGCGCAGACGTTCCTGCCAGCCCTCCTGCGTGGTGTCGAACGACTCGTGCCAACGACGGCTAATCTCGTCGATGATCTGGTACACGCGGGGGAGGAGCTTGGAGAACGTGCCGATGGGCCACTTCTCCAGGGCCTCGGGCAGGATGGTGTGGTTGGTGTAGCTCACGACCTGCGTCACGATGTTCCAGGCGTCATCCCACTCGAGCTTCTTCTCGTCGATGAGGATACGCATGAGCTCGGGGCCGCACATGGCGGGGTGCGTATCGTTGGTGTGGATGGCCACAAACTGCGGCAGCAGCTCCCAGTTCTCGCCGCGCTCCTTCTCAAAGGTGTCGAGCAGGCTGTAGATGCCGGCCGAGACAAACAGGTACTCCTGCTTTAGGCGCAGCAGGCGACCGTGCTCGCCGGCGTCGTTGGGGTAGAGGATGGCGCTGATGGCCTCGGCTTCGGCACGCTCGGCATCGGCCAGGGCGTAGTCGCCGCGGTTGAAGGCCTCCAGATCGAAGTGCTCCTCGACCGGTTCGGCGGCCCAGACGCGCAGCTTGTTGACGGTCTCGCCGGCATAGCCCACCACGGGGATGTCATAAGGAACGGCCAGGATGTCCTGCGTATCTACCGTGCGGTAGAACGTGCGGCCGTTCTCCTCAAAGCCCTCAACATGGCCACCAAACTTAATGGTCACGGCCTTGTCCTGACGGCGGACCTCCCAAGGATAGCCGTGGGTGAGCCACTCGTCGGTGGCCTCGACCTGGCTGCCGTTGACGATCTCCTGCTTAAACAGGCCGTAGCGGTAGCGCATGCCGTTGCCGTAGCCGGCAATGCCCTCGGCTGCCATGGAATCCAGGAAGCATGCGGCCAGACGGCCCAGGCCGCCGTTGCCCAGAGCCGGATCGGGCTCCTGGTTCTCGATGACGGACAGGTCGAAGCCCATGTCGTCGAGCGCCTCGGCGACCATGTCGCGCACGCCAAAGTTGAGCAGGTAGTTGTCGAGCAGGCGACCGATCAAAAACTCGATCGAGAAGTAGTACACGCGCTTCTTGCCCTCGGCGGTGACGCGGGCGTCGCTCTTGGTGGCAACGGTGCGCGCCTTCTCGGCCACGAGCTTGGCCAGGGCGTTAAAGCGGTCGAGGTCGCCGGCGGCCTCGACGCTCTTGCCGCTGATGCTCATGACGGCATCGCGATAGAGCTCGGTAAACTCCTGCTTGTTGTCGAAGATCTTATTCATACGTTCCTTTCCCCCGGGGATGTTTCTCCCGGAACGGTTATGACTTGTATCCTACGCCCCGTCGGGGCGGGTAATTACAGCTGTAACGGCTTTGTTACGCTTCCTTGGCAGACGGCTTAACAGAAGCAGACTTGGCCTTGGTAGCGGCCTTTTTGGCAGCCGGCTTCTTGGCCGCGGTCTTGGAAGCGGTCTTAGCGGCGGACTTGGCAGCCTTCGCTTTAGCCGGAGCCTTCTTGGCGGCCGCGGGCTTAGGCTTTACCGAGGACGTGCGCTTTTTGGGCGCAGCCTTGGGCTCCTCGACCACGGGCGGCTTATAGCTGCTGGGGCCACGGCGCTTAAGCACCACGCCTGCCAGGCCGGGAACCTTAATCTCAATAGAGTCCATCTGCCCGTTCCAGGGATAGGGCTCGCTCGAGCAGGTGTAGGGCTCCTCACCGGCGTATCCGCTGCCGCCAAACTCGGGACGGTCGGAGTCAAAGATGACCTCCCAGTCACCCTCGCGTAGCACGCCCACGCGGAAGCTCTCGTAGCTTGCCGGATCAAAGTTGATCAAGATCACCAGGTCGTCATCGACGTCCTCGCCCTGACGCACAAAGCTCACGATGGACTGCTTGGAGTTGTCCGCATCGATCCAGGTAAAGCCGTCGTCGGTGTAGCCGCGCTCGTACAAGGCGGGCTCGGCGGTGTACAGGTGATTGAGCGCCTTAATGAACGCCTGATGATGACGGTGGGTCTCGTACTCCTCGGTCAGGAACCACTGGATGGACTCGTAGTAGCGCCACTCGATAAACTGGCCGATCTCGTTGCCCATAAAGTTGAGCTTGGCACCGGGATGCGTCATCTGGTAGAAGGCCAGCGTGCGCAGGCCGGCAAACTGGCGCCACCAGTCGCCCGGCATGCGGCCGATGAGCGAGCACTTGCCGTGCACGACCTCGTCGTGGCTCAGCGGGCAGATGAAGTTCTCGGTAAAGGCGTACATGATGGAGAACGTGAGCAGGCCGTGGTTGCCGGGGCGCCACGGAAAATCGGTCTGCATGTAGTGCAGGGTGTCGTTCATCCAGCCCATGTCCCACTTGTAGTGGAACCCCAGGCCGCCGTCCTGCGGCGGGTAGGTCACGAGCGGCCACGCGGTGGACTCCTCGGCCATCATCATCACGTCGGGGTAGTGCGCCTCCACGGCGCAGTTGACCTGGCGGATAAACGCGCTGGCGTCCAGGTCCTCCTCGGTACCGTACTTGTTGAACTTCTTTTGCCCCGGATCGTCGATGCCAAAGTTGAGGTACAGCATGCTGGACACGCCGTCCATGCGAATGCCGTCAACGTGGAAGTTCTCGAGCCAGTACAGCACGTTGGAGACCAGGAAGGAGCGGACCTCGCCGCGGGCGAAGTCGAACTTGTGCGTGCCCCAGTTGGGGTGAATCTCATGCTCAAACTGCATGTGACCGTTAAAGGTGGCAAGGCCGTGGGAGTCGGCGCAAAAACCGCCGGGCACCCAGTCCATGATCACGCCGATGCCTGCCTCGTGGCACGCATCGATAAAGTGCATGAGCTGCTGTGGGTTGCCGTAGCGCGACGTGGCGGCATAGTAGCCGGTCGTCTGGTAGCCCCAGGAGCCATCGAATGGATGCTCCATAAGCGGCATGACCTCGATATGTGTGTAGCCCATGTCGCGCACGTAGTCCACGAGCTCCACCGACAGGTCGTCGTAGGTGTAAAACTCGCCGCGCTGCGCGGGGAAGGGATCCATGGGGCCGGGGTAGTTACCGAACTCGTCCGGCTCGCCCTGCGGCGCGTCGCCGTGGCGCTTCCATGAGCCAATATGCACCTCGTAGATGTTGAGTGGCTGTGACATGTGGTTATGGCCGGCGCGGCGCTTGAGCCACGCGGCGTCGTTCCACTTGTAGCCATCCAGGGTCCACAGCACGCTGGCGGTACCCGGAGGGCACTCGGCCTTAAAGGCATACGGATCGGCCTTATAGAGCTTTTCTCCCTCGTTTGTCTCGATGAGATATTTATAGAGTTGGCCCTGCTCGGCGCCAGGAATAAAGCCTTCCCAGATAGCGCTCGTATGCACGGGCACCAGCGGGTTGGCTTCCTCATCCCAGTCGTTAAATTCGCCAATGACATGGACGCTCTTTACGTCGGGCGCCCAAACGCAAAAACGCCAGCCGCGCGTACGGTTCTGCGTGTCGGGGTGCGCGCCCATCTTTTCCCAGCTGCGTTCCCACGTGCCGATGCCAAATAGATAGACATCGTCCTTGGTGAGCTCCGGTGCGTGCGGGGCGGCTTTACGGGTTGCGGGCTTTTTAGCCGTTGGCTTTAGCTTTGTATCGCTCACGTTTGATCCCATCATGACGCGGCAGCGTGTTGCCTTGGTGACTAGATGCGAAAGGTCCAAGGCTGCACGAATCGAAGGGACGGCGATAGTTCTATGATTCGTTCCACCTCGCGTGCTCGGTGGAACTTTCGGCAGAAACTACGATAACACCTGTACGTTACTTTTATGAAGGAAAGTGGTTTTAGGGCGGCGTTTAATCGGTAAGCGCCATGTTTAGACCACTGGCAGAATCGCCGTGGTAAAACTCTTGACAGTTTTACCAATTAGGGTTTCAAGATTGTTAGTCTGACGTTTGGTAAAACGTTTTTAGCAGGATGTTTACCATTTGACATCGAAAGGTTTGTTTATGTCCCAGACCGCCGCCCCCAACGTTGCTTTTATTTTCGATTGCGACGGCACACTGGTTAATAGCACCCCCGTTTGGGCCTATGCCCAGCCCGAGTTATTGCACCGCCACGGAGTTGACGTGACGGTCGACGATTTTGCCCAGTTTGAGCATTTGTCGCTCGAGGATGAGTGTCAGGCATACCACGACACGTGGGGCATTGGCGAGAATGGCGAGGAGCTGTATCGCGAGCTGAGCGACATCCTGATCGATGGCTACTCCAAGGTGCCGCCGCGCGAGGGGCTCCTGGCATTTTTGGAGCAGGCGAAGGCGGCGGGCATTGCCATGTGCGTGGCTACGTCCACGCCGGCCGAGCTGGTGCAGTCCGCGCTTGCGGGCGCCGGGCTCGATGCCTACATGGAGTTTGTGACCACCACGGGCGAGGCGGGACGTTCCAAACAGTTCCCCGACGTATACGAGCTGGCGCTTCGCCGTCTGGAGGGGCGCCATGGGCACAAGTTTGAGCGCTCATGGGTGTTTGAGGACGCCGTCTTTGGCCTAAAGAGCTCTGGCTCCGCCGGCTTTAAGCGCGTGGGTATCTATGACCCGCATGGCCGTATGGAGCGCGACGATGTGCGCGCCAACTGCGATATCTTTATCGACAGCTACGAGGAGCTGGATCTGGCCCGCGTGCTTTCGTTTGAGGGATAGGCGAGGACCGTGGCTTGCAAGGTATTAGTGGTCTGCGGCTCGCCCGTGGTGGCGAGCGCGGATCTGCTGCGCCAGCTGGCGGGGGAGTGCGACCACGTTGTCGCCGTGGACCGCGGCCTGGATGCCCTTCTGGGTGCGGGACTAAGCTGCGACGTGTATGTGGGGGATGCCGACACGGTAAGTGACGCGGGTCGTGCGTTGGTCGATGCCGCCACCGACTTTGAAGTTGAGCGTCACGACCCCTACAAAGACTATACCGACCTGGCGCTGGCGCTCGATTCCGTCCGTCGTCGCTGGCCGGGTGCCGAAGTAGTTGCGACCTGCGCCACCGGCGGCCGTCCTGATATGGCGCTTTCCGTACTGGGCCTGCTCGCAGGCTACGATGACGCCCCAGTCTGGATTGTCGAGAACAAGGTGGTCGCCCGCATCCTTCGCGCAGGCGAATCGTGGATCATCGAAGACCACGAGGGCAAGACGTTCTCCATCATCGCCCTTGCCCCCGGGACGGTGATAAGCGAACATGGCTTGGAGTGGGAACTAGATCACAGCCCACTGGGCTTGTTGGCCGACACGGGCATCAGCAACATAGTAAGAACCACAGCCACCATAACCGTCCACCAAGGAGCCGCGATCGGATTCCTGCTGCGGTAGGGATTTTTGGGACTGGCCATAAAATTGCGCGCTGGCCGATGGCCAGGGTGAATTTTTAGGACCTGTCCCAAAAATCCCGTAAGTCACCCCAACAACCCGAAAAAAAGTCCTTGCATCAAAGAAAGTCTTCCCCTATAGTACTACCTCGTCACGGGGGCGTAGCTCAGCTGGGAGAGCGCTTGACTGGCAGTCAAGAGGTCAGGGGTTCGATCCCCCTCGTCTCCACCATTGTGAATGTAAAGGCCTTCGGAATTCCGAAGGCCTTTTTTCATGCCAAAACACCACGCGCCGCAAACCTCATCTACGTCAACAAAAAGTTGCACAATTTATTTCCCATGTCTGTACATAGTTTGTTAGACAAACGCGATTATCAGCGCAGCTCGCTGCTTCATTTAGGCTTCAGGAACGCCCCTGATCACCGCCAATACCTCATTAACCTGCATCAATGTGAACAACATCCTAAAACAACCCCTTTAAGCACGCCAAATGAACGATATGTTGTCAAACGCAGCCCAAATCAGTTTCGCTATCAGCTTGTGCTAGGATACCTAACGTTACATGAGTTCAACTGTGCTCAAGGCTCCAGCAAGTCATAAAGTGCAGGGTCGATCAGCATCCGGCCGTAACGGCGGTGCCAGAAACACCACGAGCTCCAATATCGATTGCCATGTGCGATTTTGCATTTGGTTTTGCGTGCATTTAAAAGTTCGCAACGTATAGTGCATCAAGTTGCTACGGCAAACCTCAGCATTTTTCAGCTGTTTGCGTGCGGTCCAGTTTTGTTCCCGCTTGATTGGTTCGCACGCAGCCAGCTGGAGTCGCGGTCATTATGCGATACATGTCCGCGACTCTAGCAGCTGCACTTATACATACCGTTCACGGTGGGGCAGAGCCACGCGCTTGTCTGACTGGGCTCAGGGTTTGAATATGGAGCGCCTTCGCGCACAAGCGCCCTGGCGAAGCCGTAGCCAAACCCCGTGAGCCACACGTAAGACAGCAAGGGGGTGGTGCTCGTGTGGTATGTGATTCAGGTCATTAACGGTCGTGAAGATGTAATGCGCGAGCGCATCGAGCGTTTGGTGCCGGCTGGCGTCATGCAGGAGCTCTTTTACCCCCAATTTCAAACCGAGATCAAGGTACACGGCGAATGGGTCGATACGATCAAGCCGCTCTTTCCCGGTTATCTTATCTGCGATACGGCAGATCCCCGCACCGTGCAACAGTATCTGCTACGCATGGACGACTTTGCCCGGGTGCTTTCCCAGGACGGTCAGTTTGTGCCGCTGGCAAAAGAAGAGGTCCAGCTTATTGGCGGCTTTACGCATAGGGGAGACCGCGTTGTGCCCATGAGCGAAGCCCTAAAAGACGGCGACCAGGTTGTAGTGACGGCAGGTCCTCTGCTGGGCCACGAAGGCCTCATCAAAACCATTAACAGACGCAAGAGCACTGCTTATTTAGAGCTCGACCTGTGCGGCCGACGCGTAACTACGCGCGTTGGTCTCGCCGTGCTTTCAAGCGAGCAGCGCGTCATGCGCAACCTCGATAAGGCGACCGCCTAGCTGCTGGCGATCGCCACACAGAACAGAGAGGATCCCCGACCCGGGGACGAAGTGTTGGAAGAGAACGTGTCGGATAAACCTCAATATGCAATGGATGCGCCCGCGGGGGCGGCGCTCATCGCTCAGGCCATGGACCGGCGTGAGGGCGCCGGTCGCTACAAGGCCATGCAATCCATCATGGACTGGGATCGTTCGCGCCTGGCCTACCGTGCCGTGAAGCGCGCCTTCGACATCGTGTTCAGCGGCTGCGTGTTGGCGGTCATCGCCGTACCGAGCTTGGTGCTCGCCGCGGCCATCCGCCTTGAGAGCGAGGGTAACCCGTTCTACAGTCAGATCCGCGTGGGCCGCACCCGTTCCGACGGTAGTTTAACCACCTTTCGCATGTGGAAGTTCCGCAGCATGTACAGAGATGCCGACCAACGCCTCGCCGAGCTCAAGGAACAGAATGAGATCGCAGGTGCCATGTTCAAGATGAAGAACGATCCGCGCGTCACCAAGATCGGGAAGTTCATTCGCAAGCACTCCATCGATGAGTTCCCGCAGTTCCTGAATGTGTTTCTGGGTCAGATGTCCGTGGTTGGCCCCAGGCCGCCGCTGCCGAATGAGGTGGCGGAGTACACCGAGTACGACCTGCAGCGTCTGGCCGTCAAGCCGGGGATCACCGGCTGGTGGCAGGTCACCGAACGCAATTCGACGGGATTCGACGGTATGGTCCGTCGCGACTTGGAATATATCGCCAAGCGGGGCGCTTTGTTCGATTTAAAAATAATCCTACTCACAGTGATTGAGGTTGTCAGCGGAAATGGTGCTTTCTAAAGATACCCAAGAGAAATACGAGGACGCTAGTTTTAACGCTGGTCTGCCAAAGCGCGTCGAAGTGCTCGGTACGCCCGTCGACCCCTGGACGATGGAGCAGACCGTCGAGGCGACCGACGCCCTCATCAAGGAGGGGCGCTTCGCCCACCTGATCGGCGTGAACGCCGACAAGCTGCTGCAGATGCGCGACGATCCCGAGATGGACGCGTGCGTGCGCCGCTGCGAGATCGTGAACGCCGATGGAGCGTCCATGGTCATGGCCGCTAAGAAGCTGGGCGTGGACCTGCCCGGGCGCGTGGCCGGAATCGACCTCATGTGGGAGCTGTGCGGGCTGGCTGAGCGCGAGGGACACAGGGTCTACCTGCTGGGCGCCAAGGCCGAGGTGGTCGCAAAGACCGCAGGGGTACTGTCCGAGAGGTATCCCAACATTGTCCTCGCCGGCTACCGTGACGGCTACTTCGGCGACGACGAGTTCGACGCCGTGGTCGCAGAGGTCGACCAGGCCGAGCCCGACATCGTGTTCGTGGGCATCACCTCGCCCAAGAAGGAGCGCCTTATCGAGCGTTTCCGCGAGCTGGGCGCCAAGGGCGCTTTCGTGGGCGTGGGAGGCTCGTTCGACGTCGTCTCCGGCAACATCCCGCGTGCCCCGATGTGGATGCAGCGCGCGAACCTGGAGTGGCTCTTCCGCATGATGCAGGAGCCCAAGCGCCTGGTGAAGCGCTATCTAGTCGGTAACACCCGTTTCTACATGCTTCTCCGCAAGGAGTCAAAGAGGAGCAAGGCCAATGTCTAAGAAGAAAGTAATGCTCGTCTTCGGCACCCGCCCGGAGGCAATCAAGATGTGCCCGCTCGCCAACGAGCTGAAGGCGCGTGCGGATGAGTTCGAGACCGTCGTGACCGTGACCGGGCAGCACCGCGAGATGCTCGACCAGGTTCTGCGCGTCTTCGACGTGAAGCCCGACCACGACCTGGCGATCATGAAGCCGGGCCAGACGCTGTTCGACGTGACGTGCGACGTGCTGCTCAAGCTCAAGGCCGTCCTCGAGGACGAGACGCCCGACGTGGTCCTGGTCCACGGCGACACCACGACCAGCTTCGCCGCGGCGCTCGCGTGTTTCTACCTGCAGATCCCCGTGGGGCATGTGGAGGCCGGCCTGCGCACGCACGACATCTACAGCCCCTGGCCGGAGGAGTTCAACCGCCAGGCGGTCGACATCGTGAGTGAGTACTACTTCGCGCCCACGGAGGCGAGCAAGCAGAACCTGCTCGGCGAGGGCAAGCTCGAGTCCGGGATCTGGGTCACCGGCAACACCGGCATCGACGCACTGCGCACTACCGTGCGCGAGGGCTACTCCCACCCCGAGCTCGATTGGGCTGAGGGCTCCCGCCTCATCCTCATCACGGCGCATCGCCGCGAGAACTTGGGTGAGCCCATGCACCGCATGTTCCGCGCCATCCGCCGCGTGATGGAGGAGCATCCGGACACAAAGGCAATCTACCCCATCCACATGAACCCGCTCGTCCGCAAGGCCGCCCACGAGGAGCTCGACGGCTTCGACCGCCTGCACATCATCGACCCGCTCGAGGTGCTCGATTTCCACAACTTCATGGCCGCGAGCCACCTCATCCTCACCGATTCCGGCGGTATCCAGGAGGAGGCCCCGAGTCTGGGCAAGCCGGTGCTCGTCATGCGCGACACCACGGAGCGCCCCGAGGGCGTGGCAGCCGGCACGCTGAAGCTCGTCGGCACCGAGGAGGACGTCATCTACCGCGAGTTCAGCCGTTTGCTCAGCGATCAGGCCGAGTATGAGGCCATGAGTCACGCCTCCAACCCTTACGGAGATGGACATGCTAGCGAGCGAATTGCGGACGTGCTGAGAGGATAGCAGCATGAATGAATGCTTCAAACTATACAAAGCTGCTCACGCCTGCACCAAAGGGCCAAAGTTTGTTCGTCCGTTGGCTGGAGTTTTCAGGCATCTGTCGCAGCTTCTCTTTGCATGCCATATCGGAAGCCATGCCGAGATAGGTGAAGGCTGCTTGTTCCAGCACAACGGTGTGGGATGTGTCATCTCCGAGAAAGCCGTGATTGGAAAGAACTGCATGCTCTATCAGCACGTCACCGTCGGAGCTCTCGAGGGGGGGGCTCCCATCATTGAGGACGATGTCATGATTGGCGCCAACGCAGTGCTGCTCGGCAACATTACCGTCCATAAAGGGGCAAAGATTGGCGCGGGAGCCGTTGTCCTCTGCGATGTCCCTGAAGACTCCACGGCCATCGGCGTGCCTGCGAAAGTACTTGTGCCAAAGGCTGGTTAGAAATACCTATACGATTGGTTTTGCGTAATGAGATTAAATGATTATATAAAACGTGCAGGGCAATCTTCTATCCCTTTACACGAGATTACTGGTGAAGAGCTGCAGCGGCTGCATAAAGAAATGACCGATATTGCCGACGACGTTATCTCCCTTGCGGATGAATTGGGTCTTTCAATCACATTGGGCGGTGGTTCAGTTCTAGGGGCTGCGAGGCACCGTGGTTTCGTTCCCTGGGACGATGACATTGATTTAAATATAACGCGCAAAGAATGGGAAGTTTTCGCTCCAGTTTTTCAGGAACGATTCGAGGAAAAATACTTTATTTATGCCCCCGATTCATTTAGTGATGCGGTGATTAACGCAATTCGAATATATAAACGCGGTACGAAACTTCGCGAAATCGCACATGCTCCAAACGAGCCGAACGGTATATTTGTTGATATTTTTTTACTTGAAAACGCACCTGATAATGGCGCTATAAGACTTTGTCATGGCGTTTTATGCCAAGGTTTGCGATATATCGCTTCCTGTGTGCGACTCTATGAACAGAGAGCCTACATTGAGAGCGTGTTTGGTAAAAATGCCGAAGCAATGGCTGGATACCGTAAACGCTTTTTTGTTGGAAGAATCTTCTCGTTTTCAAGCGCGCATTCTTGGTCGCTTCTTTCATATAAGGCAAACGGTCTCTGTAAAAACGAGGCTTCTAGATTCCTGACGATACCTTCAGGCGGTAAGTACTACTTTGGAGAGCTGATCCGTCGAGATTCGTATTTCCCGCCCGAATATCTTCCTTTCGGCGATCATTCTTGGCCCGTCCCTCGCGATTACGACAGATATCTGACCAAATTGTACGGGGATTGGAAAGAAGTGCCTCCTGAGGACAAACGCGAGGTTCATTGTCTCATTGAGCTTGATTTTGGTGATGATGACGATGAGTAAAACGTATGCTGTTATTTTTGCAGGCGGTGTTGGATCGAGAATGAGTGGTGCTGACAAGCCGAAGCAATTCCTCGAACTCGGCGGTGAAGCGATAATCTGTCATGTGATTGACAAGTTCGAGGAAGCACCCTGCGTTGACGGGATAGTCATTGTCTGCGTCGAGGGCTGGCTCGACTACCTCAGGGATCTTTTAGCGCAAAGGGGCTACCACAAAGTGCTCGCCTCGATTCCCGGAGGTGAAACCGGACAGGAGTCTATCTTTAACGGCCTTTCCTATATAAAGAGAAATAAACTTGCCGATGAAGATACTGTCATTCTCATTCACGATGGCGTGAGACCCCTTATCGATTGCGAAACTATTATTGCTTGTGCTGAGTCTGCAAGAAATTGCGGTCCTACGGCTACTGTTGCTCCCGCCACTGAAACGATCGTGACCGTCGATGGTGGAAAAGTTGTCGGCGTCACTGACAGGGCAAAGTGCCGATTAGCGAGGGCGCCACAAGGATTCATATTTAATGAGCTGTACGGCGCACATTTGAGAGCACTCGAAGAAGGGCGACGCGACTTCATCGATTCCATTTCAATGATGAGCGAATACGGTCATGAAATTTTTGTTGTCGATGGTCCTGAAGAGAATATAAAAATAACGACGCCGCGAGACTTTCTCACGTTCAAGGGTTTCGTAGACTTAAAGGAGTATGAGCAGATATGGCGATGAGCGAGGCGCAGCGCACGGCGCATGATATCGCGGCAAATCAGGCGATGCCCTGGGGTAAGATAGATGGGTCGACTGTAGTCATTACAGGAGCGACGGGGCTGATTGGCTCACAAGTCGTTAGGACCCTTATTGAACGGACAAACAATTTCCACGGATCAATCAAACTGATTCTTCCCGTAAGAAACGTGATTAAAGCGGAGATGATGTTTGGTCGTTCAGACTCGATTTATTATGTCCCTTGGAAAATTGGTGATTCATTTTCTGATGCAGTCAAGGGCGATTATTTCATTCACGCGGCTTGTCCGACTTCGAGTACGGCTTTCCTCCACAGTCCGATTGAGGTTATCTCCGACATAGTGGATTCCGCCCATGCAGTCATAAACCTGCTTTCGACCTCTTCCTTCCGCCAATGTGTCTGTCTTTCGACTATGGAGGTATACGGATCGGTTGAGGGCCGCGTTGACGAGCGGATGAATGGGGCTTTGGACACGATGAATCCCCGGTCGAGCTATCCTGAGGCCAAGCGCCTTTCGGAATGCTTGTTCGCTTCAGCTTCTTCTGAGCTGGGAGTTCCGATTAGTGTAGTGCGCCTTGCACAGACTTTTGGCGTCGGTGTTCCTCGAGATGACGGCCGGGTGTTCGCTGAGTTCGGCCGGAGTGTCGTTTCAGGCCAGGATATCGTTTTGCTCTCTGATGGATCGAAGCGGAACTCCTATCTTTCAGTTGACGATGCTGTTACCGCCATCTTATTCCTGCTCGTCCATGGGAATAGCGGAGAGGCCTACAACGCTGCAAATCCTGCTACGTTCTGTAGCATTCTAGAGATGGCGCAGATGGTAGTTGAAGATTTTGGATTGGGCAAGAGCACTGTTGTGTTCGGGCAAGATGCCGAGAGGGCAAAGACGTTCAGGCCTGGCGCGGTCCTTGATCTTGATTGTTCCAAGCTCATGAATCTTGGCTGGCAACCAAGCCATACTCTTCACGAAATGTACTCTGCCATGTTCGCGGGGTGGGCAGAGCATGAATGATGCGTTTAAAGACGACAAGCCCACCGTGCTAGTCATGATGGCCAGCTACAACGGTGAGAAGTTTATCGATGAGCAGATAGACAGTATCCTCGCGCAGAAGGACGTTCATGTGACCCTTCGTATCTGCGATGACGGATCAAATGACTCAACTCCTTCTATATGTGAATCGTATGCTTCGAAGTACGACAATGTTCTGTTTGAAGTTAACAAGGTAAATAAAGGCTTGGCTAAAAACTTCATGGATATGGTCTACGACGATAAAGCGCTTGGCTTCAATTATTATGCCTTTTCAGATCAAGATGACGTCTGGCTCCCGGAAAAGCTGATACATGCTATTCGTCAGATTGAAGCGCAGGTTCATGACGAGCCTGCGCTTTACTATTCGGATATTGAGAATGTCAATTGTGACCTTAGCGGTGGCTCAAGGGAGTACTCTTCCTGGATTGGATGCAGCCAATGGTTAATTGCTGCTTTAACTGTTAATTGGGCGTCCGGCTGCACTATGGTGTTTAACTCCCAACTTAGGGAGCAGATTATCACTTATGAGCCTCGTACATATCCAAGAATCCATGATAGCTGGATTCATTTGATTGCCATGGTTTCTGGTGCTGTTGTAGCGGATTTGGGCGATGCTTATATCAAAAGACGAATTTCTGGAGACAATCAAGTTGGCCAGCGTAATTTAGAGTCAACGGAGTCATTTAAGTCTGTCGCGACACGTTGGAAGCGCATCATCAAGAAGAGCACACATTGCCAAACTCGGGTTGCGGCTTATCTACTAGATGGATACGAGAATGTCATGGGACGAGACGAAGCCAATCTTGTTAGGACGTATGCGAAGATGCCAACGTCGTTGTATTTGCGCATAAAAATCGGGATGAAGCTTCTCCATTGCCCCTTCCCAACGCGAAGTATGGCTCGCGCCTTTGCAATAAAAGCCGTTTTGAACAGGCTGTAGGTAATATGGCTGAGTCTATTATTCTGTTCTTACTTGTCGCTATTGTCACTTTCTTCGTCTATTATTTTAATGATGGCGACTTATTATGCCCTTCTTCCCTTGCGTGCTTCGCTTTTTTGTTATGCACTGGTGCGTCGATTTATGATTGTTGGGCATGGAACACCGGGATTAACCTTGTGACCGTGCTTACAGTTTGCGTTGGCCTTATAAGCTTCGTAGGCCCGGCAACATTGGCATGCGACCATCGACAAAGAAAAACTGTTAATTTAAATACTCAGTCGCAGAAATGGTCCCTGCATATTGATGTCCCAAATAATGTAACAGCTATCATTTGTCTTTTCGGCGCCGTTATTTCTTACCTCTATATCCATGCCATCGTTGACAGCGTCGGAATGAGGGGTTCTTGGTCGGAGACCATGCAAGCGTACAGATGGCATACTTCTTTTGATGATAATTTCAGCTCTGGAATATCAACGCCGATCAACTATGGCTTCCGCCTATTTATGGCTGTTGGCTATGTGTACGTGTTCGCATTCGTGAACGAGCTTCTTGTTTCCGAGGAGAAACGATGGGCGTATTTAGTTCCACCCGTTATATATTGCTTAGCCTCGCTGGGGCAGTCTTCTCGCGGTCAGATTATCGTTATGCTGTTTGCCGGCGTCATCATGTTCTGGATTCTTCGAAATTGCGTGAGTGTCAATGCGGTACGCATTAATTTCGGTGCGGTGATGCTCATTCTTGCGGCTGTGGTTTTCGGTCTCGCTATTTTTGTTTTCGGCGCAGACGCCGTGGGTAGGGTGACCGTCAAGACTCCCTTTGATTCTCTCATGACTTATTTGGGTGGGTCGATAATCGGACTAGACCAATTTATTGCCAAGCCGGAGTTATCCACTGCCCCAGCCGATCTGTTCGGCTCTGAAACGTTTCAAGGTCTCTGGCTATTTTTAGGCAAGACATTCGGAATTTCCGATTGGACTTACACATTCCAGCTTGAGTACAGGTTTGTCAATAATGTCAACATTGGCAACCTTTACACAGCTTTCCGTTATTACCTTCATGATTTCGGTCCAATTGGGATGTGCATTGTTTTGGCCTTTCAGGGCTTGTTATTTGGTTCTATGTACAATGTTTTACGTAACTCTGGCGTGAAGATTTCCGTTCGTTGGCGGATCATTCTGCTGTTGATTTATTCTTGGGTCGGCATTTCGGTGGCATATCTTCCGATTGCAGACTTTCTTTTCCATCAATACATGAATCCAACATCTCTCTTAACTGTCATCTTCATGGCAGTTTCGGTGCTCTTTCTAATGAGATTTGCTCGTACCGAGGAAAGTTCTGGCCTGAAAGGCGATATGTAGGCAGCTAGTAATGAGACCTCTCATTACTAGCTGGTTTCTTTGGGGGTTTTATTAACGGATGAACTATAAGAAGCTTGTGACGAATGCACTCGTTGCCTTTTCCGCACAGGGTATTTCTCTTGTTGTAAGTTTTGTTATGTCCCTACTCGTCCCCAAAGTTCTTGGGGTAACAAGCTATGGATATTGGCAACTGTTTATTTTCTATGCTGGATATTCAGGGTTTTTCCACTTTGGTCTGAACGACGGCGTTTATCTAGTTGAGGGTGGAAAAACGAGAAATGAAATTAATAAAGTAGCCATCAATTCCCAGTTTAGGGTTGCAGTGTTGCTGCAAGTTTTAGTCGGAATCGCATTCTGCATATTATCTATAATGATTACGCCCGAAGAGGAGAGGGCTTTCGTAATCTATGCCTTTTCACTGTATACCGTAATATCAAATCTTCAACTATATCTTGGCTATGTTTTTCAAGCTATGAATGAGACTAGGCTCTTTTCGTTTTCGACCATGCTCGATCGACTTGTTTTCTTGGTTCCGCTTATTGTCTTTGTCGTCCTTCGTCTTTCGGATTTCAGACCTTACATCATTCTCTACTGTTTATCGCGGTTTTGCGCATTAGTGTACTGTTGCTGGCATAGCAGAGAATTTTTTAAAGCCGGATTACTTGATCTCAAGAATTCGATAAGGCTTGCCGCCTCGAGCATCAAAATCGGCTTTGGCCTCATGCTGGCTAATGTTGCCAACATACTCATTTTAGGAATTGCTAGGGCTTTGGTTGATTGTGCTTGGGGAATCGAGGCTTTCGGAAACGTTTCTTTTTCTCTTTCCATCGTCAATTTTTTCACTTCATTTGTTTCTCAAGCAAGTATGGTTCTCTTTCCTGCGTTAAGGCAGGGATCGGAAGATGAGAGGCGCTCTTTCTATCAGGGAATTAGAGACGCGATGGAGGTGTTTTTCCCAGCAATCTACTTGTTCTATTTCCCAATGGTGATGCTCCTTTCTATCTGGCTTCCGCAATACGCTGCGAGTATGGGCTATTTCGCACTTCTCTTGCCGATCTGCGTTTTCAATACCAAGATGGATATTTGCTGCACAACGTATTTCAAGGTCTTGCGCAAAGAGAAACTTCTCCTTGCGGTGAATATGACAACGGTTGTGGGAAGTGCCATTTTCTCATTGATAGGCGTTTATTGCTTCGGGTCAATCGAAGCGGTTCTGATTGGCGCGGTTGCGTGCATTGTTTTAAGGTCATTCTGTTCGGAGCGTTATTTGAATAAGTGCTTACATGCCTTCCCGACACATAATCCCCTACAGGAGGTTGTTTTAACATTCGTATTCATTTCTTTTACCTTGTGGGCTCCAGTGCATATTGCGATTTTCGGTTACCTGCTTCTTTACTCTTGTTTCCTAATTCTCAATAGGGATGTAGTTCATAGCTCGTTTAGACGTCTTAAGGCGGTTTTCGGCCGTCGATAGACCGAATAAAACTATGACCTTTTAGTTTTAATGAATAGAGGAGATAGATAACTTTGAAAGGCATCATCCTCGCCGGCGGGTCCGGCACGCGCCTGTACCCGCTCACGCTCGTGACCTCCAAGCAGCTGCTGCCGGTCTACGACAAGCCCATGATCTACTACCCGCTGTCCACCCTCATGCTGGCGGGCATCCGCGACATCCTGGTCATCTCCACGCCGACCGACCTGCCCAACTTCGAGCGCCTGCTCGGGGACGGCTCGCGCTACGGCGTGAACCTGTCCTACGCCGAGCAGCCGAGCCCGGACGGCCTGGCGCAGGCCTTCACCATCGGCGAGGACTTCATCGCCGGCGAGCCGTGCGCGCTGGTGCTCGGCGACAACATCTTCTACGGCAACGGCCTCAGCCGCCACCTGACGCGCGCCGTCCAGAACGCCGAGTCGGGCAGGGCCACGGTCTTCGGCTACCACGTGGACGACCCCGAGCGCTTCGGCGTCGTGGAGTTCGACGGCGAGGGGAGGGCCGTCTCCATCGAGGAGAAGCCCGCCGAGCCCAAGAGCTCCTACGCCGTCACCGGCCTGTACTTCTACCCGGGCGACGTCGCCGCCAAGGCGCACGAGGTCAAGCCGTCCGCGCGCGGCGAGCTGGAGATCACCGACCTCAACCGGATGTACCTGGAGGAGGGGACGCTGTCCGTCGTCACCCTCGGCCGCGGCTACGCGTGGCTGGACACCGGCACCATGGAGAGCCTGCACGAGGCCGCGGAGTTCGTCCGCGCCGTGGAGCACTCCCAGGACCTGCCCGTGTCCGTGCCCGAGGAGATCGCCTGGGAGAACGGCTGGATCACGACCGCCGAGCTGGAGGAGGCCGCGAAGGCCTACGGCAAGTCGGTCTACGGCCAGCACCTGAAGAAGGTCGCCGCCGGCGAGATCGTCAACAGCCCGCGCGAATACTAGGAGAAACCCCTCATGTCTGAGATTTTTGAACCTAAGAACATCATCGTCACGGGCGGCTGCGGCTTCATCGGCAGCAACTTCGTGCACTACGTGGTCAACAACCACCCCGAGGTGCACGTCACCGTCCTGGACAAGCTGACCTACGCCGGCAACCCCGAGAACATCGCCGGGCTGCCCGCGGACCGCGTGGAGCTCGTCGTGGGCGACATCTGCGACGCCGCGCTGCTCGATAA
>CAKZUZ010000017.1:0-35333 GCA_937922225.1 uncultured Collinsella sp.
GGTTTCTGATGCGGCGCGCTGCGCGCCCCGCACAGGCTAAAGCCTTTAACAAAAAGGGTCCCGCACTTGCGGGACCCTTTTCAAGTATTTATGCGGTTCGTGATTAGTAGCCCACGATGCCCTGCGGGAAGAAGAACATGCACAGCACGACGCACACGGCAAACACGACAGCCATGATGACGGTCAGGCGGTCAAGGTTCTGCTCCATAACGCCCGTGGCAGAGCTGGAGTTATACAGCGAGCTGGCAATCATATCCGAAACGCCGGTACCCTTACCGGAATGCATCAGGACGAGAATCGTCAGCGCCACGGCAGAAACAGCCCAAACGACAAACAGAAGAATCTGGAACGGACCCATAGATAAGCTCCTTAATAGAACAATTTAAACTCCAGTACTGTACCACAACCTCCAACACTCCCCCATCCGCCATTTAGGGACGGGGTAGAAATGGCAGAAATACCAAAAAAGGGGTCGTCCGGTTGTGGACAACCCCCTTACTAGAAAACGGTATTTGTTTTCTATTAGGCCTCGGTGGCGAGCACGCGACCCGTCATCTCGGCGGAAGGCTCAAGACCAGCCATGGTGAGCATGGTCGGAGCGATATCGGAGAGACGGCCGTCCTCGATACCGGTGAGCTTGGCCTTATCATCAACGATGATAAACGGCACGCGGTTGGTAGTGTGAGCCGTGAACGGATGCTTGGAACCATCGGAAGCGACGTCAAACATGTGGTCGGCGTTACCGTGGTCGGCGGTGATCAGCGCAAAGCCGCCCTTGGCGAGAATCGCCGGGACAACCTTGGACAGAGCATCGTCAACAGCCTCGACGGCCTTAACGGCGGCGTCGAATACACCGGTGTGACCAACCATGTCGCAGTTCGCGAAGTTCACGATGTAGAAATCAGCGCGATCCTCGTTGATAGCGGCGACAAGCTTCTCGGTAACCTCGGGAGCGCTCATCTCGGGCTGCAGATCGTAGGTAGCGACCTTGGGGGAAGCGACGAGCACGCGCTCCTCGCCCTCCTTGGGCTCCTCGATGCCGCCGTTGAGGAAGAACGTCACGTGGGCGTACTTCTCGGTCTCGGCGGTGTGCAGCTGCTTCAGGCCATTGGCGGCGATAACGTCGGCCAGGACGTTCTCGGGGAACGTCTTGGGGAAGGCGACCTCGACGTCAAACGTCGGATCATACTCGGTCATCGTCACAAAGTGCGAGAGCTTAATCTGCTCGCGCTCAAAGCCGTCGAACTCCTTGTCCGTGAACACGCGAGTCATCTGACGAGCGCGGTCGGGACGGAAGTTGAAGAAGATGGCCGCGTCGCCCTCGTGAATGCCCTCGTTGTGGGCAGCGAAGGGCTCGACGAACTCGTCGCCGCGCGGATCCTTCTCGTAGTAGGCCTTGATACCGGCAACGGGGTCGGTATCGGCATCGGACGCGTTGACCATGACGTCGTAGGCACGCTGGATGCGCTCCCAGCGGTTGTCGCGGTCCATAGCCCAATAGCGGCCCGAAACGGTGGCAACGCGAGCGTCGCAACCGGTCTCCTCGGAGATCTTAGCCAGGAAGGCGCAGAACTCGCTCATGTAGCCGGCACCGGACTGCGGGTCGACGTCGCGGCCATCCATGAAGGCGTGGACGCGAACGGTCTTGACGCCATGCTGGGCAGCCATCTTGACCAGAGCCTCGACGTGGTTCATGTGAGAATGAACACCGCCAGGGCTCATAAGGCCCATGAGGTGCAGGGTCTTGCCTTCGGCCTTGACGTCGTCCATAGCCTTGACGAAGACCTCGTTCTTGGCGATGGAGCCGTCCTTGATGGCGTTGTTGATGCGCGAAAGCTCCTGGAACACGATGCGACCGGCACCGATGTTGAGGTGACCCACCTCGGAGTTGCCCATCTGACCGTCGGGAAGGCCCACGTCCTCGCCCGAAGCACCGAGCGTGGTGTGAGGATACTTCTCGTACAGGCTATCAAGGAAGGGCGTCTTGGCAGCGGCGACGGCGTTCTCGCCATCGGCCGGAGCAAGGCCGCAGCCATCCATGATGATCAGGAGTGCAGGAAGATGACGCTGTGCCATATGTCCTACTCGCCTGCCTTGACGACCATAGAGGCGAAGTCGGCAGCCTTGAGCGAAGCGCCGCCCACGAGGGCGCCGTCAACGTCGGGCTTGGCGACGAGCTCGGCAATGTTGCCGGGCTTAGCGGAACCGCCGTAGAGAACGCGGATGCCGTTAGCGAGCTCCTCGCCGAACATCTCCTTGAGGGTCTCACGGATAGCGCCGCAGACCTCCTGAGCGTCCTCGGCGGTAGCGGTCTTGCCGGTGCCGATAGCCCAGATGGGCTCGTAGGCGACGACGACCTGCTTGGGGCAGGTGATCTCAAGACCAGCAAGGCCAGCCTTGACCTGGTTCACGACGTGCTCGACATAGGTGCCAGCCTCGCGGACCTCGAGGGACTCGCCGCAGCAGAAGACGGGAACAAGACCGGCGGCAACGAGGGCCTTGGCCTTCTTGTTCTGGTCCTCGTCGGTCTCGTGGAAGTAGTCGCGACGCTCGGAGTGGCCGATGATGCAGTAGGTGCAGCCAGCAGACTTGAGCATGTCGCAAGAGGACTCACCGGTGAAGGCACCCTTGGCCTCCCAGTACACGTTCTGTGCACCGAGGGCGATGGGGGCAGCCTGAATACGGTCATGAACCGTGGTGATGTCGATGGTCGGAGGACAGACGAGCACCTCGACGCCAGCCGGAACCTCGGGCAGAGCCTGAGCCAGCTCGTCGGCGAGCTTGGCGGCCTCGGCGACGTCGTTGTTCATCTTCCAGTTACCAGCGATAAGAAGGGTGCGATTAGGCATCGAGAAGCGCCTCCACTCCGGGCAGGGCCTTACCCTCGACGAGCTCCATGGAAGCGCCACCACCGGTGGAGATCCAGCTCATCTTGTCGGCCAGGTTGAACTTGTTGACAGCTGCGACGGAGTCGCCACCGCCGATAATCGAGGTGCAGTCGGCCTCGGCGACAGCCTCGGCGATAGCCTGGGTGCCGTGAGCGAAGTTGTCGAACTCGAATACACCCATGGGGCCGTTCCAGAACACGGTCTTGGCGCCCTTGACGGCCTCGGCGTAGAGCTCCTCGGTCTTGGGGCCGATGTCCATGCCCTCACGATCGTCGGGGATAGCGTCGGAAGCGACAACCTCGGGGACAGCGTCCTCGCCAAAGTGATCGGCAACGCGGTTGTCGATGGGGAGCAGGATCTTGACGCCCTTCTCCTCGGCCTTCTTGAGCATCTCGCCGGCGCGCTCGACCCAGTCCTCTTCCTTGAGGGACTGACCGACGGTCAGGCCCTGAGCCAGGAAGAAGGTGTAGGCCATGCCGCCACCGATGATCAGGGTGTCAGCGGAGTCGATGAGGTGATCGAGAACGCCGATCTTGGAGGAAACCTTGGAACCGCCGACGATAGCAACGAAGGGGCGCTCGGGCTCGGCGAAGATGCCGGTCAGCGTGTCGACCTCCTTCTCGAGCAGGAAGCCGGCGACGGCAGGCAGGTAAGCGGCGGGACCCACGACGGAACCCTGGGCGCGGTGAGCGGTACCGAAAGCATCGAGAACGAAGACGTCACCATAGGAAGCGAGCTTCTTGGCGATCTCGGGATCGTTCTTCTTCTCGCGCTTGTCAAAACGGACGTTCTCGAGAACGAGGACCTTGCCCGGCTCGACGGCGGCAACAGCCTCAGCAGCCTTCTCGCCGTAGGTGTCGGCGACAAAGGCAACATCGAGACCAGAGAGCTCAGCGAGCTTCTTGGCGACAGGCTCAAGGGAGAGCTCGGGCTGGAAGCCGGTGCCATCGGGACGGCCGAGGTGGCTCATGAGGATGACGCGAGCGTTGTGCTCAACGAGGTAGTTGATGGTGGGCAGGGCAGCCTTGATGCGGGTGGTATCGCCAACGACGCCATCCTTGATAGGCACGTTGAAGTCAACGCGGACGAGAACGCGCTTGCCGTCGACATCGATGTCGCGGACGGTCTTCTTGGTAAAGGCCATGTTTGCTTCTACCTTTCGTACGTGTCTGCCTCCCATTACGGCAGACGATTTCCTATAAAAAGGGCGCGACCCTAGGGTGTAAGCCCTATGAGGCCGCGCCCTTCTTTAGACGCTCAACGAGCTATTCGCTAAAAGCTAAATTAAGCAACGAACTTCTCGAAGTACTTGATGGTGCGGACCATCTGAGAGGTGTAGGAGTTCTCGTTGTCGTACCAAGAGGTGACCTGAACGAGGGTCTGGCCGTTGCCGAGGTCAGAGCACATGGTCTGAGTGGCGTCGAAGATGGAGCCGTGGGTCTCGCCGATGATGTCGGTGGAGACGATGTCGTCCTCGTTGTAACCGAAGGTCTCGGAGATGGTGGAAGCGTAGGCCTTCATAGCGGCGTTGACCTCGTCGACGGTGACCTTCTTGTCAACGACAGCGTAGAGGTTGGTGATGGAGCCGGTCGGCGTCGGGACGCGCTGGGCGGCACCGATGAGCTTACCGTTGAGCTCGGGGAGAACCAGGCCGATAGCCTTGGCAGCACCGGTGGTGTTGGGGACGATGTTGACGGCGCAGGCGCGGCTACGACGCTTGTTGCCCTTGCGCTGCGGGCCGTCGAGCGGCATCTGGTCGCCGGTCCAGGCGTGAATGGTGGTCATGATGCCGGACACGATGGGAGCGAAGTCGTTCAGACCCTTGGCCATCGGGGCGAGGCAGTTGGTGGTGCAGGAAGCAGCGGAGATGATGTTGTCCTCAGCGGTCAGCGTCTCGTGGTTGACGTTGTACACGATGGTGGGCAGATCGCTGCCGGCCGGAGCAGAGATGACGACCTTCTTGGCGCCAGCGTTGATGTGGGCCTGAGCCTTAGCCTTGCTGGTGTAGAAGCCGGTGCACTCGAGAACGACGTCGACGTCGAGGTCGCCCCAAGGCAGGTTGTTGGCGTCGGCCTCCTTGTAGATCTTGATCTCCTTGCCGTCAACGGTGATGGAATCCTCGCCAGCAACGACCTCGTGATCGCGAGCGTAGTTGCCCTGCGTGGAGTCGTACTTCAGCAGGTAAGCGAGCATATCGGGAGAGGTGAGGTCGTTGATAGCGACGATCTCGGAGCCCTCATGACCGAACATCTGACGGAAAGCCAGACGACCGATGCGACCGAAGCCGTTAATAGCAACCTTTACTGCCATTGTGTCTCCTTTCGTAAGGCCCCCGCAAGCTACAGCGCCCGCCGTTGAGGCCCACAAACTAACCACTCGCCTAATATACCTTTTTTTTGACTTGAATTTCACGAGAATAGTCGAAATTGAAAATCAAATTTACGTTAAAACGTTTTAAAGAATAAAATAGCAGCTAAATCCGTATATAAGTCGATACTATAAACTACCTGTTTGCTTCAATGAGCTTTTCAAGCCTCAAAACTCGATGGTAGAGGGCCGACTTCGACAAGGGAGGGTCAGCCATCTCCCCTAAATCACGCAGCGACAGATCGGGATAGCGCTCGCGCAGGTCGCAAAAGACCGCCAAGGCATCCGGAAGCGCATCGCGAAGGCCGCGCTGCTCGAGCTCATCGATAAGCGCAAGCTGATGCTGGGCAGCACCGGCGCTTCTGGTCTGGTTGGCGAGCTCGGCGTTCACGCGACGGTTCACATCGTTCTTAACCAACTTGACCGCGCGCGCCTCCTCAATCTCGGCAACGCTGCGCTTGGCACCAATCAGCTTTAATAGATGCTCGATTTCCTCGGCGCTCTTAATGTACACGGCATATGACCCCCGCCGCGCATTAACACGAGCATGGACCCCAATCTGCCCCAACAGGTCGCAAAGCCCCTTGGCATATTGCTCACCCTGCACCGCGATCTCCAAATGGAAATCGCCGCGTGGATCGGCCACGAAGCCGCCCGCGATGAGCGCGCCGCGGATGTAGGCAAGCCTGCAGCAGGGACGGGCAACGATGTGTCGGGGAACACCAGCGACGAGCCCTCCTCTGCGGTCTAGAATGCCCAGCAGCACCAGAGCCTTGTCCAGGTCGGGTTGATCGGGCAGGGTAATGAGATAGTTACGGACCTTATGCAAGACCGATTTACGAACGGTGAATTCCGTTTTGAGCTTAAGGATGCGATGCGTCAGCGTGATCATCGTGCGCGCGACGGCTCCCGTCTCGGTCGCGACCGTCAAACGATACCGCCCGGAGCCGGCCAACGAAAGCGTACCGCTCACACGCGTCAGGGCGGCAAGCGTCGACAAATCGCAGTATTCACATTCGGGTTCGCAGCGCGCAAGCTCGTCGCGCACCTCAGCGGTAAACGACATGCAGGCCTATGCCTTCGTGTTGGCGCGCGACAGGTCGCGGTGGGAGATGCTCACGTGATACTGGGCGCCTTCCAGGTAACGGGCCGTGGCCTCGGCAATGGCGACGCTACGGTGCTGTCCGCCCGTGCAGCCGATGGCGATAGAAAGCTGCGGCTTACCCTCCGCGATATAGCCCGGCATCACCGTATCGAGCAGCTGTGTCCAAGCCTTCCAAAACTCCTGCGTCTTGGGGTGGTCCAGAACAAAATCGGAGACCTTTTTATCGAGACCGGTCATCGTGCGCATCTCGGGATCGTAAAACGGATTGGGCAGGAAGCGGACGTCGATCATAATGTCCGCCTCGACGGGCATGCCGTGCTTAAAGCCAAACGAGAACACATGGACGTCCATGAGCTGTTGGTCGGACAGCTCGGAAAATGCCATACGTAGCTTGTTGCGCAGCGCAGAGGTGCGCAGACGACTCGTGTCGATAATCATATCGGCTCGATCGCGCACGCCCTGCAGCTGAAGGCGCTCGCGCTGAATGGCATCGGCCGTAGTCTCCCCCGGCTTGGCAATGGGATGACGGCGGCGATTTTCGCTGTAGCGACGAATCAGCACCTCGTCAGAAGCCTCCAGGAACACGATGTCGCAGCTCATCTCGCGCTCTTCGAGCGCGGCGACCGCATCGAGCAACTCGTCAAACAAGCCCTGGCTGCGCAGGTCGCAGGTGACGGCGAGATGCCTGCCCACGCCCGTATTGATGCCGACGAGCTCGGCAAGCTGGGCGATGAGACGCGGAGGCAGGTTATCGATGCAAAAATAGCCCATGTCCTCGAACACGTGCATGGCCTGCGTGCGGCCCGATCCGGACATTCCGGTGATGATGACGATATCGGGGATGCGCTCCGAGCGCTCCGCCGCATCCATGGCATCTCCCTTTTGCATGTGCTGCCTCCCGAAAACAAGCGCGGGACCCAGCAACCCGGATCCCGCGCGGTCAATTGCCTTTATTGAGTATACCGCCCCGAGCGGATACGAGGCCTGTCTTACGCCTCAAGCGCAGCCTTGAACCAACTCGTAATACTCGTGGGGTGCGTGATGGCGGTGCCGACAACAACGGCCCAGGCGCCAGCATCGATCGCGGCGCGAGCCTCCTCGGGCGTGTGCACGCGGCCCTCGCAGATGATGGGAAGACCGGGGAATTCCTCGGTCGCCTGACGCAGGAGCGGCAGATCGGGGCCATCGGCCATGGTGCAGTCGATGGCGGCGACACCGTGAGAAAGCGTGGTGGATACCAGGTCGAAGCCCATATCAACCGCACGGCGAATGTCCTCGATGGTGGCACAATCCGCCATCAGGAGCACACCCTCCTCGTGCAGTGGACGGAAGGTGTCCTCGACGGTCTTGCCATCGGGACGCGGACGATCGGTGGCATCGATCGCCACGATATCGGCACCCGCGGCAACGCAGGCGCGAGCGTGACGCAGCGTCGGCGTGATGTAAACGCCCTCGTGCCCATCCTTCCACAGGCCGATGACGGGAACCTCACAGCGACCCTTAATGGCGGCAATGTCGGCAAGACCCTGGCAGCGAATGGCGGCGGCGCCGCCGAGCTCGCAGGCGCGAGACATTTGAGCCATGGTCTCGGGCGTACGAAGTGGCTCGCCCATATACGCCTGAACGCTCACGACGAGCTTGCCCTTCAGGGATTGAATCAAAGGATCGACGGTCATAAGGCTGCAACCTTTCTCAGAACAGCCTCCCGAGACGTGTTGTCTCGGGAGGCTCCTACAGCAGATACGTTTACTTCAAAGAGGCAAGAAGATGCTCAGCGGCACCGATGAGCGGAGCATCGCCCTCCAGAGAACCGATGAGGATCGGCGTGTCCTGAAGCGGATCGAGCGCCTGGCTGGCATAGCCCTCGTGCACCGAATCCTTCCACGTCTGCGAACGCCAATCGGGACCTTGGTGAATCACGCCGCCCGAAAGCACGATGACCTCTGGATCCAGAATATTGGCAAGCGAGCCCAAGCTGGCGCCCAGCGCAAAGCCGGCGTCATGGATGACCTCGGTCGCCTTTGCGTCGCCAGCACGACACAGGTCGTTCACGTCGCGACCGACCGAAGGACGGCTGGGGTCAACTCGACCGAAGCGTTCGTCGTACATACGGCCAATCGAGGTGCCCGAAGCAACAGACTCAAGATGGCCGGAACGCCCGCAGGCGCAGGGAATGCCAGCGGCAGCCGAGCACTCGATGTGGCCCATATGGCCAGCAGCACCATGAAAGCCCTGCATCACGCGGCCGTTCTCGACATATGCGCCACCGATGCCCGTACCGATGCCCAGGCACAAGACGGAGAACTTGCCCTTGCCGACGCCCCAGTGGGCCTCGCCCAGAGCATGAGCCTGCACGTCGCCCACAACGGCAACGGGAAGACCAAGGTCCTCGCGCAGACGCGGCCCCAACTGAACGCCGGACCAGCCGGGCATGATCTCATTGGCATAAGCAATGGCGCCCGTCTTGGGATCGACGACGCCTGCGGCACCGATACCGACACCGAGAACCTCGACATCGGGATTCGCCTCAAGAGCGGCCTTGATAGACGCCTCGATACGCTGGAAGACGGCCTCGCCGCCCTCCTGGGCCTCGGTAGGAACCTCGGCCTCAAAAACGGGATGGGGCACACTACCGTCAGCCGGGTACTCCATGATGGCAGTCGCAATTTTAGTTCCGCCGATATCGACAGAGCAGACGTACTTGTTCTCCATGTCGCTCTCCTTCGGAGATAAAAACAACTACAGGAAATGCGCCGTCAGGCTAGCCGTCACAGCGCAGTAAAGGTTTTCCAGGTGCCCAAGATCGCCGAGAAACCGTGTGGCCATTGACCTAATGGGTCATGGCCACACGGTTGAACGGCGAGGTCGGGTGCCTGGGAAGCTTTACAGGAGACCGTTGTCCTGAAGGACCTTCCTAATCGCCTCGACGTTCTCGCCGGTCATGGCCTTCACCGGGCGCGGCATGGTCGGGCTGTCGAAGATGCCCATGAGGTTCATAGCGGTCTTGAAGGCGCCGACGCCACCGGCATAGCCCTGGACGCCCGAGGTGACGTCCCAGATGTGCGAAATCTCATTGAGGCGATCCTGCTCGGCCTTGACGGTAGCCCAGTCGCCGGCCTGAGCGGCCTTCCACTGGCGCACGTAGCCCTCGGGCTCAACGTTGGCAAGGCCCGGGACAGAACCGTCGGCGCCACCGAGGTAAGCGCCGTCGACAACAACCTCGTGACCGGTGAGGATGCTCATCGGATGGCCGTTCTTCTCGTTCTCCTGAACGAGATAGCGGAACGAGATGTCATCACCCGAGGAATCCTTGACGCCAGCAAGGACGCCCTCGGCGCCGAGCTTGGCAAGGAGCTTCCAGGGGAGCTTGGTGTGGACGCAGACGGGAATGTCATAGGCAAAGATGGGCAGGTCGAGCTCCTCGTGCAGGATGCGGAAGTGCTCCTCGACCTCGGTCATGCCCTGCAGGGCATAGAACGGGCAGGTGGCGACAAGCGCATCGGCGCCCAGCTCCTGAGCGACCTTACCGTGCTCGATCATGCGCTCGGTCTCGGTATCGATGATGCCGACCAGGACGGGCACGCGGTGGTCGACGATACGAACGGCCTCGGCGATGATCTGGCGACGACGCTCATCGGTGGAGAAAACGACCTCGCCCGAAGAGCCCAGGAAGAACAGGCCATCGACGCCGGCATCGATCATGCGGTTGATGCTGCGCTCAAAGGAGGCAACGTCGAGCTGGTGGTCTTCGGTATCGGGAACAACGACGGGAGGGATAACGCCGGTGAATTTCTGAGTTGCCACAAGAATCTCCTTAGTTGTCTGGCGGGCGGCCCTATGCCACCCACTCTTGTTGGCAGTGTCCAGGCCGTCTAGGCCAAAGAACACGGGTAGAACGTTTGGTTAAAAAAGTCGATGACTTCGTTTTCGAACGCGTTGATGCGCTCATGAGCGTATTTGGCATAGATGATATGCCTCCGGTCACACTCAAGACCGTTGAATACGGCAAACTGGCCCTTGGGATCACTCACGGCATCCATGAGCGATGTGCCCATGAACACCGATCCACGCACCCGAGACGACAACGCCTCGAGGCCACCGGGAATTGGATTGGCAACCGCCGTGCAGGCGAGGCCCCGCTCGTCCAGAGCAGAAACCGCCAGCGCGACTCCGCCGCCAAGGCCCTCGCCCCATGCAAAGATGCGGTCGGGGTCCACGCCATCAAGATTGCGCGCCACCTTCGCCATCGCGCAACCCCAACGGACGCGCTTGACAAAAGCAGGAGAGGCAATCCCCTGCTGCAGCTCGCTGGATCCAATCGCCTCATCGTCCAGCGCAAGCACGGCATATCCCATGGCCGCAAACCTCGTCATGTGATGCCATCCCCGCACGGGTCGGTCGATGTCGTGAAACATCAGACATAGCGGCACAAGCTCGGATGCTCGGGCGCGACCGGCAGGCTCGATCAAACGTGCGTGGACCACATCGCCACCAAGCTCAAAGGAAACCTCGGAGTAGCGGGCATACGGATTGGCGAAATCGAGCGCCGTAATACTCGGCCCGCAAACCTCAAGGTCCGAAGCGGCTATCTCTAATTCGGAAACATCCGCAGAAGCATCACCGCGCCAATCCCGGAAATCAGCGAGCCTTGACGAGACCGTTCCGGGAATCCCCACAAGGTCGGAGACAATCAGCTCATTGACATTGCTCTCGCACTTAGACATGAGCCTCCCCTCCCTTGCAGAAAAACGGAATGATCAGATCGTCAAAATCCTGAATCTCCTCGTGGCCAAAGCCTTCAAAGAACTCATGACGCTTTTCACAGGTCAGGTTGTTATAGACCGCAAACTGCGTCGCTGGCGGACAGACGGTATCGGCTGTGCCGGTGCCAAACAGCACGGGGCATTTGACCATAGGGGCAAAGTTCTTGGAATCGAAGTACGCCAGCTTGGCATAGGCTTCGTCGATACGAGTCGAGTCCTCGTCAAACCAGCGAGACCAATAGCGCAGGCCCTCGTAGGCAATGTCGTCGGCATCCAAATCCCAGACCAGGCGGAAATCCGACAGGAAGGGATAGAGGATGGCGGCGCGATTGATAAGCTCGCTGTTAAGTGCACAGGTCGCAATGCCCAAACCGCCGCCCTGCGACGCGCCGTTCACAAACACACGGGCAAGATCGATGCCCTCGAGCTCGCGAACGATGCGGCACAGGATGCGAATATCTTGGTGCAAGCGGACATAGTAGAGGTTGGCCGGATCGCCGTCGATACCGGCGACGATATGGCCCGCGACCGTTGTGCCCTCAAATCCACCAATGTCCTCGGAGGGACCTCCTTGGCCGGGGCAGTCGAGGGCGATGAGTGCCATGCCCATGCCCGCAAACGACGCCTGCTCAAACCAGCTGCGGCTTGCACCCGGATACCCATGGAACTGAAGTACCAATGGCACGGGCTCGTCCGAGACGGGTTTAAGGTACTTGGCATGCAGGCGAGCGCCACACATGCCGGTATACCAGAGGTCGAAAAGCTGGCAGGTCACGGCATCGGTGACCGATGCCGTCTCGATCGCATAGTCAAGCCCGACGGCGTCGGCCTCGGCCATGCGGTCCTTCCAAAAGAGATCGAAATCTGATGGACGGGGCATGGCGCCCCGATACCCACCAAATTGCTGTTGTAGCTCCTGAGCACTTGGCATGGCTCGTGAACCCAACCTTTCGAAATCGCAACGGAGGTGCGCCCGGCAAGGGAACCGGGCGCACGGGAGGGAAAGCGAGGCTACTCGCCGAGCTTGGGATGCAGCAGCGACGGCGCAGCACCGAGCAGCATCTTGGTGTAGGGGTCCTGAGGGTGCTGGAAGACCTGCTTGGCCTCGCCCTGCTCGACGATCTTGCCGCCATTCATAACGATGATGTCGTCAGAGATATAGCGGACCGTCTGGATGTCATGGCTGATGAACACCATGGCCAGGCCGAGCTCCTTCTTAAGGTCGGTCAGCAGGTTCAGAATCTGCGCGCGGACCGAAACGTCCAGAGCCGAGGTGGGCTCGTCGGCGATGATGGCATCGGGGTTCAACGACAGGGCACGGGCAATTGCGACGCGCTGGCGCTGGCCGCCCGAAAGCTGGCCGGGAAGAACCTCGGCGGCGGAGCTGGGCAGACCGGTGAGCTCCAGGAGCTCCTTGACGCGCTTCTCCTGCTCGGCCTCGGTACCCAGGTTGTGGACGCGCATGGGGTCGAGCAGCTGCTCGCGAACGACCATGCGGGGATTGAGCGCCGTAGCCGGATTCTGGAACACGACCGAGATGACACGGCCCATGTGGCGACGGTCCTCGGCGGTACGCTTGGTTACGTCCTTGCCCTTAAAGTAGACCTTGCCGCTCGTGGGGGCCTGCAGGCCGCACATGACGTTGGCGGTGGTGGACTTACCGCAACCGGACTCGCCGACGATGCCGATCGTCTGACCGGGCATGAGCCTAATCGTTACACCCTGGACGGCGTGAACCAGGTTGGGGTGCAGAATCGAGCCGGTACGGGTCCTAAAGGTGACGTGGACGTCATCAAGGAAGATGATCGGCTCGACGCCGTTGACTGCGGTCTCGCTCATCTACATCACCTCCGCGTGAGGGGTCAAACCATTTGCCTTGAGCACCTCGTCGGGGAGCTCGGAATAGAAGTGCTCGGTGCCGGGCACGCGCTTGAAGACCGGACGGGTGTCCAGGCCAATGCGCGGATGGCTCGAGCGGGGCGCGAAGCGATCGCCCTTGGGGAAATCGCGCGGGCTCGGAACGGCGCCGGGCACCTGGTGCAGACGGCCCGAACCGCTCTCGATGGACAGAACGGAGCCCAGAAGACCGCGGGTGTACTCGTGGATCGGGTTAGTGAGCAGCTCCTTGGTGGGCGCCTGCTCGATAACCTGACCGGCGTACATAACCGTGATGTTATGGGCGACCTCGGCGACCAGCGCCAAGTCATGCGAGACGAAGATCATGGCAAAGCCGAGCTTGGCCTGAAGGTCGTTGAGCAGCTTGATGACCTGCTTCTGGACGGTAACGTCCAGAGCGGTCGTGGGCTCGTCGCAGATGACCAGCTTGGGGTCGCGGGTAAGGGCCATAGCGATCAGGACACGCTGACGCTGGCCACCGGAAAGCTCATGCGGATAGCTCTCGAGCGTACGCTTGGGGTCGAGGCCCACGAGCTCCAGGAGCTCCTCGGCGCTACGGGTGCCGCCACGCTTGGTGAGCTGCTTCATCTGAGCGGAAATAAGCATGGAGGGGTTGAGCGAGGACAGGGCGTCCTGATAGACCATGGCGATATCGGTACCGCGCAGGCCGAACCACTCCTTCTTGCTCATCTTGAGCAGGTCGCGACCCTCCCAGAGAACCTCACCAGAAAGATGCTCGTCATCGTCGGTCAGGCCCATGATGGCCAGCGTAGTGATGGACTTACCGCAGCCGGACTCACCGACCAGGCCCATGGTCTGGCCAGGACGGACATCAAAGTTGACGTGGTCGACGACGTTGATGTCACCGTGGTGCTCAAACTGGATGCAGAAATCGCGGACCGAAAGGATCGGTTCGACAGACTCGTCAGGCACATGGCGATCGTCACGCTTGAGCTCGACATCGCGCAGGGCGCCAAGGCGAGCGGAGAGGGACTGGGCCTGCTCCTTGTAGGCGCGAACGGGGTCGGAGACCAGCAGGTCGGCCTCGCGGCGCTTGGAGGAATCGGTCGGATCCAGGGCGGCGGAGGGAGCAGCGGCCATGGCGTCGGTAATGCCCTCGGAGAGGATGTTGAGCGCCAGGCAGGTGATCATGATGGCCAGGCCCGGGAACAACGCCTGCCACCAACGGCCGGCGAGCACGCCGCCGCGGGCGTCGGCGAGGATGTTGCCCCAGGTAGCGGTGGGCTCCTGGATACCAGCGCCGATGAAGGTCAGCGAGGCCTCGAAGATGATGGCGTCGGCGACCAGGGTAACGGTGAAGACCATGATCGGGGCGATGCAGTTACGCAGAACATGCTTGATCAAAATCCACGGAGCCTTGGCGCCGGAAACGATGACCGCGCGGACATAGTCCTCTCCGTACTCGGACACGATGTTGGCGCGCACGATACGGGCAATCTGCGGAGTGTACATAAAGCCGATGGCGAAGATGATCGACGGCACGGAGTTGCCCAGGATGGAGACGAAGACGGCCGCGAGGGCGATGCCCGGGATAGACATGATGATGTCCAGGATACGCATGATCGTCTCGGAAACGGCCTTGCGCGAAACCGCCGCAAGGGCGCCCACGACCGAGCCGCAGACCAGAGCCATGGCAGTGGCGCCAAAGCCGATAATCAGTGAGTAACGACCACCGTAGAGCATGCGCGACAGAATGTCGCGACCCTTATCGTCGGTACCGAAGATAAATCCGTTGCCGGGAGCCTGGCGAGCCGTAAAGATCTCGACCGGGCTATAGGGGGCAAGAAGGGGTGCCAGAATCGCAGTCAGGGCGACTAGCACCAACACGACGGCGGCAATCTTAGAAGACAGCGTCATCTTCTTCCAGCCACCGAGCTTGAGCCCCTTGGAGGCAGCCTTCTCGAGCTGCTCGGTTTGCTTCTCTCGAATCTTTACCATAATCTACACCGTCCTGATGCGCGGGTTGATGAGCAGGTAGAGCATGTCAACCACGATGTTGATGATGATGAAGGCAAGAGCAACGACGATAACGACGCCCTGAACCAGGTTCGCCTCGTTGCCCTGAACGCCCTGCAGAATCGCGGTGCCCATGCCGGGGAGGTTGAAGATAACCTCGATGACGACGGCGCCGCCCATGAGGTAACCGATCTTAAGACCGAGGGTGGTGACCGGGGTGATCAGCGCATTGCGAAGAACGTTGATGCCGACGACGACCTTCTCGGGAACGCCGGCGCCGCGAGCCATACGGACATAATCCTTATCGAGCTCCTCGACCATGGCGGTACGCACGATACGAGTCATCTGGCCCGTCAGCGGAAATGCCAAGGCGATAGCGGGCATGATCATACGTCCCAGATAGCCAGCCGGATTCGTGGTGAAGTGAGGCAGAGCACCCGATGCCGGAAGCACCTTAAGGTAGGAAGAGAACAGCAGGATCAACAGAACGGCAAGCCAGAACGACGGGGTTGCCAAGCCGGCGATGGAAAAGACGCGGATCACTTGGTCCGGCCATTTGTCGCGATACAGTGCCGCGATGACGCCGAGTAAAAACGAAACGACCGCACCGATGGCAAGGCCGATGAAGGTCAGCTGCATCGTGACGGGCAGGGCCGTGGAGATGCGCTTGGCAACGGAGTTGCGAGCAGCACCATAGGTGCCCATGTCGCCATGGATCAAATCGCCCATATAGCGCACGTAGCGCACAGGCCAGGGGTCGTCCAGACCATACTTCTCATGGTACTCGGCAACCGCCTCGGGCGAGGCACCGTCACCCAACGCCGTGTAGGCGGGGTCGGTCTTGGAGAACGACATAAGGAAGAACACCAGGACGGTGACGCCCAATGCCATGATCGGCAGCGCCACAAGACGCCTTCCAATCAAACGTAGCAAGTTGTTCACGTTCTCTCCCCTTTCTTTTGTCGGTAGGACCAACTGGTATATGAGTACGGATACTCATTACAAGACCCGAGCGACATCGAGGTCGCCCGGGTCTTTGTTTCAACTATGAGGATACGGTCCCAACGACCGACATCCTGCATACAGACTCAAGCGAGTCTTACGCCTTGACGGTCGCAACGCCCCTGAAGGACATGCTCGTCGTGCCGATGCCCTTGAAGCCATCGAGGGCCTCGCCGTTGGGCGCAGTGGACGGATCGTCCCAGGAAGCGGAGACGGTCTTGACGTGGACAACGGGGTACAGAACGGCGTTGTCGGCAATGATGTCGAAGCACTCGTTCCACTTCTTCTGCTGCTCATCGCCCTCAGCGGCAAGAGCCTCGTCCATGAGACCGTGGAGCTTCTGCCACTCAGCGGACTCCTTCCACGGGCAACGGGTCTGCATCCAGACGTTGTCGCCGTACCACCAGTTGAGCAGCAGGTCGGGGTCGGCGCCGAAGCAGGAAGGATCGCCAGGGGCAAGGAGGATATCGTAGGCCTCGCCGCCGTCGATGGCAGCGTAGGTGGCCGGCGAGGTATCGGTCTGGATGGTCACATCGAAGCCGAGAGCGTCGAGGTCATTCTTGACCTGGGCGGCCATGCCCTTAATCTGCTCGTTGTCGGTGGTGCGCAGGGTGATGGCACCCGGGGTGATGCCAGACTCCTCGATGAGCTTCTTAGCCTTCTTGGCGTCGGTCTTGTACACCGTGGAAGCCTCATGATAGTTGGTGAAGCTCTTGGGCAGGTAGCAGCTGGCAGCGGTGGCAAGGCCGGCGAAGGTGTTGCTGACCATCTTCTCGGTGTCGAGCGCATACATGACAGCCTGACGGACCTTGACGTTGTTCCAAGGCTCCTTGGCGACGTTGAACATGATGAAGCGGGTGCCGAAACCCTGAACGTTATCGATCTTGCAGCCGGCGCTCTCGAGCTGGTCGACGGCGTCAGCGGTAACGAGCTCCATAACGAGCGTGGAGCCCTCCTGCTGAGCGGTAACGCGAGCGGTGGGGTCGGTCAGGATGCTGTACTGGATCTTCTTATCCTCGGCAGCATACTCACCGTTGTACTCGGGGTTGGGAACCAGGGTGATCTCGGTATCGGAGATAGAGTCGTACATCCAGGGGCCGGAGCCGATCGGCTGCTTGGCGCGATCCTCCTCGGTCTGGGTGGCCGGGGTAACGCGGACGATGGCCAGACGATCCTTGAGCAGGGAGAAGTTGGGGACCTTGGTCTTGACCGTCACGGTGCTGGCGTCCTTGGCCTCGATGGACTCGAAGGGCTGGAAGAACGGAGCATAGGTAGCGGAAGCGGCGCAAGCGGTGTAGGAGGCAACGACATCGTCAGCGGTGACCTCGGTGCCATCGGAGAACTTGGCGCCCTTGCGGATGGTGACCTCGAAAGTGGTGTCGTCCACAGACTTGGGATCGTCGGTGGCGAGCTCTTTGAAGGTGCTGTAGTCGTGGTAATCGATGCCGTAGAGGCCCTCGACGACGTGCCAGTTAGCACCCAGGCCCACAGCGGAGCCGGTGCTGGCGGGATCGAAGCTGGATGGAGCGTAAGCGGAACCAGCGGTGATCACGCCGCCGCCACGGTTGGCGGAATCGGTGGAACCGGAAGCGGAACCCTCGTCGCTAGAGCTGCCACCGCAGCCGGTGAGACCAAGCCCTGCGACAGCAGCGACGCTGCCGGTGAGGCCTAGGAACGAACGCCTGGACATACCCTTGTTGATGATGGCCATGTCTTCTCCTATCAATAGAGAATCTTACCCGGGAGCGCCTAGACGTGCCCCCGCGCAACTTGCGGACGATATATACCTTACCTACCGACGAACCCAACTGAGGTGCCGCGCTCGGCGACCGATACATACATACGCTTGAACGGTATTTGCTACCGTTCACCGAATTCATTGACAAACGATTCGCCAGACAGTATGTATCGACGAGGTGAGATATCAGTCTTCGTCAACCCGCAGGATAGCAGGGTTGTTCACCATGGCTAGTCAAACGTTTTAGCGTTAATTAAACCCGAAATCGGCTGGTAATCGCCGTGAAATAAATGATTGAAAATCACGCAATCATGTATATCAGTTGTTTAGAGGCGTGTTTAGTTTTCGGATTGCTTTGCCGCCGCCTCGGCGCGCTCGGCATTCCATGCAACGAGCGCCTCGTGAACCGCTTTGGCGACATCGGCAGGAATGCCTCGAACTTCCGCGATCTCTTGCTCGCTCGCCGCGCGCAAACGCTTCATCGAGCCAAAATGGCGCATAAGGGCACGTTTTCTGGTGGGTCCCACGCCTGGAACGTCATCGAGTACCGAAACCGTCATGGCTTTATCGCGCAATTCGCGATGGAACGTGATGGCAAAACGGTGCGATTCATCGCGCACCTGTTTAATTAGATAGAGCGACGCGGACCCGGTCGGCAGCACGACGGGAGTCTCGTCCCAAGGCACGAAAACCTCCTCATCGGCCTTTGCCAAGCCACAAACTGGTATATCGAGCCCAAGAGCCTCAAGTTGCTTGATCGCAGCGGTCAATTGCGGCTTACCGCCATCGACAACGAGCAAATCGGGGCGCGAGCCAAAGCGCTCGTCGGCCATGCGCTCGGGAGCATAACGACGCCCCAGAACCTCGGACATCGAAACGAAGTCATTCGCCTCGTCCAATTCGGCCTGGATTTTAAAGCGGCGGTACTGGCTCTTGTCGGCGCGGCCGTTGGTAAACACCACCATCGAGGCGACCGTAAAGGTGCCATGCAGCGTAGAGATATCGAAGCACTCGATACGCAACGGCGGCGATGGCAGCGCCAACGCGCTTTCGAGCTCCAAGAGCGCCCGATTGGTGCGGTCGTCGGCATACCCCGTACGCATCATGTAGCGCATGAGTGCATGGCGCGCATTTTTGGATGCCATATCGAGCAAACGGTGCTTTTCGCCACGCTGCGGCCTATGGAGATGACAGGGGCGCTCGCGCTTGCCTGCAAGCCACTCCCCCAGCGCCTCCGCATCCTCAAGCTCGACAGAGAGGTTGATCTCAGCTGGAATATCAGCCGTCTCGTCGTAATAGCGCTTAAGAAAGCCCGATTGAAGCTCCTCTTCATCGACATCCAAACCCTTATCGAGAATGAACTCGCAGGTTCGAACCGTTCGACCCTCACGCACGACAAAAACGCAAGCGGCGGAAATGGTCTCTTCGCGATAGAAGCCGATAACATCGATATCGACGCTCGATGGAAAGACAACCTGTTGGCGATCGTCCAGGCCCCGAATGACGTCCAGGCGGCGCTTGACGCGGGCGGCGCGCTCAAAATCGAGCGCCTCGGCGGCCTCCGTCATCTCGGATGTCAGCTCATCGACGACATCCTTGCGATGACCCGACAAAAAGCGCTCGACACGCTTGACGTTCTTGGCATAGTCTGCCGGGGAAATCGCGCCGACACACGCACCCGGGCCGCGCCCGACATGGTAGTCAAAGCAGGGGCGCCCGTTTTGCGCGCAAATCATATTGACGATGTCTTCCTCGCCCTTGTGGGACTCGACGATGCGGCGGCAGCGACGCCACTCCGCACAGGATGCTGAGCAAATGGGAATAACCTTGCGCAGCGTATCTATCGTCTCACGTGCCGCGCGGCTATCGGTATAAGGTCCAAAATAGCGCGTTCCCGGCTTATGACGCTCACGCGTGTATTTGATAGCGGGATACAGGTCGCCCTTTGTAATGGCGATAAAGGGGTAGCTCTTGTCATCCTTGAGGTCGACGTTAAAGTACGGATGGTACTGACCAATCAAATTGCGCTCGAGCACCAACGCCTCGTGCTCGGACTCCACAACGATATAGTCGAAGCTCGCCACCAGCTGCATCATAAGCGGGATCTTCTGGCGCTCGTCCTGCAGCGTCACGTACTGACGCATGCGAGCACGCAGGTTTTTCGCCTTGCCAACGTAGATGACATCGCCCTTGGCGTCTTTCCAAAGGTAGCAGCCGGGCTGCGTGGGAACGCGCGAGACCTGTTCGGCAAGGGTTGGAATGTTATCGTGACCCGTCACGTTTACCTACTTGCGGCGAAGTAACGCAGAAACCTCGGGCATCTTAAAGGCGACGGCCAGACCAAAGGTGACGGCGAGTGAGACGATGCCCGCAACGCAAACATAGCACAAGGTAACCAGAATCGAGCCGCCGAGCGCTCCGACAAAGTGCTCGAGCGCCCACATAACGACGGCGCCAGTCGCCGCACCCAGCCCTCCAAGCAAAAGGCCAAAGAAGCCTCCGTGCAGTATGGACGTAACCTGAAGGCCATGCAGACGACGGCGCAGCCACCACAGTGAACAACCGACCAAGATAACGTAGTCGACGACATACGAAAGCGCGATGGCCGGCATGCCGTAGCCGAGGGCTACCCCAAACAGCAGCACCGAACCGGCCTGCCCAATGGCGGAGTAGAGACAATAGCGGCCATAGGGCTTCATATCGAGCAGAGCAGAGAAGCTCTTCTGCATCAGCACGACCACGCCGTAGAGTGGCAGCGAGAGCGCCAGATAGACAAGGAACTCGGATACCAGCGCCACGCCGGACTCATCAAACTTGCCGGCACAGTAAATCATGTTGAGCGGACGGGCGAAAACAATCAGGTACAACGCAAACGGGATCAGGAAGAACAGCATCTGGGCGACACCGTGCGAGATGCCAGTACGAACACTGTCGTAATCTTTCTCCTGCGCATCGTGAGAGAGCTCGGTGTACAGCGCCGTCGAAAGCGAAGCGGCAATCAGCGCGTAGGGCAGCGTGTACCACAGGCGCGCATACGCGATGACAGAAGGACCGGTCTCGGGCTGTACCACCAGCGCGGCGGCATTGGTGATGGAGGTCGAAACAAACATGCACACCGTTGCAAGCAGCGTCGGAATACCGAGCGTAATCGTCTGGCGCAGCGCGGGATCCTTAAAGTCGATATGGATATGAGGATGCACGCCGTGCTTGCCGAGCGCGGGGATCTGACATGCCATCTGGACAAAGACGCCAAAGGTCGTTCCGGCTGCAATAAGAATGATGCCGGCACGCTCACCGAATTGTGCGGACACAGGAGCAAAGCCCATAAAGCTCGCGATGACAATCGCATTGTTGAGGACCGGGGCAAACGTCGACCAGAAGTAATCACGGTGTGCGTTGAGAACGCCCGAGAACACCGAGCCCAGCCCGTAGAACAGAATCTGGATGGCAAAGAAACGAAACATGAACGCGGCTGTATTTATGCTGCCGCCGTCACCCGAAAGGAACGACTGCGTCCAGATAAAGCCCGGAGCGAACACGGTGCCCAGCACCGAAATGCCGCCCAGCAGCAAAAGCAGGATGCCGAGCAGATTGCCTACGTATTCGTTTGAGGCGTCGCGACCCTGTTCACGACGCACGCCCATGTACACCGGCAAAAAGGCGGTAACCAACATACCGCCCATCACGAGCTCGTAGAGCATATTGGGCAGGTTGTTGGCGACCTGATAGGAAGATGAGAGCAGCGACATGCCGATAGCGGCCGCCATTGCCCACGTGCGGATAAAACCAGTGACGCGAGACACGATGGTCAGGATGGTCATAAGCCCGGCGGAACGACCAACCGTGGAGTAGTCCGACGAGCCCATGTCGTCAGTGTCATCTCGCGATGAAGAAGCTTCGGATGAGGGTGTCTGAGGCGCAGATTCTTCTGCAAAATGAGCTCCGCGCTTCAATTCTTCCTGCGGCATCGCTCAGTCCTCTCTCGTAATCGCGGCAACTGTCGCCCCGCAAAATGCAATTAAATCATCAGGTGCAAGCTCGAGCTGATAACCACGCTTGCCTCCCGAAATAAAAATGGTATCCCAAAGGACACATGTCTCATCAATGAGCGTCCGGTAGCGTTTTTTCATGCCGACTGGACTGCAGCCGCCCCGGACATACCCCGTCGCGGCAAGCAAGTCCTTGACATGCATCATGGTCAGCGACTTTTCACCAGCGGCGCGCGCGGCGGCCTTTAGGTCAAGCTCGTCGGCAACGGGAATACAGCACACAACGTGTTCGTTGGACGGCGTCACGCAAACCAAGGTCTTAAAACCCTGGCCAGGCTCCTCGCCAAGTTGTTCCGAAATCGCAACGCCTAAACCCGCCGACTCATCGCCATAGTCTTCATACGTATGGAGAATATAGGAGATGCCGGCGTTTTCTAGCTCGCGCATCGCATTGGTTTTCGGCGTCTTTGCAGCCTTTGCCATGGCATGCCCCTTCCCTCGCGTTCGAACGTAACGCCTAAGTATATGTCCAATGTAGCAGCATGCGCCATCTCGACACACAGAAGCGCCACCGAATCGAAAGGAATCGGTGGCGCTTCTCGCATGACGGCGTCTCTTTACTGGGCGTCGAGTTGTGCCTGACGCTCACGGTCGCGCTCGAGCAGCGGAGCCAAGAACTTGCCCGTGTAGCTCTGCGAACATGCCGCGACCTGCTCCGGCGTACCCGAGACCACGACGGTTCCGCCGCCATTGCCGCCCTCGGGACCCATATCGATCAGACGGTCGGCGACCTTGATGACATCGAGATTATGCTCGATTACCAGAACCGTGTTGCCCGCATCGACCAGGCGCTGCAGCACGTCGAGCAACTGGCGGACATCCTCAAAATGGAGACCGGTCGTCGGCTCATCCAGAATGTAGAACGTCTTACCCGTCTGACGGCGGTGAAGTTCCTTGGCGAGCTTTACGCGCTGTGCCTCGCCACCCGAAAGCGTCGTTGCCGGCTGGCCCAAGCTCACATAGCCCAGGCCCACATCGTACAGAGTCTGGAGCTTACGCTTAATTTGAGGAATATTGCCAAAGAAAGCCAGCGCCTCGGTGACGCTCATGTCGAGCACGTCAGAGATGGTCTTACCACGGTAGGTGACCTCAAGCGTCTCGCGATTATAGCGCTTGCCGCCGCAGACCTCGCAGGGAACATAGATATCGGGAAGGAAGTGCATCTCGATCTTAATTTGTCCGTCGCCCTTGCATGCTTCGCAGCGGCCGCCGCTCACGTTAAAGGAGAAACGTCCCGGCGAGTAGCCGCGTGCCTTCGACTCCGGTGTGCTCGCAAACAGCGCGCGCAGATCATCCCACAGGCCAATGTACGTAGCGGGATTGGAACGCGGTGTACGGCCGATCGGCGACTGGTCAATGTCGATCACCTTATCGATGCACTCGATACCCTCGAGCTTTTTGTACGGGCCCACAGGACGCGTCGAGCGATGAATGGCATTCGTAAGAGCAGGCGCGATGGTGTCGGTAACCAGGGAGCTCTTGCCCGATCCCGACACGCCGGTAACGACCGTAAGCGTACCGAACTCAATCTTGGCGGTAACGTTTTTAAGGTTGTTGGCACGGGCGCCCGTGATCTTAAGGCAGCCGCGACCGGGCTTGCGGCGCTTATCGGGAACCCGAATCATTCGCTTGCCAGTCAGGTAGGCACCCGTCATCGAATCGGGGCACGCCATGATATCGGCAGGCGTTCCCGCGGCGACCACGTGTCCGCCGTTCACGCCCGCGCCAGGGCCCATGTCGATCACATAGTCGGCAGCACGAATCGTATCCTCATCATGCTCAACGACGATGACGGTATTGCCGATATCGCGCAGGCGCTCAAGCGTCTTGATCAGGCGCTCGTTATCGCGCTGATGGAGGCCGATCGATGGCTCGTCCAAAATGTACAGGACACCCATGAGGCCGGCGCCGATCTGCGTTGCCAGGCGAATGCGCTGGGCCTCGCCTCCGGAAAGCGTCGCCGAGGCACGGTCGAGGGTCAGATAGTCGAGTCCGACATCGACCAGAAAGCGCAGGCGCTCCAGGATTTCCTTAACGATGCGCCCGCCGATAAATTGTTGGCGCTCGGTAAGCTCCAGGCCCTCAAAAAACTCGAGCGACTCGCGGCACGACAGGCAGCAGACCTCGTAAATGGACTTACCGCCTACGGTAACGGCGAGCATCTCGGGGCGCAGACGAGCACCATGGCAACTCGAGCACGGCTCCTCGCGAATGTACTTCTCCAAGCGCGCCCTGGTGTTCTCATTCGTCGTCTCGTTATAGCGCTCGTACAGGATATTGCGCACGCCCGAGAACTTGGTGTCCCACTGGCTGCGACGCCCATCGAGCTTTTGATAGTCGACCGAAATCTTCTGGTCGCCCATGCCGTCTAAAAACGCGCGACGCACCCGCGGAGGCAGATCCTCCCACGGCGTATCGACGCTCACCTTAAAGTGTTTGCAGACCGCAGCGAAAATCTGCGGATAGTAGTTAGAGTTGCCAAACAGGCTGCCAAAGACCCCGTCGGCGATCGACTTCGAGGGGTCTTCGATTAGCGCTTCGGCATCGACCGTCTTCTTAAAGCCCAGGCCATCGCACTCGGGGCACGCGCCATAGGGCGCGTTGAACGAGAAATCGCGCGGCTGCAGGTCATCGATGGAGTGCCCATGCTCCGGGCACGCCAGCGCCAGCGAATACTCCAGCAACTCGCCTTCGGTCCCCTCGGGAGCGTCGCGGTCGGGCAGCAAGTATACGTTCACATTGCCGTGCGCCAGCGCAGTCGCCTGTTCAACGGACTCGGCAATACGGCCCAGGGAGTTCTCGCGAATCACGATACGGTCGACCACGACCTCGATATCGTGCTTGAATTTCTTATCCAAATCGATAGGGTCATCAAGCGAGCGAACCTCGCCGTCGACACGCACGCGGCTAAAGCCCTCGGCGCGAAGGTCCTCAAACAGCTTGGCGTACTCGCCTTTTCGCCCGCGCACTACCGGTGCCAGCACAAACGCGCGGCGGCCCTCCCCCGCCGCCAAGACCTTGTCGGCAACCTGGTCGGTCGTCTGGCGCTCAATGACACGGCCGCACTCGGGGCAGTGCGGCGTACCGACGCGAGCAAACAGCAGTCGCAGGTAGTCATAAATCTCGGTTACGGTGCCCACCGTCGATCGAGGATTCTTGGATGTCGTCTTTTGATCGATCGAAACAGCCGGCGAAAGGCCGTCGATCGAGTCCAGATCGGGTTTGTCCATCTGGCCCAAAAACTGACGCGCATAGCTCGACAGGCTCTCGACGTAGCGGCGCTGGCCCTCGGCATAGATCGTGTCGAACGCCAGCGAGCTCTTGCCCGAGCCGGAAAGGCCGGTAATGACCACGAGCTGGTCGCGTGGAATGGATACATCGATATCGCGCAAGTTGTGCTCGCGCGCACCGCGAATAACGATAGAGGAATCAGACATGGAAGCTCCTTGCCTCCTATAACTTCAAATCACACCGTCGATGAGTTTAGCGCACTCAACGCGCACAGATGTTCGTGATACAAGATTCGCAGACCTTTAGCTTTGCGTATCGGGCGCTTTGTTTCTCGAAATGCCGTGGAAAGGTTACAGTAATCTAATGCTGAACTTAATTTGCTTACCAGAGGAACGTCCATGACCGAAGATATCCCCCTTGAAATCACTTCGAGCGACATGGCCAATCTGCCCATATTCATCGCCGTCCTTATCGTGGCCGCCGTCGTCGTGCGCGTGTATTTTTCAATCAAACGCAACGAAAAGCCACCCATTGCCCGCGTCTTTTGGTGCGCGACGCTCCTCATCCCGCTCGGCGTGGTAGCTGCATGGGTTACGAATCAATTGCTCGTAAATGAGGGCAGCTCCCTATGGGTCCTTTCTTATTCGGCGCTCGGTGCTGCCGCCGTCATGCTTCTTGTCGAGCCCTTGGTTTCGGGACTTATCGACCAAACCGACCTTGCGACGGGAACGGTTGCCTGTATTTGCCGTGACATCCTTGTCATCGCCGCTGTTTCAGCGCTCTCGTTCGTTTCACTCGAAATTGCCTGCAACGAAACGTTCTATCGCATTCCCGCCAACTCATTCGGGTTTTCCGTCGGGCTGCTCGCGACGGTTCTGCTCTCCCTTTATTTGGTGGGGCAGCGTCATGGAGGCGTCATGGCCCTCGTGCCCGTCGTCTGTTGCATCCTTGGCATTGCCGAGCACTTCGTCATAACGTTTAAAGGCGAAGCCATCCTGCCAAGCGATATCTTGGCCCTTGGCACCGCAATGGAAGTGAGCGAGGGATACGAGTTTACCTTTACCGCCGGAATCGTAACCTCTCTCGCCCTGCTGGAGATTTCCCTGGGGCTTCTTTCGCTCATCCGACCGCGAAAGCTCCGTACGCCCACCCATGTCTTCCCCGCTATCGCCGCTAACCTCTGTGCTTTTCTGCTAGTGACCGTTGTGGGGCTCTCAGGCTTTTCCAACATCGACTTGGAGCAGGCGCTGGATTTTGGATTTGACCGTTGGCAGCCCATCACCACGTATGCGTCTCAGGGTTTTATCACTTCGTTCACCGAAATGGTCAACGAGTTGCCCATTGAGAAGCCCGAAGACTATACGCCCGATGAGGCGCAGAGCATCGAGCAGGAGCTCGCCACCGTCTACGACAGCACATATGGCTCGAGCGAACAGCGCGCGGCGGCCGTTGCCCAGTTCAATGAAATCAAGCCGACGATTGTTGCCGTCATGAACGAGAGTTTTAGCGACCTTTCGTGCTTTGAGCAGCTCCAGGCGGCCGGGTACACCGGCCCCGCATTCTACAACTCGCTTCCCGACACACTTGTTCGCGGCACCATGCTCGCTTCGGTCGCCGGTGGCGGAACGGCGAACTCCGAATTCGAATTTTTGACCGGAGCGACAACGGCCTTTGTCGGATTAGGCAAAATTCCCTATCAACTGTATCAGATGAATGGCGTCAACAGCCTGGCAAAGGACCTTAAAGAGCTTGGGTATACCGCTACCGCTATGCACCCGCAAAACCCCGTCAACTACCATCGAGATAAAATCTATCAGCAGCTGGGCTTTGGAGACTTTCTTTCAATCGGCGATTTCGAAGGTGCGCCCTATTACCATGCCGGCGTATGCGACTACGCCACCTACGACAAGATACTCGACCTGCTTAGAACCGACGAAGCGCCGCAGTTCATCTTTGACGTCACGATGCAAAATCACGGCGGCTACGACTATGGCACCGTTCCCGCCGAAGAGCTGACAAACTATTGGGTCGAGGGAGCCAGCGAGGGCGCCAACAGCGCGCTCAACACCTATCTCACCTGCATCAACGCATCCGACCGGGACCTCGAGTACTTTATCAACGAGCTCCGCAATATCGGCAGACCGGTTGTTCTTGTCTTTTTTGGCGACCATCAGCCGAGCGCCGCAACGACTCTCAACGACGAGCTGTACCCTCAGGAAGATACGGCAAGCCACGCTTTCCGTATCTATCAGTCGACATATCTCGTCTGGGCTAACTATGAGATCGCCGGCAATACCGAGCTCAACGTCTACGACACCGTCGGGGCAAACGAGATTGCAGCCATTACCCTTAATAAGATCGGCGCCCCGCTCACCAATTACCAAAAGGCCCTGCTTGCGACAAGGTCAGATGTGCCCACCATCAATGTCGCCGGCTATCTCGGTGCCGACGGGCTGCGCTACGACTTGGAATCGGAAGACAGCCCATACGCCTCGACGATCGACAAGCTGCAGCGCATGCAGTACCTCGAGTTCGCCAGCAAAGTTCAGTAAGCCCGCCCATTCGCTTGGGCCCATCATATTGCAAGCGCACTCGGCCCAAATGCATCGCAAATGACTCCCGCTCGCAAACGAGGGTACAATGACGCTCGTGTCACATCGCGGGGCCCCGGCCCCAGCATATACAAAGGAGTCATACATGGGTTGCGAACACGCACAGGCCGCCGGCGGACAAACGTCGCCATCGCAATTTGAGGAGAACACGCTGTCCGAGGTCAAGCGCGTCATCGCCGTGCTTTCCGGCAAGGGCGGTGTCGGCAAGTCGTTTGTCACCGGCGCCATCGCCACCGAGCTTGCCCGTCACGGCCACAAGGTCGGCGTCCTCGATGCCGACATCACCGGTCCCTCTATCCCCAAGATGTTCGGTATGAGCGGACGCCACGTCCATGCCCTTGGCAACCTTATGCTGCCCGAAATCTCCGAGCACGGCGTCAAGGTCATGAGCTCCAACCTGCTGCTCCAAAACGAGACCGACCCCGTCCTTTGGCGCGGTCCGGTCATCGCAGGCGCCATTAGGCAGTTCTGGAGCGAGACCTCGTGGGGCCCCATCGACTACCTGCTGGTCGACATGCCTCCGGGAACAGGCGACGTCGCGCTCACCGTCTTCCAGTCGCTGCCGGTCGACGGCATCGTCATCGTCACGAGCCCGCAGGATCTGGTCTCGATGATCGTCGCCAAGGCGGTCAACATGGCCGAGAAGATGAACGTCCCCATTCTGGGCATTGTCGAGAACATGAGCTATATTGAGTGCCCCGACTGCGGCAAGAAAATCGAGGTCTTTGGCAAGAGCAAGCTCTCCGAGGTCGCAGAGCGCTATAACCTCGACATCTTGGGCCAGCTTCCCATTAATCCGGTACTCGCCGAGGCCTGCGATAAGGGCGAGGTCGAGACCGCGCTGCCCGATGGCATGTTGCCCAAGGCAGTCTCTGCCGTCGAGGCTATTACCCCGCACGAGACCGACGAGGCCTAAGTGAACGCGAGCGCCTTCTATGACGTCTTGGTAATCGGCGGCGGGGCTTCAGGCCTCGCCGCCGCCATTACGGCCGCACGCGCTGGCAAAAGCGTCTGCATCGTTGAGCGCGATGTCGCCTGCGGCCTCAAGCTCCTTGCGACCGGTAACGGCCGCTGCAACCTCTCCAACGAATCAATTGATCCTCAGCGGTATAACCACCCCGCATTCGTCGAATCCGTCATGGGCCCCCAGCCCGAACAAGAGCTTATGGGTTTCTTCTCCTCGCTGGGTATCATGACAACCTCCGAGGAAGGCCGGCTGTACCCGCGCTCCCTTCGCGCCGAATCGGTGCGCGACGCGCTTCTCAACGTTTGCGACCGCCTAGGTATCACCTTAATCTGCGGAGCCAACGTTGCCTCGGCGCACAAAGCTTCCGAAGGCTGGACACTCCAAATAGACCGTCCAGCGCGGGCACTCAAGGCAAAAAAGCACGACGACCGAAAATCGGAGCTCCGCTCGCTTCGGAAAGCGCTCGCCGATGTCCCTCGCAAGAACGAGGCCCTGGAGGCACATGCCGTAATTATCGCCACGGGTGGCAACCCCACCGGTATCGCTGATACGTTTCGCCTCCCCCTCACTTCGCTGCGCCCCATCCTCTGCCCCGTATCGGCAACGGTCGTCGGCGATCGGGCGGCACTCAAGACGTTGGATGGCCTGCGCGTCCGCGCCCGCTTGACGCTCGCCCGCAATCATAATGAGCTCTGGCACGAAGACGGTGAAGTCCTGTTTCGAACCTTTGGCATCTCGGGTGTCGCTGTCTTCAACCTCTCCCGTCGTATCCAGCGCGGCGATACGATCCTGCTCGACGTTTTCCCCGACCTCTCCAAAGACGAGCTGCTCGATATGCTCAACCGGCGCGTTGAGCTGCTCGGCGGCTTTTCGCCCCGCGATCCCCGTTGGCTCGACGGCATGCTCGCCCCGCAACTCTCCCGCGTCGTCTGCACGGCGTTCGAGCAGTGCCATCCAGGCTCCAACGGTCTCATCCACCTGGTCTCGATCCTCAAGCACTTTAAGTTGCTCGTCGAGGGAACAGCCGAGGAGCGCTCGGCGCAGGTCACGCGTGGTGGCGTATCTGTCGAGAGCATCTCAACACCCAGTCTACGCGCGCGCAGCGCTGTCGATGCCCCGCTTTACGTCTGCGGCGAAGCGCTCGACATCGACGCCGATTGCGGAGGCTTTAACCTTGCGTGGGCCTGGCTCTCGGGCATTCGCGCTGCAAGCAGCCTGTAGCCGCTCAGTCTATAATCAAAAACGCATTCGGGCCGTCTGGGATACCGGACGGCCTCTTTCTTGCCTCTAAGGAGACCTCGATGATCGAAATCACCCAAGTCAACGCGTCACTCGATGAAGCCGGCGATGAAAATGCCTGCCTCATTGTTGGCAAGCGAGTCGCCAAGCGCGTCCTACGTTGCAAGGACTCCGAGATCAAGTCCATCGAGCTCCACCGCAAGTCAATCGACGCTCGCAAAAAACGAGACGTCCATTTTATCCTGAGCTTTCGTGTTGAGCTGACTAGTCCCCACCTCGAGCGAGAAGCGGTCGACAGCGTTGCCAAGCGTGACCGCTCGCGCGTACGCGCGATAGAAGACGATGAGCCTTCATTCCCCTCCCCCGTCTCCGACGCACCTCAAGAACGCCCTGTCGTTGTCGGCGCCGGATGCGCCGGCCTTTTCGCTGCGCTCACGCTCGCCGAAGCAGGTCTTAAGCCCTTGCTTATCGAGCGCGGCGACCCGGCATTTCGCCGCTCGCAGGCGATCGACCTCTTTCTAAAGGAGCGCATCCTCGACCCCGAGAGCAATATCCAGTTTGGTCTGGGCGGCGCGGGGACCTTCTCGGACGGCAAGCTCAATACGGGAACAAAAAATCCCGCCCATCGCCTTATCCTCGAAACCTTCGTCGAGGCGGGTGCACCCCGCGTTATTCTGTGGGATGCCAAGCCGCACATTGGCTCCGACATCCTTCCCAAGGTTGTCACCGCTATATCCCAGCGCATCGAGCAGCTCGGAGGTGTCGTCCGTTATCGAACGAAGCTCGTCGACATTCGCATCGACGCGTCTGGCGCCATCACCGGTATTGATGTCCAATCGTCCCAAGACGCCGCTTACGAGCCAATCGAGACAAAGCACCTCATCCTCGCCTGCGGGCATTCTGCTCGCGATATTTTTGAGCTCCTTAAGGACCACAACGTGGCCCTCGCACAAAAGACCTTTGCCATGGGCGTTCGCATCGAGCATCCGCAACGCGACATCGACCGAGCCCAATATGGAGCCTCGGCGGGACATCCAGCGCTCGGGGCGGCCCCCTACAAACTTGTTGCCCATCTTCCCAACGGCCGCAGCGTGTTCTCGTTTTGCATGTGCCCCGGCGGACAGGTTGTTGCCGCCTCTTCAGAACCGTGCCATCTGTGCGTCAACGGGGCCAGTCTCAATGCCCGCGACGGACGCAACGCAAATGCCGCCCTGCTCGTTAACGTCACGCCTGAGGACCTTCCCAACGATGACCCGCTCGCCGGCATCGAGCTCCAGCGTGCCTGCGAGGCGGCCGCCTATCGCCTGGGCGGTTCCAACTGGAACGCACCGGCACAACTCGTCGGAGATTTCCTCGCAGGGCGCGCCAGCAAGGCGCCCGGAAAGGTAAAGCCCACCTATCCGCTCGGTGTGACCTGGACGGCAATTGACGAAGCCCTACCGCAACATATCGTCGAGTCGCTCCGCCTGGGACTTCCCCTACTCGGAAAAAAGCTACGAGGCTACGACCGTCCCGATGCCGTTCTTACCGGCGTGGAGACTCGCTCGAGCTCACCGGTCACTGTCACCCGAGACCGAACGTGCCATGCCGTGTCGACCCCGGGTCTCTACCCTTGCGGTGAGGGAGCTGGATATGCCGGCGGCATCATGAGCGCGGCCACCGACGGCATTCGTTGTGCCGAAGCCCTGATCGCAGACCTCTAACGCACGAATTCCAGCGCGCAAAAGACATAGGCCCCGAGCTCCACAGGGAACTCGGGACCTGTTTGCTATTTCTTAAACCGTGCACCCTGGCGTTTTCTGCCCGATGCGAAAGTGGAACCCTTGCGGGCCTGCGAACGTAAGCGCTCGATCGTCTCGTCCTCAGACGCACCCTCGAGCATCGCCCGAATCTGAACGACGGCATCGCGCAGGCGCGCCGCCTCCTCAAAGTCCATGGCGGCAGAAGCGTTACGCATATCCTCTTCCATGGTTTCGACGATCCGCACAAGCTCGTCATGCGGCAGTTCTTCCAACTGTTCCGCAAGTGTCTGCTCGGGCGCCACCGTTTCCGGCACACCGCCCTCGCCCGGCTCATCGGGCGTATAGAATGCGCCATGGCCAAGAGAGTCGCCCTTCGAGCGTCCCTTGGAGCCCACAGTTTTTTCGGCCTCGGCAATAAAACTTGAGATGTCGTTGATGGCCTTGCGCACTGTCTTGGGCACAATGCCATGTTCTTCGTTATATGCCATCTGAATCTCGCGACGGCGCTGCGTCTCCTCGATGGCCTCTTTCATCGAATCGGTCACAACGTCTGCATACATGATGACTTCGCCATCGGCGTTACGGGCCGCACGGCCAATCGTCTGAATCAGCGAACGGCGGTTGCGCAAGAAGCCTTCCTTATCGGCATCGAGAATTGCCACCAGTGAGACCTCGGGAAGATCCAAGCCCTCGCGAAGCAGGTTGATGCCAACGAGAACATCGATCTTGCCCTCGCGCAGCGTTCGCAAGATCTCGACACGGTCCATTGTCGCCGTATCAGAGTGCATGTAATTGACCTTAATGCCCGCGTCGAGCAGATGGTCGGTCAGGTCCTCGGCCATGCGCTTGGTCAACGTGGCCACCAGCACGCGCTCCTTGCGGGCAACGCGCTCGCGAATCTCGTCCTCAAGATCGTCAATCTGGCCTCGGACCGGACGAACGTCGATCTTGGGATCGAGCAGACCGGTCGGACGAATAATCTGCTCAACGTCGTTCTGGCTAACCCGCAGCTCATAGTCGCCCGGCGTGGCCGAAACATAGATAAACTGGGGGATCCTTGCCTCAAACTCATCGAAACGAAGCGGGCGGTTATCGAGCGCCGAGGGCAGGCGAAAACCGTGTTCCACCAGCGTCACCTTACGCGAGCGGTCACCTTCGTGCATGCCGCGAATCTGCGGCACTGTCACATGGCTCTCATCGATGATGCAGAGCATATCCTTGGGAAAGTAATCGATCAGGGTAAACGGCGGCTCGCCCGGCTTGCGACCGTCCAGATGACGCGAGTAGTTCTCGATGCCGTTGCAAAAGCCCATCGTCTCGAGCATCTCAAGATCATAATCGGTGCGCTGCTGCAGACGCTGCGCCTCGAGCAACTTGTCGGTCGCCTTGAGCTCCGCCACGCGCTTCTCGCACTCTTCGCCGATCGATTTCAGAGCCGCCTTGACCTTCGGCTTCTCGGTCACGTAGTGCGATGCCGGCCATACGGGGATGGCCTCGTACTCACGAAGCATCTCACCGGTGACCTCATCGATCTCGGCAATCAGCTCGACCTCGTCGCCAAAGAACTCAAACCGCAACGGATGCTCGGCATAAGGCGGATACACGTCGACAACATCGCCGCGCACGCGGAACGTGCCGCGTGCCAGGTCATAGTCATTGCGATCATATTGAATGTCGATAAGTGCATGGATAAAGTCATCGCGCTCGAGCGGCACCTTCTTGTCGACGTTCGGGGCTAGGCCCGCATAGTCCTCAGGAGAGCCAATGCCATAGATACACGAGACCGATGCGACGACGATCACATCTCGTCGAGAGAGCAGCGATGCGGTCGCCTGATGGCGCAGCATCTCGACCTCTTCGTTAATCGATGAGTCTTTCTCGATATATGTATCACTTTGCGGCACATACGCCTCGGGCTGATAGTAGTCGTAGTACGAGACGAAGTAGACCACAGCGTTATTGGGAAAGAACTCTTTGAGCTCGCTCGCAAGCTGAGCGGCAAGCGTTTTATTCGGAGCCATGACCAGCGTCGGCTTTCCCAGGGCCTCAATAGTCTTTGCCATCGTGAAGGTCTTGCCCGAACCAGTCACGCCCAGCAAAACCTGATAGCGATCTCCGTCCCTCACGCCCTGCACAAGCGACTCAATGGCCTTGGGCTGGGAACCGGCAGGCTCATAGGGGGAAACGACTTCAAACGGCACCTCAGCGCCCTCAACGCCAAAGCGCTTAAGTTCACCACCAACGCGTTCTACTTCAAATTCCGCCATGGATACTCCTAACTCATACATCTGCAGTATACGCAGGCGGTGGGCTTAGTCCTATACGAACCGATCGGGATAGAGAGTCTTATATCGAACCCAGGCATTATTGACGCGAATCAGATAAGCCTGAGTTTCAGGGAAGGTAATCGCATTATGGAGTGACGTGTTCTGCTGCGCCCATCCGTCGACATTGCCCATACCGGCGTTATAGGCGGCGATGGCACTATCCGTCGACCCGTTGAAATAGGTGAGAAGATACGAGAGGTATGCGCAGCCAAACTCGATATTCGTAGCCGGATCGTTAAGATTGTCGGCCGAATACACCTCTCCGTCGACAAGGCCCTTGGCGATCATATCCTGGGCAGTCTCGGGCATCAGCTGCATCAATCCCTGAGCACCCTGATTCGACTCGGCCTCGGGATCCCAATTCGATTCCGACTTAATGACAGCGCACACCAGATACGGATCCAGATTATGCGAAATACTGGATTGCTTTACATATGCCTCGTAGTCAATCGGATACAGTGGCTTAAAGAAAGCGGCAGGAGCACACGAGTAGACGAGCGAAATAAGGCCGAAGACGAACACAACGGCAAGTGGCGCCACGCGATACCACGTAAAGAAACGTGCCTTAGGCATCGGCCTCCTCCTTGTCCGCAGTATCTATAAACCCGTGGCATGCAAGCCATGAGTCAAGCTGCTCAAAGAGCGAATTATCGCCAGCGGCATTATCAATCACCGTTGTAGCGAGATTGCAGAGCGCAGACTCTTCGGGCTGGCAAGCAGAACGAGCATCGAAATCGGATGGCTCCATGCCACGTTGAATAGCGCGCTCGCGACGAACTGACAAAGGGGCGCTAATGACCAGAATTTCATCAGCCAAGCCAAATGCATCCTCAAAACCAGTCGGAGCAGAAACCTCGACCACCGCAAAGGGATAACGGGGAGATGAAACCGTACAACAAACCGGATCGAGAATCCTAAGCGAAAGCTGTTCAATCAGAACGGGATGCACGATGCCATTGAGCCGTGTGACCGAATCAGGAGAAGCGAAAGCTCGAGAAGCGAGGATGCTGCGGCGAATGCCGCCTATCTCATCCAAAATGTCCCAACCGAATTCATCCGCAAGAGCGTTAACGATATCAGAGCCCGGCACATACAGCGATTTTGCAAGCTCATCCAGATCGATAAGCATAGCGCCACGAGATTCGAAATAGCGGCAGGCAGTCGACTTACCCGAAGCAATATTGCCCAAGACAAAAACGGTAAACATCAAGTCCTCCCTTACGCCAATGGGAGTTATTATCGCGCAAATAGAAAAGAAGGACTCAAAATACAGCCAAACAGTAAGACAAGCTAAACGAAGGCAAGTTCTTGTATTACAGTTCTCTATCAAACGCAAAAAAGGGGGAGACCGCGAGGCCTCCCCCTTCTAAGTCCAATGACGGCTCGGTGCCGTCCACCGGTCAGCGGCGCCCTGGCCTCCCACGGGCTGG
>CAKZUZ010000018.1:0-53112 GCA_937922225.1 uncultured Collinsella sp.
ACTGCGGGAATGGCCTATTTGCTCAATGTGTTCGGCTGAGATCGGAAATCAACCTAGTCATCTGCGACGTTCTTTAATGACAAGTCGTTTAAGAACGTCCCTAATAACTACCCAACGACTAGTTGCCTTTGTGGAAGAGGTTTTTGATAACGGAGGGGATGCTCTTGGCGCCCTTGGCCGTCACATCGATAAAGTCGGGCGAACGAACGAGCTTGTCCTCGTCAATGTACTTACGCACCGCGCGAAGCGTTTCCTTGTCATTGCGCGTCGAAAACGTAAAGTGGCCATTCTCTTTGGTAAAGATGGCAAAACGCGTAATCTTCTTGGTGCCGCGCAAAACCTCGGCGGCAATATAGTCGACCTCGTCCCACGGGATTTGGATATAATCCTCGGGATTACGCTCGTTATAGTACTCAAACGCCTTATTGCCCACCATCACGTTACCGTGACTGGTAAGCCCCATCAGGCAGGTTGCCGGCGTTGCCAAATCGACCGTGCTGTTCTGAGATTGCGCCATACGCGCCTCGCCCTCCAATAAAAACAATCGGACCGCATCCAGTGTACCCACCGGGTGCGGTCCGTTTCAATGGCTCAAAAGCCCTTGCCTAGCAACTCTCGGTCTTAAGCCGAAGCGTGCTTACATGAAGCCGCAGACGCGACCGATGATGCCGACGGCGAAGAGAGCCAGGATGATGACAATCGGGCTGACCTTCTTCTTGAGGAGCTTGCAGACCAGAAGGGTCAGGCACACGGCGGCAAGGCCGGGGATGAGCTGATCGAGGTTGGCCTGAAGCGTGGTGACCTTCACCGGGTCGAGTGCGTTGGCACCGACAGAGCTGTACATCGTCAATGCCTGCTTGATGCCCTCAGAACCGGCGGGCAGGTTGGCCCAGTCGATATAGGCGCCAGCGGACTGCGTGACCTTGGAGACGACCGGGGTGAAGGAGATGGACACCCAGCGCTCGACCAGGGCGCCGATGATGAACATACCCAGGATGGAAGCGCCCTCGGTGACCTTGCCCATCAGACCGCCGGAGAGGTCCTTGGCGATGGAGGAGCCGACCTTGTAGCCAAACTCCTGCGTGTACCACAGGAAGGCGTAACGGATGATGTTCCACGCGAAGAAGAACAGCAGCGGACCGGCGATGCTGCCGGACAGGGCCAGGGAAGCGCCCAGTGCGCCCAGAATCGGGCGAAGGGTGAACCAGAAGGCGGGGTCGCCGACGCCGGCGAGCGGGCCCATCATACCGACCTTGACGCCCTGAATGGCGACGTCGTCAATCGGAGCACCGTTGGCGCGCTCCTCCTCGAGGGCGAGGGTAACGCCAATGACGGGGGCGGAAACATAGGGGTGGGTGTTATAGAACTCCAGGTGGCGCTTAAGAGCGGCAATCTGGTCATCCTTGCTGGTGTAGAGCTTCTTGATCGCAGGGATCATTGCGAAGCACCAGCCGCCGTTCTGCATACGCTCGTAGTTCCACGAGCCCTGAAGGAACTGATGACGGAAGCAAACCTTCTTACGGTCAGCCTTGGTGAGCTGAATCTTGTTCTCTGCCATATGTATCACTCCCCTCCTACTCGTAATCGTTCAGAATGTCGCCGAGCGGGTCACCGGAGCCACCGCCCATGCCGCCACCCTGCTTGGCCAGATCCTTAAGGCCAAGGTAGATGAGGGCAAGGGAGATGCCGATGAGGCCAAGGGCGATCAGCGTGAGCTGAGGGATGGCAGCAAGGACAAAGCCGAGGATGAAGAACGGCCAGGTCTCCTTGGTGGCCATCATGTTGATGACCATGGCGTAACCGACGGAAGCGACCATGCCGCCGCCGACAGCCATGCCGCCGGACAGCCAATCGGGCATAGCGTTAAGCGCGTTGGTAACAGCCTCGGCCGGGATGATGCACAGAAGTACTGCCGGGATGGCGATACGAACACCCTGCATGAGGATGCCGGCGTACTGCCAACGCTCGATGCCGGCGAAGTCGCCCTTCTCGGCGCAGGCGTCCATGCCGTGAACCATAGCGGTAGCCAGGGTACGGCAGATCATGGTCAGGAACAGACCAGCGACCGACAGCGGGACGGCGACGGCGATGGCGGCGGTAACGGCCTTGGCCGAATCGGTGGCGCCACCGTTGAGGGCGAGCACCATGATGATCGAAGAAGCGACCGAGGCCAGAGCGGCGTCAGGCGCGACGGCGGCGCCGACGTTAGCCCAGCCAAGGGCCATCATCTGGAGCGAACCGCCCAGGAGGATGCCCTCCTGAAGGTGACCGGTTACGAGACCGATAAGCGTGCATGCCACGAGCGGCTGATGGAACTGGAACTCATCCAGAATGCCTTCCATACCGGCAAGCAACGCGACAATCGCAACAAGCAGAATAGTGATTGCAGACATGTATCGGACCCTCCTTTACTATGCTTGAGCGGCCAGTTCGGCCTTAGCTTTCTTCAACATGGCGTCGAGATCCTCGGAGGAATCCGAAGGAACCTTGCGGACCTCGAACTTGACACCCTTGGCCTTGAGAGCCTCGATGGTCTTGACATCGTCATCGCCCATAGCGACAGCGTTAGTGACGACGACCTTGCCCTTGGAGTGGGCCATGGAACCGATGTTGGCTTCCTTGATGTCGACGCCGGCCTCGATGGCCCTGAGCAGATCCTGCGGGTTCTCGAACAGCAGCATCGCCTTGGTGTCGCCAAAGCGCGTGTCCTTGACGACCTCGGCCATCTTCTTGATGGGCACGACGTTGGCATGGACTCCCGGAGGGGCAGCCTGCTCGATCATGGTCTTGCGGAGCTCGTCGTGAGCAACGCCGTCGGAGACCACGATGATGCGGTTGGGGTTGATCTGCTTGGTCCACGTGGTGGCCACCTGACCATGCAGCAGACGCGTGTCGATACGGACGTGGGCGATCTTGATGTGCCCGTCGCCGATCACCGTTCCCGGAGGAATGGCACCCGCAGGAGCAGCGGCGGCCGCAGCCGGCTTCTTCTCCTCGGGCTCCAGAGACTCGGGCTTGACGCGCACGCCGGCCTTAGCCTCAGTCACGAGATGTTTTGCGATCGCATGTGCAGTGTTCTTTGCGTCAAAGCGCTGCGAATATGCCTCGATGAGCATAGGCAGGTTGACACCGGTGACGATAGCCCAGGAATCATGGCCCTCGATGAGACCGCTGATCTGGTTGAAGGGCGTGCCGCCCCACAGATCAACGAGGAAGAGCACCTGCTCCTGGTCCTCGAAGGAAGCGACTGCTTCCTCGACCTTGGCTCGGAAGTCGTCGGGGCCCATGCTCGGCTCGAGCGAGACCACGGCTACAGACGGCTGATCGCCAAAGACCATCGAGCCCGTCTGCTTGATTCCAGCTGCCAAGTCCCCATGGCTAGCAAGAACAATACTTACCATCACATAACCTCCTTTTTGTCTACGTATTTCCTACACGACAAAAAAGAGTATAGCCGCAAGCGTGGCTAAATTATAGGAAAAAATGTGAACGGTTGGATTATTTGTTTAAACGTCCTGCTTTGTTACAAGTTGGTTACATCGCTGGTTTTCAGCTATTCCTCGCTAAACATAATTAGTTTGACCATCTTAGAAAACAGATATAAGCACAGCATTCATTAATACCGATTTAAATCGGATAAGAACCTGCTTGACTCTTCGATATTTTGTTTAAACAGACGTGACTTGACTAATTTCGTTAGTTATGCTTTAGCAAACCGTCAAAATAGAATAGTCATTGGGGACGTTCTTTAATGACTAGTCGTTTAAGAACGTCCCCAATGACTAAGTTAGGCGATGTGGAGGGGGTTGGCGGCGTCGACGGCATCGGGGGCGTCGGAGAGGCCGTCGGGGGCAGCGTCTGCCGGGTCCTCGTCGGGGGTCTCGATCTGCTTGATCATGACATCCTGGCCCTGCAGCAGATAAGTCTCGCCGCTACCGCAATGGGGACAGGTCTTGCCGTGCTCGACCGTCGCGTAGTCGCGGCCGCACGCCTCGCAATGTGTCACGGCCTCAACGGGCTCCACGATAAGCTCCGAGCCCTCGGTGATAGGCTTTTTATCCGCTGCCCAGCGCCAAGCGTCGAGCAGCAAGTCGGGAACGACGCCCGAGACCTCGCCCAACAGCAACGTCACGCTCGAAACGCGACTTACGCCGTTGGCGCGAGCCACATTCTCGACATCGCGAATGATGTGATACACGATTCCCAATTCATGCACTTTTTCTTCCGCCGTTCTAACGAACGGCGGTCGACTTGACGCTGCGCGAGCCCCAGACGGACGATCTGCCTTTCAATCGTCGGGCATGGGCAAAAGCCCTATGCCCTCCTCTTTCAAGGCACCTCGCCACGCCTGGGACTCGCTCGCTGTCCAACCGTTCTCTACGCCGTTCTCTTGTTTGTTGCGTTTTTTATTTCTTCCCAAATTTGATTTTGATCGCACGCTTCAAAGCGTACTTGCCGAGGCTGGGGAGCTTTTGCTCGTATTTGACCATCGTGGAGCACTCGGGGCGATCGCGATCCAGATGGATGGCATCGAACGCGCACTTGGTGGTGCACAGGCCGCAGCCGATGCACTTGTTGGGGTCGACGATTGAGGCACCGCAGCCAAGGCAACGGGCGGTCTCGGCGCGCACCTGCTCTTCGGTAAAGGTCTCGACGTACTCGCTGAAGGGCGCGGCCTTCTCGCGCTCGTGGTCGACACGTGCCACCTCGCGGCTTGCGTTGTCATAGCTCTCGATCACGACATCGTCGCGGTCGAGAGCGGCGTAGCGGCGCTGGTTGCGGCCGATGGTGAGCGTGGAGCCCGGCTGCACAAAGCGATGGATGGACACGGCGGCCTCGTGACCGGCGGCGATGGCATCGATGGCAAAGCTCGGACCGGTATAGACGTCGCCGCCCACAAAGATGTCGGGTTCGGCGGTCTGGTAGGTCTGGGGATCGGCAAGGGCGCCCTGACCACGGCCAAGCTCCACCTTGGAGCCAGCCAGCAGGTCGCCCCACACGATGGACTGGCCGATGGACATGACCACGCGGTCGGCATCGACGCGGCGCAGGTCGTTCTCGTCGTACTCGGGCGCAAAACGGCCCTCGTCATCGTAGACGCGCGTGCAGCGCTTAAAGGTGATGCCGCACACACGGCCGGCCTCGTCCAGATGGACCTCCTTGGGGCCCCAACCGCAACTGATGTGTGCGCCGTCCTCGATGGCCTCGCGACGCTCCTCCTCGCTGGCGGGCATCTGGGCCTCACTCTCCAGGCAGAACATCTCAACGTGCTCGGAACCCAAACGGCAGGCGTTGCGCGCGACATCGATAGCAACGTTGCCGCCGCCCACCACAATGGTGCGGCCGGGCAGCGCGTCGATCTTGCCGCTGTTAACCTCGCGAAGGAAGTCGACGGCCACGGTCACGTCCTCGGCATCCTCGCCCGGAATGCCGGCAAGGCGGCCGCCCTGGCAGCCAATGGCAACGTAGAAGGCCTTAAAGCCCTGCGCGCGCAGCTCGTCGAGCGTCACGTCGCGACCGACTTCCACGCCATAGCGGAACTCGGCACCCATCAGGCGAATAACCTCGACCTCGGCCTCGATAACATCCTTCTGCAGCTTAAAGCTGGGAATGCCGTAGGTGAGCATGCCGCCCGGGCGCTCGTTCTTCTCGAACACGACGGGTTTGTAGCCCTTCTCGGCCAGGTAGAAAGCGCAGGACAGGCCGGCCGGACCGGCACCGATGATGGCGATCTTCTGGTCGAAGCCGCCGGCACGCGTCGGGGTCACCACAGGTGGGACATAGCGGGTCGCGGCGTCCAGATCGCGCTGGGCGATGAACTTCTTGACCTCGTCGATAGCCACGGCGGCGTCCACACGGCCGCGGGTGCAGGCGTCCTCGCAGCGGCGGTTGCACACACGGCCGCAGATAGCGGGCAGCGGGTTCTCGCGCTTGATGAGCGCCAGCGCCTCGTCATAGCGACCCTGAGCCGCGAGCTTCAAATAGCCCTGAACGGCAACGTGCGCGGGGCAGGCCGTCTTGCAGGGAGCGGTGCCGGACTCATGCGTCTCGATGCGGTTGTCGTTGCGGTAGTTGGGCGACCACTTGGTGTGGTCCCACTTGGTGGCATCGGGCAGCTCCTGGCGCGGATACTCGGGCACCTGTCCGCCGGCCTTTTTGCTGCAGAGTTTTTGGCCCAGCTTGGCGGCACCGGCCGGACACACCTCAACGCAGCGACCGCAGGCCACGCACTTGTCCTTCTCAACCTTGGCGACATAGGCCGAGCGCGACAGGTTGGGCGTGTTGAACAGCTGCGAGGTGCGCAGGGCGTAGCATACGTTGACGTTGCAGTTGCAGATGGCGAAGATCTTGTTCTCGCCGTCGATGTTGGTAATCTGGTGCACGAAGCCGTTGTCCTCGGCCTGGCGCAGGATGTCGTAGACCTCCTCGCGCGTCACATAATGGCCGCGGTCGGTCTCGACCACGTAGTCGGCCATATCGCCCACGGCGATGCACCAATCGGCCGGGTCGTCGGCGCAGCCCTCTCCCATCACGCGACGGCTCGCGCGGCAGCTGCAGGTGCTGGCGGCATACTTACCCTCGTATTTGTCGAGCCAATGCTCGATATGCTCAATAGGCACCGAGGTGCTTGCGGCGTCGATGGCCTTCTCGACCGGAATGACGTGCATGCCGATACCGGCGCCTCCGGGCGGCACCATCGGCGTGGCGCGGGACAGCGGCCCCTTGGACGCCTGCTCAAAGAACTTGGCATAGACCGGATGCTCCTCGAGCTGGCTCACGCGCATGTTGAGGAACTCGGCGGAACCCGGCACCAGCATGGGCAGTACCCACTGCTTGGCGCGCTCGGGGTTTTCCCAGTTGTACTCGAGCAGACCCGTGTAGCTCATGTCGTCGAGCATCTTCTCGATATCGGCCTCGGGCATGCCGGTGAGCTTGACCATCTCGGGCAGCGTATAGGGACGACGCATCTTCATCTTGCAGAGCACTTCGGCCTGCTCGTCGGTTGCGGCCTCGGCAAACGACCAGTACTCGTAGCCCAGCAGCTCGTCGCGATGCAGCAGACGGTTGGTGCAGTGCTCGCACAGCTTGACGATTGCCTCGCGCGGATGCTCCGGCAGCGGCGGCACAAACTCCGCGCCGAGATCGGGCTCGGTGTAACTAATCCCCGGTCCGTTGAGAATCATGGTTGTCCCTTCTCTTGCCGCAGCCCAACGAAGCCGCAGCGCCCCTCTTTTTTTGCAGGCCGGGCATGCCCCCATGCCGTTCACCCGCCATTGTTGACATTGTGTCAAAAATAGTATTGACGAACCGTCAACAATATTCAAGACTGTTAGGCGAACGGTCCGGCAAAAGAGGATGAAAGGCGGCAAAACATGGGCAACAACGCAGCAGGTACCTCTGCGGTCGATGCCGTCCCCGCATCCGATAGCGCGGCAAAGCGCTTGACGGGCGACGAACGCCGCCGCGAGATTCTCGATGCCGTGCGCACCGTAAGCTCCGAGCTGGGCGTGTCCCACCTATCGGTATCGGCTGTGACCAAGCGAGCCGGCTGCACGCGTTCGCTGTTCTACCACTACTTTGCCGATATGGATGCCGCCGTCACCGCCGTTATGGACGAGGCAATCGACGGCTTTATCGCCGAGCTCGAGCAGTGGAACGCCAGCCGCACGGTTGGCGACATCGAAGGCGCACTCGACACCGTTGCTCCGCTCTTTAAGCGCCTGGTCGCCAGCGGCCACGAGTTGCCGAGCACGCTCACCTCGAGCAGCGGCGCGCTCTACGGCGGCTTTTTGCACAACGTGGTCCAGCGCGTGGCGCAGTATATCTGCGATACCACCGTGGTGGATTTTGTCGCCCATCACGAGCTACGCATCGACCATGTCTACGAGACGTTCTACACCCTCATCATGGGGCTGCTGATGTATATCCGCACGCACCCCGATGTGCCCGACGAGACAGTCAAGGAAATCATCGCCTCGATGCTCCATATCGAGGGCTATACCGCCAAGTATCAGGAGCGCAAGCCCCAGAACTGACGACATTTGGCCAAACTGCCCGCGATCAGAAGAGGGGCCGCGGGCTTGTGAAAGGAGAGCAGCATGCTGTTCGATGTTTGGGGTAGCAATACCCTTATCCACTGGGCCGGCTGGGCCATGGTCTTTATTGGCCTGATCGTGCTCAACGAGGTCGGCCGCCGCACCAAGCTGGGCGCGGCCATCATCTTTGGCGTGGCTCCGCTGGCCATGACCATCTACTGCGTCGCTATCGCCATCGGCGTCTCACAGGGTGCCGAGTGGGCGCTCACCAACCCCACCCATGTGTACCAGAACAGCTGGTTCCACTACGCCAAGGTATACGCGGCGCTGGCCGGTTGCTGGGGCTTCATTGCCATTAAGTACCAGTGGGGCAAGATCGGCAAGGCGCATTGGTTCCGCGCGTGGCCGTTTGTGATCGTTGCCATCAACATCATGATCGCCGTCGTATCCGACTTTGAGAGCGCCTATCACTTCTTTGTCCTGGGCGAGTCCACCTGGGTCACCTCCGAGGGCGCCACGCAGCTGGCTGGCTGGAACAACGTGTTCAACGGCATCGCCGGTATCATCAACATCTTCTGCATGACCGGTTGGTGGAGCGTCTACGCCTCCGAGGATCAGACCGACATGCTGTGGCCCGACATGACCTGGGTCTACATCATCGCCTACGACATCTGGAACTTCTGCTACACCTACAACTGCCTGCCCACCCACTCCTGGTTCTGCGGCTTTGCGCTGCTGCTGGCGCCCACCGTCGCCGCCTTTATCTGGAACAAGGGCGGCTGGATCCAGAACCGCGCCTTTACGCTGGCTATTTGGTGCATGTTTGCCCAGGTATTCCCGTACTTCCAGGAGGAGTCCATCTTTGTGACCCACTCCACGCTCGACCCCGGCGCCGCTACCGCGGTCTCGATCGCTGCACTGATCGCCAACGTCGCCGCAATCATCTACATCGCCTACCGCGCCAAGAAGCTCGGCCGCAATCCCTACAAGCAGGATGTCTTTGAGGGCACCAGCGATTGGGAGAAGGCTACCGCTCGCCGCGCCAAGGTTGATTACGCGCACGCCGAGTAACGTGCCTGACGCAAACATCGTTTGAGCACGAAGCGGCGTAGCCGGCTCCGCGCAACTCAACGCATTGCAGAGCCCCCCGGAATGTGATTCGTTCGCGTTCCGGGGGCTTTTTGCTGCCGCGAGGATGCGGCTGAACGATGTGCTCGGGTTAAATCGGATCTTATATTTCGCATTCGCTTTATATGGCTCCATTTTTGGGTACAGTGTTGAGCCGATATTGCATTGGGGGATATATGAGCGATGAGATGTGTGGCCGCGAGGATGCGGCCCAGGATGCGGAAGCATGTGCCGAGGCCCTGGAGAGCCTTGACCGGATTGCGCTAGACGAGCTCTCGTTTAGCGATTCGGCCGTCGACACGCAGGACGAGGCGCACGAAGACAGCGACGCCAAAGACGCTCCTGACGAGGCCGAAGCCGAAGAGGACGATAGCAAGGACGATGACCAGCCGGAATCCGACTCGGGAGAAGAGACCGTCCTGCTTGGCAGCTTGCCTGCCGACGACTCGCTCACCCGCGAGCTCCCTGGCCTGGGCTCCGCGCCTGCCGTGGACGAGACCATCGCCATGGGCGATATTCCCCTGCCGTCCGTTCCCTCGGCACATGAGGCCGAGGCCCGTCACCGCAAGATGTCGCCCAAGCGCCGCAATCTGATGGTCGCCGGCGCTGTGGTCGTTGCGCTCGTCGCCGGCGGCGCAGGCTACGCAGCCTGGAACGGATACCGGCAAGAGCAGGCTGCCATCGCCGCCGCCAATGCCCACACGATGATGTCGGTGCAGATTGGTGTACATGCCGCGGGGCTCGACTGTTCCACCGGCTCCAAGATTCCCGTACAGGTGAGCGGCCAGGATTCTGACGGCTCCTCTGTGAGCGAAACACTCTATGTTGACGAGCACGGCCGTGGCATCAAACTGCTACCCGGTAACTACACGCTCTCCATTGCCGCCTCCCCCATCGCGTCCGACGGCACCGTCTATACCGTGCCGACCACCAAGGCGCAGGTCACGATCAAGAGCGACGGACAAGACCTAAGCAGCCAGGCCGCCTTTAAGCTTAAGGTGCCTTCGGCCGACACGGTAACCGACGACCAGATCGATGCCGCCGCCAAATATGCCGAGGAGGGAGGCGCGAGCTCCGCCGCCACCGCCAAGGTGCTCCAGCAGGCGGCAACCGCGCGGCGCGACGCCGCCGTCAATGCCGTGAGCGCGCAAAAGGCACAGGCGGCCCGTGATGCCGACGCCCGTCACAAGGCAACCGACCTCTACCAGCTCGATATCCCCGTCGAATGGTACGGCAAGGTCGAGACTTGGCAAAATGGCAGCACGCTATGCATCTATCTTGCCGGCGACAGCGATACGCCGATTGTGACGCTCGTCGCGGTGCGCGAGGGCGAGAGCTTTACGCCCGATGAGGGCGATACGGTTTTGGGTGCGGCCAATCTAGGCAACGGTTATACCGTCTACGCCAGCGGCCCCGTCTATCCGTACGTGGTGCCCCAGACCATCAACGGACGGACGCAGAATCCCGTGTCAACCTACCCCATGGACACGGCCATTGAGCTTGTCGAGTTCACGACCGGTAACCGCTACACCTATAGCCAGATCAAGAACGTACTGGTCGGCAAAGACGGCAAGGCAGACGCCGCGACCAAACTCGAGACCGACTACCTCGCCCAGATTCTCCTGCCGAGCATCAAGGCCCAGGACTAGCGGACCATGACACCTGAGTCCTGGCCTCGCAAATCCATAGACGATTAGGAAAGGAGCCACTTCCATGCGGGCACAGCATGTACCACGCCGTGTTTGCATGGAATATCGGCCTGCTCATCCATGGTAACGATTACCGACTCGCCAAGATCAAACTGGGCCATCGCGGCATCGAGCGCGGCAATTTCGCGCTCGCGCGTTTTCTCGCTTGTCATATCCACACTTACCTGAATCAGGCCGTAAGCCTGCATGAGCAGTGCATCCCCAGCCACAAAGTCCACCTCATGGCTTTTATTCTTATCTTTAATCAGCAGGCGGCAAACCGAACCGGGCCGCACGGCGGGGGTCCTTCTTCTGAGCGCATTGAACACCGCGGTCTCGAGCCTCTGACCATGATCCAATGCCGATGCGGGGGAGAACGCTCCGAACATCGCAGGATCGACGGCGTAGACCTTAGACGCAGACCGCGTATTATTTGCAAGCGAACGCGTGAACTCCGGCACCGAAAACAGCAGGTAGGCGTCCTCGTAATACTCAAGTAAGTCGCTGAGCGTATTTCGACTGACGGATATCTGTCTGCTCTTGAACTCGTTGTACACTTTGTTCACTGACAGCTCTCGTCCCGAAGATGCCATGCACCGCGCCAGAAACAGCGAGGCCAAACGGGGGTTCTTGACGTCGTAACGTTCAACGACGTCCATGGCGACCGTTCGCGACGCATATTCCTGTAGCAGCTGAATCGCGTCTGCGGGCGTCTGCTCAAGTGTCGCGATGAATCCCCCTCGCTCGAGATATCCGACCAGATGGTGTCGGAGCAACGCTGCAGCGCTTGAGGAGAAGGGCGCGTTCGACTCAGGAACGCCCCCCGTCTTATATCGGACGTATTCCGAAAAACTCAACGGAAAAAGCTCTCGCACAAGAGAACGGCCCCTGAACTCGCTCTTAAGTTCTGAGGACAGCATCTTAGAAGAAGATCCCGTCACGTAAACGGTCGCCTTCTCCGTATCGACCACGCGTCGCAGAAACGCACCCCATTCGGGTATTTCCTGGATCTCGTCAAAGAAAAGGTAGGCGCCCTCGCCTCGAGCAGCAGGATATAGTGCATAGAATGTATCGAGCACGTCCGCTAGTAGCGATGGCTCATACGGACGCAAGCGCTCATCCTCAAAATTGAAATATAGCATCCGGTCAAGCTCGACGCCTTGGCCCTGAAGCCGCCGTATCTCCTGATACAGGCGATACGTCTTTCCACAACGACGGGCGCCCACAATCACATATACGATGTTGTCGCGCTTTGGCTCCTGCGGGTTGCCCAGATCAAGGTCGCGCTCAAAGACCTGCGGAATCCCCTGTTGCTCAAAGTCCTTTATTTTTTGAGCCACCAAGTCGTTGAATGCCATAATTCTCCAATCTTGCTCTCCTGCTAATCAAGATTATAACGATTCTTGATTAGCAGGAGAGCAAGATTATGCGTATCTTGATTAATGGATAAGCAAGTTTTCTATTAGTGGCCCCTCCCGGAGGATATCGAGCGGCCGAGGGGGCAGGCATGAACGCCTCTAGCCGAAAACAAAGTAGCTAAAAAAGCCCCGTCCCAAATTAGCTGCTTAGCGCCAGGGGTCGGCTTCGAACAGCGGCTCGCGCTCGGGGCGGCGGTCGCTGTAGGGATCGTAGCCGTCGTCATCCTCGTTCTCGGCACGGATGTAGGGGTCGCGCGGCTTGGGTGCCGGCTTAGGCGCAGGCTTGGGTGCGGCGGGTGCGGCATCGGTCGCCGGCGTGTCCGTCTTGTTCTTGTCTGTCATCTGCGCATCTCCTTGCATCGCATCCGTTCAACATCATCGATTGTCGCACGAAAAAGGGCGGCGGATCCAATTGGATCCGCCGCCCTTGGCGTTTTGCGATGAGGGGCGGTTTTAAGCCGGTCCCAAAATCTACTCGGCGTCTGGGACCTCGTAGGTGGCCGTCGGCGTGTTATCGCACACGACGGTAAAAGCACCGTCCTTGTCGACATCGACCGTCACCTGATCGCCCTCGCGCACCGTACCGTCGATGATGGCGGCGGCGATGGCGTCCACGACCTCGCGCTGGACCAGGCGCTTGAGCGGACGGGCACCGAACACGGGGTCCAGGCCGCCCACGGCGAGCATCTGCTTGGCCGCCGGGGTGACGGCAAGCGTCATGCGCTCGTTGGCCAGGCGTGCGCGGACATCGGCAAGCTGGATATCGACGATCTTCTCGATTTGCGCCATGCCGAGCGGATGGAACACCACGATGTCATCGATACGGTTGAGGAACTCGGGACGGAAGGTCTGAGCCATGGCGGCATCGACCTGATGGCGCATCTCCTCCTCGTCCTTGCCGGACAGATCGGCGATAGCCTTGGAGCCCACGTTGGACGTCATGATGATAATCGTGTTCTTGAAGGACACTTGGCGACCCTGGCCATCGGTTAGACGGCCATCGTCGAGCACCTGCAGCAGCACGTTAAAGACATCCGGGTGAGCTTTCTCCATCTCGTCGAGCAAGATCACGGAGTACGGACGACGGCGCACGGCCTCGGTGAGCTGGCCGCCCTCGTCGTAGCCTACGTATCCCGGAGGCGCCCCGATCAGACGCTGGACGCTGAACTTCTCCATGTACTCGGACATGTCGATACGCACGAGCGCGCGCTCGTCATCGAACAGGCACTCGGCCAGCGCCTTGGCGAGCTCGGTCTTGCCCACGCCGGTGGGGCCCAGGAAGAAGAAGCTGCCGATGGGCTTGTCCGGATCGGAGAGTCCCGCACGGCTGCGGCGCACGGCCGCGGCCACAGCGGACACGGCCTCGTCCTGACCGATGACGCGCTTATGCAGCTCGCCCTCCAGGCCCTTGAGCTTGTCGAGCTCGCCCTGCATCATCTTGGACACGGGCACGCCGGTCCAGGCACTCACGACCTCAGCGATCTCATCGGAGGTCACCTGCTCGTTGAGGCCCTCGCCGTCCTGCTCCTTTTGTGCCTCGAGCGCAGCCTCGGACTCCTGAATCTGCTGCTGCAGGCCCGGAATCACGGAGAAGCGCAGCTCGGACGCACGACCCAGGTCGCCGTTGCGCGTCGCGCGCTCCTCTTCGCTCTTGGCCTCGTCAAGCTGGCCCTTAAGCTCCTGCACGTGGTCGATGGCGTTCTTTTGGTTGAGCCAGCCGGCCTTTTGCACGTTGAGCTTTTCTTGGACCTCGGCAATCTCCTGGCGCAGGGCTTCCAGACGCTCCTTGGAGGCGTCATCGGTCTCCTTCATGAGCGCCTGCTCCTCGATCTGCAGCTGGGTGAGCTGACGCGTGGTGGCGTCGATCTCGACCGGCATGCTGTCGAGCTCCATGCGCAGGCGGCTTGCGGCCTCATCGACCAGGTCGATGGCCTTGTCGGGCAGGAAGCGGTCGGCGATGTAGCGATCGGAGAGGTCGGCGGCAGCCACGAGCGCGCTATCGGTGATATGCACGCCGTGGAAGATCTCGTACTTCTCCTTGAGGCCACGCAGAATCGAGATGGTGTCCTCGACGGTAGGCTCGCTCACCATTACGGTCTGGAAACGACGGGCGAGCGCCGCATCCTTCTCGATGTACTTGCGGTATTCGTCAAGCGTAGTCGCGCCGATTGCGTGTAAGTCACCACGGGCAAGCGCCGGCTTGAGGATGTTGCCGGCGTCCATGGAGCCCTCGGTGGCACCCGCGCCCACGATGGTGTGGAGCTCATCGATGAACAGGATGACCTTACCTTCCGATTTTTGCACTTCCTTGAGCACGGCCTTCAAGCGGTCCTCGAACTCGCCGCGATACTTGGCGCCGGCGACCAGCGCGCTCATGTCGAGCTCGATAAGGTCGCGGTCGCGCAGGGTGCTCGGCACGTCGCCGGCCACGATACGCTGGGCGATGCCCTCGACGATAGCAGTTTTACCGACGCCCGGCTCGCCGATGAGCACGGGGTTGTTCTTGGTACGACGGGACAGGACCTGAATAGTACGGCGAATCTCGTCGGTACGGCCGATGACCGGGTCGAGCTTGCCGGCGCGGGCGAGGTCGCAGATGTTGCGACCGTACTGCTCCAGCGCCTCAAACTGCGTCTTGTCCTCGGCAGACGTCACGCGGTCATCGCCGCGCAGTTCCTCGTAGACTTGCTCGATGCGCTCCTTGGTGACGCCGGCGTCGCGCAGCACGCGACCCGCCTCGCCCTTGTCCTCGGCAAGTGCCATCAGCAGATGCTCGGTCACCACAAAGCTGTCGCCCATCTTGGTGGCCTTCTTCTCGGCCTTTTCGATGACGCGGACGAGCTCGTTGGACAGGCCCATCTGCTGACCCTCGCCCGACACCTTGGGCGCATGGTCGATGGCATCTTGTGTGGAGCGTGCAAGCTGAGCCGGGTCGGCGCCGATGCGCTCGATGATCACGGAGATATTGCGCTCGCCGGCACCGAGCAGGGCAGACAGCAGGTGAATCGGCTCCACCGCGCCGGCCTGCGCGTCGGCGGCCGTGCTCATGGCGGTCTGCAACGCCTCGCGCGACGTCATTGCTAGCTTATCGATTCTCATGGAATCACCTCTCTTGGGGCGGCCGCCCTACGGGGCGGCTTCACGTTGTTCGAGAAGTATTGTTGCCAGCTTTGCGCGATTATATACATAAATCTAAGTCTCTATATATAAGATTTTCTGAGTGATTGAAAGATAGGGAGCAGGTGCGCTCACCCGCTACGGCCCCGTCCCCTTACTATCTCAATCTGTAACATCTAGCGGCTGTTTATGCTCTAGATGTTACAGATCGAGATGAAATGACCGGCGGCACCCGTTTATCTAAATCTGTAACATCTAGTCAGCAAATAGAGCTCTATCTGTTACAAATCGAGACGAACAGAAAACACCCGGATCAAAAATCTAAATCTGTAACACCAGGCCCACTTTTAGCGGCCAAGATGTTACAGATCGAGACAGACCGAAAACCACCACAAAGAGGACAGGCACCTTTGTGGTGGTTGCAGCCTCTATTTACTTGTCGAGCCCGTGCTTCCCGATTCGACGGTCCAGGGCATCTCATCCTCGAACAGCCATGTACGGGCAGACCCACTATCGCGTGCAGTCTGCGGGTCAGGCAAGCAGGTCTGTTTATAGGCATCTTGGATACACTGACCCATAAAATCGTTGAGCTCGGTCTGGTCGCCCTCCATGACATAGGCGACATCGCCGTCCATGATGTAGATGCCCGGCCCCTCATTGCCCTCGTAGCCCGGATCGTACGAGACATCACATAACTTTGCGCCGTTTGCAGTGTCCAGCTCGATGGAAGAGTGGCATCCGCCAACCATGTCGTTCGCTTTTGCCCGATAGGACGCATATCCATACCAGCGCTTAAAGGTTTTGCCCCTGAGCAGCTCGGACGCCCTGTCGATCAGACTAGAATCCGTGGTATAGCGCATAGCCCCAAGCTGAATATGTGGATAATTACTAATGCCCAGCGCAGCCGGCTGCTCATCAAAATCAACGGTAATGGTCTCGGGCTTGTCGTCGCCGGTCAGAAGTTCGACAGATTGAGTCACAGGCTTGACCACCGGCTCCGTCACCGCAGCAGGCAGAAACGCCATGCCGACAGCGCCCATGCCAACCACGGTGATCGCAAGCGCCAAAACAATCAATCCAATACGGGCAGGACTTCTCACAGCAAAGCACCTCGCAACGCAAACCTTCGCTACCTGCACTAATGATATCGCCAGCCAGCACTATTACCAAAAGAAGCCGCGCGCTCCTCACCACCACAAAGGGGACAGGCACCTTTGTGGTGGTTTTCGACGCTAACGGTCGACCATCTCGCGCCATGAGATTAAACTTGAATTGTTCTCTGAACATATCCATTTCTGCCTATCCTCAACAGATCTTTGTCTCGAGGAGCGCATATGAAGCCGTCTCATTCCACCGGTCGCAACGTCATCGCCATTCTCGCCATACCCATCGTGATGCTCTTCCTTATCGTCGCCACGCCCTTTTCCCTTGGCATCGCCTCGCCCTTCGATTTATGCGGAATGGTCGACGCCGGCTCGCGTGCCACCTCGCTCTCCTTTATCTGTCGCGGCGTGTTCTACGAAGATGGAATTCCCACCGGAATTTGGCGGTCAAAGTTACCGCTGCTCGGAACGATTGATGGATGCTTCCCCCATTTTAGCCTTGAACCTCAGACGATGAATTATTTGATCGACGACCAGCCACTCGACTCCATCACCCTCGCCTACGACTACGCACCAAACACCGATGAGCGCCACATGAACCAAGTCCTCGACAAGATGCTTGGACAGTGCGGGCTCACCGAGGAGGCCGGTCGAACCATCTATAGCAACCAGAAATTAAAGCGAACAGAACTCCGCCGTGTCGGAAAAATCAAAGGGCGAAACGGGGCCGCCTACTGGGATGCCTGGGCAACACGCGACAAGGGCGAATTCGGACACAGCACCTATATGGTCACTGTCTACACCAAAGACGGAATTAAGGACAATGTTGACGATTTCGCGTCATCCAAACTCGGCATCCCCAAAACAACCAAACCCGCCAACCCGGATGAAATTCTGTAGAGCCGCCCATTAACATGCCGCTCAACGATCACAACAACATCGAGCTCGTCCCCACCACCACAAAAGCGCCTGTCCCCTTTGTGGTGGCTTTCGGCTCCGGCGCCCCGCCGTCTCAATCTGTAATATCTAGCGGACCTTTTAGGTCCCAGATGTTACAGATTGAGACGGAATAATCGGCGGCAACTGTTTGTCTCAATCTGTAACAACTACTCGGCAAATTGGGGCCTAGATGTTACGGATCGAGATTGGCCGCGAAGCCCCGTCCGAAAATCTCGATCTGTAACAGTAGGCCCGCTTCTAGCAGCCAAGATGTTACAGATCGAGACAAACCGAACCACCACAAAGGTGCCCACTCCCCCTTGTGGCAGCCAAAGCGATGCCCGTCTCAAAAAAGAAGCCACCCCAATAAAAAGAGGCGGCATCAAGCAAGTCTATTTATTAGCGTCCCTCAAGACCCAACGAGAACGCAGAAACGTAGCCCGGGGCCACCCTTTGCCGAACGCGACCCTCGCGAAGCGCGTGAGCGGGCGGGAAAGGGTGGCCCCGGGCGGACAATTAAGTGCGTTACTCGGCAGCGGCCTTGAACTTGTTGTAGTTGATCAGGCAGCCGGCCTTGACGATGGCACGCTCCTCGGCCGTCATATCGGCAATGTAGAGCTCAATCTGCTCAACCGCACCGTCGGCGCGCACCACGTAGGCGGCGATGTTCTTCAGATCGCCATCGAGCGCGGCACGGATACCCGGCACAAAGACGTAGTCGCCCACCTCAAAGTTGGGCTCGGCCTCCATCTGGAAGGGTACCATGCCCCAGTTCATGACGTTGGAGCGATAGCGCTTGGTGGCGTACTCGTGGACGATGTTGGCCAGGCCGCCGATGACACGCTGGCAACTCGCGGCCTGCTCGCGGGCAGAACCGTCACCGGGCTTCTTGGCGTAGAGCATGGAACCGAACTCGGTCGCCTTGGCATCGGCCGCGACACCCGCGCCGGCCAGTGCCTCAAACACGCCCGCAAGCTCGACATCGAGCGCCGCCAGGTCGCCTGCGGACTCGCCGGCGACACGACGCTTCTCCACGGCGTCGACCTCTTTGCTGCGACCCACGTAGCCCGGATCGCGGCGGTTGAGCGTAAACTCGGCCAGACCCAGCGGGTTGGAGCGGAAGGAGCTTGTCTCGCCCGAGGGAATGAGCTCGTCGGTCGTGGTGACCGGGTCCATGATCTTGGAGCACACCTTGAGCAGGATGTCGTCGCCGAGCGGCTCCATCGCAGGCCACGGCTTGATGTTGGGACCCTCGACCAGCTCGTCGGCCGGCTCGGCCTTGCCGAAGCCCCAGTACACGCGCTTCTTGTAGGGAGCGTCGTCGAAGGCGTACTCGCAGGCCTCGTCCCAAGTCTCCTCGGGCAGGTCGGTCGCCGGGGTGAGCACGCCGCCGTTTGCCGCGGTCGCCGCAATGGAGCGGGCGTCCATCAGAGCCACGGCGCTCAGCTGGCCGTTGCCCGGCTTGGAACCCTCGCGGTTGGGGAAGTTACGCGTGGTGTGGCGGATAGACAGGCCGTTGTTAGCGGGCGTGTCGCCGGCGCCGAAGCACGGGCCGCAGAACGCCGTGCGCACAATCGCGCCAGCCTCCATAAGGTCGTAGATATAGCCGCGGCGTGTAAGCTCGAGTGCCACGGGCTGGCTCGTGGGATAGACCGACAGCGAGAACTCGCCGCAGCCGGTGTTGGCGCCCTTGAGCACGCGGGCAGCCTGGACCACGGAGTCGTAGTTGCCGCCCGAGCAGCCGGCGATAACGCCCTGCTGCACGTGCAGCTTGCCGTCGACAATCTTGTCGAGCAGGCTAAAGTGCGTCTTGCCCTCGCCGATCTTAGCGGCCTCGAGCTCCACCTCGTGAAGGATGTCCTCGAGGTTCTCGTTGAGCTCGTCAATCTCAAAGCCGTTGGAAGGATGGAACGGCAGCGCAATCATGGGCTTGATGCTCGACAGATCGACCTCGACGCAGCCGTCGTAGTAGGCAACATCGGCAGGCTTGAGCTCGCGGTAGTCGTCGCCGCGGCCGTGCATGGCCAGGAATGCGTGCGTGTCCTCGTCGGTGGCCCAGATGCTCGACAGACAGGTGGTCTCGGTGGTCATGACGTCGACGCCGTTGCGGTAGTCGGTCGTCATGCTCGCGATGCCGGGGCCCACAAACTCCATGACCTTGTTCTTGACGTAGCCCTTGGCAAAGACAGCGCGGATGATGGCGAGCGCCACATCGTGCGGGCCGACGCCGGGGCGCGGGGCACCCGTGAGGTAGATGGCGACGACGCCGGGATAGGCGACGTCGTAGGTGTCGCGCAGCAGTTGCTTTGCCAGCTCGCCGCCGCCCTCGCCCACGGCCATAGTGCCCAGAGCGCCGTAGCGGGTGTGCGAGTCGGAACCCAGGATCATCTTGCCGCAGCCCGCGAAGTTCTCACGCATAAAGGAGTGGATAACGGCGATATGCGGCGGAACGAAGATGCCACCGTACTTCTTGGCGGCCGAGAGACCGAAAACGTGGTCGTCCTCGTTGATGGTGCCGCCCACGGCGCACAGCGAATTATGGCAGTTGGTGAGCACGTAAGGCAGCGGGAACTGCTCCATGCCCGAGGCGCGCGCCGTCTGGATGATGCCGACAAAGGTGATGTCGTGGCTCGCCATGGCGTCGAAGCGAATCTTGAGTGCCTCGGGATCTCCGGACGTATTGTGTGCCTGGAGGATCGAATACGCGATGGTGCCGCGCTTGGCATCCTCGGGCGTCTGCGTAATACCGCGCTCGGCAGCCTCGGCCGCAGGCACAACCTCGCTGCCGCCGCGCAGGTAGATGCCGTCCTCGTACAGCTTGACCATACTGTCTCCCACTCTGCCCAAAACGATTTGGGCGCATAGCATACATTCGTTCAATATCGTGCCATAGAACGGTTGCGAGTGGGTTACGAATCTGCACGTTCACTTTATCTCAGTAAAGCAAAGAACGAGTTGGGTGCCGGGGGCAGACTTAGACGCCGAAATGACGAGAGTGGATAATCTCCCACTTTGAGCCTGCAAACAGGCCAAAAACGGGAGATTATCCACTCTCATTCTGCGGGCACTCATTTAAGTCTGTCCCCAATGAGTGCCCGGCAGCGTCGGCGGAGCTATAGGTCGCTACCCGTACCTAGCAGCTTGCGCATGACTTGCTCGGGGTTGACCGAGCCGTCGCGCGGGGCCAGGGCGGTGATCTTCTTCTGCATCTTGTACTCGTGCAGCTCGTCCTCGAGCTGGCGCACGCGTGCGCGGAGTTTTTCGTTCTCGCGCTCGCGCTCCTCGGCACGCTCCTTCATATCGAGGATGCGCACCACGCCGGCAAGGTTGATGCCCTCGTCAGTCAGCTGGTTGATGAGCTCCAGGCGCTCGATATCGGCACGCGAATACAGACGCGTGTTGCCGCCCGAGCGCTGGGGGTTCACCAGGCCCTTGGACTCGTAGACGCGCAGAGTCTGCGGATGCATGCCGGTCAACTCGGCCGCCACGCTGATCATGTACAGCGGTTTATTCCTATTGTCCTCGGCCATGCTACCTGACCCCTTTCCGTCTCGTTATCGTCCATCATAAGCCCGCGGGCGCGGGTGTGCGCCACGACCGCCCTAGTACGTCGCCTTGTAACGGTTGACCTTCTCGCGATAATCGCGCGTGTCGACCTCGCGCAGCTTGGTCATGGCATCGCGCTCGTCATCGGATAGGTTCGTGGGGACCTGCACCTTGATCTCGACGAGCAGCGCGCCCGTACGGCCACGGTGCTTAACGTCGGGCGCCCCCATTTCCTTAAAGCGGAACTTCTTGCCCGTCTGGGTACCCGCGGGCACCTTCAGACGAACCGTCGCACCGCCGGGCGTCGGCACGTCCACCGTGCAGCCGAGCGCCGCCTCGTAGACCGAGACCGGTACCTCCATGGTCACGTCGGCACCTTTACGCTTGAACAGCGGGTGCTCCTCCACATGCGTGGTCACGACCAGGTCGCCGCGCTCGCCACCCGCAACGCCATACTCGCCGCGACGCTTGTAGCGTAGCTTGCCGCCATCGACCGCGCCCGCGGGCACCGAGACCGTGATGGTCTGCTGCTCGCCTGTCGAGGGAATGCGATAGGTGACCTTGTGCGTCACGCCGCGAAACGCGTCCTCGGCCGTCACATCGACGGTCAGCGATAGGTCGCCGCCCTTGCGAGCGCGGCTGCGACCCGCGCCGGCACCGGCAGCGCCCGCAGCCCCGGCAAAGCCCGAGCCCCAATCGCTACCCCAGGCGCCATTGCCGCTGAAGATGCTGTCGAAGATATCGCCCCAGCCGCTGGCGCCCGCGCCGGCACCGTAGCCGCCGCCATACGCGCCGCCCGCGCCCGGCATGCCGCCGAACATGAGCATCTGGTCGTACTCTTTGCGCTTCTTCTCGTCCGAAAGCGTCTCGTAGGCCTCGCTGATCTCCTTAAACTTGGCCTCGTCGCCGCCGGCATCGGGGTGATATTTTTGCGCGAGCTTGCGAAACGCGCTCTTGATCTCTTTGTCGGAGGCGCTCTTGGATACGCCCAGGATGTCATAGAAGGTTTTGCCTGCAGCCATCGTAGCTCCTCTCCTGTTTCATCCGCCGCCCAGCAGACGGCGGCTCATGCTTTCATATGGCACTTGGCCAGAAAGGGCCCCGGGTGTTGCCCCGGGGCCCTTCTCAATTACTCCTCGGTGCTCTCGGCCGTATCGGCCGTAGCATCCTCGGGCGCCGCTTCGGGCTCCGGTGCGGGGCGCTTCTCGCCACCGTAGGTCACCGTCACCATCGCGGAGCGCAGGATGCGGTCCGCCATGCGGTAGCCCTTCTGGTACACGTCGTTGACGGTCTCGTCGTACTGCGATGCGTCCTCGACGCGACCCACAGCCTGGTGCTCGAGCGGATCGAACGCCTCGCCCTTGGGGTCGATGGGCTCAACGCCCTCGTGCGCAAACACATCGAGCAGCTTGGCATGTACCGCGTCAACGCCATCGACGAACTGCTTAAAGTCGTCGGAAAGCTCCTGGCTACGGGCATGGTCGATTGCACGCTCGATATCGTCAACCACCGGCAACAGCGCGGTGACAAGCTTCTCGGTCGCGCGCTCGCGCTCGGCGATACGCTCGTTGGCAGTGCGGCGACGGAAGTTCTCCCAGTCGGCCTGCAGACGGGCGGTACGCTCGGTGGCGTCCTTTGCCTTGTCCTCGGCGGCCTTCTGGGCCTCTGCCGCAGCATCGAGCTCGTTACGCACGTCGGCAAGCTCCTTTTGGGCCTGCTCGAACTTGAGCTTAAAGTCGTTGTCGGCGGCTTCCTCACCGGCGCGGATAGCGGCTTCCACCATCTCGTCCTCGGTCATCGTCGCCTCCTTGTTGGAATCCTCTACCTGGTTCTCGGCAGCCTCGGCGGCCGGGGCCTCGTTGGCCTCGGTATCGTCGACGGCCTCTACGGGAATCTTCACGTCCTTCTCCTCAGAGTCAACGGGGGCGGCGCCAGCGGCAGCCGCCTCCGTGCGAGCTTTACGGGCGGACATGATTACTTGTCCTCGTCGTCCACAACCTCGTAGTCGGCGTCGACCACGTCATCGTCGGCAGGCTGGGCGCCGGCGGCACCGTCGGTCTGCTGCTGAGCGTCGGCGTAGACAACCTGGGCCAGCTCGTAGGCCACGGACTGCAGGGACTCGCCAGCGGCCTTGATGGCCTCGACGTCAGAGCCCTCGAGCGCCTTCTTGGCGTCGGCGATAGCGGTCTCGGCCTTGGACTTCACATCGGCGGAAACCTTGTCGCCCAGCTCGTTGAGGGTCTGCTCGGTGGAGTAGCACAGGCTGTCGGTCTGGTTGCGGACCTCGACCTCTTCCTTCTGCTTCTTGTCCTCCTCGGCATGAGCCTCGGCGTCCTTGACCATACGATCGACTTCGTCGTCGGACAGAGCGGTGGAACCGGAAATGGTGATCTGCTGCTCCTTGCCGGTGCCCTTGTCCTTAGCGGAGACCTTGACGATGCCGTTGGCGTCGATGTCGAAGGTAACCTCGATCTGCGGCACGCCGCGGCGGGCAGCCGGGATGCCGGTCAGCTGGAACTTACCGAGCGACTTGTTGTCGCGGGCAAGCTCGCGCTCGCCCTGGAGCACGTTGATCTCGACGCTGGTCTGGTTGTCGGCAGCGGTGGAGTAGACCTCGGTCTTGGAGGTCGGGATCGTGGTGTTGCGGTCGATCATCTTGGTCATGATGCCGCCCATGGTCTCGACGCCCAGCGACAGCGGGGTAACGTCGAGCAGCAGGATGCCCTCGACGTCGCCGGTAAGCACGCCGCCCTGGACGGCAGCGCCGTCGGCAACGACCTCGTCGGGGTTCACGGACATGTTGGGCTGCTTGCCGGTCATGGTCTTGACGAGCTCCTGGACGGCGGGCATACGGGTGGAGCCGCCGACGAGGATGACCTCGGTCAGATCGGAGAGCTTGAGCTTAGCGTCGCGCAGGGCGTTGGTGACAGGCTGCTTGCAGCGCTCGAGCAGGTCGCGGGTGATCTTCTCGAACTCGGCGCGGGTCAGCGTGTAGTTGAGGTGCAGCGGGCCAGACTGGTTCATGGTAATGAACGGCAGGTTGATGGTGGTCTGCTGGGCGGCGGAGAGCTCCTTCTTGGCGTTCTCGGCGGCCTCCTTCAGACGCTGCAGGGCCATGGGGTCCTGACGCAGGTCGACACCGTTCTCCTGCTGGAACTTATCGGCCATCCAATCGATGACGCGCTGATCCCAGTCGTCGCCGCCCAGGTGGTTGTCGCCCGAGGTGGACAGAACCTCAAACACGCCGTCGGCGAGGTCGAGGATGGAGACGTCGAAGGTGCCGCCGCCCAGGTCGAAGACCAGGATGCGCTGGTCGGTGCCCTGCTTGTCCAGGCCATAGGCAAGAGCAGCAGCAGTCGGCTCGTTGACGATACGCTTGACGTTGAGGCCGGCGATCTTACCGGCGTCCTTGGTGGCCTGACGCTGGGCGTCGTTGAAGTAGGCCGGGACGGTGATGACGGCGTCGGTGACGGTCTCGCCCAGATACTTCTCGGCGTCGGCCTTCATCTTTGCGAGCGTCATGGCGCTCACCTGCTCGGCGGTGTAATCCTTGCCCTCGATGTCGACGACGGCACGGCCGCCCTGGCCCTCCTTGACCTCATACGGCACGGTCTTGATCTCGGAGGTGCACTCGGAGTACTTGCGGCCCATGAAGCGCTTGATGGAGAACACGGTGTTCTTGGGGTTGGTGACAGCCTGGTTCTTAGCGGCCTTACCCACAACGCGGTCGCCGTCGGCACGGAAGCCCACGACGGACGGGGTGGTGCGGTCGCCCTCGGCGTTCACGATAATGGTCGGAGAACCGCCCTCGAGAACGGCCATGGCGGAGTTAGTAGTACCAAGGTCGATACCAAGAATCTTACTCATTAGAAATTCCCTCTCTCTTTTGCGTTCGCGTCGCCTCGACGGTCTGTCGCGCGGCGCTTCGGCTTGTCTTTCAGGATGTAGTGTATCCCCTTATGGGCTGGAATATACAAAATCTAAGTCAATTCATATAAGATTTCTTATCTCTGAGAGTTTAGGTTCTCAAATGTGCAGGTAGATGCACTGTTTGAGTTCTCGGCAGATCTATTGAGATCTATGTAGAGTTGACTGAGGTGTGAGCCTGAAGCCGTACAGGGGGCCTTGGAGCGACCCCGGGGGAAGCGCGACCCAGTCTGAGCGTAAATTCCGGGACGCAGTTTCCGCCGGGCGGTCCAACCGGAAACCGTGTCCCGTTTTGGACGTGGATTACGGGATGCGGTTTCCGCAAACACGCTCAATCGCCCTATATTACAAGTCACCTATAGCTAACATTTGCGCAGCTCAACGGCCCCACCTGCGCGTTTTTTAGTAAACCTTGGCATACTCGGCGAACGGTATGAAGATGCCGGCCAGAGGGTATTGCAAACGGTCGCTCCCGTGGTATGTTTTTGCCCGAATCAAACCGGCGCGCATCGCCTGTAGCGTCGGTCAACAGAGAGGAAACTACCATGGCTCATCCCGTAATTGATGCCGACGAGTGCATCGCTTGTGGCGTTTGCGTCGACTCCTGCCCCGCTGGCGTTCTGGAGCTCCAGGACGTCGCTACCGTCGCCGACGAGGACTCCTGCGTCGCCTGTGGCGCTTGCCAGGACGCTTGCCCCGCTGGCGCGATCACCGAGATCGTCGAGGAGTAACAACTCCCCCACTTGCACACTCAAAAGTACACCGTGCACAAAAAAGGAGGCTTCCGCATCGCCGCGGAGGCCTCCTTTTTGTGCGGTTAACCAATTAGGCACCGTCGCAGGTTGAGCTCACGTCAGCGAAAACGTCCCTAAGCGAGCAAGGTGACGTGAAAGAGGAGGAAAGCGTACTTTGGTACGCGACCGACGATTGAACGTCAGATTGCCGCTTAGGGGCGTTTGCAGCGTCGGCTACGATAGGTCGCCCTCGTAGGGCATAAGGTCTGCGAGGTAGCCTTTCTCCTTGAGCATAGTCTCGATCTCGTCGAGGGTCTGCTCGTCTTCCGCCGCGATGCGATGGAAGTGGTAGCCGCTCGTCACCGTCAGCAGCGGGAAACTCTTGCCGCTGGCAATACCCTCCAGATAGCGCTCGATATCGCGGCGGTTACGAATGTCGAGGTCGGCCGTGATCTTGCCATACACGCGGTGGTTGACGATCACGTTGAGCACGGCGCCGCCCGCGTCGACGATACTCGTGAGCTCGTCACCTGCCTGCTCAACGCCATGGCGCACCTTGACCAGACGCGTGGGCACCGCCGGGCTGCTCGGAGCCTCCTGCAGCACGTAGCCGCGATTGGTGGCCACGATGTCGTGCCCATCGGCACGCAGCAGGGCGATGTCCTGCACGACAACCTGGCGGCTCACACCCACCTCGCGCGCAAGCGCACCGCCCGATACGGGGCCTTTGGCTCCCTCGAGCACGCCCATGATGGCACGGCGACGCTCGCGGGCGTTCATTATTTACCGTCCAGCAGACGCAGGTGCTTAAGCGAGAGGTCGAGGATCGGCGCGGAGTGCGTCAGCGCTCCCGAGCTAATAAAGTCGACGCCCAGGTCGGCAAGCGCGCGAATATTGCTCGCGTCCACGTTGCCCGAGCACTCGGTCTTGGCGCGGCCGGCGATAAGCTCGATGGCGGCAGCCATGTCATCGTGGGTCATGTTGTCGAACATGATGATATCGGCGCCGGCATCCACGGCCTCGCGCACCATGTCCAGGTTCTCGCACTCGATCTCGACGGTGCAGGTGAAGGACGCATGGGCGCGTGCCATCTCGATCGCACGCGCCACGCCGCCGGCGGCATCGATATGGTTGTCCTTGAGCATGACGGCCGTCGACAGGTTGTAGCGGTGGTTACTGCCGCCGCCGATCTCAACCGCCGCCTTCTCAAACACGCGCATGCCCGGCGTGGTCTTGCGCGTGTCGACGAGCACGGTCTTGGTTCCCTCGAGCGCTGCGGCCATGCTGTGCGTGTAGGTAGCGATGCCGCTCATGCGCTGCAGGTAGTTGAGTGCCACGCGCTCGCCCGAAAGCAGCACGCGCGCGTCACCGCGCACCTGACCCACATGGTCGCCGGCGTGCACCTCGTCACCGTCGGCAACATCAAACAGCACCGAGCTCTGCGAATCCAGCAGCTCAAAGGTGCGAGCAAACACATCCAAGCCGGCGATGATGCCGTCGGCCTTGGCGATAAGCTCAACGGTAGCGGGACGCGCCGTGGGGCACACGCTCGCCGTGCTCACGTCCTCAAACGTAATGTCCTCGCGCAGAGCCTGCAGAATCAGATCATCGACGACGAGCTTCATGGTAATGGGATTCATGGTCTACTCCTCCACGGCCTGCGTGCCGGCGGCACGGGCCAAATCATCGATTGCCAGGGTGTCGGCGCTCAGAGCGCGATGGCGGCCATCGAGCGCGGGGTCACCCGCCTGCTCCACGGCCAGCGACTCGCCGGTACGCATGTACCAGGCGGCACGGCGGCCCCAGACCAGCGCCTCGAGCAGGCTGTTTGAAGCCAGGCGATTCTTGCCGTGAACGCCGTTGCAGGCTGTCTCGCCCGCGGCATAGAGCTCGGGCATCGAGGTGCGGCCGTCCTTATCGACCCACACGCCGCCCATAAAGTAGTGCTGCGTGGGCGTAACGGGAATGGGCTCGTCCAAGATGTCGCGGCCGTCCTCCAGACAACGCGCGCGGATGTTGGCAAAGTGCCCGGTCACCACGTCGCGCTCGACGGGGGCAAAGCTCAGCCACTCGTGCTCGGTACCGTCGAGCTTCATCTGCTCGCGAATAGCGGCGGCGACCACATCGCGCGGCTGCAACTCGTCGGTAAAGCGCTCGCCGGCGGCGTTGAGCAAAATCGCGCCCTCGCCACGGCAGCTCTCGCTGATCAGGAAGGTGCGACCCGGCTGCGGCGAGAACAGCCCCGTGGGGTGGATCTGCACGTAGTCCAGGTGCTCCATCTTAATACCATGCTCCTGAGCGATATAGCAAGCATCGCCCGTGAGCTGTGGATAGTTGGTCGAGTGATCGTATACGCCGCCGATGCCGCCCGTTGCCCACAGCGTATGGCTGGCATGGATCTTAAACGGCTCGCCGGCATGCGCGCCCTCGGCGGCATTTGTCAACTCGTCGGCGGGACGAACCGAATTGTCCTCGTCCACGGAAACGGCGACGACGCCTGCGCACACCGTGACGCCGTCATGCTCGGCCGTCAGGATGTCGGTCATGGCCACGTGCTCCAAAATCTGCACGTTATCCAGCTTGCGAACGGCCTGAAGCAGCTTGGTCGTAATCTCCTTACCGGTGATATCGGCATGGAAGGCGATGCGCGGACGGCTGTGCGCGCCCTCGCGGGTAAAGTCGAGGCCGCCGTCGGCCTTGCGCTCAAAGTCCACGCCCACGGCCAACAGGTCGTTGATGACCGAACGGCTCGAGCGAATCATGATGTCGACGCTCTCGCGGCGGTTCTCGTAATGACCGGCGTGCATGGTGTCCTCAAAGAAGGCATCGTAGTCCGAGCCCTCGGGCAGCACGCAGATGCCGCCCTGCGCGAGCATCGAATCGCACTCGTCGACAGCGCCCTTGGAGAGCATGATCACGCGCATGCTCGTCGGCAGGTTGAGAGCCGCATACAGGCCCGCTACGCCACAGCCGGCAATGACGACGTCACACTCCATATCGGGGTATTGCTTGGTTTCCACAGGAATCCTCTCCCTTGAATGTGACATAAGGGACCGTCCCTCATGCCGCATTGTTCTAGCGCGCTGCGTACTCGAGCATGCGGTCGAGCGTGAGCTTGGCCTGTTCGGCGGCCTCGTCCGACACGCCGATCTGCACCTCGCCCTCGCCCGTCTCCAGGCAGCGCACGAGCTTTTCGAGCGTGATGAGATCCATGTTGACGCAGGTGGGCTGCACCGTGGGGAAGTAGAACTTCTTGCCGGTGCCCTGGCAGCGGCGCTCGAGCTCGTAGAGCACGCCGCGGACCGTCACGATGATGAACTCGCTCGCGTCCGACTCCTCGGCGTACTTGATGATGCCGGCGGTGGAGCCAATGTAGTCGGCCTCGGCAAGGACATCGGCCTTGCACTCAGGGTGCGCCAGCACGAGCGCGTCGGGATGCGCCTCTTGCGCATCGACGATCTGCTCGACGGTGATGATATGGTGGCGCGGGCAGTAGCCATTGTTGAGGATGACGTGCTTTTGCGGCACCTGCTCGGCTACAAAGCGGCCCAGGTTTTGATCGGGGATAAACAGGACGTGCTGCTGCGGCAGCTCGGACACGATCTTGACGGCGTTGGAGCTAGTGACGCACACGTCGCTCCAGCTCTTGATCTCGACCGTCGAGTTGACGTAGCAGACCACGGCCAGGTCGTCGCCATACTCGGCGCGGGCGGCGTCGACCGTCTCGCGCTTGACCATGTGAGCCATGGGGCAGTCCGCGCCTGGCTCGGGCAGCAGCACGGTCTTAGTGGGATTGAGCAGCTTGGCGCTCTCGCCCATAAACTCCACGCCGCACAGCACGATGGTCTGCTGCGGCAGGCTCTTGGCGAGCTTTGCCAGGTAGAAGCTGTCGCCGACGTAATCGGCTACGGCCTGCACCTCGGGTGCCACATAGTAGTGCGCCAGGATCACCGCATCACGTTGGGTTTTTAGTTGCTGAATGGCCTCGACGAGCTCTGCGGGCACCAGTGCCGCACGCTCCGTTGCCGTCGTTGCCGATGCTAGGCCGGCCGCGATATCGCGTGCAAGCTCCGATGCATCCATGTTCGCGCTCTGTGCCATCAAGGCCCCTCTCTTTTGGCGAATCTTGGGGCTTTAGTATGACACCTAGGTTTACAGCTGACAAGACAGCTGTAAACCTAGGTGTAAAGTTGAAATTAAAATTCAATGATGGACGTACCCGTGTCGCCCGTAATTGGGACTATGGGCCAACTAGACCGTTACAGCGGTGCGGCGGCCGGGGTCAGTTGTTTGATGTAGGCCCACATGCGCTGCTTAGCGGCCTTGTCGGTCAGCGCCGCCTCAAAGCCATCGAGCGCGAGCACGCGGCGGCCCTGCACATGGGCGACCAGGCCGGGCTTGAGCATGGCAGTGTCGAAGTCATCGATCGCCACGAGCATATCGGCGTAGGTCTCGCGCATGGCGTCAGCCGCGTTGTTGTCGAGCAGCAGCACCGCCTCGGGGTCCAAGGCCTCAAGTGCCTCGCGGAACAGCTCGCACGGCAGAGTCTCGCCCACCGCGACCGCTCCGTCACCCACGCCGGCGACGCTTGCCAGCACGCAAAAATCCTCGGGCGCGTAGCCGATGGCCCCAAGCGCCTTGCGCAACGCCGCGCCATCCGGGCCGGCGGCAAGCTCGCCACCCAAACGTTCGGCCTCGTCCAAATCACCTTTGACCAGCACAATCGGAGAGCACGCGTTGCCCGCGATACGCACGCCGCGACCCGCGAGCGATGCGAGCTCCTGCTCGGTCGCCTGGGCGATGGCTTCTTTTTTCTGGCTTTGTGACGTGGGCATGCGCTCTCCTATCGTTTGCGTGCCAACCATTATATAAAAGAGCCGCCTGCGAGTGGTTGCTTTGCGGGCGGCTGGGTATAAGCACGGTCGTACTGAGTTTTACGCGGCTGAGCCGCGTCACATTATGGAGGTCACCATGGCTGACATTAAGCAGATTACCCCTGAGAATTTCGATTCCGTCGTTAACGACAGCATGCCCGTGCTTGTCGATTTTTGGGCACCGTGGTGCGGTCCCTGCCGCTCACTCTCGCCCATCGTTGACGAGGTTGCCGACGAGCTGGCGGGCAAGCTTGCCGTTGCCAAATGCAACGTCGACGACAACCAGGACCTGGCCATGAAGTATGGCGTCATGAGCATCCCCACGCTGATTGTGTTTAAGAACGGCGAGGAGATTGACCGCTCGGTTGGCGCTCTACCCAAGGCGAGGCTGCAAGCGCTGCTGGAGAAGCACCTGTAATACGCCGGTCATGTGCTGCCGTCCATGAGCGGTTTTGCACCGCTCGCCGGACTGCCGGGTGCGGCGCGTGCGACCACGGATAGTATGGTAGTTACAAACAGCCCCCAGTGAACGGGTGCGAGTCACACAGACTCGTACCCGTTTTCTTATGCAGCAGCGCATAGAGCGAGCGTAGTAAAATCTGAACCACTGAACTGCCCGATACAAAAGGAGATTTTCCATGCATGATGTTGGAATGAACATGAGCCAGCTTGCCATGAGCGTCAAGCAGGTCGACGACACCATCGAGCTCGCCCACGAGTGGAGCCATCAGCTGCTGCATGCGACCGAGAATTTTGACATGGAGCGCATCGGCGCCAAGCTCGAGGCAGCCATGGCCGCGCTGCACGAGGCCCACGACGCACTCGAGGGCTACGAAGAGGCCATCGAGGCCGACCACAACTCCGTCGGCTCCGTGAAGCTGGTGTAACGTGGCCGAACACGAGCACGGCTGCGGGTACGAGCACGAGCATCCGCACGGGGCGGACGGTGACGCGGGCTGCCACTGTAGTGGTTCCGGCTCCGAGCTGGTCCGCTTTTCGGTTACCGCACCGGACGACCTGCTGCGCCGTTTTGACGAACAGATCGCGCGCCGCGGCGACGTGGCCAACCGCTCCGAGGCCGTGCGCGACCTGATTCGCGCCTCGATCGCCAAGGAGCAGATGCGCACGCCCGATGAGCATGTTATCGGGTCGCTCACCATGATCTACGACCACCATACCGGCGACCTGACGCGCCGTCTGGACGAAGTGCAGCACGACTACACCGACGAGATCGTATCGACCATGCACGTGCATCTGGATCACCACAACTGCTTAGAGATTCTGGCGCTCAAGGGTCGCGGCGAGCGCGTCTACGAACTAGCCGACCGCCTGCTGGGCCTGCGCGGCGTTAAGCACGGTGAGCTCACGTGCGCCGCCACCAAGCAGAGCCTGGGGCTGTAGCGCACCTGTCCCTATTTGGTCGGTTTTGATGAGGGGTGTCGCATGCGACATGTGCATATTCATGTGACGGGCATTGTGCAGGGCGTTGGCATGCGGCCGTTTGTGTATCGCGAGGCCATGGCGCATGGCATTTGCGGATGGGTGCTCAACGCGGGCGACGGCGTGCATATCGAGGCGCACGCTCCGGCCGATGCGCTCGATGCTTTTGTTGCCGCGCTTTCTGCGCATACGCCTGCGGCAGCCCGCGTAGAATATGTCGAGGTTGTGGACCTGGCAGCCCACGGTTGGGATACCGCCAATGAACAGGGTTTTCGCATCGTAGCATCGCAGGACCAGACCGCGCACACGACGCTCGTCTCACCCGATATCGCCACCTGCGATGATTGTCTGCGCGAGTTGTTCGACCCCGCCGATCGGCGCTATCACTACCCTTTTATCAACTGTACCAACTGCGGACCGCGCTTTACCATCATCCGGTCGCTGCCTTATGACCGAGCGGCCACGTCGATGAATTGTTTTCCCATGTGTCCTGAGTGTGCCGCGGAGTATGCCGACCCACTCGACCGGCGTTTTCACGCGCAGCCCGATGCCTGCTTTGATTGCGGGCCGCATATCACGTGGCGCGAAGCGAGCGTGGGCGGTGAGCCGGGCGAAGCCGCCGCGTTGCCGGCCGTCGGCACCACGCGCGAGACCAGCGACGCCATTATCGACCGCTGTGTTGAGCTGCTGGCCGGTGGCGGTATCGTCGCCATCAAGGGTCTGGGCGGATTTCACTTGGCATGCGACGCTTCCAACGAGCAGGCGGTAGCCGAGCTTCGCCGCCGCAAACGCCGCAGCAACAAACCGCTTGCCGTTATGGTACGCGACCTTGCCGACGCTGAACGCCTGTGCCATGTCAACGACGTTGCACGCGGCTTGCTGGCCGGCAGCATTCGCCCCATTGTGCTGCTGCGCCGACGTGCTGCTTGCGAGAGCGGCGGCTCCCCCGACGCCCTCGCGCTCGCGCCGTCCGTCGCGCACGACCTTCCAGAGCTCGGTGTTATGCTCCCCTACACCCCGCTTCAGCATCTGTTGCTTGCCGCGGCAGAAGCCCGCGGTATGCACGCGCTCGTCATGACCAGCGGAAACCTGAGCGAAGAGCCCATCGAGACCGATGACGATCTTGCCTGGGAGCGCCTCGTTGCCGCCGGCATTGCCGACGCGCTGCTCGGCAACGACCGCGCGATTCTCTCGCGCTACGACGACTCCGTGGTACGCGTGGTCGATGGCGCCGCCATGCCTGTGCGTCGCGCACGCGGATATGCGCCGCAGCCGTTAGCGCTGCCGGCGCTCGACGGCACTGCACCCTGCGTGCTCGCCTGCGGGCCGCAGCAAAAAGCTACGATCGCGCTCACGCGCGAGGACGCCGACGGCCATGTGGCCTGTTTTGTGTCGCAGCATATCGGCGATGTCGAAAACGGCGAGACCTTCGATGCCTGGAACGCCGCGCGCACGCGCTTGGAAAACCTCTTTGACCTGGCGCCTGCCGCCTTGGCATGTGACATGCATCCCAGCTATCTGTCGAGCCAGTGGGCGCGTGAACTGGCACGGAAGCACAATCTGCCGCTTATCGAAGTCCAACATCATCATGCACATATCGCGAGCGTGATGGCCGAGGCCATCGCCGCGGGCCAGCTTACAACCGACGCGCGTGTCCTTGGCATCGCCTTTGACGGCACCGGCGCCGGCACCGATGGGACCATTTGGGGCGGCGAGTTTCTTGTTGCCGGCCTTGCCGATTTTGAACGCGCCGCGCACCTGCGCACCTGGGCGCTCCCCGGCGGGGCGGCCTCCGTGCGCGACGCCCGCCGCAATGCCTTTGCCCTGCTGAGCGAGCTCGGCCTGCTCGAGCACCCGGGTGCCGCGGGGCTATTGGGCGCCCTCGACGAGCAAACGCGCAGCGTGACAGCCACCATGATCGAGCGCGGCATCAACAGCCCGCGTACCAGCAGCATGGGGCGTCTCTTTGATGCCGCGGCGGCAATTCTGGGCATCTGCGACAAGGCAACCTACGAGGGCGAGCCCGCCATCGAACTCGAAGCCGCCGCCTGGCGCGCGCTCGGCGGTAAGACCGTTCGTCTCGACGGCAATCATGCAGGCGTATTCACGTCTGCCGACGACTCCCCCATCTTGGACCCCCAGCCGCTCATCGAATCTCTTCTGAATGGAATTGAGGCAGGCACGCCGGCCGACAGGCTCGCCCTCGAGTTTCACATCGCCATTACGCACGCTACGACCCACATCGCGTGCGAGATCTGCAATCGCGAAAACCTCGATACCGTCGCGCTCTCGGGCGGTGTGTTCATGAACCGGCTTTTGCTTCAGCTCCTTACCCACGAACTCAAAGACGCCGGTCTTGCCGTCTTGGTCCCCCATACTGTGCCCGTCAACGACGGCTGCATCGCCTACGGTCAGGCCGCCATCGCTCGCGCTCGCCTCGCGCAGACAGCATCGCGATAGGCGTTTTGCCAGCCTGCGCGCCGCCGTCTCACAGGTGTAACGCGTTTGCTCGTGACTCCCGCGAGCGCTACCATCAACTGATGGGTAATTAGGCGCCTATCCAGCGCAAAACGTATAAAAGGGGAACATTATGTGCCTTGCCGTTCCCGGTAAAGTGGTCAAACGCGACGACGACCTTAAGGCGACCGTCGACATGATGGGCATCGAGCGCCCCGTTTCGCTGCGCCTCGTGCCGACGGCACAGGTAGGCGACTATATTCTCGTGCACGCCGGCTTTGGCATTCAGATTGTCGACGAGCAGGAGGCGCAGGAGACGCTCGACCTGGTCAGCACCATGACCGAGCTGGCCAAAGAGGACCAGCTGGCCACCAACCCGGCAGAGGCTTACTAGTGGCGGCCGGACAGCCGGTTCGCTCCGGTATCGACTTTTCGGCATTCCGCGACCCCAAGCTGGCTCGCGAGCTCATCGATCGTATTCACGAGCTTGTCGGCAACCGCAGCATCAACCTTATGGAAGTCTGCGGTACGCATACCGTGAGCATCGGTCGCTATGGCTTTCGCTCCATTATGCCTGCCGGGCTCAAACTGCTGAGCGGTCCGGGTTGCCCCGTCTGTGTTACCGCCAACCGCGATATCGACCATGCAATCGCGCTCGCCAAGATGGACGGCGCCATCATCACCACCTTTGGCGACATGATGCGCGTGCCCGGGTCGTCTACCTCGCTCGTCGCGCAAAAGGCGGCGGGGCGCGATATTCGCATTGTGTACTCCCCGCTCGATGCACTCGATATCGCCGAACACAACCCCGATCGCCCGGTCATCTTTATGGGCGTCGGCTTTGAGACCACGACGCCCACCATCGCCGCCGCCATTTTGGAGGCCGATGCACGCGGACTCCAGAACTTCTCGGTCTATTGCGCCCACAAGACCACGCCGCCGGCGCTGCGCGCCATCGCCAACGATCCCGAGACCACTATCGACGGCTTTATCCTTCCGGGACACGTCGCCACCATCACGGGCTTAGCCCCCTTTGACTTTTTGGTCGATGAGTTCAATACCCCGGGTGTGGTCACCGGATTTGAGCCGGTCGATATTCTGCAGGGCATCTGCATGCTGGTCCAGATGGTTGTTGAGGGGCAGCCCGCAATCGACAACGCCTACCGCCGTGGCGTCAACGCAGACGGCAACCCCGTGGCGCGCCAGCTGGTCGAGCAGGTGTTTGAGCCATGCGACACCACGTGGCGCGGGCTGGGGCCGATTGCCAACTCGGGCCTTTCCATCCGCCCCGAGTTCTCGCGCTTTGATGCCCGCACTCGCTTTGACGTGCCCGTTGAGACGACGGTCGAGCCGCGTGGGTGCCGCTGCGGCGACGTGCTGCGCGGGGCCATTACGCCGAGCGACTGCCCTCTGTTCGGCCAAGCTTGTACACCCGAGCATCCCATCGGCCCCTGCATGGTGAGTTCCGAGGGCAGCTGTGCAGCATATTTCCGCTACCGAGGCTGTTAGGTTCCGCCGTTCTAACGAACGGCGGACCGGTCGACGCTGCGCGCCATTCAGGCGAGCGATTTGCCTTTCAATCGTCGGCTGCGGGCAAAAGCCCAGCAGCCTCCTCTTTCAAGGCAACTCACTTCGCCTGAATGGCGCTCGCTGACTTTTACTTAACATCGATTCTGCCACACTCAGCTATTGCCGACCCCCCACGATTGGAGTTTTCGATATGTCCCGTACTGCCACCGATAGCACTGTCCTGTTGGGCCACGGCTCTGGCGGCCAGATGATGAAACGCATCATCGATGAGGTCTTTTTGGATGCCTTTGGGTCGCCCGAACTGCTCGAGGGCAACGATGCCGGCGTCGCTGCGCTGCCCGCGAGCGGGCGCGTCGCCATGTCGACCGACAGCTTTGTAGTCTCGCCGCAGTTCTTCCCCGGCGGCAATATCGGCCGACTCGCCGTGTGCGGAACCGTTAACGACGTCGCGACCTCGGGCGCCAACGTGCGCTACCTCTCATGCGGCTTTATCCTCGAAGAGGGCTATCCCATGGACAAGCTGCGTCAAATCGTGCAGACCATGGCCGAAACGGCGTGCGAGGCGGACGTGGCGATCATCACGGGCGACACCAAGGTGGTCGAGCGCGGCGGGGCCGACGGCGTCTACATCAATACCGCCGGCGTGGGCGAGGTGCCCGCGGGCGTGACGCTCAGCGGCGCCAACTGCCAGCCTGGCGATATCATCCTGGTGTCGGGTACACTCGGCGACCACGGCATCGCCATCATGAGCCAACGCGAGGGCTTGGCGTTTTCGAGCACCATCGAAAGCGATGCCGCGCCGCTCAACCACCTGATTGCCGATGTGCTTGCCGCAGCACCCGACACACGCTGCTTCCGCGACCCCACGCGCGGTGGCCTGGCGTCCACGCTCAACGAATTTGCGCAGGCCAGCGGCGTTGCCATGGAGGTCGACGAGGATGCCGTGCCCGTACGCCCCGACGTGCAGGCAGCCTGCGAGATGCTCGGCTACGATGTGTTGCAGGTGGCAAACGAGGGCAAGATGGTCGCCGTGGTGCCGGCCGAACAGGCAGATGCGGCACTGGCCGCCATGCGCGCCGCCCGCTACGGCGAGAATGCCGCCATTATCGGTCGCGTGCTGCCGCTTGCCGAGGACGCCCGCCCCGCCGTGCGCGTACGCACCGGCTGGGGCTCGACCCGCATCCTCGACATGCTCGTAGGAGAGCAGCTGCCGAGGATTTGCTAACGACAAAGGCTCAGGGCTATTAAAGATATTCAGATTCCAAACATGCCCGGCACGCATGCCCAGTATCATGGGGTGCGTTTTACAACTCAAGCGGCAGGAGCACCCATGGCAGCAGCTTTTTCCCATGTGATCTTTGATCTGGATGGCACCATCCTCAACACGCTTGAGGACCTGGCGGCAGCCGGCAACCATACCTGCGAGACGCACGGCTGGCCCACGTTTGCCGTCGACGAGTACCGCTACAAGGTGGGAAACGGCATGCTCAAGCTGGTCGAACGCTTTATGCCTGCCGAGTATGCGGGCGACGGTCGCATGTTTGAGCAGACGCTTGCCGAGTTTAGGGCCTATTACGGCGAGCACAAGGAGGACCACACTGCCCCCTATGCCGGTACTATCGAGATGCTCGACCGCCTGCGCGCCGCGGGTGTGCAGCTTGCCGTGCTCACTAACAAGGACCACGTCTCGGCGGCTCCGCTTATCGAGAAGTATTTTGGTTCCGAGCGCTTTGCGCTGGTGCAGGGCCGCGTCGATGCGTTTCCTCCCAAGCCCGAGGCGCCTGTTACGCTGCATGTGATGAAAGAGCTAGGCGCCGACCCGGCAACCACACTCTATGTGGGCGATTCCAATGTCGATGTTCTGACCGGTCACAACGCCGGCCTTAAGAGCGCCGGTGTCACCTGGGGCTTCCGTGGCCGCGCAGAGTTGGAAGCCACCGGCGCCGACTACGTGGTGGACACCCAAGACGAGCTCACGGCGCTGATCCTGGGCGAGTAACGAAGTCGCCACCTAACGCGGCCGTAGCGACTCTGCCACGCGGAAAGCGCGCCCTACTATTCGGCCAAAAACCGGGTCGCATTTTCCCGAGCCCTCGATGCAACGCCGGCACAAGGAGTGTCCCCGGCTGCCGACAGAAAAGGAACGTCCCCATCTGCCGCCTTAAGCCAGCCAAGGGAGCGTCGTTGTTTTGGCAACGACAGCGAAAGCCCGCCAGAGCGAGCAAGGTGACGTGAAATGAAAGGGCGCTGACCTTCTGGTCGCGCCCTTGAAATTGAACGTCAGATTGCCGCTCTGGCGGGCTTGCAGCGTCGAGCGGTTGCGGCGTTTGGTAAAACGCCGCAACGAACTAGTTCATCATTGCATTCATCATCTCGGTGGTTGCGGAATCGTCGGCAGACCACTCGTTATCCTCGTTGGCGGAATACTTAAAGGTGACCTTGGTGTCCTTGGGCTTGGCGGCCTTGGTCACATCGACCATAACCTGACCGGCCATCTTGTACAGCTCGTCATCGGAAGGAACCGTATCAAGCGCGGCGACCTTCTCCTGATACTGGGTGGAAAAGTCCTCGACGATCTGATTCATGGACTTGCAGGTAATCGTGACCTCGGCGGTCGCGACACCCTTGTCCTCATCGACCGTTACGTCGCCGATCTCGTAGTCAAAGCCCTCGAGATAGGTCTTGGCATACTCCTTGGGATCGATACCCAGCTGCTCGAACTCGTCGCCCGAAGCCTCTTCCAGGCCGGCGAGGAAGTCGTCGCCACCGTTCTTGACCTCGTCAAACTGCGTCGTAAGATCCTCGGTAATGAGCTCCTCAACCGAAGGACCTCCGCAGCCGGAAAGCACAACCACGCACGCGACCAGAGCAGCCATCAGGGGCGCAAGCAGCAGCTTCTTCTTCATGACATTCCTCCCAACAAGCGGCACCGCGCTTCCCAACACGGTGCACGTCGTAACAATAAGGCCATACTAGCCGCTAACGAACACCCCCGGCAAAGCAAAAGCGCAGTCGGCTCGATTTAACGTCCGAACGGTTTACCGGTCCGCCCAACGTGCAATAAAACGTTCCGCCGCATTGTAATAAAAAAGGGCGGCCGGATAACCCGGCCACCCTTGCACATCCTTATGTTGCCGCAGTTTACTTGCGGACGACCTTGACGATGGCATCGCCGGCGGCGACAGCAGAGTCAGCCTCGACGGCGAGCTCGACGTCGGCGAACTCGGCGGTGTTGGACACAGCCACGACGACGCAGTCCTTGTAGCCGGCAGCGGCGATCTTGGCGCGGTCGATCTTGAGCATGGGCTGGCCAGCCTTAACGACGTCGTCGGCCTTGACGAAGCCCTCGAAGCCGTCGCCGTTCATGTTGACGGTATCGACGCCAACGTGCACCAGAACCTCGATGCCGTTATCAGACTGCAGACCCACGGCGTGACCCATGGTGACGGTCACCTTGCCGTCGCAGGGAGCGTAGACCAGGTCGTCCTCAGGCCACACAGCGCAGCCCTTGCCCAGAACCTCGCCACCAAAGACGGGATCGGGCACGTCGGCCATCTTGATGACCTTGCCCTTGACGGGCGAGCACAGCACGTCGGCGCCAGCAGAAGCAGAGATGGAGGCAGGAGCAGCGGCAGCCGCGGGCTCAGCCTTCTTCTTGAACATGTCAAACAGACCCATACGTTTTCTCCTCTTGATTAAGCGCAACGTTTTGCGCATGCCTACGGTGATTATAGTGCCAAATGGCCAAAATGCTAAGGCGAGGGCTCGAATCGCAAGCCCTTCCCAAGACCTTTGCCCCGACGGCGCTCAGATTGCCGATTAGCCCTCGATAAGCCCCAGATGCACAAAAGCGTATCAGATGGCCGCGCAGCGTCGACCGGTCCGGCGTTCGTTAGAACGCCGGAACATAGCTACTCCAGGCCCTCGGTGCCGTTGGACTTGATGATCTTCTGGTAGGCGAAGAAGCTGTCCTTGCGGCGACGCTCGTAGGTACCGGTGCCGTCGTCGTACTTATCGACGTGAATGAAGCCGTAACGCTTGCGCATCTCGCCGGTGCCGGCAGAAACCAGGTCGATGGGGCCCCACCAGGTGTAGCCGATCAGGTCGACGCCGTCCTCGATGGCCTCGCCCATGGCCTTGACATGGCTCTGAAGGTAGGCGATGCGGTACGGGTCGTGGATCGAGCCGTCCTGATCGACCTCGTCGTAGGCGCCCATGCCGTTCTCGACCACCATCAGCGGAATCTCGTAGCGGGCGTAAATCTCGTTAAGGGCGATGCGCAGGCCCAGCGGATCGATCTGCCAGCCCCAGTCGGTGGACTCCAGATAGGGGTTCTTGCCGCCAAAGGTCATGTTGCCCTCGGTCATTTCGTGATCCTTGTGGGTGCTCACGGTGCCGGACATGTAGTAGCTAAAGGTGTAGAAATCGACCTTGCCGTCGGCGATATCCTGCAGGTCGCCGTCCTCCATCACGAGCTCGACGTCGTTCTCGGCCCAGAAGCGCTTGGCATAGAACGGGTACTTGCCGCGCACCTGCACGTCGGAGCAGTACCAGTTCATGGAATTCATCTGCTGCTGCGTGGCGAACACGTCGGCCGGATCGCACGTGGCGGCGTAGGACAGGGTAAAGCCGTCCATATTGCCCATCTTGAACTGCGGATAGTGCTCGTGGGCGTAGCGCACAACACGGCCGCTGGCGACAAACTGATGATGCAGGGCCTGGTAGCGCTGCTGAGCGGTGGTCTTGATGGCACTTGCCGGACCCTCGAAGCCCTGGATCAGACCGGTCTCCATCATGGCGCCTATGTCCATGGTGCCGCAGTTGATCTCGTTGAAGGTGAGCCAGAACTTGACCTTGTCCTGATAGCGGTCGAAGACGGTCTGGCAGTACTTCTCAAAGAAGCCGATGAGCTCGCGGCTCGCCCAGCCGTTGTATTTCTCGACCAGGTGATAGGGCATCTCGTAGTGGCTAAGCGTAACGAGCGGCTCGATGTTGTGCGCACGCAGGCAATCGAAGACGCGATCGTAGAAGGCGAGACCGGCCTCGTTGGGCTCGGCATCGTCACCGTTGGGGAAGATGCGGCTCCAAGAGATGGACATGCGGAACATGGTAAAGCCCATCTCGGCGAACAGCGCGATGTCCTGCTCATAGTGATGGTAGAAGTCGATACCGTCATGGTTGGGGTAGAAGCGGTCGGGATCGATGTCGATCGTAATCTGACGCGGCTCCTTGTAGCTGCCGCCCAAGAAATGGTCGTCGACGGAAGCGCCGCGGCCGTCAACGTTCCAAGCGCCCTCAAACTGATTGGCGGCCGTGGCGCCGCCCCAGAAAAATCCCTTGGGGAATCCCATAGGTGCCTCCTCGCTCATGCGTGTTGCTGATGAGATGAGTATGCCGCCGAGCCGCTCCGGGCCAAGGCGAAGGCGCCGATTTGGACACTTCTTTTCGCGGGGGCGCACCGCAGCGCCGCTCCAGCTGAAACTTTTTGACACCGAGAGAGCAAAGGCGATTCGCCCCGCGCCTACCGGCGGTATGCCGCGGGGGTGCAGCCGTACTTGTCGCGAAATTTACGGTAGAAGAAGCTCATGTTTTCATAGCCCACCGCATGCGCGGCCGCCTCGGCCGTGGCGCCACCGCGCAAGAGCTCCGCCGCGCACACCAGACGTCGCTCCTGCACAAGCTGCCGAAAGGTCTTGCCCACATGGCGCTTGAGCAGGGCCGTCGCATAATTTGGACTCAAGCTAAACGCTGCCGCCATCCCCTCGAGGGAGCACGCGGCAAACTCGCGATCGATATAGCCGAGCATTCCTGTCACCAGGGCAGTGGGCCCTGCCGCACCGTCCGCCACGCCGCGCACCAGCTCGCGCTCGTAACAATCCATGAGCTCGGCCAAAAACAGCTGAAACAGACGCAGGACGATTTCGGGGCTGTTGGGGCTCGGGTCGTACAGCTCGCAGAGCATCTCCTGCATGTAGCGCCACACGCGCCGGCTCTCGCCGCAACGAAAGCGCACGTGCCCGCGATGGTCGGTCTCGCTGTTGAGCGCGTTGAACAAAAACCTCGAGACCGCGCTCTCGCGCGAGAGGCTCGACTCCAGGCTCCGGCGCAAAAATGCACGTGAAACGGTCATGCTCAGCATGATGTCGTCCTCGCCGAGCGCCGCCACCGCGTGCGGGCAGGCGGCGTCGAGCAGCAGCACCTCGTTGCGCTCGAGCACGAGCTCCTCCCCCGCCACCGTCTGTGGGCAGTGCCCGCGATACACATAGCTGATCTCGACGTAGTCGTGCACATGCTCGGGCACCGCGCTAAAGCGCGAGTTTCTCCTGATCATCAGGCCAGCCGGCATTCCGGCCTGAGCATATTCCGCCCCAATCTGCCCAATCTTTCGCACCGACCGTCCATCGACTTCAACGCGCTCGGTCATGGTCGACCAGTCGAAGGGAGCCTCGTCCCTATAGCGCCTCTCGCTGGCGCTCAGCTCGCTCAGCAGACGCTCGAGCTCCAAGATTTCCATGGCCACGCCAATCGTTGATTCGGTCATATTCTGTCGTGATTTGGATATTAGCACGCCGCCGCCCGCACGCCACAATGGTGCCATGCAACATACGGTGTTCCACATCGACCCGCAAGGAGGATCCATGTCCGCGTACTACCAGCAGGTGCTCAAGGGTGCCTACGACAACCACGTGCTTCCGTTTTTGTGGATGAAGGGCGAGGACCATAAGACCATTGCCGAGTATCTGGAGAAGATCGCCGGCGCCGATATCCACGAAGTCTGCCTCGAGAGCCGCCCGCACCCCGATTTTTGCGGCGAAGGCTGGTGGCGCGACCTGCGCTTTGTGATTGACACGTGCAAGCAGCTGGACCTCAAGATCTGGATCCTGGACGATGCGCACTTCCCCACCGGATACGCCAACGGCGCCGTCAAGGAAGCCGCACCCGAGCTCCACAAAATCGTGCTCACACACCGCACGCTCGACATCGTGGGTCCCACGCCGCAGGCGAGCATCGCGCTCACCAACATGTTTGACAAAACGGAGCGCTTCTATGGCGTGACGTTTATGCAGGAAGGGCACGCCGTCGAGGTCGAGCACCGCATAATCGAAGATGCAGACGGCAAGCCCTGCCGCCTGGTCTTTGATGCACCGGCCGGCATCACGCAGGCGTGCGTGATGTTCACGAGCGGCAAGACCTCCTACAACGAGGACTACATCAACATGGTCGACCGCGCCTCGGTGGCGCAGCTCATCGATGCCGTCTACGAGCCGCATTTTGAGCATCTGGGCGATGAGTTTGGCAAGACCATCCTGGGCTTTTTCTCGGACGAGCCGGGGTTTGCCAACGAGAAGGGCACCACGGGCCCGGATGGCATCTCGGACACGCTCATCGGCAAGGCCACCGCGCCCCTACCTTGGTCGGCCGAGCTCGAGCGTCGCCTGCGCGCGGCGCTGGGCGAGCGCTATCTGGACGAGCTCCCGCACCTGTGGGATCGCGAGCCGGCCGGCGCGCACGCGCGTCACGTGTACATGGACATCGCGAGCACCCTCTATAAGGAGTGCTTCTGCGACCAGCTCGGAGACTGGTGCCGCGCGCGCGGCGTGCAGTACATCGGCCACGTTATCGAGGACAAGGACTGCCACGCGCGCCTGGGCGTGGGCGCCGGGCACTACTTCCGCGCCGTGGGCGGTCAGGACATGGCGGGCGTCGACATCGTGATCAACCAGCTGGTACCCGGCATGGACCGTGGCCTTCACAGCTACGGCCGCGGCGTGTGGGACCTGGAGTTCTACAACTACGTGCTGCCCAAGCTGGGCTCCTCGGCGGCGCACCTCGACCCCAAAAAGCAGGGGCGCTGCATGGCCGAGGTCTTTGGCGCCTTTGGCTGGCACGAGGGCCTGCGCGAGATGAAGTGGATCGCCGATCATTTTTTGGTGCGCGGCGTCAACTGGTTTGTGCCGCACGCCTTTAGCATGGCCGCCTTCCCCGACTGGGACTGCCCGCCGCACTTCTACGCGCATGGCCAGAACCCCCAGTTTGCGCACTTCGGCAAGCTCATGAGCTATATGAACCGCACCTCGAGCCTGCTTTCGGGCGGGCGCGCAACGACTCCGGTGGCGCTTCTCTACCATGCCGATGCCGAGTGGGCAGGCGAGGCGGACTTTATGCAGCATGCCGCCGCCGAGCTTATGCGCGCGCAGATCGACTTTGACATTGTGCCGGCAGAGGCATTTGAGGATACCGAGCGCTATACCGTGGAGGTTGCCACAGACGGTAGCGGCTTTAGCGTGAACGGTCAGGCGTACCGCTGTCTGGTCATGCCCAGAGCCGAATATGCCGGCGGGGCAGTGCTCGACTTTGCCGTGCGTGCCGCGGCCGCAGGCGTTGCCGTGTATGCGCTGAATGAGTTGCCGAGCAAGCGCTACGACGGCGATATTGCAGGCCGTGAGGGCTTTGCCCCCGTGGAGGCCCGCGAGCTTGCAGGCGTTTGCGTTGTTGCTACCTCCGAGCTTGCGAGCGCGCTCGCCACAGCCGGCATGAAGACCGTGGCGAGCGCCGAGCCGCAGCCGTGGCTGCGCGCCCTGCGCTACGATCGCGCGGGCGAGACCTATCTGATGCTCGTCAACGAGCACCCCAAGCAGGGCATCTCCACTCAGGTTGCGTTTGCCGACGGCACGTCCGTTGCAGGCGTGCGCCTCGATCTGCTCAACGGCAGCGCACCCGTCGCCTTTGATGGCGCGCTCGAGCTTGCGCCCTACGAGAGCTGCATCGTGGTGCTCGGGGCCGCAGGTTCTGCTAGCGCGGCGACTGCTAAAGACGAAGCCGCGTGCATCGACGGCCCTTGGACGGTCGCCTTCTCCGCCCCCGGCGCCGATGCCTTTGACGAGCCTATTGAGCTTGCGGGCCTGCACGACCTTTCCTTTGTCGAGTTCCCCGACAAGGCGGGCACCTTCCGCTACCGGGCGAACTTCGACGTTACCGAGGACCTCGACCGCGCCGTGCTCGACCTGGGCGAGGTCTTTGAGACCGCAACCGTCACCCTCGACGGCAAATCCCTCGGCACCCGCATCTGCCCGCCCTACCGCTTTGAGCTCGACAGCCTTGCCGCCGGAGAGCACGCGCTCACGGTCGACGTCATCAACACCCTCGACCACGCCATCCCCGACATGTTCGCCCTCACCGAACCCTCCGAGCCCAGCGGCACGCTCGGCCCCGTCCGCGTGCTCGGCTAACAATCTCGCGCAACAACGCCCGGCTTGCTCTAGGCGTTTTATTTACCGCTATGATTGATACATCGCGATACGAACGCATAGGAGCCGCATGGACATCAAGCGAAAGATCATGCAAGACAAGGGGCTCACCCCCACCGAGCAGCAGCTCGGGCAGACGGTTCTCGCCATGGGCGAGAACGTTCGCGGGCTCTCCATCAAGGAATTTGCGCGCCAGGCCAATGTCTCCGTCGCGAGCATCCACCGCTTTTGCAAAAAGCTCGGCCTTGAGGGCTTTAAAGAGCTCAAGGTCGAGCTGGTGCGCGCAGCCTTGCGCGCAGACTCCACCCCCGAGGTGGATATCGACTTTCCCTTCGATGCCACCTCCACCCCCGCACAGGTAATGGAACGCATGGAGAGCCTCTATCAGACCACATTGGCCGAAACGCAAGAGCTACTCGACCCCGCACAGCTCGACTACGCCGCCAAGCTCGTCTTGCGCGCCGGCACCGTGGATATCTACACGGGCTCGCATAACCTGTATCCAGCGGGAATGTTTCGCGATCGCCTGCTCTCTGCCGGCAAAAGCGCGACGTGCTACGACAATGTCGAGGCCCAAGTGCGCACGGCGCTCGCCTCGGGCCCCGACCATGCTGCAATCGTCATCTCCTACAGCGGCCTTGCCCCCAACCTCAAGGATATTTTGCCAATTCTCAGCAGTCGGAATGTCCCGGTCATAGTCATCGGCACGCCATACTGTGCCCGCATTCACCCCGGCTTTGCCGCCTATCTCACGGTGAGCGACCACGAGAGCATGACGCACCGCATCACGCAGTTCGCCAGCCACATCGCTGTGCAATACGTGCTCGATTCGCTCTATAGCAGCTACTTTGCCAAAGATTACGCCCGTTGCGCCGAGTTCCTCGAGCGCTCGTTTCCCTACACCCGCCTCCCGGGACTCAAATAGACCGAGCGAGGATTTTTGGACACCCGAATCACGAGAGTGGATAATCTCCCACTTTGAGCCCCCAAACAGGCCAAAAACGGGAGATTGTCCACTCTCATTCTATGAGTAGTCATTGGGGACGTTCTTAAACGACTAGTCAAACAAGAACGTCCCCAACGACTATGTTGGAGCTGCGCGCTACCGAGCAGTCGACACCACCAGGAGCGCGTCGTGCTCGAAGGGATGCTGGGCCACGCGGATGCCGTCTTCGATACCCGCGACCGGCAGGTTTGCCACGCGCTTGGTCTCCAGGTCAAACGCCACCGCGCTCCAGGCTGCAGCGCCGCCCTCGAGCTTGAGCTTCACAGACGTGGTCCTGGGCAGATAGACCACCACGCGCTCGCCCACACGCGCCACGCGGATGGCCTCGCGTGCGTCGTCGAGCAGCTCCTGGGCGGGCTCCACGGCCGCCGCACTGTCCGCACTCGTGGCGCCCAGGCCGCGCAGCACGTGCTCGATCAGGCCAAAGTCCCACACGCCCGCAAACTGCAGGCACTCCTGCCAGCGGAACGGCATGTCAAAGCCCTCGCCCAGGACCGAACCCTGGCTGCGCGACGTCTGCCAGTTCCAAACACCGTGCGCGCCGTAGGTAATGCCCGCCGAAGCACCGGCCAGAATGCTCGACCACACGCTCGCGCGGCAATCCTGCGCGGTGAAACGCCAGTACACGTTGCGGCTCGCGCCCATCTGCTCGTAGCAGGGCTCGGAGTTGACCATCGGCTTTTTAGGGTAGTTGGCGATAAAGTCCTGCGGCAAGCGCCAAGCCTCGGGCTGACCTTCGTAGTTGTGGCCGGGCTGGAACATGTAAAAGTCCAGGCGGTCCAGATACTGCGCCGGTATGGTGCGGTTGGCGCGGTTGATGTGCATGGTGCGCAGGGCCTCGGGCGCACGCTTGACGACCTCGTCGAGCGCGTCCTCGTAATAGGCGATGGCCTCGTCGTCCGCAAAATCGGTGTCGCCCGTCACCACGTAGACGGGATCGTACTCACCCAGGTTGTCGACCACGCGGGCAACGTGGGCACGCACCTCCTCGCGCGGCATGACCTCGACGCCGCAACGCTCGGCGATCTTGGCACCCCAGGTACCGGGCACGTAGTTGCACCACATGAGCACGAGCGCCGGGCGAATGCCGTGCTCCACGGCCGCCCGGCACATGCGGCGGGCGCGGTCCCAGTACTCCTGGTTGGGCGCGCTCCAGTCAAAGTGCACGCCATCCTCGCTCGCGTAGGGCCAGATGCCCAGGTCGGGCAGACAGCGATCCCACTGCGGCAGGGTGTTAATCTGAAGCACATTCATGCCCTGCTCGGCACGGCGGGTCAGGTAGTAGTCCCAGTCGTCCTCGGTAATACTCGTAAATGCGCTCCAGCACGTATCGGCAAACCAAAAGAACGGTTTGCCATCGCACAGAAAGCCATCCTGGCGACCGTTGACGGTCAGCTTTCCTAGACTCATCTGCATGTCCTTTCGCTTGATAACGGAATTGCGAACCGCTAGGGCTTTCGCGGTAACCTTACGCAAAGACCCCGCCGCCCGGCACATCCTTGCGGGCAAAGCATGCCCATCCCCATCAGTCTACCTTGCAAGAAGGGCCCCGCCGGGCTTGCGCCTGACGGGGCCCTGTCGTGTAGGTAAGGTCATATGCGACCGAATGGCTTGGCCTTAGGCCTCCATCTCGGCGAGCTCCTTCTTGGAGAAGCCGGTCACGTAGACCACGGCGGCGGCGATGACAAAGGAGATTGCCATACCGACGATAGCCCAGACGGTGTTCATCTGGCCACCCTGCAGGTAGTTGGTGAAGACCAGGAAGTTTGCGGCACCGCCCGCGAGGTAATAAGTGACACCCATGAGGCCGGAGAACACAGCGCCGATGGCACCGCCGATGAACATACCGAGCATGGTGCGACGGAAGCGCATGAGGATACCGAAGAGCGCGGGCTCGGTGACGCCGCCGGCGATGGCGGAGATGACGTAACCCAGGGCAAGACCCTTCTCGTCGGGGTTCTTCATCTTGAGGAAGGCACCGAAGGCGCAGCCCCAGACGGCGGCCATGGCGCAGTTGGTGGAAACGAAAACGAACGGATCGTAGCCGGCAGCGATGATCTGAACCTGAGCGAGCAGGCCGATGGGCATGTGCATGCCGCAGACCACGAAGAGTTGCCAGAAGGCGCCGAGGATGGCCATGACGATCAGGATACCGATGCCGCCGAGGTCAGCCAGACCAAACAGGGCGTTGGCGATGAGGTTGCCGATCTCGTTGCCGATCGGGGCGAGAACGATGAAGGCGATGGGGATCGTGACGATCATGGTGCAGAACGGCGTGAAGACCGTGGAGAGTACGTCGGGCATGACCTTCTTAAAGAACTTCTCGACAAAGTAGAGCACCGGCACCGAAAGGATGATCGGCAGGACGGACTGCTGATAGTTGGCCGCGGCGATCTGGATGCCGTAGACCGAAATGATGCCGCCACCGTCCTGGGTTGCGACGCTCACCACGGACGGGGCCATAAGGGCACCGCCGAGGAGCATGCCGAGGACGGGGCTGGCGCCGAGCTTCTTAGCTGCGGCATAGCCCAAGTAGATGGGGATAAACGTGAACGTTGCCTCATACAGCGTGGTGTAGAGGAACGTATAGGTCGGGTCGGTATCGGAGAGGACGCCGAGCATGGTGGGGCCGAGGACGGCCGCGATGGTGCGGAACAGACCGCCGGCCATGAGCAGCGGGATGAGCTGGGTCATGGAGCCGGACAGGTAGTCGAGGATGATGTTGGGCAGGTTCTTGAGCTCGAACTTCTCCTTGGGAGCATCGAGGTTCTCGTCAACGGCGGCACCCTGCTTGACGCCGGAGATGGCGACGAACTCGGCGAGCACCTCGGGCACGTTCTGGCCGATGATGACCTGGAGCTGGCTGCCGACGAACTGGCAACCCAGAACACCCTTGACCTTCTTGATCTTCTCCACGTCGGCCTTGCTGTTGTCCTTGAGCGTCAGACGCAGGCGCGTCATGCAGTTGGTGGCGACGGTAACGTTCTCCGCGCCGCCCACGAGCTCGAGGACATCGGTGGCAATCTGCTTGTTATCTACTGCCATGGGACCCCTCCCCATATCGTCGTGTGCCTACCCGCTTGGGCATAGGCACGCCTTTGGCCCGGCGACTATAACCCCTTACGGTTACCGGACCCTTGGATACGCTGTCGTAAACAATGTGTTTACTGAACGTTTACTGGCTTTAGTTTACACGGAGTGTCTGATTTGTGGCAATTTTGCCGTCTGGAGTCCGGTGAACGGTAGAAAATCGGGGGTGAACGTATTTGAACAGCAGAAGAGCGTCTATTTGGTTCCGTATTGGTATTTGGCTAATTACGTGGGCTTTTACTTTGATGAACACCTCTATAGCCTGTTAACTCATTAACAAAAGCCATGCTAGACGTTAGTAAATATGTGTTTAGCTGTTGATTGCGCGTTCACTTTTGCCGTTTACCGAGTTCAGCTGCTTGTTCTACAATTCTGGATTAAACTAAACATGTTTAGATTGTATTGCCGATTATGTTTAGTATTTGCGGCACAAGGGAGCAGCTTATGGAACTCAAATCGTGTACCTACGCAACCGTCACCACCTTGGGCGACTTTGGCCCCTGGATCAGCAAGGTCGTACTCGACCTGCCCTGCACCGTACGCGCCAACGATATCGACGCGAACACCTTCCATATATATGCAGAGCGTCACGAGCGCACGGGCGAGGTCCTGATGCGCAAGGAGCGCGGTGCCGACCATGCCGCGCCCTCCGTGGGCTACATCGACGTTCTCGCCGCATATCCGTGTGACGAGAACGGGCGCAAACTCGCCGTAAGCACCCATGCGGCGCTTGAGGTCGCCGAGCAGCGCCTGACCAAAAAGATCGAAGGCGGCGTCATGGGCTCGCGCATGCTCGACGACCAGATGCGCATCACGCAGCTCGCGGCTCTTCCCGGCAACGACGGCGACGACCCCACCGTGGGGCTCGTCTTCGACACCTGCCGTGGCGATATCTGCCCCGCGCTCAAAGGCTGGAGCAACGCCGTGCAAAAGACCGCCGTCGACGGCATCGCACTCGAGTATGGCTATTTTGAGCCGAGCTTTGAGCCCGCTGACTCCGCGCTCTTCAACCCGTTTGCGCCCAAGGACACGCCCGCCATCGAGAAGGCGCCGCTGATCGTGTACCTGCACGGCGCCGGCGAGGGCAAGGGCACCACACAGGGCGAGGGCGCGACGCGTGCCTACACCGGCAACCGCGTGACAGCGCTCTCGCAAAAGCAGATCCAGCGCTACTTTGGCGGCTTTGCCTGGGTGCTCGTGCCGCAGTCGCCCACCTTTTGGATGGACAACGGCGTCGAGCAACTCGGTCGCTCCAACCAAAGCATCTACTCTCCCGTGCTCAAGGCGCTCATCGACGAGTTTGTCGCCGAGCATGCCGACCGCATCGACACCGATCGCATCGTGGTCGCCGGTCTTTCCAACGGCGGCTTTATGACCCTGCGCCTGTGCGCCGACTATCCCGAGTTCTTCGCCGCGGGCCTTCCCTGCTGTGCCCCGTGGTACAACGCCACGGACGAGGACGTGGCCGCACTCGCCAAGACGCCGCTGTGGTTTACGCACTCCAAGGGCGACGAGCTCGTGTGCCCGCAGCAGACGGTGCTGCCGCTCACGGCGCGCCTGCGTGATGCCGGCGCCAACGTGCACCTCACCTACTTTAGCCATGTCGAGGACCTGACCGGCGTGTACCGCGAGGCCGACGGCTCGCCCAAGAAGACGTTCAATCACGGCGTGTGGATCCACCAGTTCAACGACCTGTGTTATCAAGACTTCGACGGGGGCAACGTACTCATCGACGGCGAGCCGGTGGGCTGCTGGGAGTGGTCGGCTAGGGTTTCGAGGTAGCCGTCCCATCGGGTGCCCCGCCCTTTAGTTTTGTGAACGTCCTCGCGCATGGGCCCGTTCATCCTGCTCCTTCGGAACAACGGATAAACGGGTCCGCGCTGCGGAATGTTCACAAAACTAAAGGGCGGGGCACCCTGAGTTAACGTTGTTCGAAACGCTGGCCGGGCGCTTCCGGCGGGCCGCCAGGTCGGTGGCGATGCGGGCGTGGGCCCCGTCTTGCCTTGCGCGTAACTGGCTGAAAACAAATCGTGGTTGGAGTTATTCCTATGTCTCAGAATTTGACTCGGGTGATTGTCACCACCGATATGGAAGTCGATGATATGAACTCTCTGGTTCATTTGGCTCTGTATCTCAATGTGCTCGATGTGCAGGCTGTGGTGTACACGGCTTCGCAATATCACTTTCTTGGCGATGGTGTTCATACGCTGGGCGAGGTGAATCCGCATTGGCGGACCAAAGGCGTGCGCTCCTATACCTGGGACGTCGTTCCGCACGAGCCCGACCCCGAAGCTGGCTCGCTCATGGAGTACCGCCCATTCCCCGAGGGTTGGATCGAAAGCCTGTGGAGCAACGAGTATGCCCAGGCCTGGCCGCAGCTACAGGCCAACGCCGCTGCCGCCGGCGAGCCGTCCTTCCCCACGCCCGCCCAGATGATCGAGCGCACCTATATGGGCAACGTCGCCTTTGAGGGCGACGTGCGCGAGGAAACGCCCGGTTCGCGCGTCATCGCCGACGCCATCATGGATGACGACCCCCGCACGCTGTGGCTCCTTTCCTGGGGCGGTATGAACACTATCGTTCGCGCCCTCATGTCCATCGCCGAACAATGGCAGAACACACCCGAGTGGCCCGCCGTGCGGCAGCGGATCTATCAGAAGGTGCGCGTGATGGGTGTTGCCGATGGCGTAGGGCAGGACAACTCATGGCTCGACCATGGGCGCGAGCTCTTTCCCGAGCTCGTCTTTTGGCGCGTGCCCTATAGGTACGGCGGCTATATCGACGCCAAGACGGCTCAGCCCGATACGCTGCCGCTGTTTAAGGCTCCTTGGCCTGCACAGAACCTCACGCAGGGCAACGGCCCCCTCATGGCGCGCTATATGCTCTATGGCGATGGCAAGGTCTACGAAAACGAGCCCGAGCGCTTTCAGTTTGGCAAGCATGCCCGTCTGGATTGGGGTCTGGAAGGTATGCCCGCAATGCAATTTGAGCGCGGCGACTTTATGGCCGAGGGCGACAGCATGACCTATATTCCGCTGCTGCCGTTTGGCCTGCGCGGTATCGATGACCGTAGCTTTGATACACTGCTCGGCCGCATGTTTCTTGATGGGCATCCCGATGCGGACGCGCCCACCGGTTTTGCCGCCATCAGCACGCCCGCAGACGGTAATCCCAATCCCTACCTGCGCGCCTATCAGGAAGACTTTGCCGCCCGCGCGCAATGGTGCGCCCATGATCCGGCAGATTGCTCGCATCCGGCGCATGTTGTCGAGGTTACGACCAATCGCAGCGCCGCAGCCGGCGAGCGCGTCGCCCTTGTGGCGACCATCGTCGACCCCGACGACCGCGGCTTCGATGCGCATTGGGATGTCGCTGTGGACCCGTCGAGCTATGCAGGCGCCCAGGACCTGTCACTGTGGCAAGAATGCGAGGTGGACGCCGCTTTCATCGTGCCCGCCGACGCACGACCCGGCGACCGCTTCGTGCTCACCCTCACCATACAGACGCGCGCCGAGCGCCCCTGCACCCGCTACGCCCAGGTCGCCATCACCGTCGCATAGCAAGCGGCGGCGCCCACATTCGGCAAGGAGTGTCCCCAGCTGTCGGCACAAAAGGAACGTCCCCAAGTGCCAAAATGACGAGGGTGGATAATCTCCCACTTTGAGCCCGCACACAGGCCAAAAACGGGAGATTATCCACTCTCACTCTGACTAGTCATTTAAGTCTGTCCCCAATGAGTACCCCACAGCAACGGCAACGCCGATGTCTTGGCAACGACAGACACTATGACCCAATCCAGGGGCACGGAAACGACAGGAGCCCCCGCTCGTG
>CAKZUZ010000019.1:0-1889 GCA_937922225.1 uncultured Collinsella sp.
TACTGGCTGCTGTCCAAGAAGATCAACCCCATGGTGCTGATCGTGGCCACCATGGCCGTGGGCATCGTCGGCGCGTTCTTCGGCGTGCTGGCGTAAGGGCCCGGCCTATTATCTGCCCCCAAGGGAAACGGCGACCCATTGCGGTCGCCGTTTTTTATTACCGAAAGCTAGCTGGAGGTGCTTCGTGATTCGATCTGACAATCCACCCGATAATGGCGTGAGCGGGGCGATGTATCTATTTGGCACGGCGCTCTTGTGGAGTTTTATCGGCATCCTCGTTCGCGCCAATTCGCAGTCAGCTCTTTTGATCGGTGCCGTCACGGCAATATTTATGGCGCTCTTTATCCTGCTCGTCGGCAGACCCGTCCTTCGCGTCAGCCGTCTTATTGTCCTTGTGGCCGTCTGCAACTTCGTGACGGGCACCACGTTTAACTTTGCCAACCAGCTCACGACGGTCGGCAACGCGATCGTTCTGCAGTACACCTCGATGATTTTCGTTATCGTGTATCAATCGCTCGCAACTCGCACGTTGCCCTCGCCTGCGAAGATTGCCTCCGTGGTGGTTGCTTTTACGGGTATGGGACTTTTCTTTTTAGGTGATTTGAGCGCCGAGGGCATGCTCGGAAATCTGCTTGCCGTCATTTCGGGCGCCACCTTTGGGCTGTGTTTCTTTTTAAACTCTCGCCCCGATGCGTCGCCCATGGTGTCCTCGCTCATCTCCTGCGGCATCTCGATACTTCCGATCGTCTATTTTGCCGGCGACCTAGGCTCCGTGAAACCCTTTGAGTGGGGGCTTATGCTGGTGCATGGCCTTTTTTGCAGCGGCCTTGCGAGTGTGCTGTATGCCAAGGGGATTGCGCGCACCAACGCGTTTGCGGCCAACTTGGTTTGCATGAGTGAGGTCGTGCTCGCTCCCTGCTGGTCGGCGCTCCTCTTTGGCGAGGTCTTTCGCTGGAACGAGTTTTTGGGCGCAGCGATGATCGTTTTGGTGATTGTGGCCAACTTGGCATCCGATGCTTTTGGCGACGGCTTTCTGGTGGCGCTTGTCCGCCATCGAAACAAAGAGCGTGCCTAATGGGATGCGCCTGCCGTTTACGGTAAAAAACACCCCGCTGAGCGACTGGTATTAAATAAGGCGAACCTGCATACCTATAATTGGTATCAAATCATTTGTGCCTGGCATGGGTGTTAGCAGCACACCAGGTACGCTTCGAGCCGTGGAATCGAACTCCCGGAATTGATATCAACAACGCGCGCGACGGGAGTGACGACGGTTCGAGATTCCTTATTGGGAGGAATTATGCTTGTCCAAGCAATCCTCGTCGGCTTAGTCGGAGCGTTTGGATGCCTCGACTACCAGCTCGGCACCCTCTACGCGTTCCGCCCCATCGTCCTGTGCCCGCTCGTGGGCCTGGTGCTGGGGGACCTGCAGACTGGCCTTGCCGTTGGCGCCAGCCTGGAGTTGCTGTTCATGGGCTCGATCTCCATCGGCGCCTACGTGCCGCCTAACGAAACCGTCGGCGGCGTGCTCGCCTGCGCGTTTGCCATTCAGCTCGGTCAGGGTACCGAGACGGCCATCGCGCTCGCCATGCCCATCGCCGTCCTTGCGCTGACGATCGGCAACATTACCAATGCCTTGTTCCCTGTGTTTGTCGATATGGCAGACAAGTTCGCCCTCAAGGGAAACCTCAAAGGCATCTACGCCGTTCATTGGGGAATTGGAATCTGGGGCTGCGTCGAGTACTTCCTGCTGTGCGGCGGCGCCTTCTATTTGGGTTCCGACGCCATCCAGGGCCTGCTCGACTTCATCCCGCCCTTCATCATCGACGGTTGCGGCGTTGCCGCCAACATCCTGCCGGCCATGGGCTTCGCCATGCTCGGCCGCCTGG
>CAKZUZ010000020.1:0-1479 GCA_937922225.1 uncultured Collinsella sp.
TGAACTGCGCCCCGTTTGTTGGACGTTGTTAATTAGGATACAACCCTAGACCGCGAGGGACATGCTCCGGAACTCCTCCGGGGTGTGTCCCTCGAGTCGTATCTGGCGCCGTCTGGTGTTCCAATGGATGATGTAGGCGTCCAGTTCGCGTTTGAACTGTTCGTACGAGTCGAACTCCCGGCCTCGGTAGAACTCGTCCTTCAAGTGGCCGAAGACCTGCTCGGTGGCGGCGTTGTCCAGGCAGTTGCCCTTGCGGCTCATGGACTGGCGGATGCCGAGGCGTTCGAGCTCGTCCCTCCACCATTGGTGCTGGTACTGCCATCCCATGTCCGAGTGCAGGATCGGCTCCGCGCCGGCGGGCAGGCGCTCCGCGAGCATGGCGAGCAGGCGCCTCTGCTGCCCGAGGTCCGGACTGCGGCTCACGTCCCAGGCCACTATCTCCTTGCTGGCCATGTCGTACACGGGCGCGAGGTACGCCTTGCCGCCCGCGACCTTGAACTCGGTGACGTCGGTCCCGAGCTTGGAGAACGGACGGGCCGCGTCGAAGTCGCGTTTGAGCAGGTTATGCACGTGATCGCCCGTCTCGCCCCTGTACGAGCTGTACCTCCTCCACGGGTTCCTGGAGCGGATGGCGCATCTCAGTCCCATGCGCCGCATGACCCCGAGCACGGTTTTGGCGGATATGCGCGTGCCGAACTCGTGGACCAGGCACATGCGCACCTGCCGGTGGCCGCACCCGTTCGGGGTGCGCTCCCATATCTCCCGTACCATCGGCTCCACGTCCGGCCTGGACACGTGCGCCGGGCGCGACAGGTGATGGTAGTACGTGGATCGCGGCAGCCCGGCTATCTCGAGGAGGTGGTCGAGCCGGTGTCCCCGCCCTGCGAGCAGTCGGACGACGGCGCTTCGCTCGCGCCGCGTGACTTCTGCGCCCGCAGGGCCCGGAGTTTTTCCAGGTACGCGACCTTCGCCTTCAGATAGGCGACCTGTTCGGCGAGCTCCTGCTCGCGCGTGGGTTCGGGTTTCGGTTTGGATTTCGAGCCTCTGGGCCTGCCCTTGGGCTTCGGCCTGAGCGCCTCCGGGCCTCCCGCCCGGTACTCGCGGCACCAGCGTTCCAACGGCGCGATGCTCGCGATCGCGTACTTCGCCATGACCTCCGTCTTGGTCATGCCGTTCTCGACGTGGTCGCGCGCCGCGGCGACCTTCGTCTCCCAGTCGTAGCGTCTGCTGCCGTTGCCTCCCATGACCGCCTCCTCGCCGCCGGACCTGTACAGCCTGATCCAGTTTCTCGCGGTATACACCGGTATGGCAAGCCGTCTGGCGAGCGTGTTCCCGCCGGCTCCGGCCTTGATGAGTTCCAGCGCCTCGCGCCGGAACCCGTCGTCGTAACGTCTCCTTCGATCCTCACGCATACGAAAGAACCGCACCTCCGATCATCGAATCTGAATTTCTTCAGTCCAACAATCGGGGTGCGGTTCA
>CAKZUZ010000022.1:0-167728 GCA_937922225.1 uncultured Collinsella sp.
GCCGCTACGCCATCGACTCCACCAAGCTCCAGCGCGAGCTCGGCTGGAGGCCGGCCCACACCGACTTCGCCGAGGGGCTCAAGCAGACGATCGACTGGTACGTCGCCAACGAGTCCTGGTGGCGCCCGGCCAAGGAGGCCACCGAGGCCCGCTACCGCGCCCAGGGGCAGTAGGAGGGGATAGATCTATGGCAGACATCTCATTCGAGAAGGAACTTGCCGTCGCCGAGACCGGCATCGGGGGCCTGAAGGTCGTCGACCTGGCCGTCCACGGCGATTCGCGCGGCTGGTTCAAGGAGAACTGGCAGCGCGCCAAGATGACCGCCCTGGGCATCCCGGACCTCCGCGTCGTCCAGAACAACGTCTCCTACAACGACAGCCGCGGCGTCACCCGCGGCATCCACGCCGAGCCCTGGGACAAGTTCATCTCCGTGGCGCGAGGCAGCGTCTTCGGCGCCTGGGTCGACCTGCGCGAGGGCAGCGCCACCTACGGGAAGGTGTTCACCTGCACGCTCGACCCGTCGAAGGCCATCTACGTCCCGCGCGGCGTGGGCAACTCCTTCCAGGCGCTCGAGGACGGCACCGCCTACACCTACCTGGTGGACGCCCACTGGTCGCTCGAGTTGAAGAGGACCTACACCTTCGTGAACCTCGCCGACCCCGAGCTCGCCATCGAGTGGCCGATCCCGCTGGAGGAGGCCACCGTCTCCGAGGCCGACCTCAACCACCCGATGCTCAGGGACGTCGTCCCAATGGCGCCCAAGAGGACGCTCGTCACCGGCTGCAACGGCCAGCTGGGCCATGCTGTGCGCAGGCTGGCGGAGGAGCGCGGCGTCGCCAAGGACTTCGACTTCTGCGACATCGACACCTTCGATATGTCAGACCCGGACGCCTACACACAGTACGACTGGTCGCTCTACGGCACCGTGATCAACTGCGGCGCCTACACCGCCGTGGACAGGGCCGAGACCCCCGAGGGCCGCGTGGCCGCCTGGAAGGCCAACGCCACCGGGCCGGCGCTGCTCGCCCGCACCTGTGCCGGGCACGGCATCACGCTCGTCCACGTGTCCTCCGACTACGTCTTCGACGGCACCGCCGAGGTGCATGACGAGGAGGAGCCCTTCAGCCCCCTGTCCGTCTACGGCCAGACCAAGGCCGCAGGCGACATCGCCGTGGCGGGCTGCCCGCGCCACTACATCATGCGCTCCAGCTGGGTCATCGGCGAGGGCCGCAACTTCGTCAAGACCATGAAGGCGCTCTCGGACCGCGTCGCCGACCCCGAGGATAAGCTCACGCAGGTCACGGTCGTGGACGACCAGCTGGGCCGCCTGACCTTCACGCGCGACATGGCCGAGGCCATCTTCCACGTGCTGGGGACGCACGCCCCCTACGGCACCTACGGCTGCACCGGCAGCGGCCGCGTCGCCTCCTGGGCCGAAATCGCGCGTGAGGTCTTCGAGGCCGCCAACGGCAACGGCGACAGGGTCGTGCCGGTCAGCACCGCCGACTACTACGCCGGCGCCGCCGGCCCCATCGCACCGCGCCCGGTCCACTCCGCGCTCGACCTGTCCAAGCTGGAGTCCGCAGGCTTCCACATGCCCGACTGGGAGGAAGAGCTGGGGGAGTACCTCAAGACGCTCTAGTCGCTCTTAATAAATATGCGAGAATCAAAGCCGCCGTTCTTTAACGGCGGCTTTTCTTGTGCCTGGCGTATAGCTCTGTGCCGGTAAGTGCGGCGGTGGTCACCAAGTGAGAACAGCCTGTCGAGCTCATGCTAGGAGTTCGCGACGGGGCGGTTGACGGCGACCTGCCCGTCCCGGGTGAGCATTCGGGCCCAGTGGAAGGACTTCCCGACATCGAGCTAGAGGACGGCCCTCCTCGCGGGCGCTGCGTTGTTGGCCATGGTATCCTCCAATCGTCGGTCGATCGGAAGCCGTTTCCCGCGACACCCACATTACCTGGCCGTGGCCATCTTCCCTGAGGTCCGGCAGTTTCCTATCAGTCGTCTGAAACGGCGACGCCTGCGTCGGCAATACCCCCCGGGCCCTCTTCGGGGCAGGGAAAGACGGCCGTACGCGGGCGCCCGATCGGCGGCCCAGACGGGCTTGCTTGCATCGTATGCGACACCGGGAAATGCATCAACGGGGTATCGAATAGCTCGTTTCTGACTGTAATGGGGCTTCGTAGCCGGACCTTATGCGCTCTGGAGCGTTATCCATCTCGTAACGTTTCCCCGCCATTCATGGGCGTCTGAGTTTCTGGCATCGCTGTGGGCACCGCATCAGCTCAGATGTACTATCTATTGGTCTATTATGGCGAGGCTGTGGACGAGTTCATCGACTCGAAGTCGGGGGCGAGGATGGACGCGAAGACAGGAGGGATTCTCTGATGGATAGCGTGTTCAATGACCATGTTTTCCCTAAATACAAGGATCAACAGGTCATGAAGCCTCAGATGGATGGCCTTGATGACCCCACTTTAAGGTATTTCACGCTGTTGGACTCGTCTGCCCTAGTGAAAGACGAACTTAAAGCCGACAGGTTCGACGATGAATTCATTAAATCCTTCCTCAATGCCGCCAAGGAGCTTGCGGCCGCCGGGAGGAGAGCGACCGACAGGCCGGGCATGTATGTGTTCCTGGAGCATTCCTACGCGATTCCGGTGATGTTCCTCACAAGGCACTGTATTGAGCTTTCAATCAAGAGGGCGATAAAAAAATGTGGGGCTAAGCCTAAGAAAGACCACAGCCTTAGAAACCTGTGGAATTCCTTGCTCTCGAGGTTTCCGAAGCAAAAGTGCCGTGAAGACAATAGAACCATCAAGAACATGGGTGCTTTTGTAAATGCCATTGCCGACATCGATGACAACGGCATCAGTCTCCGCTATCCGCAGGACAAATCAGGCGGACTGACGCAGGACAGGCCGCTATTCGTGAACGACGAGGAAGTCGTCTCGTATTTGGAGAAGTTCGTAGAGCAACTTCAACTTATTGACTTCGATTATCTTGTCGAGAATGGTAAATAAGTAGCTGGAGACCGCTCTTTATCGTTTGTAAAACCATTGGTTGGGATCGATTTGACCACCGGCCCCAACCAGAAATTTAACGTCCGATAGTTGTGAATCATAACCAGTAAATTAACGTAGCATCACAGCGGGATTGCTAAAGAAACTCGCCAGACTCAAGGTCGATAAAGTCGCCAAGTCTGATCTGCGCCTTGAAAGCGGCCTCATATTCTCTCGCTCGCGTCTGATCATCAAGCTTGAAGCCGATGTTGAACAGCTTTCCCGACTTCGTTCTCCGAATCAGGTCTTGTTCCAACATGAATGCGATCACGCGGCGATGCGCTTCGTCGTCGTCCATATTCAAATAGAAGCACGCGACACCGCGCCTGCCCTTCGCGAGGGTCTCGCAGGAGCTGTGCTTGCATTCAGCAACCACCTTACCGAGAGCCGCTTCACGGCAGACCTCCTCTACGAACTCAATATCATTGAAGAAGAACATCCATTTCCCGCACCTGTGCTTATCAAGCTCCGGGGCCAGCTTGGTATCGATGTAAAACGACCACCACGGGTTGTCCACCCTGATGATTCGGCCGTCTTCGCTCAACATCGACCTCACTTCCATCCATGCCTCCTATGCCAGGATCTCACCGATTACCAAATTGAACTTTATGCCCGAACGCGGTTCGTTGAACTCGTCGACCGCCTCGCCGTCATGGTCGGGCTTGGTCACGAACAGCGGCCCCGGTGCATCGATGCGAGGTCCGATCGTGAATTCACATCGCTGTAGGATTATAAATTGACTTTCGATATTGGCACTCTTTATAGCGTTGTAGCAAAGTGAGCCTGTTACCGGCTTGTTCCGGCAACGGGTTTTTTAATATCTACTTGGAGTCATGCAAATGGTCCAACATAGATCTGTAAGTAAGCGCTTCGAGGAAACGATGCCGATCTCGCATCAATTCATGGGTGCATCGGAAAAATAGGGCGGAGTCGCCCTCGCGATCCCGCCCCGTAGACCCGAGTGTTTCTGACTTTCCCGTTATCCGGAACGGCTGGAGAAGGTCGCGTCTCAGTTCGGAAAACCCAATGCTTGAAGCGACGATGCCAAGGGGCTACTCGGTCAGCTTTTCGCATCCGCGCCAGGGCAAGGGGAGGGACAGCCTGTAGAACGAGGCCGGCTCCATAGGAATCTCCTCGAGCCTTCCGTTGCCTCGCCGAACCCACGATGTTCCGTTTGCGTCGGTGAAAGCCGTTTCGGACGCCGTGCGTACTCCCATTCCGTGTCCTTCCGTCGGGAGCCATATGTACCATGCTCCAGGAGGAAGCGTGCCGACGCAGACGCGGTTGGGAAAAACGGGGCGGTTGTCCTCTCCTTTGAAAGAGGGGCCGGCTCCGCTAATCCCGACGCAGGTGACGATTGCGTCGTAGACGGGGGACTCGCTTTCGTTTCGAAGCACGACGAACTGCCAGACGAATCGATTGTCCTCGGGCTGACCGGTACGGTTTCGACCCCCTTCGTACCATGCCGATATGCGGGATGGCTGATACCGCTTGATGTCGTCCTCCCTGTTCCTTTTGCTCTGGCTGCCTTGCCAGAATGCGACAATCAAGGCCACCAAGGTAACGAGTCCGATGAATGCTTGGACAATCAGATTGGCGATGTCTATATCGATGCCAAAAATCATTGGATGGTCACCGGCTCAGCGTCGTGGGGCGATAATTCTAACTCCGAATAATACGGCTTGATCGATGGTCGACGTTACGTAAACGTCAAAATGGGTTTGTCTTAACAGCCTTATTTTCTTAAGACAAACTTGCCGCAACGCCAATTCAAAGAGTTTGCCGTGACGCAGACAGATGCAGTTGGTTGCTGAAAAGCGTGGTTATTTGGGCAGGATTCGCTTCAAACGCCCGTCGATTATTACGATCTAATGCAGCCTGTAGGGTGGATGTACTTCGATAAGCAGTAGTCGACATGCTCTGGTTTTGAACGAAAAGTCCCAGAGACAATCGATAACGATTCTTCTTTGATGATGCGAGCGGCGCTACCATTAGCAGCGCCGCTTGTTTTCCGCTCGCAGATAGATCCCGCCATGTTGACCACCGAATGCATCTTGACCGACGTGCTCGTACTCCTATTCGGGCACAGAAATTGGAGGCGCGGCCCCCAGCGTCTACTCAGCGAAATTCGTTAAGAAAGCTGACATCGAACACTGTGAACTCCGTCATCGAATCGAATCTCATTGACTGGGATGCGTTCATTAATGATGACTTTGATGCCTATTTCAAAGCTCGCGTCATGGCTTTGCTGGACGCTATTGAGTTCGCACTGGGCAAGTCCATCTCCGATAGGGGCACCGAGGAAACAGTAAAGAGATTTGGCCGCTCATTGGAATAAGATGCTTCTTAGCTCCGTTATTGGTTATAGAAAGAAGGCTTAATGTCTGATTTTGAAATTTTGCAGCAGTTGTGCGAAACAGCAGACGAACTTTCAAAGAAATACATCAGCTCTAGTTCGCCTGACTTTAAAGCATGGAAGACAAGGGCGGACAGGCTTTTAATTAGGCGATTTGGAAAAGACAGCTACGAATTTAAAAGCTTTAACAAAATCAGCTACTCGTTGTCTTTCTTCACCTCCGGTACGCCCGACTCGGCTTTCGTTGAAGCCTGTGCGGACGGCCTGCGCAGTGCAAAAGCTGTGCTGGAGACATACCTTGATGAGTTTTCAGACGAAGGGGAAACCGGATCGACTGCAAATGTTGGAGATTATTCGAAGGTATTTATCGTTCATGGTCACAACGGAGAGCTTAGAGAAAGGGTCGCGAGAATCATCGAAAGGCAGGGCCTGACGGCGGTTGTCCTAAACGAGCAGTCAAATCAGGGCAAGACAATCATCGAAAAGCTGGAAATTGAAGGCGATGCAGCAGGAGCGGTATGCCTTTTTACGGCGGACGACGAAGGAAGAGCCCAGGCAGAACAGTCGGAAAACCCAGGGCTAGACAAAATGTTGTATTTGAAGCCGGATACTTTATTGGTCGGCTTGGCAGGGAAAACGTTGCAATTCTTGTTGACAAAGGTATCGAGATTCCCTCCGATCTACAGGGCGTCGTTTATACCGGAACAGACAGTTGGGAGTTCGGCCTCTTGAAAGAACTCAAGTCCATGGGATATTCCATCGACTTTAATAAGATGGATATCTAATCCGTTGATCCCTCCTTTCACCGACTGGCAAAACGATTTACACCTAATTGTGGACATTGCCCACACGATTTCTCTTTGCTCCCGCATTGATCTCGCTAAACTATTAATTGCTGCTACCAGGGCATTTTCTGGTGCACATTCTATTGGCTCCTGCGAAGATCGGAGCAGGTATGTTTGCTGCCAAGTCCCACACCAGCCGTCATTACATTCCGATTGTTGCTATGGCCTGCCTATACGTTTTGCTGGGCGGGCCTTCTTATGCCGCTGGCGCGGAGAGCCTCATCATCGCGGGCACGACGTACTACGAGCCGGGTGTGTCGGGCCCCGGCTGGGCCTGGACCGATGCCGACCACCTGGAGCTTAACGGCTACGCGGGCGAGGCCATCGGCGCCGAGGGCGACCTGGTGCTGACGCTTGCCGGGCAAAACTCCGTGACGGAGTCGCATGCGCCCGATGCGGACATCACGCTGTGCGGCATGGAGGTGTGGGGCAACCTGACGCTTCGCGGTACCGGGACCTTAATGGCGACAGGCTCGCAGTGCGGGATCCACGTTTCGCGGGCGCTCGTGGTGGACGGCTGCACCGTCGACGCCCGGGCAGACGGCGCCAATATCACGGACGAGGCGGTTGCCGGCGCAATCGCAGGCGACATGGCCGTGCGCGGCGGCGGGCGCGTCGTTGCCGCGAGCGCCGGGTCCGGAGCGGGCGTGCGCGCCTACGGCGTGTATCTGCAGGATGCGGGCCTTGGCGATGGCGCGGCCGGCTGTCGGCTTTCCGTCGACGCCTCGTGGCTCGATGCGGCCGGTGCCGACGGCGGCGTTGCGTGCACGGGCGGGTCGCTTGTGTCCGCTCGGTTTGTGACGCCTGTTGGTGGGGTCTTTGGTGCTGGTAGCGTGGTGGATGCCGTAGGGGCCGTGGCACCGCACGTGGTGGTTGAACCCGAGGGTGCCACGCCTCCGGCGGGGGAGACCGACAGGGGCGAGGTACCGGGCGATGGCGCGGACAAGCCTTCCGCCGATGCTAGCCCCGCTGCCGAAGAGCCCACCACGGGGCCCACGGCAAATCCCGCGCTGAAACCCGCGGCCACGACAACCAAGACAACAACGACAGTAACCAAGACCACGGTCGCCAAAGCCTCAAAGCCCAAGGCTGCCACTGCGACAAGTGCGGCACTCCCCAAGACCGCCGACAACAACTGGATCGCCGCTTCCGTGACGCTTTTCCTACTTGGTACAATGCTTCTAGCTGCCGCATGTCGTTGTTGAGATAGCTGCCATTTGGAAGAAAGGGACATCCACAAGGTATGACTTTTGACAACTGTACAGCAGACGCAACCGACCCTATCGTGCCGAAAGCACCCCGTACTTTACCCGATGATCTGGACAGCATCGCCTTGATCGACGAAGCTGCCACCCCGAGACGTCGTGGTTCAAGCTGTAAAGCAGTGTTGAGCTGCGATTTTAGTGGTTACGGCGTTTGCCATGGCGCGGCTGACGCGCACGAATTTAAAATCGGGGGCAAAAAGTTCTTGGAAAACCTCGCGCGGCTATGTTAATATCTCTTTTGCCGAAAGGCGACGGGCGATTGGCTCAGGGGTAGAGCATATCCTTCACACGGATGGGGTCACAAGTTCGAATCTTGTATCGCCCACCATCTAAAGCACAGGTCAGAGGTGTTAAGCCTCTGACCTTTTTCTTTTTGACACCAAAATTGAAGCGAAGTTACCTAAGGCGTTATATGTTACGCAGTTCACCTTAGGTGTCGTCATTGCGCGTTTTGCAAAATGCGTCTGCGTTCATTCATTGAATTCCCTGCGTAATCTATGTGCAATTGTGGAGACAGAGACCGCTGGCTCACAGCTTGTACCAGCGCGTTCATGCCTATGGCGGCTTTTCAACGGATTGCGTCAAGCTTTTGGTCAGCGTTTGGTCAGCTTCCGGTACTTACCCGCATGATGCCCCGGTAGATAATCGTCCACGACCACAACCGCACGGTCTACGGCCGATACCAGGGGAGGCGCAAATGGACGAAATCGTCTGCGCAAACACCGCATTCCGCTATTGGCGCTGCCCGCCGCAGGTGCGCGACCTCTACCCGCGCCCACCCAACTCCGAAGAAGGCTGGCGAGCTCTATCCCAAGCCCCTTTCGTAACCGACGTCCTCAAGACCCCAGTCATCACAGCAGCATCAACTCGAAGCAACCTACATTCCGAGACAAGACGGACCATCCGATGGAACAGCGCCTATACAGAGAAGGTCTCGATCGACACGGGCATGGGCTTTAGCGTCACAGACCCTCTTCATACGCTATTCACCATGACTCGAAGCGTTTCTTCATGCGACCTGGTTCTGGCCATGTACGAGCTCTGCGGATGGTTTTCGGTTTTTAAACCATCGCCCGCGGTCGACATGGCACTTGAGCAAGCAAAATCAGAAGAAGAGCAGTACACCACAGAAAGTCTTTTTGAACTAGATGAAACCCAAGACGAGGCCCCATGGAAGCGAGTCTATGCTCGGGCGAGCCAGAAGGACAGCGAGAATGATCAAAGTGGGCAGCAGAATGACGGATCCGGAAATAAAGCAAACGGAAAGGGCACATCGCTCTGGATGAGAAAGCCTCTTATTGAAATAGAAGAACTGCACAAATTTGCAGCGAAGGTTAAGGGCGAGATGTGGGGAAAACAATTCTACGAAGCCGCACGGCAGGTAATGGGTATTGCGGCATCCCCGCTAGAAGTTGCTGGAATCATGTTGCTAAGTCTTCCGAGGCGTACTGGCGGAGCGGAGTTTAAAAACATATACGTCAACGACTTAACACCGCTGTCGAATTCAGCTCGAAAAATCGCAGGTCAGAAAATCTGTTACGGCGATATCGTCATCGTAAACCCAATAATAATGAAAGCTGTGATTATCGAACTTCAGGGAGAGGTTATCCATGGTTCAGGCGCCGTGCTGGACCACGATGCCGCACGAATGACAGCATTACAAAGCATGGGATACGACGTATTTCTTGTAACCCATGACATGCTCAATGATCACTATCAGCTTGATGCCATCATTCACAGTGTGTGTGAGCGATTGGAGTTGCGCTACAAACCAAAAACCGAGGCGATGAGATGCGCTGAGACCAGATTGCGAGCCAACGTTCTGTGCAATTGGCTTGGTATTGGTAAGTAATAATGTTCAAGTGAGCATTATTACTACTTTATATGCTGCAGTAATTAAGTGCCATTTTAAAACCACGCCGGTTTACTACGTTGGATTGGGGGTAGCTGAGCACACCGAATTCGTCGCTCGTAAAACCGCAGGTAGAATGCCTGCCCGTTTTGCGAATGTAGGCGTGTGGTCGGAAATCCGGGAATCGTCGTAGTAAACCGGTCCGTTTATGAAGCGACCAGCTGGCGCGAGCTGCGCACGGTTCAGTAAATTGACCCGAAGGCGCGGAGAGGGGCTCAGACGAAACCCTCCCGCGGAAGCACCGCGGATTGCTTTGTTCTGGCCGGCGGCACCTGGGGCGCGCCCCGCGGGCTATTTCGGGCATCGTGTGTCCCTTCGGCCCCGCGCCGTTCCACGCACCGTAAAATCTTTTCCAAAATTGTCCTTGCATCGGCGGGGGAGTTCCCGTATACTACTTTATCGCACGGGGGCGTAGCTCAGCTGGGAGAGCGCTTGACTGGCAGTCAAGAGGTCAGGGGTTCGATCCCCCTCGTCTCCACCCGAGCATTGAATGAGGCTCCAACGCAAGTTGGGGCCTTTTTTCATATCTATCGATTTACGCCATGTGTTGACTGGGCAGCATCTTGGCGACATACCCATTGTTAATTACGAATATGAATGTTAATAACTTTACGTTTCTGGATAGCAAACCTAGTCTGCAGCGCCAATAACAAAGAGACCGGGCGTAATGCCCAGCCTCGAAATACTCTGGTGGGCCCTCCGGGATTCGAACCCAGAACCCAGGGATTATGAGTCCCCTGCGCTAACCGTTGCGCCAAGAGCCCTTATGAACAGTGAATGCAATTCTAACAAAGGCAACTCAGACCTAATTTCTTCGCTTCACGACGTGAAATACTACCATGCACGAGCAAGTCGCACAACGCAAGATCAAGCCCGATGCTAATCAACAGCAATTCTAGGCGCGTCGCAGAAAAGACGCGGTCTAAAAAATTTAAGGCCTTTAATTCAGGGCTCCAACACACTTTTGCGTGAAATCAACCTGATGCCATTTCAAAACCATGCCGGTTTACTACGACGAATCGGCGACCCCCGAGCACCGTGTGTTCTCCGTTTGCAAAACCGCAGGTAGGTAGCCCGCCGGTTGCACGAAAAGGCGTGCGTGGTTGGACATTCCTGATTTATCGTAGTAAACCGGCATGGTTCTGAGGCGCTGGGGAGGGGCGCTTCGCAATCGGACCCGATAATGGGACTGGCGGCGCACGGAAAACCCTGTTGAACGGGGCGCGTCGTGTTCCACGCGCCAAGTCGGCCGGCGTACGGGCTGTGCGGGGGCCAGGCGCCCCGCGGGCTGGCGCGGTCCCGTGCGCGCCGACACTCGCGAAAATTTTTCCAAAAATGTCCTTGCATCGTGGTCCGAGTTCCCGTATAGTACTTCTTCGCACGGGGGCGTAGCTCAGCTGGGAGAGCGCTTGACTGGCAGTCAAGAGGTCAGGGGTTCGATCCCCCTCGTCTCCACCCGAGCATTGAATGAGGCTCCAACGCAAGTTGGGGCCTTTTTTCATATAGGCACACAAGGTCAAAGGCGGCACCATGATCCTCCTGGTCGACAAGATCGAAAAAAGCTTCGGCGCACGCGTCCTCTTTAGCGGCGCGTCCTTCCAGATCAACCCCGGCGAGCGCTTTGCGCTCGTTGGGCCCAACGGCGCCGGCAAAACCACCATGCTCAAAATCATCATGGGCATCGACAGCCCCGACGCCGGCCAGGTCCAGTATGCCAAAGACTGCCAGGTGGGCTACCTAGAGCAGGAAACCAACCTAGAGCACAAGGACACCACCATCCTTGCCGAGGTCATGGCCGCCGCCAAGGAAATCCGCCGCATGGGCGAGCGCGCCAACGAACTGCAGGCCCAAATCACCGAGCTCTCCGAGCAGGGCAAGGACGTCGACGCGCTCCTTAACGAGTACGGCCAGGTCCAGGACCGCTTTGAGCACCTGGGCGGCTACGAACTCGAGAGCAACGCCCGCAAGATCCTGTCCGGCCTGGGCTTTAAGGTCACCGACTTTGAGCGCCCGTGCTCCGAGTTCTCGGGCGGCTGGCAGATGCGCATCGCGCTTGCCAAGCTCTTCCTGCGTCACCCCGACCTGCTGCTTCTGGACGAGCCCACCAACCACCTGGACCTCGAGAGCGTCCAGTGGCTGCGCGGCTTTATCGCCAACTATGACGGCGCTGTGCTCATCGTCAGCCACGACCGCGCGTTTATGGACGCCTGCGTCGACCACGTCGCCGCGCTCGAGAACCGCCGCGTAACCACCTACACCGGCAACTACAGCAGCTACCTCAAGCAGCGCGAGGACAACCTGGAGCAGATGCGCGCAAAGCGTGCCGCCCAGGAGCGCGACATCGCCCACATGCAGGTCTTCGTAGACAAGTTCCGCTATAAGCCCACCAAGGCCGCCCAGGCGCAGGAGCGCATCCGCAAGATCGAGCAGATCAAAAAGGAGCTCGTCATCCTGCCCGAGGGCCACAAGCACATCGACTTTAAGTTCCCCGACCCGCCGCGCTCCGGCGATATGGTCGTGGGCCTGGAGGGCGTCTCCAAGTCCTACGGCAACAAACACATCTACAGCGACATCGACCTCAAGCTCTACCGCGGCGAGCACGTGGCACTCGTCGGCCCCAACGGCGCCGGCAAGTCTACCCTCATGAAGATCATCGCCGGACTGGAGCCGCCCACCACCGGCACCCGCGACCTGGGCACCAACGTGGGCGTGGCCTATTACGCCCAGCACGCGCTCGAGGGCATGACCGAGTCCAACACCGTCCTGCAAGAGATCGACACCGTCACGCCCAAGTGGACCGTGCCGCAGCAGCGCAGCCTGCTGGGTGCCTTCCTGTTTAGCGACAACGATTCCATCGAGAAGCAGGTCCGCGTCCTCTCCGGCGGCGAAAAAGCGCGTCTGGCCCTGGCAAAGATGCTCGTGGCCCCCGAAGCGCTCCTGTGCCTGGACGAGCCCACCAACCACTTGGACATCGACTCGGTGGACATGCTCGAGAACGCCCTGCAAAACTTCCCCGGCACTATCGTGCTGATCAGCCACGACGAGCACCTGGTACGCGCCGTGGCCAACCGCGTCATCGACATCCGCGATGGCAAGGTAACGGTCTACGACGGCGACTACGACTACTACCTCTACAAGCGCGAGGACCTTGCGGCCCGCGCCGCCGCCGAGGCGGCAGGGGAGAGTGCTCCCGCCGCGGCCAAGTCCACCAAAGCCAGCGCCGCCCAGGCCGACACCCCTGCCGCCGCGTCTAAGCCTGCCGAGGGCAAAAAGACCAAGGAGCAAAAGCGCGCCGAGGCCCAAGCCCGTGCCGCGCTCAACAAAAAGCTCAAGGGCGTGCGCAACCAGCTCAAGAAGATCGAGGTAGAGCTCGACAAAAAACGTGCCCGCTATGATGAGCTTATGGAATTGATGGCAAGCGAAGAACTTTATGCCGATCAGGACAAGTTCAACGCCGCGCTGGGGGAATATAACGGCCTTAAGCAAGAGCTGCCCAAGCTCGAGGACGAATGGCTCGAGCTTTCCACCCAGATCGAAGAGGAGACCGCGCGTGAACTCTCGTAAGGCCGCTGCCGTGGCGATGAGCATCATCGCCATCGCTTGTCGCATCTGCGGCATCTTTATGAGCGCGATGACCGTGTTGCTGTGCTTTAGCGGCCTCACCGCCAAGCTGCAGATCGTGGGCTTTGTTGTTGAGCTTTCACGCGCGCTGCCGAACGCCATCGCCGGCTACGGCGTCGTCACATCACCCTTTGGCGGCGTCTTCCGCCTGGATTACGCCATCGTCACCGTAATCCTGTTTGTGGCCGACTACCTGCTTACGCGTGCCTCGCGCCGCGTCCGCTAGGGGAGCGCCATGTCCAACAGCTACCTGATGAACCTGCTTGCTAGCGCGGTCGCCGTCATCCTAGGCATCGTGATCCACGAGAGTGCGCACGCCGCCGCGGCCTGGGCGCTCGGCGACAAGACGGCCCGTTCGCGCGGCCGCGTGTCGCTCAACCCGCTTAACCATATCGACCCGTTTGGCACCATCATCCTGCCGCTGCTCATGCTCGCGGCCGGCGGCCCAGTGTTCGCCTTCGCCAAACCCGTACCCGTCTACCTCAACAACCTCAAGCACCCCAAGCGCGACGAGGTCCTGGTGAGCGTGGCCGGCCCCGCGTCGAACATCGCACTCGCGTGCCTCGCGGCCGCCCTCATGCACGCAACGTACGGCAATCTCTACACCAGCATGTCCTTTGCCGTGGCGTCCCAAATCATGAACTTCGGCGCCACCTTTATCGTGGTCAACCTGTCGCTCGCGTTCTTTAACCTTATCCCGATCCCGCCGCTCGACGGCTCGTCGATCATCGTGCCGTTCCTCAAAGGCAAGGCGCTCAACAACTATTATCGTCTGCAGCAATACGCTATGCCCATCCTCATCCTGGTGCTGTACCTGCTGCCCATGTGGACCGGCATCGACGTGATCGGCCGCTATTTCGACGTTACCGTGTATCCGCTTGCTGAGCAGCTGCTCAACTTCGCAATCGCCGGCATCTAAGGTAAACTTACAGGTCGACCGTGCAAAACGGTCGTAACATGCACCCAAACCGCGCCGCGAAGGCGCCGTCAAAGGAGGTCGAAGATGTCGTATCGCGTGTCGACGCAGGTCTACAGCGGACCGTTCGACCTGCTGCTGCAGCTGGTAACCCGCCAAAAAGTAGATATCAGCGCTATCTCCATCAGCGAGGTGGCCGAGCAGTACCTTGCCGAAGCCGAGCGCATCGAGGCGCTGGACCTGGACGTGGCGAGCGATTTTTTGCTGGTCGCAGCAACCCTTTTGGACATCAAGGCCGCCTCGTTGGTGCCGCAGGAGGCCCCGCGCAAAGCCGATGACGATGACGAGATCGACGATGACCTCGAAGAACTTAGCACGCTCGACGGGGACGCCCTACGCGAGGTCCTGATTCAGCGCCTGATCGCCTACAAGCAGTTTAAAGGCGCGGCTGCGGCCCTCGGTGCGCGCATGCAGGCCGAAAGCCGCATGCATCCGCGCGTAGCCGGCCCCGACCCCGAGTTCCTAGGCCTCATGCCCGACTACCTTGCCGGCATCACGCTGCGCGGTCTCGCCGTCATCTGTGCCGACCTGGACGGCAAGCGCCAGACCTTCCTGCTGGAGGCCGAGCATGTGGCGCCGCATCGCGTGCCGCTCGACCTGACCGTGGCCTCAGTCGACCGCTTTACCATGGCGCACCAAACCTGCACCTTCCGCGAGCTACTGGACGGCGATGCCACCACCGAGCAGCTCGTCGTCACCTTTCTGGCCATGCTGGAGCTCGCCAAGCGCGGCTCGCTCACGCTGAGCCAGGACGAGATCTTTGGAACCATCTGCATCAACCGCGTCGAGGGCGCCGAGGCCTACGTGCCCGGCGAGGGCCCCGAGCTCACCGAATAGGAGCCGCAACCATGTCAACCCTTTCCACGCTGGAGGCAAACAGCCTCAAAGGCGCCCTCGAGGCGCTGCTGCTGGTGTCGAGCGACCCGGTGAGTGCGCCCGCGCTGGCCGGCGCACTGGATATCGCCCCCGGCGAGTGCGCGTCGCTGCTCGCCGAGCTCAAGGTTGAGTACGAGGAGGCCAACCGTGGCTTTCAGCTGCGCGAGGTCGCCGGCGGCTGGCGCCTGTTCACGCACCCCGCTTACCACGACGTGGTCGAGGCCTATGTGTTGAGCTGGGACACGCAAAAGCTGTCCCAGGCGGCGCTCGAAACCCTGGCCGTCATCGCATACCACCAGCCTGTGACGCGCGAGGTGGTCAAGGGCATCCGCGGCGTCAATTCCGACGGCGTCATCGCGTCGCTCGTCGACAAAGGTCTAGTGCGCGAGCTCGGCCGCGACCCCCAGCGAGGTCAAGCCATCATCTACGGCACGACCAACGCCTTCTTGGAAAAGTTCGGTCTGCGCTCCACCCGCGACCTGCCCGACCTGGAGCAGTTTGCCCCCGACGAGCAATCGCGTCAGTTTATCCGCGAGCGCCTGAGCGGCCGCAGCATTCAGTCCACGCTCGAGGAGCAGGCCGATGACCTGGACGAAGAGCGCGAACTGCTCGATACCGATGTTGAAGATGTTGAGGCAGTCAAGGACTTGGAAACCCTGGTCGTCGACGAGACCTCGGAGGATTTGCATGACGAGGACTAACGAAGTAGGGGAGACGCGCGCCATGGGTAACGCAGTACCCGCCACCGACGCCCAGCCCGTCTATCCGCACACCATGCGCCTGCAGCGCTTTTTGGCGCGCGCGGGCGTGGCGAGCCGCCGTGGCTCGGAGGACCTAATGACCGCCGGCTGCGTGACCGTCAACGGCGAGGTCGCGACCGAGCTGGGCACCAAGGTCGATGTCGACCACGATCACATCGAGGTCGACGGCATGCCCGTCAAGCTCAACCAGGGCGCCGTGTACTTGATGCTCTACAAGCCGACCGGCTACCTCACCACCATGAGCGACCCGCAGGAGCGCCCTTGCGTGGCCGACCTGGTCCCGCGCGACCGCTTTCCGGGCCTGTTTCCAGTGGGCCGCCTGGACCGCGACACCACGGGCCTTTTGCTCTTTACCACCGACGGCGACATGTCGCAGGATCTGCTGCACCCCAGCAAGCACGTCTACAAGACCTACCAGGCGCTCGTGGACGGACGGCTGTCCGACCGCGACTTGGAACCACTCCGCAGCGGCATCGAGCTCGACGACGGCCTGTGCCAGCCGGCGATCTGCCGCGTCATCAACGCGCGCGAGGCCGAGGCCGTAGCTCCCCAGGGCGTCAAACCCGGCACCACCGCCGTGGAGGTCATAATCCGCGAGGGTCGTAAAAACCAGGTCAAGCGCATGCTGGGCAAGATTCACCATCCTGTGATCCGCCTGCACCGCTGCAACTTTGCCGGCCTTGAGCTCGAGGGCGTGGCCAAGGGCTCGTGGCGCGAGCTCACCGACCGCGAGGTGCAGATCCTTAAAAGCGGCGGCATCCCGCCCAAGCAGGCGAGCGCCAAGCGCAACGGCGGCAAGCCCCAAGACACGCCCGCCAGCCGCACGCGTCACCACGGCAGCCACGGCTCCGCACCCAAGCGCAACACCTACCGCGAGCGCTACACAGGCTAGGCAACCCGCCGCGCCCCAACGCCCGCGAACCATACCAGCACGTCAACCACCGAAAGGAAGCATTGCATGATCGTCGCCATCGACGGCCCCGCCGGTTCCGGCAAGTCCACCATCGCCAAGGAGATCGCCCGCCAGCTGGGCTTTAACAAGCTCGATACGGGAGCCATGTATCGCGCCGTCACGTTCGCCGCGCTCGACCGCGGCATCGACCTGGACGACGAGGCGGCCATCGACGCCCTCGCCGAGCAGATCGAAATCCGCTTTACCAACGGAACTGGCGAAGACACGCGCCTGACCATTGACGGCAAGGACGCCTCGGCTGCCATTCGCACCCCGCAGGTCGACGCCAACGTGTCCAAGGTCTCGGCCTACCCGGGCGTGCGCGCGGCCATGCTCATCCATCAGCGCCGCGCCGCAGAGGACCGCGATATCGTGGCCGAGGGTCGCGACATCGGAACCGTCGTGTTCCCCAACGCGCAAGTCAAGGTCTTCCTGACCGCTGACCCGCGCGAGCGCGCCCGCCGCCGCGTGCTGCAGCGCCACCAGAACGACGCCCAGCCGCTCACCACCGAGCAGCTCGAGGCCGAGGTCGACGAGACCCTCGACGCCCTCAAACAGCGCGATAAACTCGACAGCAGCCGCGAGGTCGCGCCGCTCGTTCCCGCCGAGGACGCCGTGCACGTCGACTCCACCGCCCATACCATCGACGAGGTCGTCCGCATTATCGAGGGCCTCATCAACCAAAGGAGGTAGCCCATGCGCCTGTTTAAGCAGACGCCCGAGGACTATTACAACGCCCCCTACGCCGAGTTCCCGGCGCTCATCCGCGGTACCGTCGTCGTAGTCATGGCCATCCTTTGGGCCTTCTCCAAGCTCATGTGGCGTTGGAAGGTCGAGGACGCTGACCTGCTGTTTGAGCGCCAGGAAGGCCGCGGCAGCGTGGTCATCTGCAACCACACCTCGATGGCTGAGCTCTTGGCCGTGGAGACGGCGCTATTCTTTGGCGGCCGCCGCATTCGCCCCATCTTTAAGTCCGAGTTCGCCAAGAGCAAGATTGTGCGCTGGGCTTTTAGCCGCGTTGGCGGCATCCCCGTGGAGCGCGGCACTGCCGATATGAAGTGCCTGCGCGCCGCCCAGCATGCGCTGCAGCGCGGCGAGGACGTCCTGATCTTCCCCGAGGGCACGCGCATCCGCTCGCGCGAGATCAAGCCCGAGGTCCACGGCGGTTTTGCGCTCATCGCTCAGATGGGCAAGGCTCCTGTGAACCCGCTCGCCATCTGCGGCTGGTCCGACATCACGCCCGCGGGCAAAAAGATCATGCGTCCCAAGAAGTGCTGGATCCGCGCCGGCAAGGCCGTCTCGCTTTCCGACGCACCGGCCGGGCTTAAGCGCAAGGAGCGCCTAGCCTGGTTTGAGTCCGAAGCCATGAGTCGCGTCTACGCCATGCGTGATGACCTGTGCGCCGAGCACCCGGGCAGGTTCTAGCCATGGACGAGGAAGTCATGAACACCGCCGAGGCTGTGCCCGGCAAGGCAGACGCCCCCACTATCGAAATCGCTGCCCACGCCGGCACCTGCTACGGCGTACAGCGTGCGCTCGATATGGCGCTGGCCGCTGCGCCGCAGGCAGGGGAGTGCACTCAGGTCCATACCTTGGGTCCGCTCATCCATAACCCGATCGTGGTACGCGAGCTCGCCGAGGCAGGCGTCGGTCTGGCCGACACCTTGGACGACGCCACGTCGGGCACCGTGATCATCCGCGCCCACGGCGTGGTGCCGCAGGTCATTGATGCCGCTCGCGAGCGTGGCCTTAACGTCGTCGACGCCACCTGCCCCTACGTGAAGAAGGTCCACGTGGCGGCCGAGCGCCTGGTGCGCGAGGGCTACCGCGTGATCGTCGTGGGCGAGCCGGGCCACCCCGAAGTCGAGGGCATCCTGGGCCACGCCGGCGATGACGCGCAGGTCGTGAGCTGCGCTGCCGATGCGGACGCGCTGTCGCTCAAGGGTAAAGTGGGCTTGGTTGTGCAGACCACCCAGACTGCGCAGAACTTGGCCGAGGTCGTGGCTGCTATCACCCCGCGCGTGCAGGAGCTGCGCGTGATCAACACCATCTGCGCCGCCACGAGTGAGCGTCAACAGGCAGCAGCCACACTTGCCAACCGCTGCGACTGCATGGTCATCGTGGGCGGCAAGAACTCGGGCAACACCCGCCGCCTGGCGCAGATTTGCGCAGACGCCTGCGAGCGCACGTATCACATCGAGGAAGCTTCTGAGCTCCAAGCCGCGTGGTTTACCGACGCTCACCACATCGGCATCACCGCCGGAGCCTCCACCCCGCAAGAACACATCGAGCGCGCCGTCGAGCGCATCAAGGAGCTTTGCCGCTAACCATGGACCAGACCGTACCCGCATACGCCGCCGAGGTGGCCGATTACGGGCGCAGCCGCGACCCCGAGCCGGGTGAGGGCGCGCTCGTAAAGAACGTGCGTCCCGAATCGCCCGCGTGGGATGTGGGTATCGAGCCGGGCATGCGCGTGCTCACGGTCAACGGTGAGGCGCTCACCGACATGATCGTATGGCTCTGGGAGGCCGACGATGATACCGTCGACCTCGAGGTTTTCGACCCGCGCGACGGCACCGTCACCCCCGTCGAGCTCGACCGCTTTCCCGGCGAGGATTGGGGTTTGGAGTTCGATGGCCCCATCTTCGACGGCATGCGTACCTGCGTCAACGCCTGCGTGTTCTGCTTTATGACCATGCTCCCCAAGGGCGGCCGCTCCACGCTCTATATTCGCGACGACGACTATCGCCTAAGCTTTTTGCAAGGCAACTTTGTCACGCTTACGAACCTCACCGACGAGGACGTGCAAAACGTCATCCAGCGCAACATGAGTCCCATGAACGTGTCGGTCCACGCTGTGAGCCCCGACGTCCGCCGTCGTATGATGGGCCGTAACGCCCAGCGAGGCATGGACGTACTCGAGACCATCATGGCCGCCGGCATCGAGATTCACGCGCAGATCGTGTTGTGCCCCGGCATGAACGACGGCGAGGAGCTGGAAAAGACCCTGCGCTTTTGCGAGGAGCACGAGCAAATCACAAGCCTGGGCATTGTGCCGCTCGGTTTTACCAAACACCAAAACCGCTTTAGCTGGTCATACAGCGACAAGCCCGAACTGGCGCGCGAGACCATTGCCATGATCCGACCGTTCCAGGACCGCGCCTATGAGCGCTTTGGCCGCCACACCTTCCAGATGAGCGACGAGTTCTATCTGGACGCCGGCATCGATCCTCCAGAGGCAGACTTTTACGACGGTTACCCGCAGTACTACGACGGCATCGGCATGATCCGCTCGTATCTAGACGAGACCGACGACGTGCTTGCCGCCTATACCGAGCGTCTGGCTCGCGTCCGCGAGGCCATCGCCGCCCGCAGCCAGCATCTGCTGTGCCTCTCGGGCGCCAGCGCACGCGACACGGTGGCCCGCTTTGTGGAGTCGCCCCAGGGACTCGCCGGCACTGTCACGGCCATCAAGAACCGCTACTTTGGCGGCAACGTGGACGTGACCGGCCTCATCGTCGCGTGTGACATCTTGGAGCAGCTGCCCCATGATCTGTCGGGGGTTATGCTCTTTGTGCCTAAGCTCATGTTCAACGCTGACGGCATGACGCTTGACGAGTATCATCGTGACGATTTACTCGCAAGCCTTACCAGTCGCGGCGCCGAGGTTCATGTGGTGTCGACCATGCCGCATGAGCTGCTCGATACCCTGGAGCATATCCTTGGCATTGTGCCTGCCGACTCTAACACTTCCACTGAACCTACCCATTAAAGGAGAGCAGATGAAACCTATCGTCGCCGTCGTCGGACGCCCCAACGTGGGCAAATCCACGCTCGTTAACCGCCTGGCCCAGACCTCGGACGCCATCGTCCACGAGTCTCGCGGCGTCACGCGCGACCGCTCGTATCACACGGCCGATTGGAACGGCCGCGAGTTCACCATCGTCGACACGGGCGGTATCGAGCCGCTCAAGAGCGACGACGTCTTTGCCACGTCCATCCGCGACCAGGCGCTCGCCGCCGCCGAGGAAGCCGCCGTCATCCTGTTTGTAGTCGATGGCCGCACCGGCGTCACCGAGGAGGACGAGTCGGTCGCCCGCATGCTCAAGCGCTGCGACAAGCCGGTCTTTCTGCTGGTGAACAAGCTCGACAACCCCGATCGCGAAAACGACAGCATCTGGGAGTTCTATTCGCTCGGTATCGGCGAGCCCACGCCGCTCTCGGCCCTGCATGGCCATGGCACGGGCGACCTGCTCGACGATATCGTGGCCCTGCTTCCCGAGGAAGAAGACGAGGTCGCCGATGAGTTCCCCGACGCGCTGAACGTGGCCATCATCGGCCGCCCCAACGCCGGCAAGTCGTCGCTGTTCAACCGCATCCTGGGCGCCGACCGTTCTATCGTGTCCAACATTGCCGGCACGACGCGCGACGCCATCGACACGGTCGTCGAGCGTAACGGCAAGCACTACCGCATGGTCGACACCGCGGGCATTCGCAAGAAGAGCACCGTGTACGAGAACATCGAGTACTACTCCATGGTCCGCGGCCTGCGCGCCATCGACCGCGCCGACGTGGCGCTGCTCGTCGTCGACGCCTCCGTGGGCGTTACCGAGCAGGACCAGAAGGTCATGGGTCTTGCCATCGAGCGCGGCTGCGCCATCGTGGTGCTGCTCAACAAGTGGGATCTGCTCGACGACGACCGTAAGCGCGAGGCCTGCATGGAGACCATCGACCGCCGTCTGGGCGTCATGGCTCCCTGGGCCCAGTACCTGCGCATCTCTGCTCTCACCGGCCGCAGCGTCGAGAAGATCTGGGCGATGGTAGACGCCGCCGAAAAGACGCGCTCGCAGAAGATTAGCACCTCGCGCCTCAACGCGTTCCTCACCGACCTGCGCGAGTTCGGTCATACCGTGGTGGACGGCAAGCGCCGCCTGCGCATGCACTACGTGACCCAGACGGGCGTCAACCCGCCGACGTTCACGTTCTTCGTCAACCACAGTGACCTGGTCAACGACACCTACCAGCGCTACGTGGAGAACCGCATGCGCTCGACCTTCGACTTTGCCGGCACGCCCATTCGACTCTTCTTTAGGAAGAAGGAGCAAAAGGATGCATAATCCGATTCTGCTGACCGCCATCTGCGCCGTGGTCTCGTTCTTTATCGGAGCGATTCCGTTTGGCCTGATCTTGGGCCGCGTGTTTAACCACACCGACATTCGCAAGGCGGGCTCCGGTAACATCGGCACCACCAACGCCCTGCGCGTAGCCGGCCCCAAGGTGGCCGCGCTCACGCTGCTGCTCGACTGCCTTAAGGGCGCCATCTGCGTTGTCATCGCCCGTCCGTTCATCGCGAGCGTGGGCTATGGATTTCCGCCGAACATCATGGCGCCCGGAGCCCCCGGCGACTGGATGCTCGGTGTCATTTGCCTGGCAGCCGTGTGGGGCCATATCTTCTCGCCCTATCTCAACTTCCACGGCGGCAAGGGTATCGCAGTTGGTCTGGGTGTCATCCTCGCCTGGTACTGGCCTATTGGCCTGTCGCTGCTGGGCATGTTTATCGTAGCCGTCGCCATCACCAAGTATGTGTCAGTGGGTTCGCTTGCCGCGGCCATCGGACTTCCTATCGCTGCTTGCGCGGTCTTTCCGTACAGCAGTCTGTGCCTCAAGTTCTGCATGGCGATGATCGGCATCACCGTGGTGTGGGCCCATCGCTCGAATATCCAAAAGCTCATGGCCGGTAAGGAGTCCAAGCTCTCGTTTACCAAGCGCGTCACCGAGCCCGACGATAAGTAGGAGAGAGTCATGAATGTTGCGCTGATTGGCTCCGGCTCCTGGGGAACCGCCGTCGCCGGCCTCGCCGCAGAGCGAGCCGAGCGCGTGACCATGTGGGCCCACAGTGAGCAGACGGCCACCGGCATCAATGCCGAGCACCGCAATCCCCGGTATCTGGTGGACTACGAGCTGCCCGGCAACGTTGTCGCCGCCACGGACCTGTCGCAGGCGCTCGACGGCGCCGAGGCCATCATCTTTGCCGTGCCCTCCACGCACCTGCGCAGCGTATGCCATCAGGCAGCACCCTTCATCGCCGCCGACACCCCGGCACTCTGCCTCACCAAGGGTATTGAGCCCGAATCCGGCCTGCTTATGAGTGAGGTAATCGCCAGTGAGATCGGCAACGAGTCGCGTGTCGCGGCGCTCTCGGGCCCCAACCATGCCGAGGAGATCTGCCGCGGCGGGCTTTCTGCCGCCGTCATCGCCAGCAATGATCCACAGGTAGGGGAGACCTTTAAGGACCTGCTCCTATCCACGGCCTTCCGCATCTACCTGTCGCAGGACATGACCGGCGTCGAGGTTTGCGGCGCCATGAAAAATGTCATCGCCATCGTGTGCGGCATCTCCGCCGGCACCGGTGCCGGCGACAACACGCTTGCCCTTATCATGACGCGCGGCCTGGCAGAGATCAGCCGTCTGGTGCACGCCCGCGGCGGGCAGGCCATAACTTGCATGGGACTCGCCGGCATGGGCGACCTCATTGCCACCTGCACCTCGGAGCATTCGCGCAACCGCACCTTTGGCTACGAGTTTGCCCACGGCATCTCGCTCGACGAGTATCAGACGCGCACGCATATGGTGGTCGAGGGCGCCGTCGCGGCCCGCAGCGTCAGCGAGCTTGCCCGTTCACTGGGCGTAGACATTCCGCTCACCTTTGCCGTGGAGCAAACGCTCTACAACGGTGTTACTTTGGATAGGGCGCTCGAGATTCTCACAGATCGCGTCCCTTCTCAAGAGTTCTACGGACTCACCGACTAGCGCAGAAAGGCTTCTACCATGGGTTCCATTAAAATCGCTCCGTCCGTCCTTTCGGCCGACATGGCCAACCTCAGGGGCGAGCTCGACAAGATCGCCGGTGCCGACTACGTGCACTTCGACGTTATGGACGGTCACTTTACCGGCAACCTCACCTTTGGCGTTGACATCCTCAAGGCCGTCAAGCGCTCCACCGACGTGCCGGTCGACGCGCACCTCATGGTATCGAACCCCGATGAGACGGTCGATTGGTACGCCGACGCCGGTGCCGACATGATCACCGTGCACTATGAGGCCTCCACGCACCTGCACCGCACGCTCACGCATCTTCAGCAGCGCGGCGTCAAGGCCGGTGTGGTGCTCAACCCCGCCACCCCCGTGTGCGTGCTCGAGAGCATCATCGACGTCGTCGATATGGTGCTGCTGATGAGCGTGAACCCCGGCTTTGGCGGCCAGAGCTTTATCCCGGGCACCATCGCCAAGCTCCACGAGCTCAAAGCCATGTGCGAGCGCCACGGCGTGTCGCCCATGATCGAGGTCGACGGCGGCATCTCTTCCAAAAACATCGCCGAGGTCGTCAAGGCCGGTGCCAACGTGCTCGTGGCCGGCTCCGCCGTATTTAAGTCCGAAGATCCCGCTGCCGAGGTTGCGCTGCTGCAGAAGCTGGGCAACGAGGCCGCACAGGAGGCATAAACCCTTATGACCGCAGGTCAAAACCTCATACCCGTTAATCTTGACTATGCCGCCTCGACGCCCATGCGCGCCGAGGCGCTCCTTGCGCAGCGCGAGTACGACGACAGCGAGCTTGCCGGCGTCAACCCCAACTCGCTGCATTCGCTCGGCCGCAAGGCCGCTGCACGCCTGGAAGTGGCGCGTCGAGAGATTGCCCGCAGCTTTGGCGCGCGCCTCCGCCCATCAGAGATAATCCTGACCAACGGCGGCACCGAGGCAAACCAGCTGGCGCTGCTCGGTCTTGCCGAGGGCGCCCGTCAGCGCGATCGCAAGCGTAACCGCGTGATCGTATCTGCCATCGAGCACGATTCGATTCTGGACAACCTGCCGCTGCTGTGTGCCGCCGGTTTTACCGTCGACCTGGCGACGCCTTGCCGCGCGGGCTACATTGAGCCTGTCGCGCTTGTCGAGCTACTAGGCGACGACGTGGCGCTCGTGAGCATCATGGTTGCCAACAACGAGACCGGCGTGGTGCAGCCCATCCGCGAGCTTGCCGCGGCCGCGCATACCGTGGGCGCCCTTTTCCACACCGATGCCATCCAGGGCTATCTGCATATTCCGCTCGATGTCACCGAGCTGGGCGTCGATGCCATGTCCGTTGCCGCGCATAAGATCGGCGGCCCTGTGGCATCCGGCGCGCTCTACCTTAAGAACCGCACGCCGCTGCGCCCCCGAATCTTTGGCGGTGGACAGGAAGCCGGACGACGTGCCGGCACGCAGGACCTGCGCACGCAGCTCGCCTTTGCCGCTGCCGCCCGCACGCTGACGCCCCATGTGGCCGAGGAACGCGAGAAGCTGCAAGCCCTTTCCGACAAGCTCTACGCCACGCTTACGGCCCATCCGCGCATTCACGCCACGATGGGCGACTATGCGCATGCCGACCGTCTGCCCGGCATGGTATCGATCTACATTGACGGCATGGACTCCGAGGAGCTCATCATCAAGCTCGACGCTGCCGGCTTTGAGGTATCGGCAGGCTCGGCATGCTCGAGCGGCAGTATGGACCCCAGCCACGTTTTGAGCGCGATGGGTATCGGTCGCGAGCAGGCATTGGGCGCACTGCGCATTTCCTTTGATGACCGCGTGAATCCGGGCGATCTGGACGAATTTGCCCAGACGCTACTCTCGATCGTAGGCGCCGCATGATCGTCGCCGAGCTTGAGCGCGCGCTGCTGGCACGCTATCCCAAGGCGGACGCCGAGGGCTGGGATCACGTAGGACTCTCCGTTGGCGATCCGGCCGCGGAGATCGCCGGCGTTGCCTGCGCACTCGATGCGACCGAGGCTAATGTTCGCCGCGCCCAAGAAGCAAGCGCCAACGTGCTGCTGACGCATCATCCCATATACATCAAGGCACCCGAGGCCTTTTGCCCGGCGGATGCCACACGACCCCAGTGCAGCGCGGCCCTCTACGAAGCTGCCTGCTGCGGGGTGAGCATTATCTCGCTCCACACCAACCTGGACCGCTCGCACGAAGCCCGCATCTGCCTGAGCGAGCTGCTGGGTGCCGCACCCGTGTGCTCACTGGAGCACGTGGACGACCCCGAGACCACCGGCCTGGGCGCGCTTGCAACGCTCAACGACCCGTGCACGCTGCGCGATCTTGCCGCCCGTGCTGCCACGGCCTTCGGCAGCAACCCGCGCGTATGGGGTGAAGCCGAGCACCCGTGCCGAACCGTCGCCATTTTGGGCGGCTCCCTGGGCGACTTTGGAGAGCTTGCTATCGCCGCGGGCGCAGATGTTGTCGTGACGGGCGAGGCGGGCTACCACGTGGCGCAAGACCTTGCCTTGCGCGGGCTGCCGGTGATCTTGCTCGGTCACGACCGCTCCGAGGAACCGTTCGTTGATATATTGATGAACTCTGCAGTTGACGCCGGGGTCAACCCCCGTCATGCGATTAAAATACTGAACCCTTGCCAATGGTGGACTGTGACAAAAGGAGAGAACTTATGAGCGCCGGCGCTACGCTACTCAAGCTGCAACAGATCGATTTGGAGCTCGCCCGCAACAAGAGCGAACTTGCCAATATGCCGGAGCTCAAGGAGCTCGCTTCAAAGCGCAAGACCTATGTGAAGCTCAAGTCCGAGATGACCAAGCTCTACGCCCAGCGCAAGGATCTGGACATTGAGCTCGACGATCTCAACACCACCGAGATTCAGACCAACAACGCCATCGAGGCCGCCAAGAAGCGCCATGTCGACGGCTCCGACTACCGCGAGGTTCAGGACCTAGAGAACGAGCTCGCCACCCTGGCCAAGCGTCTGGACAAGATCGAGCACACCCGCAAGGACGTCGTCGTCGCCCACAAGGAGGCGCTCGACCGCGAGGCTCGCGCGCAGGCCATCATCGCCAAGTTCGAGGAGGGCGTGAAGGCCGATACCAAGGCCGCCCGCGCCAAGGCTGCCGATCTGCAGGCTCAGATCGATGCCGCCACCAAGGAGCGCATCGCGCTTGCCGCCATGCTGCCGACCGACGTGCTCACCGATTACGAGCGTCTGCTCAAGCAGTTCCGCGGCCTGGCCGTCGAGACCATCAAGGGCAATATCCCCACGGTCTGCCACACCGCGCTGCAGGCGTCGTCCATGAGCGACCTCAACCACGACGGCAGTGAGATTACGCACTGCCCGTACTGCCACCGCCTGCTCGTGCTCCCCAGCAAGGAAGCCTAACGATGACGGCGGCACCCAACAATTCAATGCAACTTGAGGGAAAAACGATCCTGCTGGGCATTACCGGCGGGATCGCCGCCTATAAGTCGTGCAATATCGTGCGCCTGCTGCAAAAGCGCGGCGCCCGCGTGAAGGTCGTTATGAGCGAGCATGCCACCGAGTTCGTGGGCCCGCTCACCTTCCGCGCGCTCACCAATGAGCCGGTCGCCGTGGGCTTGTTCGACGATCCCTCCGACCCCATCCACCACATTTCGCTGGCGCAGGAGCCCGATCTGGTGGTCGTGGCGCCCGCGACGGCCAATATTATCGCCAAGATGGCCAACGGCATCGCCGATGACCTCATCTCCACCACGCTGCTGGCAACGCCGCGACTCATCGTGATCGCACCCGCTATGAACAACGGCATGTGGAAGGCGCCGGCAACGCAGGCCAACATGGCCACGCTGCGCGAGCACGGTGTCCATGTGGTGGGACCCGGCAGCGGCTACCTTGCCTGCGGCGACGTGGACACGGGGCGCATGAGCGAGCCCGAGGACATCGTCGAGGCTGTCTGTGAGGTGCTCAACCCCGTGCCGCAAGACCTGGCGGGCAAGCGCATCGTCATTACCGCCGGCCCCACGCATGAGCCGATTGACCCCGTGCGCTTCATTGGCAACCGTTCTTCGGGCAAGATGGGTATCGCCCTGGCGGGGGAGGCCGCACGTCGCGGTGCCGCCGTCACGCTCGTGCTGGGACCGACATCGCTCGACGTTCCCCACGGCGTGGAGTGCGTGCGCGTGCAGACCGCCGCTGAAATGCTGAAGGCAGCGCTCAGCGCCTTTCAGACGGCCGATGTGGCCATTTGTGCGGCCGCTGTCGCCGACTACACCCCCGTATCCCCTGCGGACCATAAGCTCAAAAAGTCTAACGAACGCTTGGATCGCATCGAGCTCGTCGAGACGGTCGATATCTTGGCCGAGCTCTCGCGCCAAAAGGGCGAGCGGTGCGTGATCGGCTTTGCGGCCGAGACCGATAACGTCCTGGAGTACGCACAGCGAAAGCTCGACCGCAAGGGTTGCGATGCCATTATCGCCAACGATGTCTCACGCGCCGATTCGGGCTTTGGAACCGATACCAACAAGGCCTGGATCGTGAGTAAAGCGGTTACGCAAGAACTTCCCGTTCTAACAAAACCCCAGCTCGCAGATACAATTTTGGACTTGCTTCAAAATTTGTAAAAAAGTTCTTGCACAAGGACAAAGTTTCGGGTTAATATACTCCCTGTTGCAAGCGAGAGCAGAGCAACAAACAAAAGCTTCGGGACGTGGCGCAGCTTGGTAGCGCACTTGACTGGGGGTCAAGGGGTCGCTGGTTCGAATCCAGTCGTCCCGACCAGAAGTTTGCAGGTCAGGCACCTAGTGCCTGACCTTTTTTGTTTTAAGCAATTGCTTAATTTTGTTTAAGCAACAGGGTGCCAAAAATCTACCTGCGCGATAATCGCCTTTTGCGGCTACTTGCGCGTTTTGCACACGCTTGAGCCGATTTATTAACGCGATATGAATCTACATACGCGTAGCTGGTATGCAGCCGAGTACAGGCTGTATTTATCGCGGCGATTAACACAGATATAGCGACTATAACGGACAAGCGTGTCGCTGTATTTATTCCAGTAGTTCACTTGATCGGTGGACAAGTGGGCTGTTGCAACGAAACGCCAAGCAGGATGGGCTCTATACGAGGACGCCGCAGGGTAATGGCGGGGGAGTGCGGCGGGCGCTCTGAGAGCCGCTGTATGACCCCATGTCTCCTCAACTCGATAATTTGTGTTTCAAGCCACGAATCAGTCGAGCAATTGCCAAAAGAAAGGCCCATGCAGGATTGCACGGGCCTTACATCAGATCAAATTTGAGCTAGAAGCACCAAGCGGGGCAGACGCAACACCATCTCGTCGCGGCCTCGGCGAGCGACATATCGCAGTCGAGGTAGACATCGAGGAAATCGTCAGATCCCGCACAGGGGGACCGCGATGGTGGCCACCGCGCCGCCCGAGGGACTGTTGGCGAGCGAGACGGAGCCCCCGTGGGCGCTCGCAGCCTCGGAGGCGGCGTGGAGGCCGAGCCCGTAGTGGCGGCCCCCGTCGCGCAAAGAGCGGGAGGAGTCGTCTGTGAAGAGGCGCTCACAGCCGCGTTCGAGGGCAGCGGGAGAGAAGCCCGGTCCGTCATCGGCCACCTCGATGACGAGGTGTCCGCCCGCGACGTCGCAGGAGACCGCCACGCGCGAGCGCGCGTGCTCGGCGGCGTTGACCACGAGGTTCGCGGCGGCTCGCGCCAGGGCGGTTCGGTCGAGCGGGGCCTCGGGCGCGCCCGCGACAGCGGGGCCCGTGGCCGCGTCGAGCGTCACGCCTCGCGCCCGGGCGATCTGGGCGGCCTCGGCGAGGACCTGTTCGCAGAGCTCGGCCGGCCGCATGGGGGCCCTCTCCGCCCCGCCGGACCCGCGCGAGGCCTCGATGAGCAGGCGCACGTAGCCGTCGAGCCTTTCGACACCGCCGGCTATGTCGCGCGCGGCGGCCGAGAGGTCGCTGTCATTCTCGTCTTCCAGCTCCTCCGCCACGAAGTCGGCGTTGGCGCGCAGCACGGTGAGCGGCGTCTTGAGATCGTGGGCGAGCGACGCCATCTGCTCGCGCTGCCCCCGCTCCGCGGCCCAGCGGGCCTCGAGCGACTCGGCGAGGGAGGCCCGCATGGCGTCCATCGCGGCGAGGACGTCGTTCACCTCACGCACGTTGGTGCTGCCGACCGCGAAGTCGAGCTCCCCCGCGCCAACGCGCCCCGCCGCCTCCGCGAGCGGCGCCATCTTGCGCGAGATCACGCGGCTCGCACGGCGCGCCACGAGCGCGAGCGCGAGCGCGCTTCCCGCAGCGGCGCCGACGAGCATGAGGTTCTGCGGGTTGGGAAGCAGGCTGGCGAGATCGCGCGAGACCCACTGCGGCAGGTACTCGCTGACGAGTGCGCAGGCCCCGCCGCCCTTGAGCGGGAACGCAGCGTAGGTGAGGCCCGAGCCCCCGCCCTCGATCTCCACTGTGCCCGGATCCGCGGCGAGTGCCGTACTGGCCATTTCCGTCGCATCCTCGAGCCGCGTGCCCTCGAGATCTGTCATCAGCACGTATCCGTCCTTGTTCAGGATGAGGTAGCGGTAGGCCGTCGGCACGTCCTGCTGCCCGCAGACGCCGTCGCGTGCCAGGCCCTCCGCGACCTCGCGCGCATTGGCCGGCCCCCAGCTTGCCTCGTAGACGAAGCCCGCGTTGATCGCCACGGAGAGCACCATGAGCGAGGCGAGCCACGCCGTGGCGACCGCCGCGAACGCGTAGGCGAAGTAGCGCGCGATGACGAAGGAGAGCGGCATGCCCCCGCGACCTCGCGCCCCGATCCTCAGAGCTGCCACTTGTACCCCATCCCCCAGACGGTCGCGATCGGATCGGCGCCGGCCTCGGAGAGCTTCCTCCGGGCGCGGCTGACCTGCATGGATATGGCCGCGTCGTCGGCGTCGCTCTCCCAGCCGAGCACCGCCTCGCGTATCTGCGCGCGGCTCATGACCTGCCCGGGGTGGCGCGCGAGGTACTCGCAGATGGCGTACTCGGTGGGCGTGAGCGGCACGGTCTCGCCGCCCACGGCGAGGTCGCGCGCCCCGAGGTCGATCCGCACCTCCCCGAAGGAGAGGGCGTGCGAGCGCGGCCGGCGCTCACGGCGTAGATGGGCCGCGACCTTGGCGCGCAGTTCCGCGGCACCGAAGGGCTTGCGGACGTAGTCGTCGGCGCCCAGGCCGTAGCCGGCCACGGCATCCTCCTCGGCCACGCGCGCGGTCAGGAAGACGATGGGCCCGTCGAAGTCCGGGCGGATCTGCCGCACGAGCTCGAAGCCGTCGAGCCCCGGCATCATGACGTCGCAGAGCACGAGGTCGAAGCGCGAGAGGTCCATCCCCGGGACCGCCGTCGGGTCCGTCGCCCTGACGACCTCATGGCCGTCGCGGCCGAGGACGCGCGCGAGCGCGTCGAGGATAGCCCGTTCATCATCCACTGCCAGTATCCTCGCCATGTTCGACCTCCTGAAACTCTCGTCGGAATTGTACTAGCGCCGCACTCAGCGGTCCAGAGCCCTACGCGCAGCCGCGGGTGCCTCGGCCGCTTCGCACGCGCGGTAGCGCACGCCCGAGCCGCCGCGCGCCTCGATCCCGAGCCAGCCCTCGCCGTCCGACTCCCGCCCGAAGAAGATGAGCTGGAGCTCTCGGACATTGCCCCTGTCGTCCGCAGCGTCCACCAGGTAGACATAGTTTGTCCCCGCCCCGGTGGCGTCGGCGTAGGAGCTCGCGTGGCTGCCGGGCTCGGGCGCGGGCGCCCACATAGCGATCTCAGGGTTGGGCAGCACGCGGTCGGCAATCGAGCGCAGTGCCGACCCCCAGCCGGCGTCGAGCAGGGCATCCCGGTCAGGACGAGCGCTGCGGAGAGGAGGACGAGCACAGCGGCGAGCGGCCTCCTACGCATCTGCCCTCCCGTCCTCGAAGCGACAGAACCAGGCGAGAAGGACGGCGTCGGCTGCCAGGGTGAGCACGAGGCCAGCGAGCGCAGTCGTGAGGAGTGGGCCCGCCGCGCGTGCGGCGTCGATGAAGGCCTCCACCCCGAGCGACCCCAGGCGCGCGGGCCAGGCGAGCGGCACCCAGCTCAGGGGCGTCGCCAGGGCACCGGTGAGCTCGCCGGTCATGAGACCGTGCGCAAGTCCGCCCACTGAGAAGAACGCGAGGAGCATCCCCGCCGCGCCGGCGCCGATGGTGGCGTTGCGGCCGAGGCGCAGGGCCACGCCGAGCCCCAGCGCGTAGAGGGGCAGGCTGCCCAGCACGATGCCCGCCCAGGCGGCCGCAAGCGGAGCGGGCCCGAGCGGCAGGCGCCCGGCGACGGCGAGCACGGCCCCGAAAACGCCGAGCGCCACGGCCAGCGCGCCCGCGCCGAGCGCCGCAAGGGCGAGCAGCTTCGCCGCGACGGCGCGCCCGCGCGAGGGGACCGCCGTGAGGTTGGCGAGGCGCCCGGCAGCGCGCTCCTCGTCCACGGCGAGCCCGCAGACGATGGCGCACATGAGCGGCATGAGGGCGCCGAGGAACTGGGCATAGGCGTCCGCGCCCAGCGCCGGGTCCCATCGGGTTACGGAGAAGTACTCGCCGCAGGCAAGACCGGCCGCCAGGCCGCAGGCGAGGTGCACCGCCGAGAGCGGGGAGCGCGCCAGGCGCAGGGCCTCGGAGAGCAGGGCCCGCGGGAGAGTCATGCGCGGCGTCGGGTCGGAGAGTCGTGTCATGGCCATCACCTCTCCTCGGAGCGCGCGAACCAGGCCGCGCCCGCCGCCGTGAGCGCGGCGAACGCGAGCGCACAGACCGCAAGACCCGCCAGCGTGAGCACGCCGTCCGCCGTGAGCGCCCCGCCGAGCGCCATGTCCGCCGCGAGCGGCTCGCCGCTCGGCAGCACGGGAATGAAGCTCGTGGGGATGACCATGCTCGCCGACGGCGGAAAGAGCTGCGGCAGCGGCATCAGCGACCAGGCGAACCCACCCACGAGCTGCGCGGCGAGCGGGCAGAAGATGCCCGCGAGCATGCCGAGCCTCGCCGTGAGGAAGAGCCCTGCGGGGATCATCCACGCCGCGGTCACCGTGTTGGCGAGCGCGCAGAGGAGCATCGTGAGCGTGCCCGCGGCCGTGAGACCCTGCGAGGAGAACGCCGATCCCGCGAGGTAGATGCCGAAGACCACGAGGTTCGAGAGCGTGCAGAGCGCGAGGCACCAGAGCGCCTTGGCCCACCAGGCGCGCCCGAGCGGGAAGCCCAGGCCCAGAAGCCCCCGCATCCGCGTGCGCGCGTCCGCCCGCGCGACGCACGCCACCACGAGCGAGAGAGACACGGGCAGGAAGAGCGCGTACCAGTAGTTCCACGCGCTGAAGATCTGCACGCCCCGGTAGGGCATCGCGCCGAGCAGCGGCATCGGCAGCGCCATGAGCACGGCCAGGCGAACCGGTGCCGCGTGGCGCGACTTCAGGGCCTCGGCGCGCAGGGCCGCAAGCAGGCCGCCTTTCTCGCCCGTCATGCCGCCACCTCCCCGCGCGCTCGTCGCCCTTCCCGGCAGAAGCTCATGAAGAGTTCCTCGAGGTCCTGCCCGGGACGAAGCGCATCCTCGTAGGCGAGGCGCCCCCCGCAGATGATGCCGATGGTGTCCGCCATCTGCTGCACCTCGGAAAGGATGTGGCTCGAGACGATCACCGTCGTACCTGCCGCCGCGAAGCCGCGGATCTGGTCGCGCAGCTCCTCGATGCCGATGGGGTCGAGGCCGTTGGTGGGCTCGTCGAGCACGAGCAGGCGTGGCCGGGCGATCAGCGCCAGCGCGAGCCCCAGGCGCTGGCGCATACCCATCGAGAAGCGCCCGGCGCGCTTCTTCCCGGTGTCCGCGAGGTCCACGGCGGCGAGCACCTCATCTATGCGGCTCTCGGGAAGGCCCAGCAGCGTGGTGCGCACGCGCAGGTTCTCGCGCGCGGTGAGGTTGGGGTAGAGCGGCGCCTCCTCGATGAGGCTGCCGATTGCGTAGAGGTCCTCGCGGCGCCAGGCGTGCCCGGCAAAGAGGATCTCCCCGGCCGTCGGCCGCAGCATCCCGCAGATCATCTTGAGCGTTGTCGACTTGCCGGCACCGTTGGGGCCGAGCAGCCCGTACACCTCGCCCTCGCGGATATGAAGGCTCACGTCGGCCACGGCGTCCTGCGCCTGGTCGCCGCGGCCGAAGCGCTTGGTGAGCCCGCGCGTCTCGAGCATGTAACCCATGGGTTCGTCCTTTCTCTTCCGGGCGCGCGGGCCGAGTCGCCGTGCCCGCGCGCCTCACCTTTCGGGTTCACCATCCATGGTGGGGCGCGTTTCTAACGAAGCCGTAACGGCCGTTGGGTTCTTTTGGCGCCAACCCTTCTCGACCCGCACATCATGATTAATTTGCTTAAGGCAACAACTTTCCCGATCGATGTAATCACCGAATCAAAACGTGTACGTCAGCCATCAAAGATGCCGAAAAATGTCATATTTGGAGGCTGATGTACACAAATGCAGAATCCCGCACAACCCAGTAGCATCCTCCATATGTCTGGACTCTCTATGCTTACGCTGGATAGACATCGCCGGAACGGGTATAGTAGCGAAAGTTTTGTCGTTAACCAGCGGGGGAGTCCTGTGGGCATCAAAAAGAAGATCAAAAAGGAGCTTATCGGCACTTCCGATTACCCGTCGAATAAGATCTTTACGATCTCCAATTTCATCACCTTTACGCGCCTGATCCTCACCCTGGTATTTCTGTACCTGTTTGTGACGGATAACAACCGCGTCATCGCCATCGTTATCTACGCCGTTGCCGCCTCTACCGACTGGATGGACGGTCAGATCGCCCGCATGACCAAGACGGTCTCGTGGCTCGGCAAGGTCATGGATCCCATCTGCGACCGTGCGCTGCTGTTCACCGGCGTACTTGGGCTGGTGGTCCGCGGAGAGCTGCCCATCTGGGTCTGCGTGCTCATTATTGGCCGCGACATCTATCTGGGCATCGGCACGCTTATCGTGCGTCATTATCACCGTCGCCCCATCGATGTCGTCTTTCCCGGAAAGATTGCCACTGCACTGCTCATGACCGGCTTCTCGCTCATGCTGCTCGGGTTCCCCGTTATTGACGGCCTGCATCTTTTACCTTCAACCCTTACGGCCTTCCCGGGCCTCAACGGAAGCTCGGTGCCCCTCGGCATCTTCTTTGTGTACGGCGGCGTGATCTTCTCCATGCTCACGGCTGTCATCTACTCCATTAAGGGCGGAGCGGCCATTAAACAAGCTCTCACGCATCCCGAGGACGAGGACATCGACTTTCTGAACCCTGAAATCGAAGACTGATTCGTTGGGGTATGATTACGTACGGTTCATTATTTGCGGCACGTCCGCGATAAGTTAGGGGTTGTCATGGACAACATGGTTAACAATATGCCTCACAATGATAAGACTGCTGACGCTACCTGCGTATTCCGCGTGCCTTCAAGCGACGTCACCGTTCCCGACCTCATGGCCAACGTGCGCATCACCGCCCCCGTTCTGTCCATCGTCAAGGGTCCGCAGACTGGTGCCGCCTTTGAGCTCGAGGACGACGTGACCACCATCGGCCGCGATCCTGCGAACGGCATCTTCCTCAATGACATGACCGTTTCGCGTAGCCACGCGCGCATTATTCGCGAGGGCCTCGGCGCTCGCATTGAGGACCTGGGCTCGCTCAATGGCACCTGGGTCGACGGCGCCATTGTCAATGCGGCCCCGCTGCACGATGGTTCTTCCGTCCAGATCGGTACGTTTACGCTCATCTACCACGAGAGCACGCCGGAGCGCATCGAAACCGGTGAGTAGGGCATGGCCGAACGCAACTATCTGAGTATCGGCCAAGTCGTCAACCTTCTTCGAGGCGCATACCCCGATCTTTCGAACTCAAAAATTAGATTTCTAGAAGATGAGGGGCTCATTACCCCTCATCGTACGCCTAAGGGATACCGTCAGTACTCCAAGGAGGACGTTGATCGCCTGGAGGTCATTCTGCACTTGCAGAAGACCCGCTACATGCCGCTCAACGTGATTAAGCAGCGCTTGGAAAACGCCACGGACCTGTCAACGCTCGCCTACGAGGTGGGCTTGCTGTCCGATGTTCCGCTTAAGACGGAGCCCAAGGAGACCAAACAAAAGCTGCATCCCATCGAGACCATTCCCGATATGCTGGGCGTCGAGATCTCGTTTATCCGCTCGCTCGCCGAGAACGACCTCATTCGCATCATCAAGAGTCCGCAGAACCGTGAGCTCGTCGATGGTCGCGATTTTCCGATCATCCGCTACTGCTCCGAGCTGTCACGCTTCCATATCGAGCCGCGCAACCTGCGTCAGTACGTGTCTTCCGCCAACCGCGAATCCTCGATGTTTGAGCAAGTGCTCGTAAGCATGCTCGGCATGGACACCTCCGATGACGAGCGCGACGCCAAGCTCGAGCGTGCGTTTAAGAAGCTTCACGACCTGACGGAGGGTGTGCACACTGCGCTGCTCAAGAACCGCGTTTTTGAGTCGCTCAACGCCGTGGTCGAGGACGCCGACATCGATGCACTCGATGAGGAAATCGCTCGCTCCGAATCCACCAAGGCCAAAAACGAAGAAACTGCCGCACCGGCTTCGCACGAGGATTCTCTCGTAAAGCCGCTCAAGGTCGTCGCCCCTTCGCAATCCGGCACCGTCACCGCGGGCAAATAACCGCTGTTGATATTTCGGCAACCCATTGAAAGGTCATGCAATGTACGACTTCGAATCTCAAATCGTCGACATCCCCGACTATCCCGAGCCCGGAGTCGTCTTTAAAGACATCACGCCGCTCTTTGGCAATCCCGAGGCGCTCAAAGCCATGACCGATGCCCTCGCCGAGCACTTTGCCGGCATGGAGATCACCAAGGTCGTGGGTCCCGAGGCTCGCGGCTTTATGGTTGGCGTACCGGTGGCTGTGGCCCTTGGTGCCGGCTTTGTTCCCGCACGTAAACCGGGCAAGCTACCCCGCAAGACGGTGAGCCAGAGCTATGAGCTCGAATACGGAACGGATTCCATTGAGATCCATGCCGACGCTATCAGCTCTAAAGATACCGTGTTGATTCTGGATGACTTGGTCGCGACGGGCGGAACCGTCGAGGCAACAGGTAAACTGGTGCGAGATATGGGCGCAAAGCTTGTCGGTTACGGTTGTATCCTTGAGCTTGCGTTTCTCAACCCGCGCGAGAAGCTCACGCCGTCTGATGGCGATGTGGAGCTCTTTAGCCTGGTGACGGTGGACTAGCCGTTACCCTTAGTTACTGGAAAGGAAGCTACATGCGCACAGCAAACACGCACAAAAACATGGCACGCTGCGCTGCTACGGCAACCCTCGCTTGTGTTTTGGGCTTGGGCCTCGCGGCTCCTGCCTACGCCGATACCGCATCCGACCTTGCCGCTGCTCGAACGAAGCTCGAGCAGATCGGTACCCAAACCCAGCAGATTTACGATGAGCTCGCCACGCAGACGCAGGCGCTCGATCAGACTGCTGGCGAGATCACGCAAAAGCAGCAGGAGATCGCTGACGGTCAGGCCAAGCTCTCGACCTATGTCGCCGGCGAGTACAAAACCGGCGGTCTGAGCCTGCTTCAGGTTCTGACCGGCGTCGATGACCTGAGCGATATGCTCAACCGTCTGTTCTACTACGGCAAAGTTTCCGATAAGCAGGCTCAGACCATTCAAGAGGTCAAGGAGCTTAAGCAGCAGCTCACCGATAAGCAGGCCGAGCAGGAGAAGAACGTCGCCACCACGCAAAAGAAGGTCGATGAGCTTAACGCCCAGCAGGCTGAAGCCCAGAGTGTCGTGAACTCCCTGGATTCACAGTTGCAGGCCGAGCTTGCTGCTGAGGCCCAGGCCAACGCCGCGCTGCAGGCTGGCATAAATGCTAGCACCGCCGAAAAGGCCACGGTGAGCAACGACACCGCCGGTACGAGCGAGAACACCAACAAGGGTGGCGGTACGACCAACGACGGCGGCGGAAACACGCCCGCGCCCGCTCCCACTCCGCAGCCCCCGACGCCCGCTCCGGCTCCGGCTCCGGCTCCGACGCCTTCCGCACCGAGCCAGTCCGTTGACGGCGGTTCCGTTGTTTCGCGTGCCTATAGCAAGCTCGGATACGCTTACTCTTGGGGTGGCATTGGGCCGAACAGCTTTGACTGCTCCGGTTTTGTAAGCTATTGCCTCACGGGACGCTACTGCCGTCTGGGCACCACGGTCGACTTCATGGGTTGGACCCGTGTGTCCGATCCGCAACCCGGCGATGTTGTGGTTAACTCCTACCATACCGGCATCTATATCGGTAATGGTCAGATGATCCATGCTTCCGACTACAAAACGGGCGTCATCATCAGTTCCGTCGCAGCCGGTATGAACAACAACTACATTTTCGTGCGCTACTAAGTCACTCTGTATAGCGAACGAAGGTGAACCTCGTGGCCTTTGAGCTGCGAGGTTCATTTATTTATGACCGTGCTCCATACATGATCCTAATGTGCTAGTTTTCAATACTAGATGCACGCTTCATCGGTGAGCAATATAGCTATAATGATTGAGAAGCATATAGAAAGGACCCTCTATGAGCTGGGCACTTATCTCCGATTCGAGCTGTAACCTCCGCGATTGGCAACCGACCGCGCCCCATACCACCTTTGCATTTGCACCCCTCAAAATTCGAGTGGGGGAGCGCGAGTTCGTCGATGACCTCACGCTCGACGTTCACGAACTCAATTGCGCCGTGCAGGCGGAGTCGAGCGCTTCTTCGAGCGCCTGTCCGAGCGTAGGCGAGTGGACCGAACTCTTTAGGCTTGCCGACAAGACGATTTGTATGCCCATCTCGGAGGGCGTATCGGGGAGCTATAACGCCGCCGCCACGGCACGCGATTTGGTTCTTGCCGAGGAGCCGAACCGTCAAATTCATTTGGTCAATTCACGCGGAGCCGGCGGCAAAATGGACCTGATCTTACTGCTGTTCGACCGGTATCTTGCAAGCAATCCGGATGTCTCATTCGAGGACGCTTGCGCATACTTCAATAGCCTTGAGCAGAACAGCAAAATCCTCTTCAGCTTGTGCAATTACGAAAACCTGGCCAAAGCCGGACGTATCCCTAAGGCAGCCGGCGTCATTGCCAACAAGCTCAATATTCGCATTTTGGGCACGGCGAGTGAGGCCGGTAAAATCGAACTCGTCGGACACACGCGTGGCGAAAAGAAGATGTTCAACAAGATCATCGACACCATGGAAGCCGAGGGTTTTACGGGCGGCGAGGTCGTCATCGACCATGTCGAGAATGAGGCAGGCGCCCAGGCGCTTGCCAGCCGCATTGTGGAGCATTGGCCCGGCTCCAAGACGATTATCATGCCCTGTAACGGGCTAGATTCATACTATGCCGAGATGCACGGCCTCATTATCGGCTACGGTATGGGCGTGGCGTCGGGCCGATAAAATCCAACTAGACAAACGTACGGGCGGGATAAGGAGCCATTGGCTCTTTATCCCGCCCGTCTTATACCTCGGTTAGCTATTAAACCCATTGAACTTGAGATAGCTCATCAGATACGCCTTCGAAACGAAGGACGATACCGCACTGCGCACGAGCAGCGATTCGCGCGTAACCTGATGTGCGGTATCGGGCACGGGAGTCTGCTCAACAGAAAACGCCGCACGAATCGATGCCTCGAGCTGATCGACAACATAATCGAAAGCCGTCGGAGCGTCGTAGCTCAAGCGCTGAATGTTAAAGAGTGCCTGCACCGCAGCAATAGGTAACACCTGCTTAAAGAGGCAGATAGCGATCAGGCGGGCAATCTGCTCGCGGCCATATTGCTTTTTAACCGGAGCAGGCACCAGGCCGACCTTAACGTAGTTGTTGATCATCGATGGCGTAATGACGGGCTGCTCAACGCAAATGGACAGCGGCTCCATCCACAGCGCAACATACTCAATAACCTGGTCGCGATAGAGCGTCACATTGGGCAACTGGTCATAGCGCGACAGACTCAACGTATTGAGTTTGCACACGATTTCGGACTGAATAAATGCATCGGGCAGCACCGTGGGCTGAATATCCTCAGGCTTAATACTGACCGACGAATCGGACATCGGAATAACGTGTTTAACGTGGTTCATAAAGGTCCTCCGTTCATTTACTATATTGTATTCTAGGTTATCTAGTTTTGCATACCACATAGCCGGCAAGTAAAAGTGGTTGGACAACACATTGATGCATCGTCCAACCACTTTGTGTAAAGATAGCAACCTTACATAAGATATATTATCGTACTTATTCACGGAGAAACGCGTATGCGCTCGTTGCTGCTATGGCTCCGTCCGAAACGGCGGTCACAACCTGGCGTAAACGCTTGGAACGGATATCGCCGGCTGCGAATAAGCCGGGCGTACGGGTGGCCATCGAATCGTCGGTGACAATGCCGCCGTCAGGAGCCAGATCGACTAGATGCTCAACCAGCTCGGTATGCGGCAGCATCCCCGTAAAGACAAAGATGCCAAACGAGCCAGGTTCAAATGACTCGGTACGAGTCTCACCGGATGCATTGTCCTTAAAGGTGATCGTCGTTGGCATTGCTTCGCCCGAGAGCTCCACAATACTAGTTTGGTACCTAACTGTAATATTGTCCTTTTCGAGTACTTTCTGAACAACACCATCAGGCGCACGAAACTGGTCGCGGCGCAGCACGATGGTCACGCTGGTGGCAATGTCTGACAGGAACAGCGCCTCTTCGCATGCCGAATTGCCACCACCGATTACAAAGACCTGTTTGCCGCGGAAGAACATGCCGTCACATGTTGCGCAATATGAAACGCCACGACCGCGATACGTATCCTCGCCTGCGAAACCTGCCGGACGCGGCGTGGCACCCATGCAAGCGATAACGCTCGAGGCCAGCGTATCGCCCATATCGTGATGTACCGTAAACAACGCTGCATCGGCATCGTAATCGATACCCGTAACCATGCTCCATGTAACCTGTGCTCCCAGGCCCTCTGCATGCTGCTGAAAACGCTCGCCGAGTTCGGCGCCACTCAGGAGCGGGAAACCCGGATAGTTCTCGACCTCATTGGTTGTGGCGATCTGCCCTCCCGACATGCCCTGCTCAATCACGGTCGTCGTCAGGTTGGCACGCGCAGCATAAATGGCGGCAGCATAGCCCGCGGGGCCGCCACCGATAATCGCAACATCGATCGGCTTATCGGTAGTCATGAAGCGTCCTTTCGTCGAAACGTTGTCGTTCTTTGCGCTCGTACCCAAATTTACGTGAACGTGACACTCATGCACTACAATGATAAAACCGTATTACAAAGCTGAAGGGGAGTTATCGATGGACCAGGCGCAGACGAGTGACGACGCTCCCCTGCTCACGCACAGCACTCCTCAATCGGAGCAAACCACGCTCCTGGCTCAGCAAAAACCTCTCGTGACCATCGTGCACGCCTCCGTTGGCTCGGGCCACAAGGCCGCCGCAAATGCGATAGCGCAGGCCTTCGACCTCATCCGCGGCACCAATGGCATCCCCGAGGATGTTGAGATTGAAGTGCTCGATATCCTTGATTTTGGACGTATTAAATTCGACGGTAATAAGACCGCGGCTTCTTTTACGGGAGCCACGCGCCCCATTTACGACCTGACCTGGAGATATACACTTACGGGACATCTTCTCTGGGGTGGCGGCACGGCATGGTCGCGAATCATGTTCCCCGCCTTCAACGAATATATTCGTAGCCGCAGGCCCATAGCCGTGGTCGCAACGCACATCACAGCAGCCAATGTTGCCGTGGGTGCCCGCATAATTACGGGTATCGATTATCCAGTCATCTGCGTACCGACCGACTACGAAGTCGAGGGCTGGTGGCCCCACAAGGACACCGATCTATTCTGTGTTGCCAACGAATTTATGTCCGAAACGCTGCGTCCGCGCAAGGTGCCCGAGGCAAAGATTCGCATTACCGGCATTCCTATTCGCGCCGGATTCGACACGGATTACGATCGCGAGGAAGAGCTAGCCAAGTTCAACCTCCCCACCGACAAGACCGTCGTGCTGGTTATGGCCGGCGCCAGTTTACCTCAACCGTACGTCCGCTTTCGCGCGGCGATGGACCAGACCCTCCCCTTCCTACGCAGCTTTGAGGACATGCATTTTGTCTTTTTGCCGGGCAAGGATGAGGAATACGCCGACCGCCTCAAGACGCTCTTCGACGCCATGAAACTCGAAAACGTTACGGTTCTGGACTACGTGGACGACATGGCGGCCCTCATGCACGGCTGCGACCTGGCAATTCTCAAATCGGGCGGACTCACCGTCACCGAGTGCCTGTGCGCGCATCTGCCGATGATCCTGCTGGGCAAGTCCTATGGCCAGGAAAAGGCCAACACCACGATGCTCACCGGCATGGGCGCCAGTATGCATGTCACCACCGCACGAGAACTCATCGTAACCCTGCGCCACCTGCACGACCATCCCGAATCACTCAAAGCGCTACTCATCAACGGCGAAGTACTACGCCGCCCCCACGCAGCCGAAGACATAGCCATCGCAACCATGGAGCTCGTAGGCAAACCCCAAAAGCGCAAACGAGCCTTCTGCCGCTTCTACTGGGGCGGAAAACCCGCGCACATCCGCTAGCGTCTTAATTTCCGCTTGCCTGCGGGAGGCCCCTATATATCATCCCGTGCTCAAACATTCTCGCTTCGCTGCGAAACTGCGCGCGGGACGATATATAGGGGCCTCCCGCAGGTAAGCTGCGTTTACGTACTAGCAGCTATACCAGATTCCCCACCACTAGAACCTTCAAAGGCGAAACCGGAAAATCTAAATACAGTAAGCCAATGCGACAAAGGGATTGTTCCATTGTCGCATTGGCTTACTAGAATGTAAATATTTTTTCAAGCGAGTAGCCGCCCGCCTGCCTCTCACACATATCGTTCCACGCGCAGTTTCGCAGCGAGCGAAGCGACGCGAGAATGTTTGAGCATGGAATGATATGTGTGAGAGGCGGGCGGGAGGGATAAGAGCGTCCCTAGGCGACGCCGCTGGAGCCGAAGCCTCCTTTGCCTCGGTCGGTTTTGTCTAGTTCTTCTACTTCTACGAGGTTGACCGTGGGGACTTCTTGGATGACGAGCTGGGCGATGCGGTCGCCTTTGTTGATTTGGATGTCGTTGGTGGGATCCAGGTTGATAAGGATAACCTTGAGTTCTCCTCGGTAGTGGGCGTCAATGAGGCCCGGCGTGTTGACTATAGACAGGCCCTGCTTGATGGCCAAGCCGCTGCGGGGCTGGACGAAGCCGGCGTAGCCGTCGGGCAGGGCGATGGCCAGCCCAGTAGAGACCAGACGGCGTTCGAAGGGCTTCAGGACGCAGTCCTCGTTGGAGCGCAAATCCAAGCCGGCATCGGTGGGATGGGCGTATTTGGGAAGCTCGACGGTGGGATCGAGACGCTTTATGTTGACGGTAATGTTGGGCATGTAATCACCTTAGCTTGTCGAGCTCTTGCAGAAACTCATCGACGTCTTTGAAATCACGGTAGACCGAGGCAAAACGGATGTACGCAACCTTGTCGATCTTGGCCAAGCGCTTGAGCACCATGTCACCCAACTCATGGGACGTGACGGCCGTCAGCGTGCGAGAGCGAAGCTCGACCTCGATGTCATCGATAATCTCATTGAGCTTCTTAGTGTCGATATCGCGCTTGATGGTGGCGCGCATCAAGCCGACGAGCAGCTTATTGCGATCGAACCGCTGCTTGGTTCCGTCTGACTTAATGACCTCGATTGGGTCTTCGCATCGCTCGAACGTTGTAAAACGATAGTTACACGAGCAACATTCGCGGCGGCGCTTAATGGTGTTATTTGACTCCTGCATACGGGAATCAACGACGCGGGTATGTGCCTTGCCGCATTTGGGACAGCGCATGGTACCTCCTCTTAAACGATAACAAGGGTACCATGCGCAGCGCGATAATGATTACGAACGAGCAGGAACCTTAAGATGCGCACCGGCGGCGAGCGAACCATGCTCCAGATGATTGACGTTACGGATCATGTCGGAAGTCTCTTGCGTGGAAAGGCCTTCGATTGGATATTCCTCGGCAAGCGACCAAAGAGAATCGCCAGGCTGAACGCGAATGGTCTCGTATGTAACGTTGGAAACGGACTCGGCATACGCGGCATGACGAGCGCTAAAGACCGACGTAGCGAGGACAAAGAAGAGCGTAAGCGCAACGGCGACGGCGACAATCGTCGGAACCTTCAGGGCAACGCGGGCCGGCGCGACTACAGCCTGCTGATTGCGCGCAGGCTTTACGGTCAAAGGCTGAAAGCCGGAGCGGCCACCCTGAACAACCGTAAAAGTGGGTTCTGCAGGCGTCTCGAGCTTAAGGGCGAGGTTTCCCTGGACCATATTCGTTGCGTTCATCATGTTCTCCTCTCGCGTGTTTTGCTGAGAACAGTTTTATCAAGCCGCGCGGACAAAAATGTCTAGCGCGAGAACGAATGTTCGGTTATTATTATCTTCGAACAGTTGTTCCTGTCAAGCAAAATTCGAACATTTGTTTGACATGGGTAGAGAGGATGCCCTGATGGCTCGCAAAATTACCAAGCGTCAGCAGCAAATTTACGACTTCATCAAGGAATATCAGCAGGAGAAGGGTTATCCGCCCAGCGTGCGCGAGATGGCTTCTGCCGTGGGCCTTTCCTCCCCCAGCACCGTGCACGCCCATCTCTCTGCCCTGGAGGCGCGCGGGCTACTCAAGCGCGATGCCACCAAGCCGCGCGCCCTGGAACTCTTTAACGAGGATGGTTCCTCTGTCTCAATTTCCAAATCTGACGAGCCCACCGCACCTCGCGGAACGGTCTCGCTACCGCTCGTTGGTCGCGTCGCGGCTGGGATTCCCATTCTGGCCGAGCAGAATATCGAAGACACGTTTACTATCCCGACCGAAATCGCCACTGATCAGGGTTCCTTTATCCTTGAGGTGCATGGGAGCTCAATGATCAATGTCGGCATCTTCAATGGCGATTACATCATCGTCCGTGAACAAAAGAGTGCCATGAACGGCGAAATTGTCGTGGCCATGATTGATGGTTCGGCGACCGTCAAGACGTTCTACAAGGAGCAGGGGCGTGTGCGCTTGCAGCCCGAGAACGACACCATGGAACCTATCTATGCAACGAATCCCGTTATCCTGGGCAAAGTCGTCGGCTTGATGCGCCGGTTCTCGTAATGCAAAAACGCATAACCATCTTTGATACCGTCCGCGGGTTTACGATGATTTCTATGGCAGGTTTTCACGCTTGCTATGATCTCGCCTACCTGTACGGCTGGGATATGCCTTGGTTTACCCAGACTGTCTTTCAAGACGTCTGGCGCGCCAGCATCAGCTGGGTATTTTTGTTTATCGCGGGTTGGATGTGCACTCTTTCGCGCAACAATATCAAACGTGCCGCCAAATACGCCTTAGCAGCACTCGTTGTCTGGTTGGCAACAACACTTGTCTCATTCGACGATTCGGTTAATTTTGGCATCATCTACTGCATGGCCGCATGCACCGGCATCGTGGCGTTGACCGATCCCGTCCTTAAGAAGATAACGGCGAGATGGGGCAGGCCCCTATGCCTTGTGTTGTTCGCCCTCACCTGGAGCATCCCCAAAACGATCTACCCTGTCCCCTACCTGGCGTGGCTGGGATTTCCGAGCCCTGGGTTTGTCTCAGGTGATTACTACCCCATCATCCCGTTTATCTTTATGTATCTTGCAGGATACTTCGCCGCACACATAGCGCAGGGAATCGATAAGACCGTCCCCAGCTGGGCCTACGCCAACCCCCTGCCGGTGCTCGCCGGCCTTGGACGTCACGCACTCCCCTTTTATCTGCTGCATCAGCCCATCATTCTGGGCATTTTGGAGCTCGTCTACTCGGTGCGATAACGCTCGAGCCGCGGTGCAATACGAGCCGGCAACTTCGCCACAATGCGAACACCGTCCTCGAGATATTCCTCATGCAGAAGGGTTCCCTGCTCATGCACCAGCGTGATGAGAGCGCCCTCGCGATACGGAATATCAGCGGAAAGCAACACATCGGTGGCAGCTGCCTCGCGAGCAATGCGATCAACGAGATCGTCGAGCCCCTCGCCCGTTTGGGCCGAGAACAGAACGGCTTCCGGATAGCGACGACGGAAACTCAATCGATCAACGCTATCGAGAAGATCGATTTTATTGAATACGGTCAGCGTTAAACGCTCTCCGGCGCCGATCTCATCAAGCACGCGGTCGACAGCCTCCAGCTGCCGCTCATAGTCCTCGTCAGACGCATCTACGACTTTGAGAATTAGATCGGCACCCAAAACCTCGGACAGCGTCGATTTAAAGGCATCGACCAGACCATGGGGCAGCTTTTGAATAAAGCCGACGGTATCGGTAATCGTCATGCCGCGACCGCCGGGCAGGCGATACGAACGCGTCGTCGGGTCGAGCGTAGCAAACAGCTTGTCCTGCGAAAGTACCGTAGAGCCGGTCAGACGATTGAGCAACGTCGATTTACCGGCATTGGTATAACCGGCTAACGCGACGCGAAACGCCGGTGACTCAATGCGGTTCTTGGATTGAACATCGCGACGCTGTTCAACCTGCTTGAGCTCACGACGAAGCGCAGCGATCTTATTACGAATGAGGCGACGGTCGACCTCGAGCTGACTTTCGCCCTGACCAAAACGTGAGCCGATGCCGCCGCGCGTCTGCTCCTTGGCGAGATGGCTCCACATGCCACGCAGGCGAGGCAACAAATATTGAAGCTGTGCCAGCTGTACCTGCAGGCGTCCCTCACGCGTCTGAGCATGCAGGCCAAAGATATCTAGGATCAGTGCTGTACGATCGATAATCTTTACCGGCTCGCCCACGGCTTTCTCCAAATAGGATTGCTGCGAGGGGGTCAGGTCGTCGTCAAAAATAACGACATCGGCATCCATGCGATGCACCAGGCCGCACAGCTCTTCAACCTTACCGGAACCGATAAACGATTTAGGATACGGCTTTACCAAACGCTGCGACAAGCGTGCCACGCACTGGGCACCAGCTGTGTGGGCAAGACGCTCCAGCTCATCAAGCGAGCGATCGAGCGGCCATGCATTGTCGCACCACTCAACACCAACTAAAATGGCACGCTCGGGCTCGGGTGCCGTGGGAACAAGGGGGAAACGGGCCATTAGGCAGCCTCAATACGATGCAGGATATCCTCAACGACCTCATCGATCGTACATTCATCCATATCAAACCACGCGATACGGTCATCACGCTTAAACCACGAAAGCTGACGCTTGGCATAACGACGCGAACGCATCTTAATGAGTTCGCGAGCCTCATCCATGCTCATCACGCCATTGAAAGCATCAATGATCTCTTTATAGCCAATTGCCTGCATCGACGTCAGGGCATCTCCCAGACCCTGGGCCATAAGACCGCGGACCTCATCGACAAGACCCTGCTCAAACATCAGATCGACGCGCAGATTAATGCGCTCGTAGAGCACCTCGCGATTACGCGTCAGACCAAACCATAGGGCATGATAATGCTCGCGCGGAACACTAAACTGACTTTTTTGCTGTGCATAGGAGATACCATCATCATGCATCTCGAGCGCACGAATCACACGGCGCACGTTATGGGGATGAATAACAGCAGCCGATTCTGGATCGCGCTCGGCAAGCAGGGCATGCAGTTCTTCCTCGCCAATACGCTCGGCAAGCTCCTGATAGCCCGCACGGCGATCGTCCTCAAGTTCACCCGAGGGAAAGTCCATCTCATCGAGGGCTGCCTTGAGATATAGCCCCGTACCTCCGCAAAAAACCGGCAGGCAACCCGAACCAAGGAGACGTTCAACATGCGCGCGAGCGTCAGCCTGATAAAGCGCAGCAGAATATGCCACACCCGGCTCTACAATGTCGACGAGACGCAGCGGCGCCGTGCACTCATCGGGCGCCATCTTTGCGGTACCGATGTCCATGCCGCGATAGATTTGCATCGCATCGCACGACAGCACTTCGGACGAAAGACGAGCTGCCAAACGGTCGGCAACATCACTCTTACCAACCGCCGTCGGACCGACGATCGCAACGGCGGAAAGACCTGCCCCGGAAGAAACCATTAGCGCGGCTCGCCCACAACGGAACCGGATAAATACCAGGTCTTGGCAACGTCAACGTCAACATCAACGATCTTACCAACAAGCTGATCAATGCTGTAACCCTCGGGGATAGGCGCATGCACGGTCTGATTCTTGGGACTCTTGCCCAGCAGGACCGCATCGTTCTTTTTACTCGTTCCCTCAATGAGCGCGGGAACCACAGTATGAAGCTCGCCCTGGTTATACTCGTGTGCCGTGGTCTCGATAACCTTAACCAGGCGGTTGAAACGCTCGAGAATAACCTCATGCGGCGTAGGATCGTCAATCTCGGCGGCCGGGGTACCGGCACGCTTGGAATAGATGAAGGTATAGGCCTGAGCATAGCGGACCGTCTCAGCAAGCGAGAGCGTCTGCTCAAAGTCTTCTTCAGTCTCGCCCGGGAAGCCAACGATAATGTCGGTCGAGAGCGCGATATCGGGCATGCGGTTGCGAATGCGATCGACCAGGCCCAGATAGTCCTCGCGTGTATAACGGCGATTCATCTCTTTGAGGATCCGCGTCGAACCTGACTGGACGGCCAGGTGAAGCTGCGGCATAACGGCAGGCGTCTCGGCCATGGCGTCGATGGTCTCGGGCAGCAGATCCTTGGGATGCGAAGACGTAAAGAAGATGCGCTCCACGCCCGTATCGCCCACGGCACGCAGCAAATCGGCAAAACGCGGCTTGCCAAACAGATCGCGACCATATGAGTTAACGTTTTGGCCCAACAGCGTAATCTCACGCACGCCCTGGCGTACCAAACCGGTCACCTCGTCGACAATCTCCTCGAAGGGGCGGCTCTTTTCGCGACCACGCACGTACGGCACGATGCAATAGGTGCAGAAATTATTGCAGCCTGTCATGATGGGCACCCAGGCGTGATACTGGGTCTCGCGATGCCACGGCATGCTCATGGCATCCGTATCCTCATGCTCATTGGTGCGGATATGACGCTTACCATCAAGGAACGCCTCGGCAATGAGCTCGGCCACATGCGCGATGGAATGTGTACCGAAGATGACGTTGACGTTATCGACGTTAGTGAGCAGGCCCTCGCCATCGCGCTGCGCGATGCAACCGCCAACGGCAACCACGCGCTTGCCCGAAGGCGAAGGCGGCAGGCTTTTGCAGGAATTACACTGACCGTACAGGCGAGTATCGGCGGCCTCGCGCACGCAGCACGTCATGAAGACAACGATATCGGCATGCGCGGGATCGAGCGCCATAAGGCAGCCATACGAATCAAGCAGACCGCTCACACGCTCGGAGTCGTGCTGATTCATCTGGCAGCCAAAGGTGCGGATAAAGTAGGTTTTACCGGCAAGAATATCGCGTACGGAACGCTGGTCCATGTGCATAAGTCCTAACGATGGGGAGCGAAACAAGGCAAGCAGAAGCTATGCCACAGGCTTAACATCATCCATGACGACGTTATCCATAGCAGCTCGATTGATCTGGTGAACGTAGATAGAAAGGCGGATGGCCGTGCGCGACTCCCCGTTAATGAGGATGTCGGAGAACACGGGTGCGCAGGAAATATCAAAACCGGTTGGAATCAAAAAACCGCGCGCGATAGCAACGGCCTTAATAGCCTGGTTGACGGCACCGGCGCCGACACACTGGATGTTGACGGGTACACCATCCTTGACCATGCCGGCGATGGCGCCGGCAACGGACGCGGGCGATGATTTGCTTGATACCTTCAGGCAATCCATGAAGAAACTCCTGCATTTAAAAGTACGTTTTAACTGCAATAACTGTATCGTACCGAGTGGACTCGGTAAAGGCACTATTCCTCTTTGGCAAGATCAAAGGTCACGGTGATTCGATCACGCGAAACACGAATCTTTGGGTCGCCGCAAAGGTTGAGATAGTACCGGGTGGCAAGGTCATTAAAGTCGCGTTCCACAGCGCGCGAAAACTGTGCCATGTCATCCTTGGCAATACGTAGCCCGCGACGATCCTTCGCGAGATCGACAGGAGCCGGCGCATGCGAGGACGAATCACGCTCGCGCAGCAGACGCGCGGTCACACCGCGAACGGGCTTAATCTGCCCTGCCAAAATGCGATGGGCCGTGCGCTCGGACATCTCAAGACCCAAACCCGAACAAATACGGATAAAGTCCTCGGCATCAGAAGCAAGGCCTAAACGATCGACAACCGGAAGCTCGCTCTCGTCATCAATGAACAGGAGACGAGACGTATCGAGCCGACTTGACGCTTGAGCATAAAGGGTCGCGGCAATCTCAGACGGAGAACCGAGATAGACATCGCAACCACGCAACTCCTCGAGCGCAAACTCACAAGCAGCGCGAATAATATTATGTGGACCGCGAGCGCAGACATAACGTCCGTCCTCATCCTTGACGGCCTGGGGCCAGCTGGACTGATCGGCACGCTCACTGAGGCGGTCGGCCGCAACGCTCACCTTGAAGGCTGAACCAAGATCGACGCCGGACGTGACCACACGGGCCTCGTCGGTGTTCTGCTTAATCGAAAACAATGCCATGCCACGACCGTGAACGCCCCAACGGTCCATCTTCATGCTCTCGAGCTTAGAGGTCACACGAGCATCGAAAATGCGCTCTTGCATATCCTGCGGAACGCCAGAACCGTTATCCAGAAAGACAAGCGTGCGGACGCCATCTTCCTTGGTCGTGGCGAGATAGACCTTGTCGGCGCCGGCATCGCGAGCATTACGGAGCATTTCGATGACGATGTCCTCGACATGCTGAATGTCGTGCTTAGCCTGGCGCCGCTCGGCCTCCGAAACGCGGAGGCGGACATACCCCTCGCCAAGGTTCTCCTCGACGCGAAGGTTGCCCTCCCCCGACATCGACGCGATAAATGAGATGAGCTCGTTCGCGTCGCTCATGTTATTTAGCGATATCGACAGCGCGGCTCTCGCGAATCACGACGACGCGCACCTGACCGGGATACTCCATCTCTTCCTCGATCTGATGGGCGATATCGTGAGCCAGGACCGTGGACTGGGCATCGGAGATCTTGTCCGGCTGGACCATGACGTGGACCTCGCGACCGGCCTGCATGGCATAGGTACGTTCGACGCCGTCATGGGAGTTGGCGATCTCCTCGAGCTTCTCAAGACGCTTGATGTAGTTCTCGGCAGACTCGCGACGGGCACCGGGGCGAGAGGCAGAGACAGCATCGGCGGCCTGCACCAGGACATCGAGCACCGTGTTGGGGTCGACATCGGCATGGTGAGCCTCAATAGCGTGGACGATAACGGGCTTCTCGCCATAACGGCGGGCAAGCTCGGCGCCGATGACGGCATGCGGGCCCTCGACGTCGTGGTCGATTGCCTTGCCCAGGTCATGAAGCAGGCCGGCGCGCTTGGCGGTCACAACGTCCAGGCCAAGCTCGGAAGCCATCACGCCGCACAGATCAGAGACCTCGAGGGAATGCTGAAGCACGTTCTGACCAAACGAGGTACGGTAGCGCAGGGCACCAAGGGTCTTGACGATCTCGGGGTGCAGATCGTGGATGCCGGTATCGAAGGCAGCCTGCTCGCCAGCCTCGCGCACGCGCTGCTGAACCAGGTCGGCGGCCTTGTGATACATCTCCTCGATACGGGCAGGGTGAATGCGGCCGTCGGCGATGAGGTTCTCGAGGGCGACACGGGCGGTCTCACGACGGACCGGGTCGAAGCTCGAAAGAACGACGGTCTCGGGCGTGTCGTCGATCACGAGGTTGACGCCGGACACCTGCTCGAAGGTACGGATGTTACGACCCTCGCGACCGATGATACGGCCCTTGAGGTCATCAGAGGGAATGTGCACGGAGGTAACGGTGACCTCGGCAGTGTGATCGGCAGCGCAGCGCTGAATCGCCAGAGACAGAATCTCCTGGGCGGTCTTGTGGCACTCGGCGCGAACCTGCTGCTCGGACTCGCGAATGATCGTGGCGGCCTCGTGGGTGACCTCGCCGCGAACCTTATCGAGGAGCTCCTTGTGGGCGTCCTCGCGGGTAAGGTCGGCGATACGCTCGAGCTCGGAGGTCTGCTTGGCGCAGAGCTCCTCAAGCTCACGGGAGCGCTTCTCGACCTGACCGGCCTGGCTGGACAGCTGATGCTCGCGCTTGTCGAGAGCGTCGTTGCGGCGATCGAGGGATTCCTCGCGCTGCATCACGCGGTTCTCGAGCGTACGAATCTCGTTCTTACGCTGCTTGTCCTCGGCCTCAGCGGCCTGCTTGTTCTTGATGATCTCCTCTTTAGCCTCGAGCAGAGCCTCTTTTTTGAGGGTCTCGGCCTGACGCTTAGCATCACCGATCAGGGACTCAGCCTGTGCGTGTGCCGACTGGATTTTTTCGTCGGCCTCGTGAAGACTACCCTGCTTGGCGGTGCGCATGTAGGCAATGGCGGCGATGGCACCCAAAACGATGCCAACGAGCGCTGCGATGATAGGCATGCTCACTCCTTTTTATGGATTCGTTACACAACAAAGCGAACCGTCCTTACGAACGGCTCGCGACATTTGAGTAATATGGGCGCAGCTTATGCGGGTCGGATACAGGTAAACATATAAACAAACTCATCACAGATGAGCACATATCACAAAGCAAATGACAGTGTTTATCGTACGTTGAACCACAACAACTGTCAAATAAATGGCCCCAGCACGGCGGCTAAAACGCGGTGAACGGCAGGGCCACAAAACGCATACGCCTAAACCGCACATTCCTCACGTTCGGCATCGAGACGTGCCTTAACGGCATCGGCGGCGATGTGATACGAGAAGCCCTTGCCCATCAAAAACCGAACCAGTTTTTCGAATCCGCGCGTCTCTGGAACACGCCGCTTGGCGAGCAGGGCTGACGCACGCGCCGAATCGTCTTCGACGGCAAAATAATCCTCGGGATAACCGGGAATGTCATCGAGCACGACATGACGGCGCTTGAGCTCGGTCTCGATTTTACGCTGTCCCCAACCGCGCCGCTTGCGTTCCTCGATAAAGTACGAGCAAAAGCGGTTCTCGTCTAAAAAGCGATACTCGGTGGCGCGCTCGACGGCGAAATCGATCGCGGGCTGGCGAAAGCCGTAGCGTGACAACTTGTCACGGACCTCACCCGTCGCATGGTCGCGTCGCGATAGCATCTCGGTCACCATGGTAAGTGCACATTTACGCTCGATGAGCTGCACCGCTTCACGAAAGTTATCCCAATCACAGGGAAGATCTGGGCGATTTTTGACATACAGGCGCGCGACCCGCACGGGAATCCAAATGGACCGCTCAAAACCGCCCTCAAGCTCACAATCGATATGTGCGCAAGGCTTTTTGGACGCATACCCGCTCGAGAACGAGGAGGCCGCCTTCTTATCGGGAAAGACGACCGTGGCCTCGGTCACCGTATACGACATGAGCGTAACCGCTACTCGTCGTCATCATCGAGCATGGCGGAACCATCGATGGCGTAAAGCTCGTCAAACTCCTCAGGCACAGGCTGATCGGTCAGCTCGACCTCGGACGGAGCATCGTCATCAAACTCAAGCCCGCAGGCAAGGCGGACCTTATGCTCAATCTCGTCGGCGCAATCGGGGTGTTCGCGCAGGAACGCCTTGGCGGCCTCGCGACCGTTGCCGAGCTTGTCCTCGCCATAGGCAAACCAGGAGCCCATCTTCTTGCAAATGCCGCACTCGACAGCCATGTCCAGAATCGAGCCCTCCTTAGAGATGCCCGTACCGTACATGATGTCGAACTCAGCAGAACGGAACGGAGCTGCCACCTTGTTCTTAACGACCTTGGCGCGCACGCGGTTACCGATAACCTCATCCTTAAGCTTAATGCTGTCGATGCGGCGAATGTCGATACGCACCGAAGAGAAGAACTTAAGGGCGCGGCCGCCCGTCGTGGTCTCGGGGTTGCCGAACATGACGCCGATCTTCTCTCGCAGCTGGTTAATGAAGATGCATGTCGTGTTGGACTTGGACAGCGAGCCGGCGAGCTTGCGGAGCGCCTGACTCATCAGACGAGCTTGCAATCCGACCGTGGTATCGCCGATCTCTCCCTCGATCTCGGCACGCGGGGTCAGCGCGGCGACGGAGTCGACGACGATGGCATCGATGGCGCCGGAACGCACGAGCATGTCAACAATCTCGAGCGCCTGCTCACCCGTATCAGGCTGGGAAATCAGTACCTCGTCGATATCCACGCCAATGCGCGCGGCATACGTGGGATCGAGCGCGTGCTCGGCATCGATAAATGCTACCACGCCACCCATTGCCTGGGCTTCGGCCAGGATCTCGAGCGAAAGCGTCGTCTTACCGGAGGACTCAGGACCGTAAATCTCGACGATACGGCCGCGCGGCACACCGCCGATACCCAGAGCGGCATCGAGTGCCAGAGCGCCCGTGGGGATGGCCTCAACCTCAAGCTCGGGGCCGCCGTCACCATACCTCATGATGGAGCCTTGACCGAACTTCTTCTCGATCTCGGCCTTGGTGGTGGCGATCATCTCATCGCGCTCTTTACCCGTCGTGCGAGCATGAACGGTACGTACGGGACCTGAATTCTTGGCCATGAATAGCCCTCCTCTTAACAACCTGCATCGATAATAAACGAACGGCTGTTCGTGGTCAACCGTTCAGGCCAATCATATGCAGGCAGTCTTTCCAAAACCCAACCAAACGCCGACCAAACACTGACCAAATGCTTGACCACAAAGGGGCAAATAAGAACAAGAAAGACAAAAATACACCTATGACCAGCGCAAACGCTAAATTCGTCAGGGGTCCCTATCTCCACAATTAAGGGGCCCGGAGGCCCCTTAAAACACGTCTATTCCATAGAGTTAAGCACAAGGGCAATGCGTCCCAAAGCCTCCGCGACCGCATGGGCACGAACGCACGACCGATCGCCCTCGTAATGACAGCGCGCAGACTCGACAACCGGCGCTCCCCCATCGGCCGCGCGATACGCCCAGCCAATATAGAACGTGCCGGCGGGGTCTTGCTCGGTGCCACCACCGGGCCCAGCGTAGCCCGTTGCGCTCACGGCCACATCGCTCTGATAGAGGTCCAGCGAGCCCGCGGCCATCTCGCGCGCCGTCTGGTGCGACACGGCGCTAAACCGATCGAGCGTCTCCTGCTCAACACCCAGAACACGATGCTTGATCTCATCGCAATAGGTCACCGCACCGCCGCGCAGCACCGCCGAGGCGCCCGGGATATCGGCAATCGTCGAGGCGATCATACCCGCCGTCAGCGACTCAGCCGTAGAAACCGTCACGCCCCGAGCGCTCGCGCGCTCGACAGTATCGCGCGCCAGCTCCTCGTTATGTGCGGAAATCTGCTCAAAAGAGTCCGCCATACCCACCAGGACCTAGACCGAAAAGACGATCTTGCGGCAGTTCCAGAAGTACTGGGCGCCCGAGATAACGGTCAGGACAACGGCAACAGCGTACAGGAAGCGTGAAACGCCATAGACACCGAGCAACAGCTCCGCAGGCCCCAACTGGAGGCCGGTCATCGCAAAGACGCACAGGTAGCCGCAGATGGAGACCATCGTGGTCGCCGTCTTGTACTTGCCGAGCTTATCGGCGGCAATGACCACACCGGCCGCACTCGCGACCATGCGAAGGGCGCTCACCAACAGCTCGCGGAACAAGATAATGAACACGGACCACACGGTCACCGCGCCAAAATCGAGGAACAGCAGCAGGGCCGAGAACACGAGTAGCTTGTCGGCGATGGGGTCCAAGAACTTACCGAAGTCGGTGATCTCGTTGCGCGAGCGCGCCAGATAGCCGTCGACCTTATCGGTGCACGACAGGATAACGTACAGAATAAAGGCGGCGGCGGCGAGCGGGCCGTCGAAGGTGCTCCAGTCCGTACCGGCAACGCTCGTGTGAGACAGCGCCGACACGATCATGAACACCGGGATAAAGACGATGCGAACGCACGTCACGATGTTGGCGGGCGTCCAAACACTCGTCAGTTCCTTATTGCTCTCGTTTGCCACGACGCTCTCCTACTCCACAACATGTCCGATAAGCTCATAGCAGAAGCTATCGGTAAACTCGACGGTCAGAATATCACCCACGGACGCCTCGCTGGCGTCCAGATGCACCGCGCCATCGGAATCGGGCGCCTGGAACCAGGCATGGCCGATCAGCTCGGCGCCGTCCTCGGTTTCTTCGATACCGTCGACGATCACCTGGGCGCGCTCGCCCACATGTGCGGCGGTGGCGGCAAAACCGAGCGACTCAGCCAGGTCCATGGCCTCCTGGGCGCGCTCGAGCTTGACCTCTTCGTCGACCTGACCCTCCATCTTAGCGGCCAGGCTGCCCTCCTCCTGCGAGTAGGCAAAGACGCTCGTGTAGTCAAAGCCGACGGTGTCCATAAAGTCGATAAGGTCGCGGAACTCGTCGTCGGTCTCGGTCGGGAAGCCGACCATGGCCGTGGAACGGATCACGATGCCGGGGATACGCTCACGCAGATCGCGGAACAGGTCCTCGAGCTCCTGGCGCGAACCAGAACGGCGCATAGCCTTGAGAATGCGCGCGTCGCAGTGCTGCACGGGGATATCGATATAGGGAAGCACCTCGGGCGTATCGCGAATCGTCTCGATGAGCTCATCGGTCATGCCCTCGGGCTGCAGGTAGAGCACGCGGACCCAGACGTTCTGCGGGCGCACGGCCTCGGCGACGGCACGCAGCAGCTGCGCCAGATTGCGCGGCGAGCCCTCGGCGACGTCCTCATCCGCAAAGTCGGTGCCCCAGATGCCCGTGTCCTGGCCGATCAGCACGATCTCGCGCACGCCACCGGCAACCAGGTCGCGCACCTCAGAAATAATGCTCTCGGCATTGCGCGAGTGATAACGACCGCGAATATAGGGGATCATGCAGAAGCTGCAAAAACGATTGCAGCCATCGGAAATCTTGACGTAGGCAACGGCACCCTCGACGGTACGCTTGACCTGAGGGATATAGGCCGCGATCTCACGCTCGACACCCAGCACGCCATCGATGACTGCCACGATGCCGTCTTCCTCGTCGGCCTTCACAAAGGCAGCGACCTCGGGCAGCTCGTCAGGCAGGTCGTCGCCATAGCGCGACGGCACACAGCCGCACATGACGATGGGGCAAGAACGAACGCCGTCCTGCACCTCGTTGGCGAGCTCGAGCGTGGTCTCGATGCTCTCGGACGTTGCGGAGGCGAGGAACGAGCACGTATTGACGATGGCGATATCGGCCTCCTGCGGGTCGAATGCCTCCTCGTAACCTGCGGCGGTCAAAAGAGAACGCATGCGGTCGGTATCGACCTCGTTCTTGGCGCACCCGAGGGTGATGTAGAGCACGGAGCCCAACGGTGTATCCATGTTGGAGAGCGGTCCTTTCGAATGATATTAGCGGTAGTTGGTGAACTGCAGCGGCTGGCCGTAGTCCTGGTCGCGCAGGAACTGAATCACGGCCTGCAACGCGTCCTTCGAAGCAGAGGAAACACGCAGCTTGTCAGCTTCGATGGTCACCTTGACCTTGAGCTTTTGGTCCTTGATGTCCTTGTTGATCTTCTTGGCGGTCGCCTGGTCGATACCCTCGACGATATGGCCGAGCACGCGCACGGTGCCGCCCGATGCCGCCTGCGGAGCATCCCACGAAACAGCCTTGAGGTCGATGCCGCGCTTAATGAGCTTGGAGCTCAGGACATCGATGATCTGCTTGGAGACAAAGTCGGCCGGGGCGTTGATCGTAAAGAGCTTGTCGCCCTTCGAAAGCTCAATCGTGGCGCCGGAATCCTTCAGGTCATAGCGCTGGGAAATCTCGCGCGTGGTCTGCTGGAAGGCGTTGTCGACCTCTTGCATATTGACCTCGGACACGACGTCGAAGCTGGAATCTTTAGCCATGATGTTTCCTTTCGCGTACGAGCGGCTTAATAGCTATCGTACGAATAGTCGGTAGAATCGGTGGGCGCCTGACCGTCAGTTGCGGTATCGGCGCCATCCGTGGACTGGGCATCGGTGCCGTCGGTGGTATCGGTACCGTCGGTGGTGTCGGCACCATCAGAACTTTCACCATTCTCGGAATCGGTCGTCTCCTTCTTGGGAACGGTGATCGTCACACGCGCCACGCCCGAAGTCTTGGTATCGTAACGGACCTTTTCCCCATTCTTGGTAACGGTGACATCGGAAGGCTTGGACGTGGTGATCTCGATCGAGGACTCGGGCGTGTACTCCTGCTCAAAGGGGCCAGTCGCCTGGGCGCCATAGACCGACTTTCCGTCGACCTTGACCTCAATCCACGCGGTCTTTCCCTTGGCAACGGAGACCTTGACCTTCGTTGCCTCGTTCTCTTCCTTTTTAGCCGTCGTCTTGGTGGCGTCCGAACCGGTCGACTCATCCGTCGCCTCATCGGTGTCTTCGTCCTCGTCGACCGTTTCGGTCTTCTTAGAAGACTTCTTGGTCGTCGTCTTGGTAGCAGCAGGCGTCTCGGGCGTGGTTTCGGGCGTCGAAGATGCGCAGCCGCGCAGAAGTACCACGATGAGCACGATCAGCAGCAGCGCCACGGCACCAATGCCAGCGTAGACGATACGCGGATCGAGCCCGTTGTTTTGAGGAGTTCGAGATCCGCCGCGTCCACGACTGGAACTGCTGCGGCCGCCTCCCTGAGGCATACGACCACGATTGCTATCGGGACGACCACGATAGCCACCCTGGCCCTGAAGGCTGCGCTGACCCGAGCGGGGCGCAAGTTCACCGCGGCCTTGATAGCCACGCTGGCCCGAACGCGGAGCCGAAGGGCGCTGGCCATACGGCTGAGACTGAGAGCGAAGACGCGGCGTCACCTGCGTGGTATCGGCATCTGCATAGCCGCCACGCGGACGACCGGAAGAAACGCCACGGTGCCCGCGATCGGAATAACCACCATCGCCGTAGCCGGCACGAGGGTCTCGTGCGACACCGCGGGCAGTGGGAAGTGCGCGCTCCTCGGGCGCCGGCGTGCTGCGAAAACGGTCGCGCTGGGAACGAATCTCCTCGCTCGAGCCCGTCTCGGTAATATAGCCAGCCTGCTGCGGACGCTGACCATAACGCGTTGAGCGACCGCCCTGAACCATCAGAAAGCGCCCGTTATCCACCGAGGAACGCGAATTGACATAGCCGGCGGCGTCCTGAAAACGACCGCCCTGCTGCGACGTCTCGCGCTCGTATGCCATCAGCTCGTCAAAGTAGGCATTGACGACCTCGCGCGGATTGAGGCCCAAAAAGCGTGCATAGCTCGAAATCATGCCCTGCGCATAGCCGCGCGGCGGCATCGAGGCAAAGTTACCGGTCTCGAAAAACTCGATGATCTGCGGTCTGATTTTGATGGTGTTGGCGACCTGCTGAATGGAAAGGCCCATTCGGCGACGCTGCTCGAGCAGCATGTCACCAAAGCGTGCAGCCATCAGAATCCTCCAAACTCACGATCTTCACGTGCCATCTCGGCGTCGACAGATTCCAGCGCGGCAAGCCCCTCCTCGTCCAACAGGACCTCGCGCGGCTTGGAACCGTCGGGCGGGCCGACGACACCCTTTTCTTCCAGCATGTCCATAATACGCCCGGCACGCGCATAGCCAACCTTCAGACGACGTTGCAGGCCAGATGTGGAGCCAAGCTGCGATTCCACCACAATATGGGCGGCTTCCCAAATGAGCGGATCATCGTCTTGCGGCTCGGCGACTCCGGTGCGGACAATGCCGCCGCCACCCGCCATGGACATGGAAGCGGGGGCCACGGCAGACAGAATCTCCTCGTGGTAGTCGGGCTCGCTCTGCGACTTGACGAACTCGACAATCTCGTTGATTTCGTCATCCGAGACAAAGCAGCCCTGGATACGGCGAGGCTTACCCCAGTCGACCTTGGAGAACAGCATGTCGCCCAAACCGGTGAGTTTTTCGGCACCCATCTGGTCGATGATGACGCGCGAATCGATGCCCGTGGCGACGTTAAAGGCGATGCGGTTGGTGATGTTGGCCTTGATGAGGCCTGTCACCACGTTGGAGCTGGGGCGCTGAGTCGCCACGATAAGGTGGATACCGGCGGCACGGCCCAGCTGGGCGATACGCACAATCGACGCCTCGACGTCCTTGCCGGCAACCATCATCAGGTCCGAGAGCTCGTCGATAATAATGACCAGGTAGGGCATCTTTTGCGGCGGGTTGTCGTAATGCTCAAACTCGCCGGTTGCCTGCTTTTCGTTGTAGGTCGAGATCTTGCGCACGTTGAGCCGCTCGAAGACCTTCAGGCGACGCTCCATCTCGGACACCGCCCACTGCAGAGCGCTCGCGGCCTGCTTAGGCTCGGTCACTACGGGCACGTAAAGATGCGGCAGACCGTTATAGCCTGCGAGCTCGACGCGCTTGGGGTCGACCATGATCAGGCGAACGTCCTCGGGAAGCGCGCGCATGAGCAGGGTCGTGATAATGGAGTTAATCATAACTGACTTACCGGATCCGGTGGTACCGGCGATCAGCAGGTGGGGCATCTTGGCGAGGTCGGCAACGACCGGCGTGCCCTCGGCATCGCGACCGATGGCCAGCTCGAGCGGACCGCCCTTCACATAGGGCAGCACATCGCCCAGATTGACGTTTTGGCGTTTGCGGTTGGGAATCTCGATACCGACGAGCGAAGTACCGGGAATCGGAGCAAAGATACGCACCGACTGGGCAGCAAGCGATAACGCGATATCGTCCTCGAGGCTCGAGATCTTGCTCACGCGCTCGCCCTCTCCGGGCTGCAGCTTAAAGGTCGTCACCGTGGGGCCGGCAATCCAGCCGACCACGCGGGCGCTTCGACCAAACTCCAGCAGCGTCGACTGCAGCGATTCGGCGGTCTGCTCCAGCTCCTTGTCCGAAGACGCCGCAGAAGCCGACTGCGGGTTGGCGTGCAGAATCTCGAGCGGAGGTAGCTTGAGGCCGTCCTCTTCTTCGCTCTCGGCATCCGCGGAAGCGCGGTCCGCTCCCCCATCGCTGGCTGCCGGAGCATCGGTAGCGCTCGCAACAGACGCGTCGACAACCTTGGGATGCTTAAGGAAATCAGGAATCTGCGGAGCAGCCGAAACGGGATTCACGGCAAACGGCGGCTCGGACTCGTCGGCCTTGTCCGGGTCGTCTTCCATCGAAAACTGTCCAGTGACCTGTCCCGCATTGGCACGGCGACGCGGCAGCAAGGTTGTCTTGGCGGACTCGAGTGGAGCCTCGTCGTCCTCGTCATCGCCTTCGGTGAGTTCGATTTCGCTATCGGACCAAGAGGGATCCGGCTCGCTTGTATTGAGCTTAGGCACGGCCTTGCCCTTCTTGGCGTGACGGCGCGGCAGCAGCGTCGTCTTGGCGCGCTCGGCCTCCACAGCCTCGGACACATCGACAAACGGATCCTCGTCCTCGTCGTCATCCAAAACCGGGTCGACATCGTCACCTATGACCGTGGTCACCGCAGTGTCAGTACCCTTTTGGCGCAGAATGCTCAGGTGCGGGCGGGCGACACCGGGAACCGAAAGGGCCTCGTCGTCACCCCACGGGCTGGCGTTGACATCGGCGCGGCGGCGCTCGGCAAAATCGGCCGCACGGTCACGGGCGGAGCGCAGCACACCGCCCACCGAAAAGCCAATGATGACAAAACCAACGACGGCCAAACCCAACAGGACCACCATCGCGATAGGCTTACCCAGGGCATTCTGCAGCGCACTCGCAATAAACGCACCAATGTAGCCACCCGAGGCGGACAGATTTTGCGGCGTGAACATGAGGTCACACGAGCCACTCGTGCCCGGCACCATCAGCGAAAGAATGGAGACGACGGCGATAAAGACCACGGCACCGCCCGCAACAGAGCGCACGTTGAGCGGCGAGTCCTCACCCAAAAAGAGCGTGGCGGCAAACAGCAAGATGACGATCGGCAGTACGTAGGCGCCCAGGCCAAAGCCCAGGTGATAGAACCCGGCAACAGCAGCCGTCACGGGCGCTGTTGCCGGTGAGATCACGGCAATGAAGGAAGCGATCGCCAAAACGGCAATGACCACGCCGGCGATATCGCGATTGGCCGAAGGCTCGACCAAGGGTTCGAAATCGTCGAACTCATCCTCGTGACCCTTATTGGCACGAAGATGGGAACCGGCACCCTTAGCAGATGCCGGCTGGTTGTTGGCCTTATTGCCTTTGGCGTTTTGTGCAGATCCGCGCGCCAAACTAAACCTCCATGACGACCGGGATGATCATCGGGCGAGTGCGCGTACGGCTCCAGATAAAGTTGGAGAGCGAGTCGCGCACGGCCTTGCGAATGGCGTCGGAACCGCTGCTGGTGAAGCTGAACTTGCCCTTCTCGATCGTCTTCATGATGGACGCGGAGGCATCCTCGGAGAACTGGTCGTCGATGGCAAACGAAACACCGCGGCCCGAGAACTCGATGGCCTCGATCTTCTTGTGCTTAAGCGAGACGATGGCGACAGCCGTAACCATACCGTCGTTGGCGAGCTTCTGACGATCGCGCAGGACGATGGGGTCGGTATCGCCGATGCGCAGGCCGTCGACGTAGACGACGCCGGACTCGACCGGAGTGCCGCGCTTGACGATGCCGCCACGCATCTCGAGCGTGTCACCGTTATCGAGGATAAAGATATGATCGTCCTTGAGGCCCATCTTGCGGGCAAGCTGGGCATGGGCGCGCAGGTGCACGGCCTCGCCGTGAACCGGCATGAAGTAGGTGGGCTTGGCCATGGCCATCAGGAGCTTGAGCTCCTCCTGGCTACCGTGACCCGAGACGTGGACGAGAGCGCGGTTCTTATCCCACACGTCGCAGCCGAGCTTGGCCAGGCTGTTGACGACCTGCTGGACGGCCTTCTCGTTGCCAGGAACGGGAGTTGCCGAGAGGATAACGGTATCGCCCTCGTGGATGGAGAGCGTCTTGTGCTCGCCATTGGCCATGCGGGACAGGGCCGACAGCGGCTCGCCCTGCGAACCAGTGCACATGACGACGATCTTGTCGTCAGGCAGGTTATCAATATCGAAGGCATCGATGATATCGGCATCATCGATGTTGAGATAACCGAGCTCGCGCGCCACGCGGGTGTTCGTGAGCATGGAGCGACCGGTCACAACGACCTTACGGCCGCACTTGCGGGCGGCATCGCAGATCTGCTGCAAACGATGGATGTGGCTCGAGAACGATGCGACGAACACGCGACCCGGGGCGTTCTTGATGGCGTGCAGCAGGTTGGGACCAACCTCGGCCTCGGACTTGGTAAAGCCGGGAACCGTGGCATTGGTGGAGTCGGAAAGCAGCAGGTCGATGCCCTGCTTGGCAAAGCGGCTGATAGCGGCATAGTCGGGCGTGACGCCATCGATGGGCGTCTGGTCGAGCTTAAAGTCGCCGGTGTGCATAACGGTGCCCTGATTGGTGCGGATGAACACGCCCAGAGCGCCGGGGATGGAGTGCGTCATCGAGAAGAAGTCGAGCGAGATGCCGCCGAGGTTGACATGGCTGCCGCCCTTGACCTCGCGGAACTTAGGCGCGCGGATGCGGAACTCGGAGAGCTTGCCCTCGATAAAACCGAGCGTCAGCTTGCTCGAGAAGATGGGCACCTTGTTGTTGAGGTCCTGCAGCAGGTACGGAAGCGAACCGGTGTGGTCCTCGTGGCCGTGAGTGACGATGATACCGCGGAGCTTCTCCTCGTTCTCCAGAACATAGGTGTAGTCGGGAAGCACCAGGTCGATACCGGGCTGGGAGTCATCCGGGAACATGAGGCCGGCGTCGACGAGCACCATGTCGTCGCCGCACTCGAAGACCGTCATGTTCTTGCCGATGCCATCAAGGCCGCCGAGCGGGATGATCTTCAAGGGAGATGATTTTTTAGCTGCCATAGGTGAGTGTTGTTTCCTTTCTTCGAAACGGGTCTGAAACAACCGACGGGGCGCTTCTGGCAAACCGACCGTCGGGAACGTACAAACATGCATCACAGAGTCGATGCAATAACCACAGTATGATACCCATTTGCCCACCAACAGACCACCCATGCATCAAAGACCCATCTAACCGGTCTACCCCGCCGGTCTGTGGCCATCGGGGGCCGGGGCGGGTTAAGTTTGCTGCTCTACAGTCCTGCGCAAGACGGAAAGCACATTAAGTGCTTTCCTTTGCGTGCGGAACTCGCGACAAACTTAACCCGCCCCGGCCCCCGATGGCCACAGACCTGCCAAAAAGGGACAGGTTTATTTTGGTCGGTTTATCTGGGTCAATGCCGCACATGCGATTATCTAAAGATCTGAATTCAGATAAGTGAATAGACTGTCTGACAAAATCGCAGCCCGCAACCACCAGCCCTTTTGCTATTCCCGGCGGGGGCCGCGGGTAAAGTTTATCGCGAGTTCCGCACGAGCCGGAGAGCACTTAATGTGCTCTCCGTGCGAGCAGGACTGTAGAGCAGGAAACTTTACCCGCGGACCCCGCCGGGAATAGCAAAAGGGCGACCCCTGTCCGGAGTCGCCCTTATTGAGCAGTGTATGTGCGGCTGTTACTCGGCGTCGTGGTGGCGGCGGGGCTTGCGACCTCCGTTGTCGCCGGGACGGCGCGGACGGTCGTTGCGCTCGGAGCGCTCGCGACGAGGACGCTCACGGCGCTGGAAGTGCTCGCCATCGCCCTCGGTGGCACCCTCGGCGCGAGCCGGGGCCTCGGGCTTGTCGAGACGATCGAGCGAAATCTTGCCGCGATCGTCGACCTCGATAACGACGACCTTGACCTCATCGCCCACGTTGAGGACGTCCTCGACCTTCTCCACGCGGCCCTTGGCGACGCGGGAGATGTGCAGCAGGCCGTCCTTACCGGGCAGCAGATTCACGAAGGCGCCGAAGGGCTGAATGGAGACCACGCGACCGGTGTACTCCTCGCCCGGCTCGGGAACCTTGATGATGAGCTTAATGCGCTCGACGGCCTGGTCAACAGACTCGCCAGTGCCGCCGACAAAGACGGTGCCGTCCTCCTGGATGTCGACCGAAGCACCGGTCTCGTCCTGGATGCCGCGGATGACCTTGCCGCCGGAACCGATGACGTCACGGATCTTATCGGTCGGAACCTGGATGGAGACGATACGCGGAGCGGTGCTGCGCGTGGTGTGGCGCGGCTCGGGGATCACATCGAGCATCTTCTGCAGGATGAAGGCGCGGCCCTCCTTGGCCTGCTGCAGGGCGCGGGCCAGGATGTCGAAGGTAAGGCCGGTGGCCTTGTTGTCCATCTGCAGAGCGGTAATGCCCTCGGTGGTGCCGGTGACCTTAAAGTCCATGTCGCCAAGGAAGTCCTCGAGACCCTGGATGTCGGACAGGACCACGGTCTTGCCCTCCTCCTGGATCAGGCCCATGGCGATACCGGAGACCGGGCGTTTAATGGGCACGCCGCCGTCCATAAGGGCGAGCGTGGAGCCGCAGGTCGAAGCCATCGAAGAGGAGCCGTTGGACTCCATGACCTCGGAGACCACGCGGATGGCGTAGGGGAACTCGTTCTCGTCGGGAAGCACCGGAAGCAGAGCGCGCTCGGCCAGGTTGCCGTGGCCGATCTCGCGGCGCTTGGGGCTGCCCATGCGACCGGTCTCGCCGGTGCAGAACGGCGGGAAGTTGTAGTGGTGCATATAGCGCTTGCCCTCGGTGGGCTCGATGGTATCCAGACGCTGGCCCTCGTTGAGCATACCGAGCGACAGGACGGAAAGCACCTGGGTCTGGCCACGCTGGAACAGACCGGAGCCGTGAACGAGCGGCAGGTAGTTATCCTTCACCATGATGGGGCGAATCTCATCGGCGGCACGGCCGTCGACGCGCTCGCCGGTCTCGACGACCATGGTGCGCATAGCTTTCTTCTCGAGCTTCTTGAGCGCCACGGGGATCTCGCGCTCCCAAGCGGCCTGCTCCTCCTCGGTGAACTCGGCACGGATGGACTCCTTCAGAGCCTCGACCTTGCCGATACGGGAGAGCTTGTCGGCGTCGCGAAGGGCGGCTGCCATCTCGTCGTAGTGGGCGAAGATGCGCTCCTGGACCTCCTCGACGGGCTGGTCGAGCGGGTACTCCTTCTTGACGATGGCGCCGTTGACCTGCTCCCACTCGGCGACAAACTCGTCCTGAGCCTGGCAGAAGGCAGCAAGGGCCTCCTGGCCAAACTTCATGGCGGCGAGCATGTCGTCCTCGGAGATCTCCTCGGCGCCGGCCTCGACCATCGAGATGAAGTCGGCAGAGCCGCCCAGCTCCAGGTCCAGATCGGAGTTCTCGCGCTCCTCATAGGTGGGGTTAACGATAAACTCGCCGGTCTCCACGTTGCGGCCGATGCGCACGCAGGCAAGCGGGCCCTCGAAGGGCACGCCGCCGAGCGTCATGGCCAGGGAGGCACCCATGACGTTGATGACGTCGAAGGGGTTGACCTGGTCGGCGACGAGCGAGGTGGCGACAATGTGCACCTCGTTGCGGAAGCCGTCCGGGAAGCTCGGGCGAATCGGACGGTCAATCATGCGCGCGGTGAGCGTGGCCTTCTCGCTGGGACGGCCCTCACGCTTGAGGTAACCACCCGGGATGCGGCCGGCTGCGTACATCTTCTCGTTGAAGTCGACGGTCAGCGGGAAGAAGTCGTAGTTCTTGCGCTCCTTGGAGACAACCACGGTGTCGAGCATCGTGGTGTCGCCCTGCTTGACCAGGCAGGCGCCGGTGGCCTGCTTGGCAAGCTCGCCGGACTCAAAGGTGTAGGTCTTGCCGTACAGCTCAAAGGTCTTGGATACGAGTGTCATTGTTCTCCTTTACCCCACAGGCCCCTTGCCTGTGGGCTTCTCATGTGACGCGGGCCCCCTGCCCCCGCCACGCTTCAGAGCGTGATTGTTCGCGCCCTTACACAAAAAGAGCGCCCCGCTGCGCAGGACGCTCTTAGCATGTACAAATCCTTACTGGATGTTGTCGCGGATGCCCAGAGCCTTGATGAGCTCACGGTACTCGACGATGTCGTTCTTCTTGATGTAGGAGAGAAGACGACGACGACGGCCGACGAGCATGAGCAGGCCACGACGGGTGTGGAAGTCCTTCTGGTGGGACTTCATGTGCTCGGTCAGCTCCTTGATGCGCTCGGACAGGATGGCGACCTGAACCTTGGGGTTGCCGGTGTCGACCGGGGTGTTACCGAACTGGGCAGTCAGCTCAGCCTTGCGCTCTTTGGAAACAGTCATTGTTTCACCTTTCGTTTCTTGTCGCCCGCGGGCGACACTATTCGCCTCGGACTGGGAAGCCGTCGGTGGAGCGAGCATCCAAGGTCGAGGTACCAACAGGTCGGTATGTTACCACAAGCAGACCGCCCATGCGCATCATCACCGACCCAACATGAATTCCAACGCACGGAGGCGCTGGTCGGTGTGCGTCGCAGCCCACACATGCGAAAGCCCGAGCAAGAACGCCGCCGTATGCGGGTCGATTCGCTCGACCATGAGTGCATCGAAGGTCATGGACATGAGGGCGCGCAGCCACTCGACCTCACCGGTCGAAACCAGCTCGGCACCCGGAACGCTCGACGCGCACGAACCGCACATGAGCCCGCCCGCCTGGGGCGAAAAGTACGACAGCATGGGGTCTCCGCACAGCACGCAGGCCGAAAAATCGGGTCGATAGCCCACGTGCGACAGAAGTTTAAAGACAAAGGCCGCCACGAGCAGGTCCATATGTGCCGAGTCGAGCCCACAGCCGACAAGCGTGAGCGCCCGCTGCGTGATGGCAAAGGTAAACGGGTCCTCGGCGTCCTCGAATGAGCACACGCGCGCGACCTCGGCAATCGCGCTTGCGGCGCAGGTCGTCTCGTAATCGGGCGCGGCGCCAACCGGCGCTTCCAAAAGCTCGGCCTGAGAAACAACGTCGAGCGAGCGTCCATGTGCGAGCAGCATATCGACGGTACAGAATAATTCGCAGCGCGCCGCCAAGCGCCCACCGGGTTTGCGGGCCCCCTTTGCCACGGCACGAACCTGACGACCCCGCTCGTCAAGCATCGTCAGAATCAGATCGGTCTCTTTGAGCTTGGTCTTGTCGAGCACGAGCACCTTCGTGCGATATGTCCGGGAGCCTGCCATGCGCGCTGCGCGTCCTTAGTCCTCGGCGTTGTAGCCAAAACGGCGAATCTGAGCCTCGTCGTCGCGCCAACCGGCCTTGACCTTCACGTCCAACTCCAAAAAGACCTGCGTGCCAAAGATGCGCTCAAGATCGCGACGGGCGTCGATACCGATATGTTTGATCATCTCGCCGCCCTTGCCGATGATGATGCCCTTTTGGCCCTCACGCTCGACATAAATGGTGGCGTGCACACGCAGCACCTTCTTGGTCTGCTCGAGCGCATCGCAAATAACGCCAACGGAGTGCGGAATCTCATCACGGGTGCGGCGCAAGACCTTTTCGCGCACAAACTCGGCAACGAGCGTCTCGTCGGAAGCGTCGGTACCCATGTCCTCGGGGAACCAACGCGGACCCTCGGGCAAAAAGTGCGCAACGGTCTCGATGAAGGCATCGACGTTAAAGTTCTTGACCGACGACGTCACGATCTCGTCGTCATATTCCATAAGCTCGTGGGCGGCCTTAAGCTGCTCCATGACCTGTGCGGGGTCGGCTTCATCGGCCTTGGTGAGCACCAGGACCTTCTTGGAACGGGCATTCTTGACACGCTCGGCAACCCAGGCGTCTCCCCTGCCGATCGGTTTGGTGGCATCAATCAAAAACGCGACAACATCGACATCGTTCAGCTCGAACAGCGCGCTCTTGTTCAGCTCGGACCCTAGACCGTCCTTGGGCTTGTGGATACCCGGGGTATCGACAAAGACCAGCTGGTAGCCGGGGCGGTTGACGACGGCGCGCATACGGCGGCGGGTCGTCTGGGCCACCGGAGAGGTGATGGCGACCTTCTTGCCGTAACAAGCGTTGAGCAGCGTGGACTTGCCGGCGTTGGGGCGACCGACCAGGGCCACAAAGCCGCTGCGGAAACCGGGTTCCACGTCGCCAAAACCCGCGAGGCTCTCATCCTCGTCGCACAGGGCATCGAGTTCCTCGTCGCTCAAACCCTCAAACGGGTCGAACTCCTCGACCTCGTCAAACGTATCGGCACCTTCAGCCTCATCTAGGACCTCGTCATCCAAAACCTCATCGGTAGGCTGCATATTGTCGGACATGGGAATCCCTTTCTAAATAAGGTCGAGCGCGTGGGCAAAGACAAGCAAGCCCACGATCGCGGCGGTAATGGAAAGAACGTACACAGAGGCAGCGGCGATATCCTTCGCGCGCTTGGCCAGCGGATGCAGCTCCTGGGTCGCCAGGTCGACAATCGCCTCCATGGCGGTATTGCACAACTCGCCGTGAATCACCAGGCCGCAGCAGATGATGACCGTAGCCCACTCGGCAATATCGAGCCCCACGATGCAGCCGGCGATGACGGTGAACACGCCCGCCACGAGCATAACCTTGATATTGCGCTCGGTCTTGACGGCGGTAACGAAGCCCTCCATGGCGTATGAGAACGACTTTAAAAAGGACGGATGGTCCTTGTTCGATCCGGGAATCATAGACGGCTCCTAGTCGTGGGCGTGGTTGGTGATAGGGCCGACGTGGACAAGCTTGGGGTCCTCGCCGCGCTCGAGCGCCAGATCGCGCAGGATGGAATCCTCGCGGGCCTCCATAACCTCGGCCTCGTCGTCCTCGATATGGTCATACCCCAGCAGGTGCAGCATGCCATGCACGAGCATCAGGCGACATTCGTCGGCAGGACTATTGCCAAAGCCGGGGGCCTGGCGGGCAATAACCTGCGGCGCCAGGATAATATCGCCGAGCTCGAGCGTCTCGTCGGTGGGAATGTCCTCGTCAAAGGCCGAGTCGCATTCAAACGAGAGCACATCGGTGGTGCGGTCGATACCGCGCCACTCGTGGTTGAGCTCGTGCATCTCGTCCTCGTCGACATACGAAAGGGAAATCTCGACTTCACGTTCAACGCCCTCGGCGGCAAGCACAACCTCGCAGATGTGCTCCACCTCCTGCGCGTCGAGCAGCGTATCGAGCTCGGCATCGTTGCTGATCAATACACTCAACGGGACTCCTTTCGGTCGCGCGAGCGCTGCTCGCGCACGTCATCATAAGCATCATATGCCTCAACGATACGACCCACTAGGGCATGGCGCACCACGTCGGCGCGCTCCAGGTGTGCAAACGCCACATCGTCGACACGACCCAAAATCTTCTCAACATCCGCCAAGCCACCACGACGACCCACCAGGTCGCGCTGGCTGAGGTCGCCGGTAATCACGAACTTGGAGTTGAATCCAAGGCGTGTCAGGAACATCTTCATCTGCTCGGGCGTAGTATTTTGCGCCTCGTCGAGCACCACGAAAGCATCGCTCAGCGTACGACCGCGCATATAGGCAAGCGGGGCGATCTCGATCACGCCGCGCTCCATAAGCTCATCGGTGCGCTCGCGATCCATCATGTCAAAAAGGGCGTCGTAGAGCGGACGCATGTACGGATCGATCTTTTCCTCGAGGGTGCCAGGCAAAAAGCCCAGGTTCTCCCCCGCCTCGACAACAGGACGCGTCAAGATCAAACGGCCCACCTCATGGCGCTTGAGCGCGGCAACGGCGAGCGCCATGGCCAGATAGGTCTTACCGGTACCGGCAGGACCCAAGCCAAAGGTGATGGTATGCGAGCGAATGGCATCCACATAGCGCTTTTGCCCGAGCGTCTTGGGGCGAATGACGCGACCGCGATACGAAAGCAGCACGTCATCGCGAAGCGACGTAGCCTCGTGCTCACCATCGCGCAAGACGGCCAGGCAGCGAGAGACATCGTCGGCAGACAGGGTACGACCGGCCGCCGCCTCGCGAAAAGCATGTTCGAAAAAGCGAGCCACGAGTTCGACCTCGTTCGGGTCACCGCTCACGGCGATGCTATCGCCACGGGCGACCACATGGGCGCGAACCAAGCTCTCGAGTGCACGAAGGACGCCGTCGCCTGCGCCCAAAACGCACGAGGGATCAATTCCCTCGGGAACGGTAAGTCTAATCTTCGAGGCTTCCATGGACCTCCCTGCGCACATGGACCAAGCCGGAATCATCGACTCCGATGATAGCAACATCGAGCAGGCACGGGGCTGTAAGTCCACAGGTATCGTCAAGACGGGCATGATGGAACGAACCGAGCGTCAGGCTGTCACCATACTCGAGCACGGCACGCTCGACAGTGCCCACGCGACGACGAGCATCGGCAATAGCGAGCTCCTGCGCCGTGTCTCGCATACGACGGCTGCGCTCGGCCATAACCTCGGGCGGCACCTGGTCGGGCATGTCGGCAGCAAGGGTACCGGGACGCTTGCTATAGCGGAACACGTGCATACGCGAGAAACCCACACGGCGGCACAGCGCCAGCGACTCCTCGAACTCCTCGTCCGTCTCACCAGGAAAACCGACGATGACATCGCACGAAAGAGACGCCTGGGGCAAGTTGGCGCGAATCATACGCACCGTGTCCTCAAAGGCCTCCGCACTATAGGGACGACCCATGCGATGCAAGGTCGCCGTACAGCCGGACTGCACGGGCAGGTGCAAAAACGGGGCGATACGCTGCGGATAGCGCGCCATAACCTTAAGCAGGCGCTCAGAGATATCCATGGGCTCGACCGAGGAAATGCGCACATGCGCAATAGTCGTGCGCTCCATGATGGCCTCGAGCAGCTCATCGATTTCGACATGCTCGTCGGTCGCGCTCTTGCCATCGTAGGCACCCAGGTTCACACCGGTCAGCACCACCTCGGGCACGCCGGCCTCCTGGGCCTCGCGAACTTGCTCAAGCACGGACTCGACGGGCACGGAGCGCTCGGAGCCGCGCGCCTTCCACACAATGCAATAGGTACAGCGATGGTTGCAGCCGTCCTGGATCTTCACGCCCAGGCGAGAGCGACCGAGCGCATCGACCACCTCGCCATCGCTGCAGGCGGGAACGCTATCGGACTCAACGCCCAGCACCTCGCAGACACGTTCGGCGACATCGATCTTGGACGGCTCGGCGATCACGCGATCCGAAAGCTCCAACAGCTCCTCGGGATGCAAATTGACCACGCAACCGGTCACGAGCACATAGGGCTCATTTGGATGGGCCAGCGCATGACGGACGGCCTTACGGGTCTTGGCCTCAGCCTCGCCCGTAACGGCACAGGTGTTAATGACGATCAAATCGGCATCCTGGGGCTCCACAATAGCAAAGCCCAGGCGCATAAGATCGGCAGTGATACGGTCGGACTCAACCCGGTTGACACGGCAGCCGAGGTTGACGACGGAAATATGGGGTGCGAGCACGCGGGCTCCTTAATCGAGGATATCGTCGAGGGCACTCTTGATACGGTCGGTCACCGACTTCTTACCGGAAGCGACGTCATCGCCCATCTCATCGGCAAAAGCACGGAGCAGCTCGCGTTGCTTATTGGAAAGATTGGTGGGAACGACCACGCGCAGTTGCACGATCAGGCGGCCACGCGAACCGCCACCGCCAATGCGCGGCATGCCGTAATTATTGACGCTCACGGTGTCGCCGTACTGGGCGCCGGCGGGAACCGTCACCTTAACGACCTCGTCGGGCATAATGCCCTCGACCTCGATCTCGCAGCCGAGCGCAGCCTGCGCAATCGAGATATCGCTCACCAGGTACAGGTCGTCACCGTTGCGCTTAAAGCGCTCATGGTCGGCAACGCGCACGTTGACAATCAGGTCGCCAGAAGGCTCGCCGCGAAGGCCGGCCTCGCCAAAGCCGCTCACACGCAGCTGGCGACCGGTCGAAACGCCGGCGGGAATATCGATGTCGATCTTTTCGTGCGAAGGCGTGCGGCCCTGACCGTCGCAGGTCTCGCAGGGATGGTCGATAACCGTGCCCTCGCCATGGCAGTCGGGGCAAGGCGAGGAAGACTGAACCTGGCCCAAAAACGATCGCTGAACCGTCGTAACGTAGCCCGTACCGTGGCAGCGACTGCACTGCTTTTCCTGTGCACCCTCGGCCCTACCGGTACCGTTGCAGTCCTCGCAAGGAGCAAGGCGATCATAGCTGATAGTCTTTTTGCAGCCGAGTGCCGCCTCCTCGAGCGTCACCGAAAGCGAGATGGCCATGTCACGTCCGCGACGACGCTCACGACGGCTGCGGGCGCCACCACCGGCGCCACCGCCAAAGAACGACGAGAACAGGTCGTCCATGCCCATGCCACCAAAGATATCGTTGATGTCGACATAGCCCGAACCACCAGGACCGTCGGCAGTGCCGTAACGGTCGTAGTTAGCACGCTTCTGATCATCGGAAAGAACGGAATAGGCCTCGTTGAGCTCCTTGAACTTGGCCTCGGCCTCGGGATCGTCCGAAACATCCGGATGTACGGTACGGGCCTTCTTTAAAAACGCACGCTTAATCGTCCGCGCGTCGGCATCCCTGTCGACGCCAAGCACCTCGTAGTAATCCCTATTTTCCGACACGACCGAATCCTTCCGACTTTCATTATTGTCACAGTGCGTCCTATACCCAAGCTGGGCCGACCGCAAACAAAGGGTTTGATGTTATTGCATTTGATACGGCGAAAGCATGGCCCGTTGCGAGCAGCTCGCGAACCAAACCGACACGAGCGCGAACATGAAGCCGTTGGCAAAACCGTTGGCAAACTGCATCGCACCGCGCTTCCACCACAGCAGGCTGCGATGAAGCACACCGTCCGAAAGCACCATGAACAGGCCCATGGTAAACGGAATAAAGCACATCACGGCAAAGGCCGAGAACACTCCCGAGATGGCCGACAGCACCAAAAACGGCGCCACAATGCCCATCAGGTAAAAGCCAGTACGAGCTTTGCCTTCCAAGCGCTCGGCCTCAACATGGGCGCGGCCGACCAGGTCGCCGCCCGCGGCACCGTTAGTGCCAGCATGGCCCATGCCGCTAATGCGGACCTCGTCGCCATCGTGCGTGCCGGCAGGAAACTCAATCGTCTGCTCGGAGGTCACACGGGTTCGCCCGCTGCCACCGCAATCGGGGCAGGGGTCGGCCACGACCTTACCGGAACCGCCGCACTCGGGGCAGACCGACTGGAACGTGCCCGCACCAAACAGGAAGGACAGGTCGACGTCGATGTGGCCGCGGCCACCGCAGCTCGGGCAGGTATGGGCATGCTCAGACGAAACGGAGCCCGAGCCGCCGCAGTTGCTACAGGTATCGAAGCGCGTGTAGCGGACGGTCTTGCGGGCACCGCCCTTGGCCTCCTTGGCGTCGAGTTTGATATCGACGACCACGTTGGCGCCGTTCTCGGGATTGTAGGCAGCCTGGCCGCGACGCTGCTGGCCCCAGGCGCCACCAAAGGGAAATCCGCCCTCAAAGGGATTGCCATAGCCCGTGCTGCCGGCGTAGCCGCCACCATAGGGCGAAGCCGTAGGAGCACCGGCAAAGGGATTGCCAGAACGCATGGCGTCGTAGCGCGCACGTTTTTGCTCATCCGAAAGTACGGCGTAGGCCTCGGAAACCTCTTTAAACTTTTCCTCGGCATCCGGCTCTTTATTGACGTCCGGATGGAGCTTACGGGCCTTTTGCTGGAAGGCCTTTTGAATATCACGCGAGGTGGCGTCCTTGGAGACACCCAGAATCTCGTAGTAATCTTTTTCGTTCATCGTCGCCATGCGCGGCAACCTCCTGCTCACAGCAGCGTATATATTCCGGTAATTCTACCCGAGCGGCCTAAGCTAGATCCCAAAACAGCTCGAACAGAACATTTCCATCGAGCCAGCCCAGATGGGTCGGCGCCAGACGAGCTCGAACATGGCCCGCGACGACATCTGCCGTAGTGAAGGGTCCCTCATGACCCCAGAGCGTCTCGGGCACCCAAGTGGCAAGACCCAATTCGAGCGCGCGATCGCAGGCAGCTGCCAGCTCGCCCGTTGGGATGACGCAAGCTGCACGAGCCAACAGGTCGGACGCAACACCGCGCGTCATGCGACAAGCGAGCATCAAGTCTTCGGCGACAGCCTCACGCTGCGACAGATATTCGGCCTCGAACGCCGTCGCGTCATCGTCACGTTGCACCAGACGCACGCGGTACGCATCGCCTCGAGAAGACACGCCGGGGAACAAACCTGCAAGACGGTCGAAATCTTCGTCGTCGAGCATGCCCGCGGCAGAACGACCCAGGCCCAGGTAGCCCCGTCCGGTCCAGTAGGCAATGTTATGGGCGCACTCATGGCCGTCGAGCGCGTAGCTTGCCACCTCATACGGGTGATAGCCGGCGGCACCCAGGAGCTCGCGTGCCACATCCATGCAGGCGGCCTGAAAATCCTCATCAGGCTCGAGCGACTCGTCACGGCACGCCATGCGATAGAGTGGCGTGCCCTCCTCGAGCGTGAGCGGGTAGACCGACACATGATGCGGCGCCGCCGCCAGCACGCCATCGAGCGTGCTCCGCCAGCTTGCGGCCGTCTGCCCGGGAAGGCCGCACATCAGGTCGCACGACACATCGAGGCCAACTTCCTTCACCGTCGCGATAGCCGCAAGTGCCCGATTAGCATCGTGAATGCGGCCAATAGCAGCCAGCTCGGTATTGTCGAGGGTTTGCACGCCCAGAGAGATGCGCGTGACACCCGCCTCGGCAAGCGCGGTGGCGAGCTCGACGGTCAGCGACTCAGGATTGGCTTCGCAAGTAAATTCAACGGGCTTGCACCACATGGAGATACGACGGGCAAGTTTCACCAGGCGCTCCCCAGCCAGTGAGGGCGTGCCGCCGCCAATATAGACCGTGCGGACCTGCGCAAGCGCCCCGGCGTCGCCAAAGGAATCGAGGCGCGCATACAGCTGCTCAAAATAGGAATCGAGCGCAGCATCCAAATCACACAGAGCAAAGCTGCGCGAGTCAAAGTCGCAATAGCGGCATTTTTGAGCGCAAAACGGCACGTGCACGTACAGCGCGGTAACGGCCACCCTTAAGCCTCCAGCGGATGAGCGGGCACCGACTCACCGGCGGCAAGCGCGGCCTCGCAGGCCACCACATCGCGCTCGATATCATCGACCAGCGACATGAACTCCTCGTACGTAGAGCAACGCACCACCTGAGCGCGCCAGGCGGCGGCATGGGGCATGCCCTTTAAGTACCAGCTTGCGTACGTGCGAGCACGCGACATGAGCGGCAGAAGCTCGTGCGTCAACGTCAGGTGCTCACGCAGAGCCTCCAGGCGCTCGACCGAGGAGCGAGAAGGAACCGGCGTGCCATCGAGCGCAAGGGCGCGAGCATCGCCGAACACCCACGGATTGCCGTAGATGCCGCGCGCGATAAACACCGCGCTGGCACCCGAGCCGTGCAGATGCTCAGCAGCGTCCTCGGCCGAGAACACATCGCCCGAACCAATCACGGGAATCTCGACAGCGTCGGCAACCTCATCGACGACCGACCAATCGGCCTGGCCCGTGTAGAGCTGCGTGGCGCAACGACCATGCACGGCGACTGCGGCAGCCCCTGCGCCCTCAAGCATCTGGGCAAATGTCGCGGCATTGCGGTCCTCGGCATAAAAGCCCTTGCGAATCTTGACGGTCACGGGCACGTGCGCCGCGCCCACCGTGGCCTCGACGATCTTCTCGGCCAGGTCGGGCGTGCGCATGAGCGCCGAACCCTCGCCCTTGGTAACGACCTTGCGGGCGGGACATGCCATATTGATATCGATGAGCGACAGGCGATCGCCAACGCGCTCCTCGACGGCGGCGACGGCGCTCGCAAACTGATCGGGCTTGGAGCCAAAGAGCTGCACGCAAACCTGCTGCTCCTCGTCGGCCGGTAGCACCAGGCGCCACGTCTTATTACTGGCATAGGCAAGGCCTGCCACGCTCACCATCTCGCTGTAGGCAAGGTTGGCACCGCGGCGGCGACACATGATGCGATAGGCAGGGTCGGTCACGCCCGCCATGGGAGCCATAAGGAACGGCTGCTCGGCATAGGCGCCCAGCAGCCGCAGACTATATTCGGAAAGAGCCATAGACCTACTCGTCCACCTTGAGGATCGCCATAAAGGCCTCCTGCGGGACCTCGACCGATCCGATGGCCTTCATACGCTTCTTGCCCTCTTTCTGCTTCTCGAGCAGCTTGCGCTTACGCGAGATATCGCCGCCGTAGCACTTGGCAAGAACGTCCTTGCGACGCGCCTTGACGGTGGAACGGGCGATGATCTTGTTGCCGATAGCACCCTGGATGGGCACCTCGAACAGCTGACGCGGGATGATCTCCTTGAGCTTGTCGCACAGGCCACGGGCCAGGCCATATGCCTTGTCCTTATGGACGATAAACGAAAGCGCGTCCACCTCGTCGCCCGAAAGCAAAATATCGAGCTTCACGAGCTCGGAGGGACGATACTCGTTGAACTCGTAATCGAGCGAAGCATAGCCCTTGGTACGGCTCTTGAGCTGGTCAAAGAAGTCCAAGATGAGCTCGGCGAGCGGCATATCGAAGCGCATCTCGACCGATTTGCTCGTCAGGTGGATCATGTCGGTTGTGACGCCGCGGTGCTCGATAGCGAGCTGCATGACGGCACCCGTGTACTCAGGCGGACAGATGATCTTTGCCTTGAGGTAGGGTTCCTCGATACGTTCGATGCGCGTGGCCTCGGGAAGGTCCTGCGGACTGCGGACATCGATCATTTCGCCGTCGGTCTTGTAGACGTGATAGTCGACCGAGGGACTCGTGGCAATGAGGTCCAGGTTGAACTCGCGCTCCAGGCGTTCCTTGACGACTTCCATGTGCAGCAGGCCCAGGAAGCCCACGCGAAAGCCAAAGCCGAGCGCCACCGACGTCTCGGGCTCCCACACCAACGACGGATCGTTGACGTGCAGCTTATCGAGCGCGTCGCGCAGGTTCTCGTAGTCCTTGTTGTCGATCGGGAACAGGCCCGTGTAGACCATGGGCTTGGCCTCGCGGTAACCCGGAAGCGGCTCGGGGCAGGGGTTCGACGCCCAGGTAAGGGTATCGCCCACGCGCACAGCCTCGGGGTCCTTCAGACCCGTGACCACATAGCCAACCTCGCCGACCGTCAGCGCGTCGACCGGGGTCTCGGCAGGACGCTTGACGCCCACGCCGTCGACCAAAAAGTCGCCCTTGACCTGCATCATAAGCAGGGTATCGCCCTTTTTGATAGAGCCGTCAAAGACGCGCACCGTGGCGACGACACCACGATACTCGTCGAAGTACGAATCCAGGATGAGTGCCTTGAGCGGCGCGTTCGCATCGCCCTTGGGCGGAGAGATCAAAAAGACAATGGACTCCAGCAGATCGTGGATGCCCTCGCCGGTCTTGCCCGAGACGCACACGGCATCATCGGCAGGGATCGCCAGGTCATCCTCGATCTCGGTCTTAACCTCGTCGGGATGCGCCGAGGGAAGGTCGATCTTGTTGATGGCCGGCACAATGTCCAGATTGGCGTTCATGGCGAGCGTCGCGTTGGAGACGGTCTGCGCCTCGACACCCTGGGTGGCGTCGACGACGAGCACCGCGCCTTCGCAGGCGGCCAGCGAGCGCGATACCTCATAGGTAAAGTCCACGTGGCCCGGCGTATCGATCAGATTGAACTGATATGTCTCACCATCGTCGGCGTCATAGGAAACGCGGACGGCATTGGACTTGATCGTGATGCCGCGCTCGCGCTCGATATCCATGGTGTCGAGCAGCTGCGACTCCATGTCGCGTTCGTCAACGGTATGGGTGAGCTCGAGGATGCGGTCGCTGATCGTGGACTTGCCATGATCAATGTGCGCAACGATTGAGAAGTTGCGGATGTGGGAAATGTCAATTGAAGTATTCATGCGGACTATCTTACCCGAGCGGTACAAAAAATGGAGCCTGTTCCATAAAACAGGCTCCATTTATGCGCGTAATCTGTGTGGTGTGAAATTTACAACTTAGGCGTTGATGCTGTTCACGAGCTTGGCAAGACCGGACTTGCGGTTGGAAGCCTGGTTCTTGTGGATAACATGCTTGGCGGCAGCCATGTCGAGACGCTTCGTGACGGTCTTGAGGGCAGCCTGGGCCTTCTCGGCGTCGCCCTCGGCGACGGCGGACTGCACGTGCTTGGTCAGCGTCTTGAGCTCGGACTTGACAGCCTTGTTACGCATGCGAGCTGCCTCATTGGTGCGGATACGCTTCTTCTGAGACTTGATGTTTGCCACTTCTGGAGTTCCTTTCGAGTTCCTTGCAAAAAATGTATGACACCTCTGAGACACGGTGAGGTCATGCAAGCGCCTACTATAGCACGCTCCCTCTCAAAGGGATAGAACGAATTTGTCAAATAGGCAGGTATCATCACGATTTTCTCAAGATGTTCGTAATCCAGAGCAAAAGCGCCGTCTCAGAATCTGCCGAACCCTTGAGCGCGAGCTCCACATCAACGGCACCCTCGAGCGCTGCGACGAGCTCGGTCATCGAAAAACGACACGCCCAGGTAAGGTGATTCTTGACCTGCCAGGACTGGAGCTTGAGCGTTGCGGCCAGCTCGCGACCCTGTCCGCGCGCATCAAGCGCCTTGGCGACGATCAGCTCACGGATGCGACCGCACAGCAATGTGTAAGTCCACACGTAGCTCTTGGAGGGCAGGAGCTTAAAGAGCTCGAGCGAACGCCGCATATCGCGAGCCGAGACGGCGTTGAGGAAGTCCCAGGGTTGGACCTCGGCCGTACGTACAATCCAGCGCTCAACATCGGCAAGTTCAATCTGGGGCGCCTCGACCATCTGGGCAAGCTTAGCCAAGTCGTTATCGAGCATGCGCGTGTTTTCGCCCGAACGCGAGACGAGCTCCTCGGCGGCCGCCGTCGAAATCGACTTACCGCGCTGCGTCGCCATCTGCTGAACACGGCGCGGCAGTTCCCAGCGCTTGGTACCCGAGCAATCGACGATAGCCTTCTTGTCGATCTTGGCGATTGCCTTATACAGGCGCGTATTCTTGGCAAGTGAGTCGGCGATGATGAGGCAGACCGTTGTTGGGCTGGGACTCGCCAGATACTCGACGAGCGGCTCCGAGACCGCCTTGGCGAGCTTTGAGCAGCCATCGAGGATTACCAGACGAAACTCGCTACCCATCGGAAAGGTGTTAAGCGATCCGATAATGGACTCGATATCGGGGTCCTTGGTCATGTCTCGCTCGTCGAGGTTGAACTCGACCATACCCGACTTTTCCAGACGCGCTTTCATACGCGAGACGGCGTGGTCGCGCTTAACTCCGTCGGTACCGACGATCAGATATGCCGGCAGCAAACCGGTTTCGGACATTGCGCTCCCCTCCCGCAGGCCTTCGTATTCGTTCCGTGCCATTCTAGCCCAGGGGCCCACCACACGCCAACGACGTCGTCACGGTCGCTGGCATCGCATCGCAAAGCCATTCGCAGTCGGTGTGACGGTAATGTCGCCGTGTTCGATGGTACACGCGAACACACCACCCGCTTCCTTAACGGCATCGATGCAGGCATCGGACGGATGGCCGTATCGATTCCCCTCGCCCGCGCTCGCGAGGGAAAGCTCGGGCTTCAGGACGCCCAGCAACTCTCCATCGACTGAAACCTTGGAGCCGTGATGCCCAAGTTTAAGTACATCGATATCCCCCACCTCCTGCACGAATTCCCGTTCTTGATCGAGTTCGGCATCACCGGTGAGGAGCATGCGCAGGCCCTTGCCCTCCTGAACATAGGAGAGCAGCAGGACAAGCGAGTCCTCATTTCCCTCGCCATCCACGGACTCGAATGGCCACATCACGCGGGCGCAAAATGAGCCGATGTCGACCGTATCCCCACGGCGCACCTGCCGATACTCCACGCCAGGTCGGTTCAATACCTCGGCAGGAGCATCCTCCAGTGCATCCGCCGCCACGGCAATCGTGCCGACCGAAAACTGCTCGAGCACGGCAGGCAGACCACCCCAGTGGTCCTCATCCCAATGCGTCACAAAGACGGCATCGATATGGTGCACGTTATTGCGGACCAACGCCGCCACCACACGCTCGTCGAGCCCACAGTCGACAAGTGCAACTGCGCCGCCCTGGCGGATAAGAATCGCATCGGCCTGGCCCACATCGAGCACCGTCACCGAAGAAGGAGCGAATCGATCCCAATAGACGTACGGAATCGCAGCCAAGAGCATCAGGCATGCAAGCCCCACCGCCATAGGACGTGCACGGGGACGCGGCCACCAGACCAGCAGAACCGCCAGAAAACACGGCACTAGGTAAATCCACATGCTATCGGGCGGCACGCTCACGTATGCACCCGGCACGGCGGCAAACAGCTGCTCGAAGAACAGCGCGCAACGGGCGGCAATCATGGGCACAACGAGCGCCCAAGTCCGCAACGGTCCCACGAGCGAAAAGGGAGCCAGCGCGATCGACACAGCGAGCAGAACGCTCACCACCGGGCCGATGACCGCATTTGCCAACGGAGCAATGAGCGAGAATGTACCGAAGGCAGGAATGGTAATGGGAAGTGTCGCCAGTTGCGAGCACAGCGTGACGGAAAGCACGCTGGCAACGCCCGATGGCACACCTAGCTCACCCAACGCGTAGGTCGCATAGGGACAAAAACACAGAATGGCTAAGACGCTGGCGCATGAAAGCTGAAAGCCCATCTCGAACAGCACCGTCGGCCGCAGTAGCACAAAGATGGACATGGTTACGAAGAGCGCCGAAAGGCCGTGCCGACGACGCCCCGCGCCGTTTACGACAAGCGTCACGAACACCATGCAGCACGCGCGCACAGCCGAGGGAGACGCGCCCGTAAAGGCAGCGTAGCCCACAAGCGTTATCGCCAATATCGCCCGCTGAAGACCACGTGAGCACCGAGTCTTTTGCAATACACCCTCGATTACAAACCCCACGATAGCCAAATGGCTGCCCGAGACGGCGATAAGATGCGCCGTTCCCGTCACCGAAAACCAGTCGCTCGCCGGCTGGGCGCGCAGCTCGGCCGAACGACCGCAGACGACTCCAGCTATGAGCGCACGCGCCGGGTCGGTCGCAGGCGAGATGGACGCAAGCAGTTCATTTCGCAGTCGAAGCAGCGGCCCCGGAGAGCCCTCGTCGACCGACACCAACCGGATGACCTTCACTTTTCGGAGCTCGCCTCGAAGCACGCGTGAGCGCCCATACGCATCGTTCTCAAAACGTAAAACGCGACCGATAACACGCACGTGCGCCCCGACCTTGAGCTCACGATCACACGATAGGCGAACCGTTGCCAAGTTCTTGCCGTCCGCGCGTGCCTCGCAGGTATAGGAATACACGTCGTCGTTTATGGATGGATCACCCTGCACGACAAACTCGAGGCCGCTTGCCGCTCGACCGTCGAGCGCCCTCGAGGCGCTGAGCACACCCACAGCCCACCACGCCGAGACGACCGCTCCCGCCACGAGACCGGCGGACGCGGCATACAACCACCGCTTCAAAGGGGCAAGCCGCGCACAAGAGTGAGCCAGCACAACGAAAACCGCTGCCGCAACGGGAATGGCCCATAGCGGCCCGACCGCCGTCGCCCGCTCCCTCAGCAGCGCATCAGCGGCTATGCTGAGCACCAAGGCGCAGCTCACGCACATGCCGGCACACAGGGCCATCGTCCACGGAATCAGGGGTCGCGGAGGCATCACGTGCTCGCGCTCGGTCGCGCTCATACGCAGATGCAATCTTTGATTTTGGCAAGCTTCTTCTCGCCGATTCCCGACACACGCATCAGATCGTCAACCGAGGCGAAAGCACCGTTCTTTGTCCGCTCATCGATAATCGACTGGGCCATGGAGGGGCCGATGCCCGAAAGCGTCTGCAGCTCTTCTGCGCTTGCCGTATTGATGTTTACTAGGCCTGTTGCGCCACTAACGCCCGACGATGCGGAAGCCCCACCATCAACACCGGCTTCCGCAATGGACACCTGCTGCTCCCCTACCGTTGGAACGTGAATTTTTTGTCCATCAGTGACCTTGGATGCACGATTAAGCCCCGTAACGTCTGCTTCGGGCGCCAGCCCGCCGGCGGCATCAATCGCCTGAGCCACCCGCGCCCCGTCTTTGAGGCGATATACACCGGGTGACACCACGGCGCCATCAACATCGACATAGACCTCTGCCGCGGCAGACGCCTTAGGCGAAGAGCCTTCAGATGTCTTTCCACTCGAAGCATCGCCGGATCCCGGCTCCACTAACGTGCCCGAACCATCAGTGCGCTCAAACGACACACCGCCGGCACCGCCGTCAAGGTTCGCCATTGCCAGTCCACTCGCCATCGCAATGACGACCAGTATCGCCATCACCACTGCCTTATGACCGAGCAGTTTGCCCGCCCAGCGGTCCATCTTTTTGACTCGTTCGTGTTGTTCGCGCTGCGCCATAGCAAAACCTCCCAACACCATCGTGTCAGGAAAGGAGCTCCGCAACAGCCACGCCCCAAAACCGGTTTTCGAGGTCAAAACAAAAGCTGACCAAAACCTTGCACAAATCTGTCCATTTATTCAGGCACACGTCAGCAAATGAACACTTAGCCGCAAAATGCCCAGATAGCAAAAGACCGACGATGCAGGCGCATCGTCGGTCTATACACAAATTTACTCGTGATCTTGGTAAATCTCACGCGGAGCAAGCTCCGAATGTTTGCGTTTTAAGGTCTTAGGGGCCTTATACGTGTTGCTCTCGAAGTCGATGTACTCGGTCTGCTTGAGCAGGCGCTCGATCATCTCCTCATGATCGAACAACTCCCAGGCCTCATGCACGGCATCGAGTTTAGCGTGCGTCTCGGGACGGCGCGGCATAAACAACGTGCAGCAGTCGGGAGCGGCCTCAGTCGAGATATCGAACGTACCGATCTCCTCGGCACGCGCGATGATCTCCTGCTTGTCCGAACCGATCAACGGACGGAACACGGGAATCTTCACGGCCTCGTTGACGGCCATGATGTTCTCGAGCGTCTGGGAGGCAACCTGCCCAAGCGATTCGCCCGTAACGATGGCCCTGGCACCCTCGATGTGTGCAATGCGCTCGGCAACCGAATACATAATGCGGCGATACATGATCACGCGCAGGTTACTGGGACAGGTGACCGAAATCTCACGCTGGCAGTCGCCAAACGGCACCACGTACAGGCGGCCGATCTGGACACCCGGCTCAAGCGCACAGATGATATCCTGCACCAAATACTCGCTCGTATCGGGCGTCTGCGGACGACCGGAGAAATGCACCGGCACGCAGACCGCGCCGCGACGCGCGAGCATCCAAGTCGCCACCGGAGAATCGATACCCGACGACAGCAGCGTCACGACCTTGCCGGCAGAACCCACCGGAAGGCCGCCAACGCCGCGCTCGGAGCGCGCATACACGTAGACACTACCCTGAACCACCAGAACGTGCACCATCGCGTCGGGGTCGTGCATCTGAACCTTTTTATCGGGGAAGGCCTCACACAGTACCTCGCCCACCTGACGATTGATATCGATCGAGGTGAGCTCATAGTCGGTATTGGAGCGCTTGGCGTGCACCTTAAACGAATCGAAGGAACCAAACTCGCGCAGCGCCTTCACGGCGGCGGCACAGTACTCCTGAGGGTCGCGATTGGTGTGATACGCCAAAGACACGCGAGCAACGCCGGGAACGGTGCGAATGACACGCGCCGCCTCGTCGGCCTGATGCTCGTTAAAGGTCACGAGGATATAACCGGAAATTCGAGACACGGCATTCACGGAAAAGGCGGCCAAGGCCGCCTTGATGTTATCCATGAGGATATGCTCAAAATGTGCGCGGTTCTTGCCCTTCAGTCCAACCTCGTGATAGTGGACCAGGCAGACGCGAGCCGCCATTTAGGCTTCAGCAACCTTGTGGCCGAGCGCCTTCTCGTAACGGGCCTCGTCGTAAGAGATGTCACCGTCGACAATCTCGTCCATAGCCATCGAGATGGTATCGGCACCGGAAAGCCCGATGGTGATGTCATCGACATCCTGGACGGCAAGCACGCGGTTGTGCTGGCCACGCAGCATGCTATTGATGTCGCAGGCGCGCTTAGAGGCAAGCGAAGCGAGCAGGAAGCGGTTGTGATCGGTCTTCTCCAGAAGATCGTCAATGCAAGGCTTTACAACGGACACGGACCTCAGATCCTTTCATGCATATCGAGAACGCGAACGAGCTCATCGGTCGCGCGGTCGAGATCGTCATTCACCACGACGTCGTCGTAGCGGTCGGCAAGGGCAAGCTCATCGGCGGCGTTTGCCATACGCAGCTCAATCGTCTCGGGCGTCTCGGTACCGCGACCGACCAGACGCTCGCGGAGCACCTCAAGCGAAGGCGGCTTGATAAAGATCAGCACGGCCTCGGGGAAACGCTCCTTCACCTGCAGGGCGCCCTGGACATCGATCTCCAAAATCAGAGACGAGCCCGAGGCGAGCTTGGATGTGACCTCGCTCACCAACGTGCCGTAGCAGTTACCGTGGACCTCGGCCCACTCAACAAACTCACCGTTTGCCACGCGGCGGTCGAACTCCTCGCGCGTCAGAAAAAAGTAGTTGACGCCGTCGACCTCACCTTTGCGTGGTGCTCGCGTGGTAGCCGAAACCGTCAGACCCAGGTTCGAGCGGCGCTCGCGCACACGAGTGACGAGCGTACCCTTGCCTGCGCCTGACGGTCCAGAAATCACAAAGAGCTTGGAATCCTGAGCGCTCACTTATTTGGTCAGCTGCTCGAGGAGCTGCTCGCGCTGACGGACGCCGAGGCCCTGGACGCGACGAGTAGCGGAGATACCGAGCTCCTCCATGATCTTGGCGGCCTTGGCCTTGCCATAACCGGGGAGAGACTCGATGAGGGTGGAAACCTTCATGCGGGAAGCGATGGGGTCATCGGAGTTGAGCACGGACTCGAGGGACTTCTCGCCCTTCTTGATCTGCTCGCGAAGCTCAGCGCGGGCGTGACGTGCGGCGGCAGCCTTCTCAAGAGCCTGCTTGCGCTGCTCGTCGGTAAGCTGAGGGAGTGCCATTCGTACCTCCAAATAGTTGGGTTATATCTGATTCAATAATTGGCATTTTAGCACGTAGAACGTACAAAATGCCTAATCGCGGCTCCATAGGTTAGACGATACCCGCAAAAAGTGCAATATACTGCGCCCAAAGTTAAGCCCCTGACCTGCGATTCCACACAAAGGATGGGAAAGTTTACGCAGGCACAGGGGCTATTTTGTGCTAATGAGACCCAAAAGTGGTGACTTAGGGGAATCTTTTACGCGACGTTTTCGACCAGCTCGGCGACGATGGCGTCAAAGGCGGCAACCGGATCGTCGGCACCGGTGATGGGACGGCCCACCACAATGTGGCTTGCGCCACGCTCGATAGCCTGGGAAGGCGTCGCCACGCGGGACTGGTCACCAAGGGCGGCACCCACCGGACGCACACCCGGAGTCACGATCAGGGCATCAGGACCCAGCAGCTCACGCATGTCGTGAGCCTCCATCGGCGAGCACACGATGCCGTCGATGCCGTTGGTCTGGGCAAGCTTTGCCAGACGGGCGGCTTCCTCGGCAACGGGCGACTCGACGCCGATCTCGGCCAGCGCATCCTGATTCATGCTCGTGAGCACGGTGATGGCGACGAGTTTGGCGCGGTCCTCACGCGCCTCCTCGGCACCCTCGCGGCAGGCAGCGAGCATAGCACCCGAGCCCAGGCCGTGGACCGAAAGCAGGTCGGCACCGGCAAGCGAGGCCGAGCGGGCAGCGCCGCGCACCTGATGCGGAATGTCATGGAACTTAAGGTCGAGGAAGACCTTAAAGCCAAGGTCTTTAAAGGTCTTGACGATCTGGGGACCCTCAGCGTAATAGAGCGTCATGCCGACCTTGAGCCAGGCGGCATGGCCCGAAAGCTCGTGGGCGAGCTCGAGCGCACGCTCACGGTCGCAGTCGAGGGCGACGATAACACGGTCGCGGGCATCGGTCTCTAGCATTCGAAAGCACCCACCAGCTCGTTGATGTCCTTTACGCCCTGGGACTCGGCCCAGGCCTCGAGCTCATGCGCGATCTTAAGCGAAGCACACGGATCGACGAAGTTGGCCATGCCGACCGACACGCAGGTGGCGCCGGCCAGGATAAACTCAGCCGCATCCTCGCCGGTCATGACACCGCCGACACCGTTGATGGGGATATCGACGGCCTGAGCGACCTCCCAGACCATGCGAACGGCGATGTGGTGGCACAGCGGGCCCGAAAGGCCGCCCTTGGGCTTGGCAACACGGGACTTGCGGGTGTGCACGTCAATGGCCATGCCCTGGATGGAATTGATGACCGAAAGGCCGTCGGCGCCGGCGGCCTCGAGAGCCTTGGCAATCTCGGCGACATTAACCGGAGCCATCTTCACGAACAGCGGCTTATCGGTCACCTTGCGGCAGGCAGCCATAACGGAAGAGGCGCCCTCGGGCGTGGAGCCCATGGCGGCACCGCCGGCGGCGATATTAGGGCAGCTCACGTTGATCTCGTACCCGGCAGCCCAGGGGCACAGCTCGACATACATCTCGAGCGCGCGGACAAACTCGTCAACGGAGTGGCCGGCAACCTGACAGATGACCTGGCAGCCGTCCTTGGACAGCTGTTCGAGCCACGGGCCGGACTCACGGGCAAAGGCAGCCACGCCAGGGTTCTGAAGGCCCACGGAGTTGATCATGCCGCCCGGGATCTCGGCCATGCGGGGCGCGGGGTTGCCGGGCCAGGGCTCGGCAGCGCAGCCCTTGGTGGTGATGGCACCCAGCTGGGAAACATCAAAGAAGTTCTGGAACTGCCAACCGTAGCCAAAGGTACCGGCTGCGGTGTTAATGGGGTTCTGCATCTTGACGCCGCCGAAATCGACGGCCATGTTCACGGTACCCACTAGAAGACCACCACCTTGGAAGCATCGAACACGGGGCCGCACATACAAGCACCCTTCATACCGTCAACCGTCTCGACATTGCAGGTGTTGCAGGCGCCAAAGCCACAGCTCATCATGCGCTCGAGCGACACCTCGCAGTACACACCGGCCTCGGCGGCAGCGGCGGCGACCTTCTTCATCATGACGGCGGGGCCGCAGCTGGCGACGTAGTCGTAGCCGCCCTCTCCAAGCAGCTCGGCTGCCGGATCGGTGCAAAAACCGTGCGTGCCGAGCGAACCGTCGTCGGTGCATACGTTAACCGTGGCGCCCAGCGCACGGAACTCATCGACACCCACGACTTTGGAAGCGGTGCCAAAGCCCAGGCACACGTCCACATCAACACCCTGCTCGGCAAGCATGCCGGCAAGACACAGCACAGGCGGAACGCCGATGCCACCGGCGACGAGCAGTGCCTTCCTGGTGCCCTCGGGTACCATCCAGCCACGGCCACCGGGGCCCAACAGGTTAGAGGTGGAGCCAGGGCCCATCTGAGACAAACGGCGGGTATCGTCGCCCACGACGGCGTACCACAGCTCGACGGTGCCGGCCTCGGCGTCGGCGCGATAGAAGCTCAGGGGCACGCGAAGCAGCGAGGAGGCATCGCCGGGCACGGCAATGTTCACAAACTGACCGGGCTTGAGCGCACTTGCAAGCTTGGGGGCCGAGATTACGAGCGAGAAGATGCCGTCGGCGATCTCCTGGTTCGAGACGACCTCGAAGTCGTGCATGCGTGCAGTGGAAGGTGTGGGCATAGACGCTCCAATCCCCCATGCGGTTGCATGGTTCAGGCGAACAGAAAGCGCGGCACCGCAAGGGCGCCGCGCACAAAAGCGATAAGGCTATGCTAGCAGATGCAGCCGTCGGCAAGCGTCTGTTTACCGCCGACAAATACATCGGTGGCACGACCGGTGAGCGTGCGGCCGGCAAAACCGGAGTTCTCGGCGCGCGACTCGTAACCGTCCTCGCCAACCGTCCAGGTTGCGGAGGGGTCGAACACGGTCAGGTCGGCGACAGAGCCCGCCTTGACCTGAACCTGATCGAGGCCCAGAATCTCACGCGGCTTGATGGCCATGAGCTCGACCATGCGGCTCACGCTCATCTTGCCCGTTTTGACCAGCTCGGTGAGGACGAGCGACAGAGAGGTCTCGAGGCCGATCATGCCAAAGGGCGCGAGCTCGAACTCGCGGGCCTTCTCCCACGGGGTGTGGGGAGCGTGATCGGTGACGATAGCGTCGACGGTGCCGTCGATGACACCCTGACGGATTGCCTCAGCGTCCTCATCGGTACGCAGCGGCGGATTGACCTTGAGAGAGGTGTTGTAGGTCTCGTCCAGGTCGTTCTCGGTCAGGAACATGTGGTGCGGGGTGGCCTCACAGGTAACCTGAACGCCAGCGGCCTTACCGGCACGCACGATCTCCAGGCCATGGGCGGTAGAGATGTGCTGGATGTGCAGCTTGGCACCAGTCAGCTTGGCGATCTCGATGTCGCGGGCGATCTGGAGCTCCTCGCCGGCAGCCGGCCAGCCCTCGAGAGCCAGACGGGTCGAGACCTTGCCCTCGTTGATCTGGCCGTGGCCGACCAGGTCCTCGTCCTGGCAGTGGCTCATAAAGACCTTGCCGAACATCTTGCCGTAGTCCATGCAGCGACGGAGCATGCCCGCGCCCTGCACGCCGCGACCGTCGTCGGTGAAGGCGACGGCGCCGTGGGCGACCATATCGCCCATCTCGGACATGGCCTCACCCTTAAGACCGCGGGTCATGGCGCCCGACGGATAGACGCGGCAGTGACCGACCTCGGCAGCACGGGACTTGACGAACTCCACGACGGTGCCGTTATCGGTGACCGGATCGGTGTTGGGCATGGAGCACACGCCGGTAAAGCCGCCCTTGGCAGCTGCGCGGGTGCCGCTCTCGATGTCCTCTTTGACCTCGTAGCCGGGCTCGCGAAGGTGAACGTGCATATCCACCAGGCCGGGGACGAGGTACTTGCCGGAAAGGTCGCGGACCTCGGCTCCCTCGACGGCGAGATTCTCGCCGACCTCGGCGATCTTGTCGCCATCAATCAGGACGTCAACGACACCGTCAAGCTCGACGGACGGGTCGACGACGTGGGCATTCTTAAGAAGCAAGGCCATTATCGGCACCTCCAAGCAGCAGATACAGGATAGCCATACGCACGCAGATACCGGCGTAGACCTGCTCCAGGATGACGGAGCGTTGCGGGTGGTCGGCCATATAGGAGTCGAACTCGACGCCGCGGTTGATGGGGCCCGGGTGGCAGATGATCGCATCGGGCTTCATGAGCTTCTCGCGGTCCTTGGTCAAGCCGAAGAGCTTGTGGTACTCGCGAATGGTCGGGAACGGGGCACCCTCGAGGCGCTCCTGCTGCACGCGCAGCATGTAGACGACGTCCAGCTCGGGCAGGACGGAATCGAGGTCGCTCGTCACGTGGTCGCAGCCCAGGACCTCGGGCGCCGGCGGTAGCAGCGTGCCGGGGGCGACGGCGTAGGTCTCGCAGCCCATGATCTTAAGAGCGGGGATCAGCGAGCCGCAGACGCGGGAGTGCGCGATATCGCCGACGACGGCGACCTTCAGACCGTGGAAGTCACCCTTGTGCTCCCAGATGGTATACAGGTCCAGCAGGGCCTGCGTGGGGTGGTTATGCTTACCGTCACCGGCGCAGATGACGCTCGCGGGCGAGTTCTGCGTGACGATGTAGGGAGCGCCGGCGTGCTTATCGCGCACGACAATGCAGTCGATCTTATAGGCGTTGAGGGTCTCGACGGTATCGACGAGGCTCTCGCCCTTGACCGTGGAGGTCGACGAGCCGCCAAAGTTGAGGCTGTCGGCCGAAAGACGCTTCTCGGCAAGCTCGAAGGAGCTACGGGTGCGCGTCGAGGGCTCGTTGAACATGTTGACGATGGTCTTGCCCTTGAGCGTGGGGACTTTCTTGATCGCACGCTCGTTGACCTCGGAGAACGCCTTGGCGGTCTCGAGGATGAGCTTGATGTCCTCTTCGGAGTACTCGGTAATGTCGATCAGGTGCTTATGGTTGAACGCCACGGTACTACTCACCTCCCAGCGGCGCGGAGCCCACGTGGGAACCCGGCGCGACGTCGTTAATCTCGACAGCGGTGCGGCCGTCTACTTCCTTCATATATAGGTGCACGTTCTCCTCATGCGACGAGGGAACGTTCTTGCCGACAAAGTCCGGCGAGATGGGGAGCTCACGGTGACCGCGGTCAACGAGAACTGCCAGCTCAATGCGGCTCGGACGGCCCAGGTCCATGACAGCATCCAGAGCGGCGCGGATAGTACGGCCCGTATACAGGATGTCGTCCACCAAAACGACGCGCTTGCCGTCGACGCTGAAGGGAATGTTGGTAGCGTGGATCGCGGGAGCGAAATTGGTAGCGTAGTCATCGCGGTAGAAGCTGATGTCGAGGCTACCGAGCGGAACGTCGACGCCCTCGATCTCCTTGATCTCCTCGGCGAGCTTCTTTGCCAGAAGGTCGCCGCGCGTGACGATGCCGACCAGAGCGAGGTCTTCACAGCCCTCGTTGCGCTCGAGAATCTCGTGCGCAATGCGGGTCATCGCTCGATTGACGGCGGTCTCGTCCATGATGACCGCCTTGGGGGAAGTCGTGCCCATCGATCTCCTTCCTCACATGTCTTGACTGCTGACACAGTCAAAAAAATAGATGCCCGACCGCTTAAGCGGACCAGACACCCACAGGAAAGGCTGCTCTTTGGCAGCTATGTAATTCCATGTGGGTATCTCGTACCCCTTTAATGGTCAAGGGATAGTGTAGCCAACCTCGAGCTTAATTGCGAGCATAAATACAGAGCAATCCGTAAACGGGCGCAGGCGCTCCATAAACCTATATATATTTGTGGGACGAGCTTGAAAACGCACGCACGAGCTGGCATAATCCCCTCTGCTGCACGCAAATCGGATCTACGTCCAGGGCCGTAGCGTGAGCACTATCGCCAAAAGAGGAATATCTCTGTGTAGATTGCGCACAGGGAGCGACTTCTGTGCTATAGTTCAGGCTTGTTTGTTAACGCGACATGTTCGTTTGTCGCCCAAGGAGGGTCAGTTATGTCCAAAGTTTGCGAAGTTTGCGGTAAGCACCCCGTTGCCGGTCGCTCCATCAGCCACTCTCACCGCGTCACCAACCGTAAGTTCCGCCCCAACATCCAGCGCGTCTACGTCGTCGTCGATGGTCACCGTCGCAAGATGAACGTTTGCTCCACCTGCCTCAAGTCCGGCAAGGTTGCGCGCTCCTAAATAAGGTCTTACCAACAAGTACCTCGGACTCTCCGGGTCAAAGACCTCGCGTTCATATAGAACTTACCAAAGGCGTCCTCCCCCACGGAGGGCGCCTTTTTGCACTCATTGGGGACAGACTTACATGAGTGTTTACAGATGTCAAAGGAATCATAGCCCAGCTGATATGCCTTGAAGCTTGACCAGCGGTACGCATCGAGCGAGTCGAGCGCGCCTTTCACAGGATTGAGATGGATATAATCGAGCAACTGGACCGCCTGCGTGTCCGACTCGACCGCGACCCGCGAATAGCGATTGTCAAACAGGTGCCCCGTTCTCCCCGTTTTCCCATTGAAATACTCATATAAGTCTGTCCCCAATGAGTGGGGCGATGCGGCAAACGGGAAGTTAAAAGTTATAGTTGAAACGTTTCAGTTGATTGAAGCGTTTTAGTATGCCTTTTACGGGAATCTTACCGTTCGCCGAATAATTTCTTGCTATCATGCAAGACGTAGGGTAAATCTCCGATCGCAAGGAGACACAAATGGTGAAAAAGTCACCGGAAAACACTACTCCCGCAATTGTGGACAACGTAGAGGCGCTTGAGGCTAAGCTCGCTCAGATGCGAGAGGCCCAGGCGCTTTTTGCTACGTACACGCAGGAGCAGGTCGACAAGATCTTCTATGAGGCCGCCATGGCCGCCAACAAGGCTCGTATCCCGTTGGCGAAGATGGCCATCGAGGAGACCGGCCGCGGCGTTCTTGAGGACAAGGTCATCAAGAACCACTACGCCGCAGAGTACATCTACAACGCTTACAAGAACACCAAGACCTGTGGTGTCCTGGAGCGCGACGAGGCTTACGGCATCACCAAGATCGCCGAGCCCATCGGCATCGTGGGCGCCGTCATCCCGACGACCAACCCCACCTCCACCGCGATCTTCAAGACGCTGATCAGCCTGAAGACCCGCAACGCCATCATCATCTCCCCACACCCGGCTGCCGCCAAGTGCACCATCGCCGCCGCCAAGCTCGTACTTGACGCCGCCGTCAAGGCCGGTGCCCCCGAGGGCATCATCGGCTGGGTCGATGTCCCCTCCATCGAGCTGACCAACATGGTCATGCGCGACGTCGACATCATCCTCGCCACCGGCGGCCCGGGCATGGTCAAGGCTGCATACTCCTCGGGCAAGCCCGCCCTGGGCGTTGGCGCCGGTAACACCCCGGTCGTCATCGACGACACCGCCGACGTGCTGCTCGCCGTCAACTCCATCATCCACTCCAAGACCTTCGACAACGGCATGATCTGCGCTTCCGAGCAGTCCGTGACCGTCATCGACACCATCTATGACCAGGTCAAGGCCGAGTTCCAGAAGCGCGGCTGCTACTTCGTCAAGCAGGGTGCCGAGATGGAGGCCCTGCGTGCCGCCATGTTCAAGAACGGCGCCCTCGATCACCGCATTCCCGGCATGGCTGCCGCCAAGATCGCCGAGCTCGCCGGCATCGAGGTTCCCGCCAAGACCAAGATCCTGATCGCCGAGGTCACCTCCACCGACCCCGCCAAGGAAGAGTTCTCCCACGAGAAGCTCTCCCCGGTCCTGGCCATGTATCACGCCAAGGACTTCCAGGAGGCCGTCGACAAGGCCGAGCACCTGGTGCTCGCCGGTGGCCCGGGCCACACCGCCTCTCTGTACGTGCACCCCGCCCAGGCCGAGAAGATCAGTCTGTTCGAGCACGTCATGAAGGCCTGCCGTATCGTCATCAACACCCCGTCCTCGCACGGCGGCATCGGTGATCTGTACAACTTTGGCATGAAGCCGTCTCTGACCCTGGGCTGCGGCTCCTGGGGCGGCAACTCCGTCTCCGAGAACGTTGGGGTGAAGCACTTGATCAACGTTAAGACTGTGGCCGAGCGCCGTGAGAACATGCTGTGGTTCCGCGCTCCCGAGAAGGTCTACTTCAAGAAGGGTTCCACGCCCGTCGCCCTCGACGAGCTCGGTACCGTCATGGGCAAGAAGCGCGCCTTCATCGTCACCGACCAGTTCCTCTTCAAGAATGGCAACACCCGCGCCATCGAGGCCAAGCTCGACGAGATGGGCATCGCCCACGACTGCTTCTACGACGTCGAGCCCGATCCGTCGCTGCAGTGCGCACGTCGCGGCGCCAAGCAGATGGCTCTCTTTGAGCCGGACGTCATCATCGCCGTCGGCGGTGGCTCCGCTATGGACGCCGGCAAGATCATGTGGATGATGTACGAGCACCCCGAGTGCAAGTTTGAGGACATGGCCATGGACTTCATGGACATCCGCAAGCGTATCTTCACTTTCCCCGAGATGGGCAAGAAGGCCTACTTCGTCGCCGTCCCGACCTCTTCGGGTACCGGCTCCGAGTGCACGCCGTTCGCCATCATCACCGACAAGGAGACCGGCATCAAGTGGCCGCTCGCCGACTACGCGCTGCTCCCCAACATGGCTATCGTCGACGCCGACAACTGCATGACCGCCCCGCGCGGCCTGACCGCTGCCTCCGGCATCGACGTCATGACCCACGCCATCGAGTCCTACGTCTCCATCATGGCTTCCGACTACACCAAGGGCCTCTCCGAGCGCGCTGCTAAGCTCGTCTTCGAGAACCTGCCCTCCAGCTTCACGAACGGCGCCAAGGACCCGCACGCCCGCGAGGAGATGCACAACGCCTCCTGCATGGCCGGCATGGCCTTCGCCAACGCCTTCCTGGGCCTCAACCACTCCATGGCTCACAAGCTCGGCGCCTTCCATCACCTGCCCCACGGCCTCGCCAACGCCGTCATCCTGACCCGCGTTATGCGCTACAACGCCGCCGAGGCTCCCGTCAAGATGGGCACGTTCTCCCAGTATCCTTACCCCAACGCGCTGCACAACTACGCCGAGATGGCCAAGTACTGCGGCATCGAGGGCAAGGACGACAAGGAGGTCTTCGAGAACTTCATCACGAAGCTCGAGGAGCTCAAGGACTTCATCGGTGTCAAGAAGACCATCGCCGACTACGGTGTTGACGAGCAGTACTTCCTCGACACCCTCGACGAGATGACCGAGCAGGCATTCAACGACCAGTGCACCGGCGCTAACCCGCGCTACCCGCTCATGAGCGAGATCAAGGAGCTCTACCTGGACGCCTACTACGGCCGCGAGCCTCAGGACTACGCCGTCTGCTAGTTTTAGCACGGTTTTTAACGGCGGGGATGCACGGGTGTTTCACACACCCCCGCCGTCGCTTCTATCGCATCGTTGAAAGGATGCAACCATGCTGCTACCCGATTCCAAGACCGAGCTCGTCCGCCGTGGCAACAAGGTCGTTTACGACCTGGGCGACAAGATTGTCAAGGTCTTTAACGAGACCAAGCCTGTCTCCGACGTGTTCAACGAGGCTTTGAATCTTGCCCGCATCAATGAGTGCGGCATCCGCAGCCCCAAGGCTCTCGAGGTTTCCCAGCTCGAGAACGCCAACGGCTGGGCGCTCGTGACCGAGAAGGTTCCGGGCACCACCCTTGCCGAGAAGATGACTGCCGAGCCCCAGCGCTTTGGTGAGTATCTCGAGATGTTCGTCGACCTCCAAATCGAGATCCACGGCTACACCTCCCCGCTGCTCAACCGTCAGCGCGACAAGTTCGCCCGCATGATCGACAGCCTTGATCAGCTCAATGCCACCACGCGCTACAACCTTCAGGAGCGTCTGGACGGCATGACCAAGGAGTTCAAGGTCTGCCACGGCGACTTCAACCCCTCCAACGTCATCGTCGGCGACGACGGCCAGCTCTATGTGTGCGACTGGGCACACGCCACCCAGGGCTCCCCTGCTGCCGACGTTGCCACCACCTACCTGCTCTTCGCCCTCAACAGCAAGGATCAGGCCGAGGCCTACCTGGAGCTCTACTGCGACCGCGCCGACATGCCCATGCAGGTCGTGCGTCAGTGGACGAGCATCGTCGCCGCTTCCGAGCTCGCTCGTAAGCGCAACGTGAACGATGAGTTCCTGAAGAACTGGATCGACGTCGTCGATTATCAGTAATATCTGAGCGATTTATTTCGCATCGGAGGCACAAGAAAACCCCGCAGCTCATATGGGCTGTGGGGTTTTCCTTTACCCATCGAGTTTATTCACGCAACAAAATAGACTGCTCCGCATCTCTTCCTAAGAGAGATACGGAGCAGTCCCGCAATTACATCTAATAGCAGAAACGTCGATTAACGGCGGGCCGCCTTAACAAGCTCGGCAACCTTGGCGACGACCTCGTCAATCGCCACGTCCTCGCGCTCGCCCGTGGCACGGTCCTTGAGCTCAACGGTGCCATTCTTAAGGCCACGCTTGCCAAGCACCACCTGATACGGGAATCCCATAAGGTCGTTATCGGCAAACTTAAAGCCGGGACGCTCGTCACGGTCGTCGACGACGACCTCGATACCCTCGGCGCATAAGCCCTCGACGATTTGGTCGCAGACGGTTGCGCACTCCTCCTTCTTGGGATCGAGCGGAATCACAGCGACCTCGTACGGGGCAACGGAAACCGGCCAGACGATACCGTGCTCGTCGTTGTGCTGCTCCACGACGGCAGCAAGCGAGCGGGACACGCCCACGCCGTAGCAACCCATGATAAGCGGCTTCTCCTTGCCGTCCTCGTCCATAAAGGTGGCGCCCATGGCCTCGGAATACTTGGTACCCAGCTGGAAGACCTGCGAGACCTCGATGCCGCGAGCAGCAGAGAGCGGCTTGCCGCAGTGCGGGCAGGGATCGCCGGCAACGACGGTGACCAGATCTGCCCACTCATCGACGGTAAAGTCGCGCTCGGGGCAGGCACCGGTAAAGTGATAATCGACCTCGTTGGCACCGCAGGCCCACTGCTTGGACTCGCGCAGGCTCTCGTCGCACACCAGACGGATGCCCTCGGGCAAGTTAACCGGTCCGATAAAGCCCTTGTGCAGACCGTAGGTCTGAAGCTCCTCGTCCGTCATCATGCGATAACCCTTGCCAAAGACATGCTCGGCCTTGCAGTCGTTGAGCTCATGATCGCCCGGGACGATGGCCACGACGGGCTTGCCCTCGGCATCGATGAGCGCCAGGGACTTGCGCGTGCCGTTCTCGGGGAACCCAAAGAACTTAGCAACGGCCTCAATGGTGCCCATGCCCGGAGTCTCGACCTTGGTAAGCGTACCGTCACCGGGACCCTCAGTCACGACGACCTTGGTGCTTGCAGCCTCATCATCGGCGGCAAAACCGCAGTCATCGCAATAGACGAGAGAAGCCTCGCCGGCGTCGGCCAAAGCCATGTACTCGACGGAGGTATCGCCACCGATCTCGCCGGAGTCGGCAACGACGGGCAAGGCCTTGATGTAGCAGCGCTCGCAAATGTTAGCGTAGGCCTGCTTCATCTTGTCATACTCCTCCTGCAAGCTCTCCTGCGTGGCGGAGAAGCTGTAGGCATCCTTCATGATGAACTCGCGACCGCGCATCAGGCCAAAACGGGGACGGAACTCGTCGCGGAACTTATCCTGGATGTGATAGAGGTTCACTGGCAGCTGCTTATAGGAGCGCAGCTCGTTGCGCACCAGGGCCGTGACGGTCTCCTCGTGCGTGGGGCCCAGCACGAACTCGCGACCATGACGGTCGTCAAAGCGCACAAGCTCCTTGCCATAGGCATCGATACGGCCGGACTCACGCCACAACTCGGCGTCGACCATAATGGGCATCATAAGCTCCTGGGCGCCGGCGGCGTCCATCTCGTCGCGCACGATGTTCTCAATCTTGCGAATCGAGCGCCATGCGAGCGGCAGGTAGGAATACAGACCGGCGGCCTCCTTGCGGATCATGCCGGCACGGAGCAGCAGGCGGTGGCTGGCGAGCTCAGCGTCCGCCGGATCCTCTTTGAGCGTCGGCGCATAGAGCTTAGACATATACATTGCTCGGGTCATTTATTTCTCCTCAATAAGTTTGTCGACCTCGGCCATAAGCGCGTCGACAATTTGATCCTCAGCTACTTTACCAATGATCTGGCCATGCGAAAAGAGCAGGCCCTGACCACGTCCGCAGGCAACACCCAGGTCGGCGTCAGATGCCTCTCCGGGGCCGTTGACCGCACATCCCATCACGGCGATCGAAAGCGGCGCGGAATAGTTCTTAAGCCGCTCGGTGACCTCCTCGGCGATGGGAATCAGGTTAACCTGGCAGCGGGCGCACGTGGGGCACGAGACGATCTCGGGACCACGGCGACGCAGGCCCAGCGACTGTAGAATTCCCCAGGCGACCGGCGGCTCCTCAACCGGATCGGCCGTGAGCGACACACGCATGGTGTCACCGATGCCTTCGGAAAGCAAGATACCCAAGCCTACAGAGCTCTTGATGGTGCCCTGAAGCTTGGTCCCCGCCTCCGTCACGCCCAGGTGGAGCGGAACATGCGGTATCTCGCGCGACAGGGCGCGATAGGTATCAAGTGTCGTCTGTACGCTATGGGCCTTGGCGGATAGCACGATGTTGGTAAACCCACGGTCCTCAAAGTGCCGCACAAAGCGTTCGCTCGACATCACGAGCTTTTCGGGCTGCGTGAGGTCGTCGCGCTCGGCAATATCTTGCTCAAGCGAGCCCGCGTTCACGCCAATGCGAATCGCGCAGCCCGCGGCACCCGCGGCATCGATGACGGCATCGACCTTAGCCCAATCGCCGATATTGCCGGGGTTGATGCGCAGCTTAGAGGCACCAGCCTCGACAGCGCCAATGGCAAGCTTATGGTTAAAATGGATATCGGCGACGATTGGTACCGGAGACTCGGCACAAATCGTGCGAAAGCCCTCGAGCGCAGCCTCGGTAGGCACGCTCACGCGCACGATATCGCAGCCAGCCTGCGCCAACGCGCACACTTGCGCAAGCGTTGCCTGGGCATCAGCGGTATCGGTGCAGGTCATAGATTGGACCACCACCGGCGCGCCGCCACCGATCTGCACGCCGCCCACATGCACGGGGCGCGTCAGCTCGCGAGGCAAAGGATGGGATAAAGACAATCCAAACACTCCCCTACAAAATAAATCGAAGGATGTCGGAACGAAGCATATAGACAAACAGCAGCGCAAAGAGCGCGATGCCCACATAGCTCACAATCGTCTGGACCTTGAGCGGAAGCTCGCGGCCCGCAATCTTCTGAATGATCTCGATGACTAGCTTGCCGCCATCGAGTGGCGGGATGGGCAGCAGGTTCATAAAGCCAAGCGAGAATGAAATGAGGGCGGCAAACGAAAGGAACGTGGCAGGGCCGGCAGCAGCAGCCTGTGAGGACATAACGCTAATACCCACGATCGAAGAGGACTGATCGAGAATCTCCATCGTATGCTGCGGCTGGAGCAGGCGCATCACGCCCTCCGCTGTCTGCACAACATAGGAGAACGACAGGCGAGCCGACGTGATGGGGTCTAAACGGACCACCTGCGTAGAGGCATACACACCTAGGCGATCGTCCTCTTTGAGCGCAACCGTGGTCGAATGCTGCTTGCCGTCACGCTCGTACTCAATGGCGATATCGTCCTTACCGGCAGCCTTGCCGATGGCATCGTAAACGTCCATCCAGGTAGAGCACGATACTCCGTCGACCGAAAGAATCGCGTCGCCGCCCTCGATTCCCGCCGAGGCGGCAATCGAGCCTTCGTCAACCTGGCCAATCACATTGGTATCCACCGGCACGGTGACACCTGCGATGGAATAGATGCTCATAAGGAGCAAAAAACCCGTCAGGATATTGACGATAATGCCCGCAAGCAGCATAAAGGCACGCTTGACAAAGCCCTGGCCCAAATAGGTGTGCGAGCGCTCGCGCGCAAGGAATTCGGCCTCGTCGCACGGCAGTTCCCATACATCGCCCTCGGCAGTCGCATGCCCGCAATCGAACCGACGGCCGTCAAAGGTGGTATAACCCGCCGCGTCACGCGGCAGAGTCTGGTACTTGGTGGGATAGTAGCTGGGCGAAGGCTTTTCCCCTTCTTCATACCAGGGAGCGATAGAGCCCCAGCCCAACAGCAAAGCACAGGCCTCGAGCACATCCTCCTCGGACAGCTCGAGCTCGACGGCAAGATCGGCCACCGTCACCCGGCCGTGGCGATAGATGGCCGCGAGCACGCGATCGGCACACGAGACGTCGGTCGGATCCATACCGCAGATGGCAGCGTAGCCACCCAGCAGCAGCGGGGTCACGCCAAACTTGGTTCCAATGCGACGCGACGTGTAATGGATGTCAAAGCGGCACGGCAGACCCAAAAAGAACTCGGTCACACGGACGCCGCAGGCACGCGCCGCCAAAAAGTGGCCGCCCTCGTGCAAAAACACGAGGACGGAAAGCATCAGCAGGCCCCAAAAGACCGATGAGAGAACGCTCAGAACAGTATCCATAAAACGAAAAAGCAATCCTTATGGGTTAGGAACGAGTTGCGGCGAGCACCTGCGCAGCCTTTTCACGCGCCCACGCATCGATGTCGCGAAGCTGCTCAAACGAATCGACCACCTGCATATCGTGGGCGTCCATGCAGGATTCCACAATGCGATCGATATCGGTAAAGCTGCAGCCATCGTGCAGGAAGGCATCGACGGCGACCTCGTTGGCGGCATTGAGCACGCACGGCATGGTGCCACCCGTCTTGCCGGCACGCTCGGCCAGTGCCAGACAGCGGAAGGTATCCATGTCGGCAGCATCAAACGTGAGCTGCCCCAGCTCGCGGAAATCGATACGAGGCGCCGGAGTATCCCAACGCTCGGGATACGAGAACGCGAACTGGATGGGAATACGCATGTCGGATGCACCGAGATGCGCCATCACGGAGCCGTCGGCGAACTCGACCATAGAGTGAATCTTGGACTGACGCTGCACGACCACGTTAATGAAATCGAGGTCGCAGTTAAACAGATGCATGGCCTCAATGCGCTCCAGACCCTTGTTCATGAGGGTGGCGGAGTCAATGGTAATCTTGGCACCCATGGCCCACGTGGGATGCGCGAGGGCATCGGCACGCGTCACGCGATCGAGCTCGTCGCGCGTGCGGCCAAAGAACGGACCGCCCGAGCAGGTGAGCCAAATGCAGTGGGCCTCGCGCGGGTTCTCCCCCAGATAGCACTGGTAGATGGCGGAATGCTCAGAGTCGACCGGAATAAGCTGGCCCGGTTGTGCCAACGGCATAAGCAAGTCGCCACCGACGACGAGGGACTCCTTGTTGGCAAGGGCAAGGCGCTTATTCGAGGTCAAGGCCGCATGGCTCGCCTCGAGACCGGCGGCGCCCACAATAGCGACAAGCACGCAGTCGACATCGTCGCGATGCGCGAGCTCGCAAACCGCCTGCGCGCCAACGCCGAGCTTCGTTCCCTCGGGCAACTCCTGCAGCACGGCGTCATCGCCATGATCGACATCGGCCACGGCAACCGCCGGAACCGAGAACTCGCGGGCAGCGGCAACGAGCTCGGAGGTACTGGAGTTAACGGACAGCGCCGTCACCTGCAGGCGATCGGCATGCTGGCGGCACACATCGAGCGCCTGGGTGCCGATAGAGCCCGTACAACCCAGGATGGCAACGCGAAGGCGTCCATCGGGGCCATACGTCGTCTGGAAGGACATTACAGCACGCCTCCGATCATCAGCAACAGCTGCGCGGTGATGCAGCCGAAGATAAGCGAATCGCTACGATCGAGCATTCCGCCGTGGCCCGGGATAAGGTTGCCGGAATCTTTGACGCCCACACCGCGCTTGATGCGCGACTCGATAAGGTCGCCGATAACGCCCAGAATGGACACGACCACGCCGCACAGCAGTGCATAGGGCAGGCTGAGCTTGTAGAAGTGCGTCGCCCACAGGATGAGCCAAATCAAAACCGAGCCCAAGATGCCGCCGGCAAACCCCTCCCAGCTCTTTTTGGGGGAGATCTTGGGAACCATCTTGTGCTTGCCGATACGGCTGCCCACGATGTAGGCAAACGAATCGGAGACCCAAAGGGACGCGCAAACGCCCACTGAAAGCAGGGCGCCGGCAAAACCGGGCACGGCATCGCGCAGCAGCACGATAGCCGACAGCATAAAGCCAGTGTAGATGGGACCCATGAGCGTCACGGCCACATCAGAGATGCGGGTACGCGGCGACCAGACATACCAAATGCCCACAGCGAGCATCAAGGCAAAAAGCAGGGCATTCAGCAACATCGAATCGCCCAACGCCGACAGCGGAAAGAGTACGGCGGCAGCGATACCCATGCGTTCGTTAGCCATCTTGCCATCGAGCCTTGTCATACGGAAAAACTCATAGCAGCACAGACCGCTCATGACAGAAACAAAGATGGCCGTGGGCACGATACCCAAAACCAGGCACAGGATAAAGACAACGGCGTAGACGATACCGGCGGCGGCACGGGTAATAAAGCCCGCCAGCCACGAACCGGTGCCGCTCTTCGCTGCAGGCGCTCCCGCAGTGGCAGCCTTGCGCGCAGGCGCCGCGGAAACTGGCGTCTTGGGAGCAGATGCCTTGGGACGATCGGACACGATTAAGCCTCCTCGGTCTTGCTCAGTCCACCAAACCTACGGTCACGGCCCTGATAGGCCAAAATGGCGTCGACAAGGCCCCAACGATCAAAGTCGGGCCAATAGGTATCGGTGACGTAGAATTCGGAATAAGCCACCTGCCACAGCAGATAGTTCGAAAGGCGCAGCTCACCAGAGGTGCGAATCACAAGTTCGGGATCGGGAAGACCGGCGGTATAGAGGTGGGAAGCCACCATGTCGTCATCAATTGCGGCAGGATCGATCTTACCGGCGGCAGCGTCGGATGCGATCTGACGGACAGCGCGGGTAATCTCGGCACGCGCGCCGTAGTTGACGGCAAGCGCCAGCGTCATACCGGTGTGATCGGCGCACTCGGCAAGACCGCGCTCAAAAACGTCGCGAGTCTTCTTGGGCAGCGCGGAAATGTCACCCAAAAAGACTACGCGCACATTTTCGCGCTTCAGAAGCGGCAGCTCGTCGATAAACGTCTTGGCAAACAGGTGCATCAGAACGTTGACTTCGTGCTGCGGTCGATTCCAGTTTTCGGTCGAAAATGCATAGGCCGAAAGCACGTCGACGCCCAGGCGCACGCAGGCGGTAATGATCTCGCGCAGCGAGACGATACCCGCCTTGTGGCCCTCGGTGCGTGCAAGACCGCGCGACGTGGCCCAACGACCGTTGCCGTCCATGATGCACGAGATATGGTGCGGAATGTTATTGAGGTCAAGGTCGGAAAAACCGACGCCCGCAGGGGCGTCGGCAAAGTACTCGACCAGTTTATGCTCGTCGTATTGCACCTTAGATCTCCATGACCTCGGCTTCTTTTTCCTTCAGAAGCTCCTCGACCTTGGCGACATACTCATCGGTATGCTTCTGGACCTTGGCCTGCTCGCGACGTACGTCGTCCTCGGTGAGCTCCTCATCGCGCTCGAGCTTGTTGTTGAAGTCGCGACGGATGTTACGGATAGACACCTTGGCCTGCTCGGCGTACTCGCGGCACTCCTTGACGAGCTCGCGACGGCGCTCCTCAGTGGGAGCCGGGAACGGAAGACGAACGACGGTGCCATCGGAGTTGGGGGTAATACCCAGATCGGAAGCGCCGATGGCCTTGACGATAGCATTGATGAGCGCCTTATCCCACGGCTCGATGAGCAGCATGTGAGCCTCGGGGGTCTTGACGGCGGCAACCTGCGTGACCGGCGTGGGGACACCGTAATAATCGACGGTGATGTCGGACAGAATGTTGGCGTTGGCACGACCGGTACGGACCTTGGAGAAGTTATGCTTGAGGGACTCGAGCGACTTGTCCATATGGGCGGTGATGTTCTCTGCCATGCTTAATCCTCCTGATAGACGAGCGTGCCGACGGGCTCACCCGCGAGCGCGCGCTTGACGGTGTCCTCGCCATCGATGTTGAGGACCAAAATAGGCATACGGTTATCCTGGCACAGGGCCGTAGCTGTGGAATCCATAACCTGCAGACCGCGAACGAGAACCTCGTGATAGGTAATCTTGTCAAAACGGACGGCATCGGCGCACTTGACGGGATCCTTGTCGTAGATGCCGTCAACCTTGGTGGCTTTAATCAGAATCTCGGCGCCGATCTCGCACGCACGAAGAGCCGCGGCGGTGTCGGTCGTAAAGTACGGATTGCCCGAACCGGCGGCAAAAATAACGACGTTGCCCTTGGAAAGGTGGTTGATGGCGCGACGGCGAATATAGGGCTCGCAGATCTCGTTCATCTGGATAGCGCTCATCACACGGCAGGGAACGTCGTTATGCTCGAAAGCATCCTGCAGGGCGAGCGCGTTCATAACGGTCGCGAGCATGCCCATGTAGTCGGCCTGAGCACGCTCCATGCCACCGGCAGCGCCTGCCATGCCGCGGAAAATATTGCCGCCGCCGACAACGACGCCGACCTCATGGCCAACGGCGAGCAGCTCCTTGACCTGCTTGGCAAGATGATCGGTAACCTTGGGGTCGATGCCATATTGGCCGTCGCCCATCAGCGCTTCGCCGGAAAGCTTAAGAAGCACTCGTTTATATCGGATGTCGGACAAAGCGATCCTCCTTTAATTAGACTCTCAATATGATATCAAAGGCTCTGATAAGAGCCATGAAAAAGCAGGCTGTGAGTAAAACCCACAGCCTGCTCATTACCAGCTACAAGAGCTTATTTACTCGCCACGGACCAGACGGTCAAAGGCAACGACGGTAATGGTGTCGCCGAGCTCCTTGGAGACCTGCTCAGCGTACTTCTTGATGGTGAGGGAGCTGTCCTTGATGAACTCCTGCTCGGTGAGCACGGACTGCTTGTAGAACTTCTCCAGACGGCCAACAGCCATCTTCTCCTGGATAGCCTCGGGCTTGCCGGACTCGGCAGCCTGGGCCATGTAGATCTGCTTCTCGTGCTCGACGGTCTCGGCCGGAACCTGATCGCGGGTAGCGCAGATCGGGGCGACGGCGGCAACCTGAAGGGCAACATCGTGAGCGAAGGTCTTGAAGGACTCAGCCTGAGCGGTCTCGGCCTTCTCGAAGGCGAACTCGACGAGGACGCCGATCTTACCACCCATGTGGATGTAAGAAGCGAGCGCGCCGTTCTCGGCCTTGCGGGCAGCGAAGCGGGAGATCTTCATGTTCTCGCCCATGATGTGAATCATCTCGGTGAGCTCGGAGGAAACGGTCTCCTCGCCCATCGGCTTCTCGAGCAGAGCGTCGACGTCAGCAGGCTCGGTGGTAGCGACAACCTCAGCGACCTTAGAAGCAAAGCCGGTGAACTTGGCGTTGGAGCCAACGAAGTCGGTCTCGCAGGAGAGCTCGAGCAGAGCACCGGTCTTGCCATCCTCGCAGACGAACGCGGCGACAGCGCCCTCGTTGGTCTCACGGCCAGCCTTCTTGGCAGCCTTGGCAAGACCGTTCTTACGCAGAACGTCGACAGCGGCGTCCATGTCGCCGTCAGCCTCGACGAGAGCCTTCTTGCACTCCATCATCGGGGAGTCGGTCATCTCGCGGAGCTGCTTGACCATAGCGGCGGTAATCTGGGCCATTGTGGTTCCTTTCAAAGAGATGAAAAAGAATTAACTAAGACTGATTTACTCGGCCTTGGGCTCAGCGGCCATCTCGGCCTCGGAGACCTGCTCCTTGCCGGAGCCAGCGAGGCAGGCGTCAGCCATGAGCTCGCACATAAGGGTGACAGCGGAGATAGCGTCATCGTTGCAGGGGATGCCGTACTCGACCTCGTCGGGATCGGAGTTGGTGTCGATCAGAGCGACGACGGGGATGTTCAGGCGCTGAGCCTCCTTGATGGCGTTCTCCTCGCGCTTGGTGTCGATGACGAAGAGAGCCTGGGGCAGACCCTTCATGTCGCGGGCACCACCGAGGTTGGTCTGGAGCTTGGTGAGCTCCTTGCCGAGCACAGCCTGCTCCTTCTTGGGGAGCACTGCCATGCGGCCGTCCTCGACCATGGCCTCGAGCTCCTCCATGCGGTTGATGCGGGAGCGGATGGTGACGAAGTTGGTCAGCATACCGCCGAGCCAACGCTGGTTGATGTAAGGCATGTTGGCGCGCTCAGCAGCGTTCTTGACGGCCTCCTGAGCCTGCTTCTTGGTGCCGACGAATAGCACATTGCCGCCCTTGGCGACGTTCTTGACGAAGGTGTAGGCCTGATCGGCGTCGAGGATGGTCTGCTTGAGGTCGAGGATGTAGATGCCGTTGCGCTCACCGAAGATGAACGGCTTCATCTTGGGGTTCCAGCGACGGGTCTGGTGACCGAAGTGGCAGCCGGCCTCGAGCAGGGTGCGGATATTAATCTTGGTAGCCATGTTAAACCTCCTGTGGTTTGCCTCCGCGCGGGGTCATCCTCCAAAACCAACCCGGACATGTGCTACCAAAGCCCGGGCACCACGGTATGAAGTAGCCGCGCGTGCGTGATAAAAACCTGTTGCCGTGAAGCAACCCGATGAATGATAGCAGGAATGCATCTTCCTGCCAACCCGCAATCAAAACCACACACCTGAGCGCGGCGCGGGACGTCCCAGCCACTATTCGCCTCGGGGATGGGCTTGAGCCACGGCACGTTTGAGCCGATCGGGCGTGAGATGCGTGTAGATCTGCGTCGTGGACAGGCTCGCATGACCCAGCAGCTCTTGAACCGAGCGCAGGTCCGCGCCGCCCTCGAGCAAGTCGGTCGCAAAGGTATGGCGCATCGCATGCGGGGCGATGTCGGCCGGAATGCCGGCGAGCGTCGCCAGCATATGAAACCGCCGCCTGAGCATGGCGGCACTCATGCGATTACCGCGCGCCGATGTAAGCAGAGGATGCGGCCCGGTAGCGGGGTCACGGCGCTTTGCCTGAGCGAGCAACTCCGGCCGCCCCTCCTCAATATAGAGACGCGTCGTCTCGAGCGCACGACGATACAGAGGGACGATACGTTCTTTGCTCCCCTTGCCCCACAGGCGCAGCGTGCGTTCGGACCACGCAATGGACTCCACATTGAGTGCTGCGAGCTCAGAGATACGGGCGCCCGAGGCATAGAGCAGCTCGAGCATCGCCGCATCGCGCAGTCCCGCGGGTGTTGAGGTATCAGGCGTCTTGAGCAGCGCCTCCACCTGTTGGGTCGTCAGCACACCGGGTAGATCGCGCGGGAGCTTGGGCGAGGAAATTGCCGAGACCACATCGCCCTCCACGACCCCCTCGGCAGCCATCCATCGATAGAGCGATCGGATAGCCGACAGATGCGCCGCAAGCGTTCGGGGAGCCACCCGCTCACGCGAAAGCTCGGCAAGATAGCGACGAATGGTGCGCACGTCGGCAGCGAAAGCATCGATATCCTCGCGCTCGCACCAGGCAGCAAAGCGCTCCAGCCTCGAGCCATAGGCCGTCACCGTATTGGGAGAAAGCCCCTCGACACGTGCGATATAGGCGATAAACGAGTCGACGGTGTCGTACAGGTCAAAGGCTATGACCGGTCGCCTCCAAACAGATCGGGGCGAGTGGCCAGATAGGCATCAAGGGCCTCGAGCGCACGGTCCGCATAGGCCTGGTAGCGGTCGCGCTTGCTGCGGCGCTTACCATCCTCGAGTGGCGGCACCAGGCCAAAGTTGACATGCATAGGCTGATAGCCCACGGTGGCAGGATCGGTCGCATAGCCCACGAGCGCGCCCAAAGCACCCACGCGCGGCAGCTCGACGGGAGCGGCCCCGACAGCCTCGGCATAGGTGTTGAGTGCCGCGAGCAGACCTGTCGCCACGGCTTCCATGTACCCCTCGGTGCCGGTGATCTGACCGGCCAGGCGCACGCCGGTACCAGGCACGGCAAAGGTGCCATCGAGCACGTGCGGCGCATCGACAAAGGTATTGCGGTGCATGACACCGTAGCGGAAGAACTCAGCGTTCTCCAGGCCCGGCACCATATGGAAGACGCGCTTCTGTTCGCCAAAGGTCAGGTTGGTCTGGAAGCCCACCAGGTTATAGGCGGTCTTCTCCTTGTTCTCGGCACGCAGCTGAATCGCCGCCCAGGGACGACGACCGGTTCGCGGGTCGGTGAGGCCGACGGGCTTCATGGCGCCAAAGCGAATGGCGTCCTTGCCGGTGCGCGCAACTTCCTCGGCAGGCTGGCAGGCCTGGAACAGATCGCCGCCCTCAAAGTCCTTGAGCACCACGCGGTCGGCCGTGGTAAGCGCCTCGATAAAGGCCTCGTACTCTTCCTTGTTGAGCGGAGCGTTGAGATAGTCGCCGCTCCCCTGCTCCTCGTAGCGCGACTGCGAGAACAGCACGTCCATATCGAGCGTGGAGGCATCGACGATCGGCGCCGCGGCATCGAAGAACGCAAGGGCGTCGCCACCGACGAGCTTCATGACCTCTTCGCTCAACGCCGGCGAGCACAAGGGGCCGGCGGCAATGACCACGTGACCTTCGGGAATCTGCGTGACCTCGCCGTGAACGATCTCGATATTGGGACGGGCGGCAACCTCGTCCTCGACAAGCTCGGAAAACTTGACGCGGTCGACCGCCAAGGCGCCACCGGCGGGAACAGCCGCGCGATGGGCGCAATCGAGCAGGACCGAACCCATGCGCTCAAGCTCGGCCTTCAGCAAACCAGCCGCGGAATCCAGACGGGTCGACTTAAACGAATTGGAACAGACGAGCTCTGCCAGGTGATCGGTATGGTGGGCCGGGGAGCTCACCTGGGGGCGCATCTCGCACAGCTTTACGGAAAACCCGCGATCCGCCAGCTGAATCGCGCACTCCGAACCCGCCAGACCGCCACCGATAACCGTCACCTGATCAAACAGCATCTGCAAACACCTTTCTAATTGACATGTTTTCCATTGTGACCGAAGGGTGTCTGGGCGTGAAGAGCAAACTTGGAGGGCGCATACCTTCCATCCATCATGCGCTCGATAAGGCCCTCGAGCTCAAGCGAACCCAGGAGCTTAAGTACGCCAACGGCATCGAGCGAGACGAGTGCCGCGATGTCGTCGACCTTGAGCGGAGAGGCGATGAGTGCATGCATCACGGTCTGCTGTGTTTGATCCAGGTCGGCAATGCCGGGAGCATCGGGGCGCGAGTAGCGCAGGGTGCCGTAGATGCGTGAAATAGCCATCTCGATAGATTCCTCGTCGATGATGCAGCAGGCACCGTTCGCAATGAGGTAATTCGTGCCACGCGACTCGGGCGATAGGATCGACCCCGGCACGGCAAGAAGTTCTCGCCCCAAATCCATAGCAGCCTCGGCTGTAGAAAACGTCCCGGAAGGCATACCCGCCTCGGATACAAAGAGGGCTTGCGACAAGGCCGCGATTACGCGATTGCGGCGCGGAAAGGCAAACTTGCGCGGACCCATGCCCCACGGAGAGATCGACACGACCGCGCCACCCGTATCGAGTGTGCGCGTAATAAGCCCCGCGCTCGAACGCGGGTAGACCACGTCGGCGCCCGTCCCCAGCACCACGACGTGTTTACCGCCAGCGTTGACCGCAGCCCAACCCGAGGCCTGGTCACAACCGACCGCGCCGCCCGAGACTACCGTCACGCCCGCCTCGACCGCTACCTTTGACGCAAGCTCTGCCACGGCAAGACCATACGGCGAGGCCTTGCGCGCGCCGATGATGGAGAGCGCGGGCGTCGAAAGCACCTCGGGGTTGCCGCGCACATAGAGCGTCTGGGGTACATCAGAAAGCTCCAAAACGGTCTCGGGATACAACGTATCACCTGGATGCAGCTCGAAGGTTCCCTCGGCCATCATTGGTCCCTCCTTCCCTGGTACATCGCCGCCTCGAGCACGTGGTCCTGCGTCACATGCTCGCTCTCGGCGACATCTGCGATCGTGCGCGCAATGCGAACCAGGCGCACGATGCCACGGCCCGTGAGATGCGTGCGCTTCGACAGGCCGAGCACACACTTCTCCGCCGCATCATCGAGCTCAAAGGTCGAAACGACGCCGTCAATGGACCGTGTCTCGTCATCCTCGGCCTCGGCATCAGCATCGTCCATACGGGATTCGCGCCAAGCGCGAAAAGCGCGACCGCGCACAACGTAGTCACGTAACTCAGCTGACGACATACCCTCCGCGCCCTCGATAATCACCTGAGGGTCGGGACGGGTCACATCGATCATCATGTCGATACGGTCGGCCAAAGGACCGCGCAGTTTAGACCGATAGCGCTCGACCATCGCCGCCGAGCAGCGACACGGTACCTCACGATCGCCCAAAAAGCCGCAGGGGCAGGGATTGCTCGCAGCCAGCAGCTGAAAGCGCGACGGGAAGGTAAAGGCCCCGTCGACGCGTACGATCCTGACGTAGCCGCGTTCGATGGGCTGACGCAGCGTCTGCAGCACACCCGTGGGAAACTCGGCAAGCTCGTCCAAAAATAGCACGCCGCCATGAGCAAGGCTGATCTCACCCGGGTGCACCGGGCGCCCACCGCCGATAAGACCTGCGGTCGAAATACTGTGATGGGGACTGCGGAAGGGCCGGTGCCCCGCCAACAAGCCATCAATGTTCTCACCCAAAACCGAATGGATGCACAGCGCCTCCTGTTGATCCTCAACGGAAAGCTCGGGCAGGATGCCGGTCATACGACGCGCGAGCATCGTCTTGCCCGATCCCGGGGACCCGATCATGAGCAAGCCGAGTTCTCCTGCCGCCGCAAGCGCCATGCCGCGTTTAGCGACTTCCTGCCCCAGCACGTCGGCATAGTCGAGCTCAGGCTCAAAGGTCGCCTCGACGCCCTCGGAATCCAGATAGTGCCGAGCCGCCTCGCCCATGCCATGGGCAAGCTGAGACAAATGATCGATGAATCCACAATCCACGCCCGCGAGCGGCACATGCTGATCGGACCTGCCGGCGATAAAGGACAGCCCCATATCACGCGCCAATAGCTGAAACGCCACCTCGCCCTTGACGGGAAGCACCGTACCGTCCAAGCCGAGCTCGCCGGCGATAAGGCAGCGATCGAGGTTGTCACGGGGAATCTGCCCATCGGCCGCCAGAACCGCGATGGCGATGGGCAGATCAAAGCCGCTACCGGTCTTGCGAATATCGCCGGGCGCTAGGTTGACCGTAATGCCCGAGCGTGGGATCTCGAACCCGGCGGAGCGCATCGCGCAGCGAATACGACCGCGTGACTCCATCACCTCCATACTCGGAATGCCGAGCATTTGGATGCCCGGAACACCACCGGCAAGCGAGACCTCGACCGTGACGTGAATCGCCTCGACGCCACGGATGCAGGCCGCGTGAACGGCAAACGTCTCGAACGCCATCACGACACCTGCCAATCGAACGCGTTGTACTGATGCTCGATCTCGGCGATATGCCCGCCACGAATGGTGACACCCACGGCATCGAAGCGAATCGCCTTGAGCGGATAATGCTCCATGAGATAGCAACTTGCGATGCGGCGGTAGCGGCGTTGCTTTTGGGCGTCCACGGCCTCCTCGGGAAAGACCCGCGTGCTGCAATCCAGTGCGACGCGTCTGGTCTTGACCTCGGCCATCACCACGACATCGTCGAGTTCATCGAGCAGCACCAGATCGGCCTCGCCCTCGGAGCAACGATAACCCTGCTCCAGCAAGGTGTAGCCGCGCTCGTTAAAGTAGTCGATGGTGATCAGCTCGCCCAGCATGCCCAGCTCGCGGGGACTGAGTCCCTTGATAAACTCAGGCGTCATCGCCCCGCAGTCGAGCTCGCCGTTTTCCCAACGCTCCTTGAGCTGCTGCGTCTTGCTCTTTTTGCTTGCGGCACTCATGGGGTCTCCTTTCCCGCACGCTGCATTGCCCCGATGATGAGGGCACCTTTCGTGCGGGTAAGTACCGGAAGCAAACCAAAAGCTGACCAAATGCCGTCAAAAAACGGGCCGTACGCAGCAATGGTGTTGCATACGGCCCGCCACCAGCAGGTTTATAAAACCCCAGAGGTCCCTGTCTCCACAATTGACCTAGAAAAGGCGCTCAGTCTGCAGAAAGTTTCCGCAAAAGCTCACGCGGTGCAGTGGACAAAGTCCATGTTTGCGAATGGCCTCGATATGCTCGGGGCTTGCATAGCCCTTCGACTCGGCCAGATGGTACTCGGGATACTCGGCGTCGTACTCGACCATCATCTCGTCACGCGTGACCTTGGCCATGATGGACGCCGCGGCGATGCAGGCGATTTTGGCATCGCCCTTCACCACATCGCGCTCGTTAGGAACGGCGCCCAAGGGGTTACCATCCATGAGGACGCAGTCGGGCTCAAGTCCCGTATCGGCCACGGCGCCCGCAACGGCAGTACGGATAGCACGGGCCATGCCCATTTCATCGATATCCTTCGGCGCGATATGGCAAAAACCGATCGCCGTCGCCACCTCGGCAATCTTCACTGAGAGCAACTCGCGGCGCGCGGGCGTGAGCTTTTTGGAATCGTTGATACCCCAGACGCGCGGCTCCACAGGAAGACAGACGGCGCATACCGTCAAAGGGCCGGCCACCGATCCGCGACCCACCTCGTCGACACCAACGACCACCCCATCGCCACCAAGCTCATGCATAAGCTCGTACATGTCATTGACGCGCTCGCGCTCGGCAAGCTCTTTGGCATGGCGTTTGAGGGCGCGTTCACAAGCCTTGATCACCTGCTGGCGTGGGTCCTCGCGATAATGCTCCACGAGGGCGGGAATCTCCTCAAACGTAGCGCTCGCCAACTCACCGGCAACCTGCGATGCCGAAACCGAGCTCGTCATGTTGGCCATACCAGGCCCTCCTTGCATGCAAATCAGATAAAAAGAAGGGCCACCCGAAGGTGACCCTTGTGTCCAAACGAGTGGACAGACGCTGCGATCTTCTTAGCGCTTCTCGGGGATGCGAGCAGCCTTGCCCACCTTGTCGCGGAGGTAGTACAGCTTGGCGCGACGGACGCGACCATGACGAACGACCTCGAGCTTGGCGATCTTGGGGCTGTGAAGCGGGAAGGTACGCTCAACACCGACACCGAAGGACATCTTGCGGACGGTGAAGGTCTCGCGGGCACCGGCGCCGGCCATGCGGATGACGTCGCCCTGGAAGACCTGGATGCGCTCGCGGTCGCCTTCCTTAATGCGGTAGTGAACCTTGACGTTGTCGGCGACGCGAACCTGAGGAATGTCCTCGCGGATCTGCTGACGCTCGATTGCGCGGATGTAATCCATGTGCAATTCCTTACTCTTCTAGAGGTGCCGTACCACCCTGGCCGGCACGTAGTTGAACAAACGTATTCGAGTATACACGCGCGGGTTTCTGCTGCAAGAACAATTTTTTACGCAGACAAAAAGACAAAACCCGCACATGATAACCGCCCGCCTCACGAATGAGACGGGCGGTATGAAGGGGCGCTACGCTAGGCGTCGATGCGCAGGGGGCTAGGCGCTGCGCTTGGCCTCGAGCTTGGCCTGAGCGGCAGCCAGGCGCGCGAGGGGCACGCGATAGGGCGAGCAGGACACGTAGTCCACGTCGGCCACGTTAAACAGGCCCTTGATGGACTTGGGGTCGCCGCCGTGCTCGCCGCACACGCCAAAGTGCATGTCGGGATTGGTGGCGCGGCCCTTCTCGACGGCCAAGCGCACGAGCTCCAGCACCGCCGTGTCGATAGTCTCGAAGGGATTGTCCTTCAGGATCTTCTTGTGCATGTACAGCGGGATGAACTTGGCCTCGGCATCGTCACGAGAGAAGCCGAAGGTCGTCTGCGTGAGGTCGTTGGTGCCAAAGCAGAAGAAGTCGGCATGATGGGCGATCTCGTCAGCGACCATGCAGGCACGCGGCAGCTCGAGCATCGTGCCCACGGGAATATTGAGCTCGACGCCTTCCTCGGCGGAAACCTCTGCGATCACGCGCTCGATGACCTCGCGGGTCTGGACATGCTCAGCCGTGATGGAAACGAGCGGAACCATGATTTCGGGGCGCGGGTCGACGCCCTCCTTGATAAGGCGGGCAGCAGCAGTGGCGACGGCACGAACCTGCATGAGCGGCAGATCGCTAAAGACGACGGACAGGCGCACACCGCGCAAGCCGAGCATCGGGTTGGACTCGACCATGCCGTCGATGCGACGCAGGCGGGCACGCAGGGCGGCAAGCTCTTCCTCGCTGGTGCCAGCAGCTTCCTTCTTGGTGATGGCGACCTCGAGCTCGCGAGGATTATCCAGGAACTCATGAAGCGGCGGATCGAGCAGGCGGACGACCACATCGCGACCGGACATGGTCTTGAACATCGCCAGGAAGTCCTCGGTCTGGACCTTGAGCAGGTCGGCCAGGGCCTGCTGCTTCACGGCCTCATCATCGGACAGAATGAAGCTCTGGATGATGTTCTTTCGATCGCCCAGGAACATGTGCTCGGTGCGGCACAGGCCAATAGCCTCGGCGCCAAACTCGAGGGCAAGCTCGGCATCCTCGGGATTGTCGGCGTTGACGCGCACATGGTTGGCATGACCACAGGTCTCGTCCAGGCGAATCTCGTCGGCCCAGGACAGGATAGTGTCCAGGTCGCCGGTAAGCTCGGCGGAGACCAGGTCGACGGGACCGTCGACGACGATGCCCTGGGTGCCGTCGATGGAGATGACATCGCCTTCGTGCAATACGCGGTCGCTGCCCTCGATGCGCACGACCTTCTCGGCGGCGTCGATGTGGAAGCGTTCGACGCCGCAGACGCAGGGCGTACCCATGCCGCGGGCGATAACGGCGGCATGGCTCGTCTTGCCACCGTGGCTGGTCAGGATGCCCTCGGCGGCGACCATGCCCTTCAGGTCATCGGGGTTGGTCTCCCAACGAACCAGAATGACCTTGTGACCCTCGTTGGCGCGCGCGACGGCGTCATCGCTCGAGAACACGACCTCGCCCACGGCGGCACCGGGGCTGGCGTTAAGACCGCTGGCCAGCGCCTCGTACTTCTTGGAGGCGTCAAACTGCGGGTGCAGAAGCTGGTCGAGCTGCGCGGGATCGATGCGGCTCACGGCCTCCTCGCGAGTGATCAGGCCCTCCTCGACCATTTCGATGGCGATGCGCAGGGCGGCGGTGGCAGTGCGCTTGCCCACGCGAGTCTGGAGCATCCAGAGCTTACCCTGCTCGATGGTGAACTCGATGTCGCACATGTCGCGATAGTGATCCTCGAGCGTCAGGAACACGCGCTCGAGCTCCTCACCTGCGGACTCGAGGCCCGGGGTGGTCTTGAGGTCGGCGATGGGCTCGGTATTGCGGATGCCGGCGACGACATCCTCGCCCTGGGCGTTGACCAGAAAGTCGCCGTAGAACTCCTTAGCGCCGTCGGCCGGGTTGCGCGTAAAGGCGACGCCGGTCGCGGAGGTCTCACCCTTGTTGCCAAAAGCCATAGCCTGGACGTTGACGGCAGTACCGAGCTCGTCGGAGATGCCGTGCTGTTTGCGGTAGATGCAGGCGCGCTCGTTCATCCAGCTGCCAAAGACGGCCTGGATGGCAAGGCGCAACTGGAGCTCCGGATTATGCGGGAAGACGGGCTTGCCGCCGGTGACCTCGAGCTCGGGATACAGGGCGGCCTCGACGTTATCAGAGAAGATGCCCTTGAAGGTCTCGACAAGCTCCTGAAGGTCCTCGGCCGAAAGCTCAGAATCGACGCGAACACCGGCGACCAGGCGGGCCTGGGTCAGGGCGTTCTCAAACAGGTCGGCATCAACACCCATAACGACGTTGGAGAACATCTGGATAAAGCGGCGGTAGCTATCCCAGGCAAAACGCGGATTTTGCGTCTGAGCGATGAGCCCCTGAACGGAGTCGTCGTTGAGGCCCAAGTTGAGAACCGTGTCCATCATACCGGGCATGGAAAACGGAGCGCCCGAACGAACCGACACGAGCAGCGGATCGGAGGCGTCGCCGAGCTTCTTGCCACAGCGGGCCTCGAGGTCTGCCTCGGCGGCAACGATCTCGTCGAGTGCGCCTTCGGGCCAGACGTTGCCGGCACCGGAGTACTCGACGCAAGTCTGGCAGGTAATGGTAAAGCCACCGGGAACCGGCAGGCCGATGCGGCTCATCTCGGCAAGGTTTGCGCCCTTGCCGCCAAGCACGAAGTTCATGGACTTGTCGCCCTCAGTGACACAGGTGCCCTGGGCGTCGGTTCCAAAACGGTAAACCCTCTTGCAATCGCTCACGATACTTCCCCTTCCATGCGCTCTCGCACACGACCGTGGTAACGAATCGACCCGCCGGATGCGGGCCGTGAGGGAACTATACGGCGGGTTTTGGGCAGGCTTGAGCAGAGGGTGCGCGGTTTGGTAAACGTGCTATAACTGGCGGTAAACGGTAGGTAAAGGTGGTTACCTTATGAAGATACCACTAGACTGTAATTGCAGGTTAAAAGCGGTAAAAACTGCTAAATCGCTTTATCAAAACTAGTCATCTGGGGTGATTTTTTAATCCCCGTCCCAGAAAAATCATCCCAGAAAGGACTACTGCAGTTGAGCGCGACGGGCGGCACGGCGGGCCCTGGCTTCCTGAATCTCTTCGAGGTGGGCAATGATCTCGGCAGCGCTTTCCTCGATGGCCTTGCCGTCGGTACGCACCACAAAGCAGCCTAGACGCTTCATGAGGGCACGAGCTTCCTCGAGCTCGCTGCGCACGCTCTCGGGCTCGGCATAGGAGCCGGCAACGGCGCGGGCGTAGTCATCGCCCAAACGGCTATCGCGAATCTCAGAAATAACGTCGACGGTTGAAATCAGACCGAATAACCGCATCGGGTCGACCTCGTAAATCGACTTGGGCGGCTCCATGCCATGGGCCAAAGGAACATTGGCAACCTTGTAGCCCTGATAGGCCAAATACATCGACAGCGGCGTCTTGGACGTACGCGATACGCCCAGCAGCACGATATCGGCACCCGACAGATCGTCGCAACCGCGCCCGTCATCGTGCTCAACGAAATACTCCATGGCCTCGATACGATGGAAATAGCGGTCATCGGTCTTGTGAATCACGCCCGCAACGCACTTGGGCGGCACACCGATGAGCGACGACAGCACGGCAAGCGTCGGGCCGATCAGGTCGACCGAACGGATATGCAGCATACCCAGGTAATCGAGCACGCGGGCGCGAAGCGCCGGATCGACAATGGTATGGAACACGGCGACATCGCGATGGTCGGCATCGACGCGCGGCCCCACAAATGACTTGACCTGCTCCACCGAGGTCACCTTGGGCAGGCGCAAGAGACGAAAAGCCCCTTCATCAAATTGCCCGGACGCCGCAAGCACCACCTCACAAGCGGTATCGCCGAGCGAATCGGAGATAACGATAACGGTGGGACGAGCGGTGACCGGGCAATCCATGCGGGGCTCCTTTTGCGCTTATGCGCAGGCTGGCTTACTTTTTGCGGGCAAGCTCACCGATGTTGGCGATGCCGGAGAAAACGGCCTCGAAGCGGTTGAGCAGCTTAAGGCGATTATCGCGAAGCTGCTCGTCCTTGTCCATGACCATGACCTCGTCGAAGAAGCGGTCGATGGGGGCACGCAGGGCGGCGAGGGCAGCAAATGCGGCCGGGTAGTCCTCGGCAGCAAGGGCGGCATCGACAGCGGTCTGAGCAGCCTCGGAGGCGTCGGCGAGCGCGAGTTCGGCCTCGCCCATCAGGGCGCGGTCGTACTCCGCACCCAGCTCGGGCTTCGAGATATGCGCGGCACGGGCATAGGCGGTAGCCAGGTTGTCGAACGTCTCAGCGTCATTCTTGCGGGCCTCGTCGAGGGCAGCGCAGCGGGCAAAGAAGACGGACGGGGCGATGATATGCACCGCAGAGACGGCGGCGACGGTATCGGCCGGAATCTTCTCGTCGCGGGCCATGCTCACCAGGCGGCCGTGGAAGAAGTCGCGGACCTGCTGGGCGACCTCGGCGGCGTCGAACTCAATGCCCTGCTCGCTATAGAGCTCAAGGGCAAAGTCAATCAGCGACGTGGGGTCGATCGGCAGACGGTCGCGCAGGATGTTGATGATGCCGATAGCGGCACGACGCAGCGCGTACGGGTCGGAAGAGCCGGTCGGGGGCTCGCCGATGGCAAAGATACCGGCGATGGTATCGAGCTTGTCGGCGCAGGCCACGATGCAGCCGGCGGTACCCTCGGGCAGCTCGTCGCCGGCAAAGCGGGGACGATAGTGGTCGCGAATGGCGTGGGCGACTTCGTCGTTCTCCCCCATCGCGGTCGCGTAGTAACCACCCATCACGCCCTGTTGGCTCGTGAACTCGACGACGGCGTTGGACACCAGGTCGGCCTTGCACAGGTGAGCGGCGCGAGCGGCGTCGGCGGCCAGGTGGGCGCCCAGATGGGCCTCGCGGGCGATGGCGAGCGCGAGCTGCTCAACACGCTCGGACTTGGCGAGCACGCTGCCGAGCTTCTCCTGGAAGGCGACCTTGGCCAGACGCTCGCGGAACTCGTCGAGGGAGATCTTCAGGTCCTCCTCGTAGAAGAACTTGGCGTCGTCCAGGCGGGCGCGCACGACGCGCTCGTTGCCGTCGATCACACGCTCGGCGTTCTCGGGCTTGCTGTTGGAAACGACCACGAACTCACGCGTGAGCTTGCCCTCGCCGTCATAGATCGGGAAGTAGCGCTGGTTGGTGAGCATGGACTCGCAGATAATCTCGTGCGGGACCTTGAGGAACTCCTCGTCGAAGGTACCGACGAGCACCGTCGGCCACTCGCAGAGGTTGATGACCTCCTCAAAGACCTTCTTGGGCGTATCAACATGGCAGCCGGGGCGAACAGCCTCGACCTCGGCGATGCCGGCAAGGATGGCCTCACGACGACGCTCGGCAGAAAGCACGCCGGCGTCCTCGAGCACCTGCTCGTAGACGGCGGGGCTGGCGACAACATGGTCGCCGGCGCCCAAGACGCGATGACCGCGCGTGGTGTTGCCGCTCGTCACGTCAGCAAAGGTGACGGGCACGACGTCCTCGCCCAAAAGGCAGCAGATCCAGCGGACCGGACGCACGAACGTCGCGTGCTCGTGGCCCCAGCGCTGGGAGCGGTAGTTGGGCCACTGCAGGCCGGCGATGGTCTTCTCGCACAGGGCCGTCAGGATCGGAGTAGCCGGAGCGGAAGGAATGTTCTTCTCGGCAAAGACGTACTCACGACCGTCGGTGTCCTCGCGACGGACCAGATCCTCGGCAGCCACACCGAACTTACGGGCGAAGCCCTGGGCGGCCTTGGTGGTGTTACCGTCCGCGTCGAAGGCAATGTTGGCCGCGGGGCCACGCTTGACCTCGTGAACCTCATCGGTCGCGGTGGCGACGTCGGCCACGAGTGCAGCCAAACGACGCGGACTCGAGATCACGCGGACCTCGCCGTGGGCCAGACCGGCCTCGTCGAGACCCTTGGCGATCATGGTGCCAAGCTGCTTGACGGCATTGTTCAGCGGTGCGGAGGGCATTTCCTCCGTACCGATCTCAAACAGGAAATCCTTAGCGCCTGCCATGGCTTACGCCACCTCGCCTTCCTGGTTGGCATTCTCGTTGACTCCGGCGACCTCGGCCATATAGGCCTCGCAGCACGCCTTGGCGACGGCGCGGACACGCAGGATGTAGTTGGCACGCTCGACCGCAGACAGAGCGCCGCGGGCATCGAGCAGATTGAAAGCGTGGCTGCACTTCATGACGCAGTCGTATGCGGGCAACGGCAGCTTGCGATCCAGGCAGGAATGGCACTCGGCCTCGTAGTCGTCAAACTTCTGACGCATCATCTCGACGTTGGCGACCTCAAAGTTATAGGCACTGAATTCGCGCTCGTTCTCGAGGAACACGTCGCCGTAGGTCATGGGCGTGCCATCGGGCAGGTAGCTCCACACCAGATCGTAGACCGAGTTGACGCCCTGGGCGTACATGGCGATACGCTCCAGGCCATAGGTGATCTCGACGGGCACGGGGTCGACCTCGATACCGCCCACCTGCTGGAAGTACGTGAACTGCGTAACCTCCATGCCGTTGAGCCAGACCTCCCAGCCAAGGCCCCAGGCGCCGAGCGTCGGGCTCTCCCAGTCGTCCTCGACAAAGCGGACGTCATGGTCGTTGGGGTCCAGGCCAATGGCGGCAAGAGACCCCAGGTAGAGCTCCTGGGCGTTGACCGGCGAGGGCTTGATGAGCACCTGGAACTGATAGTAGTGCTGCATGCGGTTGGGGTTCTCGCCGTAGCGGCCGTCGGCGGGACGGCGGCAGGGCTGCGCATAGCAGGTGCGCCACTCGGCGGGACCGAGCGAGCGCAGCGTGGTCGCGGTATGGAAGGTACCGGCACCGACCTCGGAGTCATAGGGCTGCATAATGACGCAGCCCTGCTCGCCCCAGTACTGCTGGAGGCGCAGGATGATGTCTTGGAAGGAAAGCGATGAAGCGTTCATGCCTCTAATATCCCCTCGTCGAAACGATTACACGGTTAGGTACTGTACTATAGCGGTTTTTAGTCGATAGCGCCGATGCGGTTGAGTGGCCAGTAGCGAACGAGTGCCACGGCCATTAAATCGGAGCGGTCGACCGGCCCAAAATAGCGGGAGTCGGCTGAGTTCTCTCGGTTGTCGCCCATCACCCACACACACCCGTCGGGGACGGTGTAGGGATAGCTCACCTGGGCGCCGGGCGCTTGGACCGAAAGTGGCCAGCTCATGCCCGCCGTATAGTCCTCGTCGAGCGCTTGGCCGTCAACGACCACCTTGCCGTCCTGCAGGTCGACCGTCTGGCCGGCCGTGGCAATAACGCGCTTGACAAGAACATCATGCTCGGAGGTGCCATCGGGGTTGTGAAACACCACGATATCGCCCTGCTTGACGGGCTGACCGAGCTCGAGGCTCACCTTTTGCGCCAGGATCTGGTCGCCAATCTCGATTGTGTCCTCCATAGAGCCGGTGGGCACCACAAAGGGCTCGACCACAAAGGTGCGGATCAGGAAGGTGGCCACAAGCGCGATCGCGATGACCGCGATCCACTCAAAAGCGCCCCTCAACGCGGAATGTTGCGTAGGAACCATACTCACTCCTTGCTCTGCGAATACGAAGCGTCAAGGATCTCCTGCGCATATGCACGCTCCTGGGGCGTGAGCCGCGCCGTCTCGATCAGGTCGGGACGCCAGTGACAGGTGCGCTCGATGGCATTCTTGCGGCGCCAGGCATCGACCTTGGCGTGATCGCCACTCACGAGCACCGGAGGCACGCCCTCGCCGTTGAACTCGGCAGGACGGGTGTACTGCGCGTACTCGAGCAGGCCTCCGTCCTCGGCGGTTGAGAACGACTCGTCGACGTTGCTCATTTCGTCACCAAGGGCGCCGGGAATCAGGCGCACGACGGCATCGGCAACGACCATAGCGGGAAGCTCGCCGCCCGTGAGCACGTAATCGCCGATCGACAGGCGCTCGTCGGCATACGCATAGGCACGCTCGTCGACACCTTCGTAACGGCTGCACACAAACAGCAGGCGCTCGCTTTTGAGCAGGCGCTCGGCCACATGCTGCATAAAAGGCTCGCCGCACGGGGTGAAGAACACCACCGTCGGCTTGGGGCCCTCGGAGCTAATAGCCTCGATGGCCTCGGCAATGGGCTCGACCTTCATGAGCATGCCCTGCCCGCCGCCATACGGCTCGTCATCGACGGTACGATGGCGATCGTGCGTCCAGTCGCGCAGGTTATACGCCTTAAAATCAAAAAGGCCGGCCTTGCGGGCGCGGCCCAAAATCGACGTGGACATGGCGGGCTCAAACATCTCGGGAAAGACCGATAGGGTCTCGATCAGCATGTTGTCCTCCCTACTTGTCCATATCGATCAGGCCGTCCATAACGTGGACGGAAATTGTTCCTGTGTCGGGAAGATCGAGCACAACCTGCCCGATCACGGGAATCAGTACCTCGCCGTACCGATCGCCCTCGACAACCCAAACATCATTCGCGGGCGTCGACATGATCTCGACGATCGTGCCGAGCGAACCGAAGCGCTCGTCGACCACCTCGCGACCCATCAGGTCGGTATAGGCAGCGTCGAGCGAATCGAGCTCAAAGTCGTCACGATTTGCCAACACGTAGCATCCCGTGATGCCCTCGGCGGCCGTCAGGTCGTCAATGCCCTCAAACGAGACCAGATCGCCATCGCCCGTATCGGTGACGGACACGACCGTGCAAAAGCGGTCGCGCTTGAGCGCCGGCGGCGTCAGGGCGACGCGCATACCCGGCTCTAATACAGAAGGAAGCCCCCGCAGCGGCTGCGCGAGGACCTCCCCCTTCCTTCCGTGCGGCTTGACCACACGGGCGATGTTTTTGTACTGGGACCTCAAGGTCCTAGCCCAGAACCTCTACCTCGACAGCAGTGTCGAGGCGAGCGGCCAGTGCACGGGCGAGCGTGCGAATGGCCTTGGTGGTACGGCCACGACGGCCGATGACCTTAGCGACGTCATCCTCGGCGACCGAAACCTCAATCGTAGAGGCGTCGTCACCATCGATGACCTCAAGGCTCACGGAATCCGGGTCGTCGACGATCTGAACAACGAGATATTCGACGAGATCGGCGATGCGATCTGAGAGCATTGCCTCACCCTCGAGCTGTGCAGCGTCAACCTCAGGCACGATTTACTCCTCGGCGCCCTCAGCGGCCTCAGCGGCAGCCTTAGCGGCCTCGGCCTCTTTGGCGAGCTGCTTCTTGGACTTCTTGACGACGGTCTCGGTCTTCTCGCCCTCGTTGGCGGCCTTGACCAGAGCGGCGACGGCGTCGGTGAGCTGAGCGCCCTTGGACTGCCAGTCGGCGATCTTCTCGAGGTCGAGGTTGATGGTCTTGGGGGCGGTCATCGGGTTGTAGCGGCCAACCTCCTCGATGATACGACCGTCACGCGGGGCGCGGGAATCGGCGACGACGACACGGTAGTACGGACGCTTCTTAGCGCCGTGACGAGCAAGGCGAATCTTGACTGCCAAAGGAAACTCCTCCAACCAAGCAGCTTTAGGCTGCAACTACAAACAAACAGTTGAACATAATACGCCATCGACGCGGGCAGGTGAAGTCCGTGAGACCAACTTCTTCGGTGTAGTCGAGGGCAAATCCATATCTTAGACAAGAATTCGGGATTTGCAAGCACATACACGCACCCCACATGAGCTGCGCGGTATACTCATGACATGGAAAGACGCGAACATACATACGGTTATGAGGATGCCATGGGCGTCACGCCGCCTCCCTGGACGGGTCCGGCGGTGGGCCTCATGGACCTCGATGCGTTTTTTGCGAGCGTGGAAATGCTCGATCATCCCGAGTGGCGCGGCAAGCCACTCATCGTGGGTGGCGATGCCGATTCGCGTGGCGTCGTGTCCACGTGTTCGTATGAGGCACGTCGCTTTGGCGTGCACTCCGCTATGCCCTCGGCCGAGGCGCGGCGCCTCTGTCCGCAAGCCATTTGGACGCATGGGCATTTTGATCGCTATCGTGAGGTCAGCGCGCAGGTCATGGCGATTCTCGCCGAGGAGACGCCGCGCGTTGAGCGCGTATCCATCGACGAAGCCTTTATCGATATCACACCGGGTCGCTTTGCGCCCGAAGACCCGCTACTGGTTGCGCGGCGTATAAGCGACCGCGTGGCAGCGCTGGGAGTGACCTGCTCCATTGGCGTGGGCTGCAACAAGACGGTCGCAAAGATCGCAAGCGAGCGGGATAAGCCGTTTGGGCTGACCATCGTGCGCCCCGGAACCGAGCAGCGCTTTTTGGCCGCGCTGCCGGTATCTGCCATGAGCGGCATCGGGCGCTCGGCCGAGGAGCGACTGCGCCGCATGCGCATCTACACGCTCGGCGAGCTGTCACGTTCACCGGAATCAACCTTGGCCTCTATTTTTGGCGTCAACGGCGAACGCATGCGCCAGCGTGCGCTGGGACTCGAAATATCCGAAGTAACAAGCCTCGATGAGGAACGCGAGGTTAAATCCGTGAGCAATGAGCGCACCTTTGCGAAAGATTTGACTGAGCGTGGGGACATCGAAGCGGCGATTGCGCTGTTGGGAGAGTCGGTTGGACGCCGCCTGCGCCGTCAGGGACTGACGGGCGGCACGGTAACGCTCAAGCTTAAGTATTCGTATGGCAGCGGACGCACGGCGCAGCGGCGGCTTCCCCACCCCACCGACGATGAGAACATCTTTGTGGCGGTTGCGCTCGAACTGCTCGACAACATCTGGCAGGAAGGCATGCATGTGCGTCTGGCGGGTATCGGGATGAGCGACTTTGACCATCAGGGCGGCATCCAGACCGACCTGTTCTGCGAAGTCGACGACCGCGGAGCCCAATCCAGCGACCGACGCGACCTCTCCGTCGCCATCGACGCCGTCCGAGACAAGTTCGGCGACACCGCCCTATCTTTCGGCCGCCAATCCCGCTTCAACGATTAACCGCCTTTAGACAAAAAGAAAGCCGGGCAGGTGCGGAAAACCGCAACTGCCCGGCGAAATGCGCGAAGCTAGCTAAAAAGCCCCGTATCAAATGAGCTACTAGAGGAGATTGAGGGGGAGCTGGGGGGCGTCACCCCAGAGCTTTTCTAGGCGGTAGAAGTCGCGGGCTTCGGGAGTGAAGACGTGGACGACAACCGAGCCGTAGTCCATGAGCATCCAGGTCTTCTGCTCGCGGCCCTCGATGGAGAACGGATGCTCGCCGCAAGCCTCGGCAACCTTCTCCTCGATCTCGTCGACAATCGAATCGACCTGGCGGTTGTTGGTACCGGTGGCAAGCACAAAGTAGTCGCACACGTCGGAAAGCTCGGTCAGGTCGAGCACCTGCACGTCCTCGCCCTTCTTGTCGTAGGCGGCCTGCGCGGCGGCGCGGGCGACATCCTCGGCAGCGACACCGCTCGCGGACAGCGAGGCGGCGGTGCGGTCGGACGTGGCAGCGAAACTCTTGTGCTCCACACCTTCAAGAATCTGCTCGTCAGTCATGGTCTCGTCGGTCATGGAATACCTCTTTCTAGACACACCCGAGCTAGCGCAGCTGGGCGTAATGGTTGTAAATCGTAATAGCCGTGGGATAAAGATAGCGCCCGGACTGGATCACAAAGACCAGACCCTGCGCAAAACAGGAGAAGAACAACTCATCGAGCGAGGACTTCCCCACCATCTTGCGCAGCGCATGGGCATAGTCGCCGTGACGGTTGGGCTCGATGGCATCTGCCACAAAGACCACCATATCGAGCGGCGTCATGTCGCAGGCACCCACGGTGTGACGGTCGACAGCCTGGAAAACGGCCGGTGACAGCTCGGGAAAAAGCTGCGGAAGCTCATAGGCGGCAACAGGGCCATGCAAAAGCGGCGTCGCGGCGGAAGGAGAGCCGGCAACCTTGATGCCATAGTGAAGCGCGCGGGCCACGAGCTCGTCATCGGAAAGAACCTTGTCCCAGTCGTGAATTAAGCCGGCGGCAGCCGCATCAAAGCGGTCAACGCCGTAGACCTCGGCCAGATGAAGTGCGGTCTCGGCAACACCCAGCGAATGCACATAGCGCTTGCGCTTATCTTTCATGCGAACATCGAGCAGCTCTTGAATGCGCTTGAGCAGCGCGCGCTCATCGCCCTCAAACTGATCCTCTACCGACAACGTAGCCCCCATCACTCAAAATCTTCTTGGCCCAAATCGGCATATAGCCTGCGCTTGCGAATGTAGCCGAGCACGGACTCGCTCGTAAGATAGCGCACGCTCATGCCGCGGGCAACTCGCTTACGAATGTTCGTCGAGCTGATCGCCAGCGCCGGAATCTGAATATAGCGCACGTCGAACGGCAGCCCCGACTCTTTGATTCGGGCACGCGCCGTATCGATATCAAAGCCCGGTCGCGTCGCCGCAATAAAGGTAGCAAGCTCAGCGATTCGTTCGGCATCATGCCAGGTCACAATATCGATAATCGCATCGGCGCCCGTAATAAAGTAGAGCTTTACCTGCGGCGGGTAAAAATCGCGAAGGGCATGAAGCGTATCGGCCGTATAGGTTACACCCGGACGGTCAATCTCGAACCGGCTCGCCAAAAAGGCCGGGTTCGCGGCGGTGGCGAGGACCGTCATGGCATAACGGTCCTCGGCAGGCGTCACCGGCTTGTCAAGCTTAAAGGCGGGAGAGCCCGCCGGCATAAAGAGCACAGCGTCCAAGTCGAGCGACTCGCGCGCCTGCTCGGCAGTCACCAGGTGCCCGTAATGAATCGGGTCGAATGTGCCGCCCATAATGCCAAGCCGAAACTCCTTGCCCTCTTTTATGGGCAGCTCGGGCAAACCGATTCCACCGCGCAGCGACATGGCTTACTCGCCCTCCGAGGTCTCGGCATCGTCCGCGGCATCCGCCGCATCGACAACCTCGACGCCCTCATTCGCAGCATCGGCCACGTCAATGGCCTCAACGGCAACGTCCTCGCCAGCGTCCTCGAGCTCCTCGTACTCCGAGAAGTCCTCAGCGCCCTCAAAGTCAAAGGCACGCTGGCAAATGCGGACCTCGTCGCCCGCACGGCAACCGGCCTTCTCGAGCGCGTCGTCAACACCCATACGTGCAAACTTATGCTGCAGGTAAATGACGGCTTCCTCGTTTTCCCAGTCGGTCTGGATGACCATGCGCTCGATGGCACGACCGACCACGCGGAAGGCACCAGGCTCTTCCTGGACAATGCGGAAACGCTTCTCGCGCTGCAGACGGCGGCGCTCCCACTCCTCGTCGCGCAGATCGACCGGCTCAGCGGAGACCGCCAACTCGGCACGCAGCTTAGCCACCTGCTCGCCCACGGCAAGCATCAGCGTGTTGAGGCCGGCGCCCGTCACGGCGGACACGGCAAAGAACATATGTCCATCGTCGAGCGCGGCGCGCTTGAGGTCGGCAATCTTGTCGGCCGTGCCCGGCGCATCGCACTTGTTGGCGACGACGATCTGCGGACGCTCCGAAAGCTCGGCGCCATACTGCTCGAGCTCACGGTTGATGATACGGTAATCCTCGACCGGATCGCGATCCTCAAACCCGCCCGTCATGTCAACGACATGCATGATGAGCGCCGTGCGCTCAATGTGGCGCAGGAACTGGTGGCCCAGGCCCTTGCCCTCGCTCGCGCCCTCGATCAAACCAGGAACGTCGGCAACGACGTAAGAATACTCACCGGCACGCACCATGCCGAGGTTCGGCACGAGCGTGGTAAACGGATAGTCGGCGATCTTGGGACGGGCGGCACTCATGCGCGCGATAAGCGAGGACTTGCCCACCGAGGGGAAGCCCACGAGTGCGGCATCGGCCATAAGCTTCATCTCAAGCTCAATCCAGTGCTCCTCGGCCGGTTCGCCCAGCTGAGCGAACGCGGGCGCGCGGCGCACCGACGTCACAAAGTGCGTGTTGCCCAGGCCACCGGCACCGCCGGGCGCCACGACAACGCGCTCGCCATCGTGCACCAGATCGGCAATCTCGAACATCGGGGTCTGCGTCTCGGGGTCGAGCTCGCGCACCACGGTGCCCATGGGAACCTTCAGGATCAGGTCCTCGCCGCTCTTACCGTTACGACGGGCACCCTGCCCGTGCGTGCCGCGTTCGGCGCGGAAGTGATGCTTAAAGCGGTAATCGATCAACGAAGACAGCTGAGCATCGGCCTGGATGACGACATTGCCGCCACGACCGCCGTCGCCGCCATCGGGGCCGCCCTTGGGGACAAATGCCTCGCGCCTAAACGACATGCATCCGGCTCCGCCGTCGCCGCCGCACACGTTAATGCGGCTGATATCGGTGAACTGTGACAACAGAATCGCCTCCTACAAAAAGAGGGAGACCCTTGAATCCTAAAACTCAAGTGCCTCCCACATATGTGCTCTATGAAGGGTGAATTACGCGTTCGCGAGCGGGCGTACGCTGACCCTGTGCTTGATACCCTTGTGGAACTCAACGGTACCGTCGACCAGCGCGAACAGCGTGTCGTCCTTGCCACGGCCAACGTTCTCACCCGGGTGGATGTGCGTGCCGTGCTGACGGACGAGAATCGTGCCCGTGGTTACCGTCTGGCCGGCATAGCGCTTCGTGCCAAGGCGCTGACCGCGGGAGTCACGGCCATTACGGGAGGAACCGAGTCCTTTTTTGTGTGCCATTGTGTATACCTACTCTTTCGTTACGAGTGTAATCTACTCGGCGACGGGAGCCTCGGCAACAGCCTCGGCCTCTGCCTTGACAGCCTTCTTGGCGCGGGACGTAGCCTGGACCTTCACGATCTTCAGCTTGGTGAGCTGCTGACGGTGACCCTTCAGACGACGATAGCGCTTACGCTTGTGGAACTTGAAGACCAGCTGCTTCTCGCCCTTGAACTGCTCAACGATCTGAGCGGTAACCTTGGCCTTGGCCAGCTTGTCGGGATCGGTGACGATCTTCTTACCATCGTTGAGGAAGATGACCGGCAGGGTGACCTTGTCGCCCTCATTGCCCTCGATCTTCTCGACGGTGATGACATCGTCGGTGGCGACCTTGTACTGCTTGCCGCCCGTGTTAACGATTGCGTACATGTTTACTTGCCCTTCATGCATCAGTTAGTGCAACAGCCGAATATAGTAGCAGGCGAAAATACCCCCGTCAACGAGTATGTGGAGCAAATCCACAAGTTCGCACAGGTATGGGGCTGACGAGTCGGCCCTCGTCGTCCTCGCATGCTTGATTCTGACGCTCGACATCGTAGGAGCAGATGATCACGAGGTCTTGCATACCGGTGGAAACAATAGGTGCATCCACGCCCGGGGTCAAGCCCTGCAACAAAACATCAGCAGCGGAAAGCAAAATTTCCGGACGCATGGAGCCCTCGTTATCGGCATGGGTGTCGAGCATGAGCACCAAATGGTCCGGGCGCTCCCCCGCCGTGAGCTCATAGCCCACGAGCGTGTGATCCAAATCCAAGCGCTTGCTCTTTTTGCCGCGCGCGTAGTCGATGCCATGGTCCGCGCGCAGCGTGTCGATCGCACGACGCACCTCGTCGGTGCTTGCGGGCGCCTCGGGATCCAAGTGCAGGTCGATGCGATACGACAGACGCGTGAGTTGCGCCGTCAACGCCGGCGTGCGCACGTCGATATACGCCGCCTCGATGGGCGCCAGATCGGCCGGAGACGCCGCAGCCAGGCGCCCAAACGCCTCGTCGAGCGCCACGAACTCGGTCATAAACAGGTCATACCACTCGCAGGTCGACGACGTACCCACCGGTAGTGCCGAAGAGAAGCCCACGCGCATGTGCGGAGAGAAGCCCTGCGTGACGGCATAGGGAAGTCCCGCACGGCGCACGATGCGCTCAATGGTATGGATTACTTCGAGATGGCCCAGGTACTTAAGGCGATCGCGCTTGCCATAGCGAACACGAAGCCTAAAGAGCGTGGGGTTGTCAGTCAGGCGCTCACTCATGCGCGATCACCCATCAATACATTCTTGGCGTGGAGCGTGGGGCAGATTCCGCAGCCGGTGCACGACGTGCGGGTGCAGTCGGGAGTCGTGACACCCTCGAGCGAGCGACGGTACTCGCGCTCGAGGAAGCCGCGCGTGCAGCCGGGGCTCACGTGCTCCCACGGCAGGCGCCAGTCCAACTCGTAGGGCAGGTGCACGAGCTCATTGAGGTCGATGCCGTTTTTGGCAGCAGCCTCCTTCCAGTTATCGAGCGAGAAATGCTCTACCCAGGCGTCAAAGCGAGAGCCAGCGCGCCAAGCATCGATGATGACGGGCGTCATGTCACGCCCGGCGCGGGACAGCGCGGCCTCGATGAGCGAGGTCTCGGCATCGTGGTAATGCACGCGGACGGCACGGTTGCGAACGCTCGTGATAAGCAGCTTCTGGCGACGCTTGACGTCGTCGTAGTCGAGCTGCGGGCACCACTGGAACGGCGTGGCAGCCTTGGGGATAAACACCGAAACCGAGATGGACACCGAGATCGAGCCGCGACGAGCCTTGGGCACCACGGAACGACCGAGCTCCAGCACGTGATCGGCCAGATTGGCGATGGCCACGATGTCCTCGTCGCGCTCGCCGGGAAGGCCCATCATAAAGTAGAGCTTCATGCGGTTCCAGCCGGCCTCGAAGGCCGCCTTGGCCGCACGGTCCAGGTCCTCCTCGGTCACGTTCTTGTTAATGATGTCGCGCATGCGCTGGCTGCCGGCCTCGGGTGCGAACGTCAGGCCGCCCTTCTTTTCGCCGGCGACCGACTCGGCCATATCCACGCCAAACGAATCCAGGCGCTGCGACGGAATAGACACGCGAATACCCGTATCCTCCAGGCGACGGTTGAGCCTGCCGAGCACGTCGCGAATGCAGGAGTGATCGGTCGTGGAGAGCGAGGTCAGCGACACCTCGTCATAGCCGGTCTTTTCCAGACCCTGAATCACCGACGAGACGATCTGGTCGGCCGAGCGCTCGCGCACCGGGCGATACGTCATGCCGGCCTGGCAAAAACGACAGCCGCGGGCGCAGCCACGCAGGATCTCAATAGACAGGCGGTCGTGGACCAGCTGCGCATAGGGTACACACGACTGCGACAGCGGATTCGTGGCGCCGAAATCCTCGACGACGCGCTTGTAGACCACGACCGGAGCATCCTTGCCCTCACGCGGCACGGTGTAGCCATGCGGCGAGCAGGGCTCATCGTGACGAACCTCATAGAGCGACGGCACGTAGTTGCCGGCAATGGATGCAAGCTGCTCAACAATCTGCGCGCGCGGGACTCCTTCGTCACGCAGGCGGCGATGCAGCTGGCAGGTCTCGAGCAGCGATTCCTCGCCCTCGCCGATGAGGATGGCATCGAAGAAGGCCGCGTACGGCTCGGGGTTGTACACCGAGGGGCCGCCGGCGATGATGATGGGGTCGTCTTCACCTCGGTCGGCCGCTAACAGCGGAATGCCAGCGAGGTCGAGCGCCTCGAGGAAGTTCGTCACCGCCATCTCGTGCGGCACATGCAGGCCGACGATATCAAACGAAGCGACCGGCGCTGCACCCTCGAGCGAGAGCAGCGGAATGCCCGCCTCGCGCATAGCGTCACCCATATCGGGCCACGGCACATAGCCACGCTCGCAGGAGATGCCCTCGGCCTGGTTAAGGATGTTGTAGAGGATGGCGATACCCTGGTTGGGCAGACCAACCTCGTACACATCCGGGTAGATCAGGCAGCAACGGTAGTCGGCATCGGCCTTGGAAAGCGTGCCCCACTCGTGATCGATATAGCGACTCGGCTTCTCGACCTTGGCGAGCAGCGGCTCAATTAAATGAAAGCAGTCTTGATACGGAACGCGCAACGGAAAACCCCTAAGCAGCGAGATCGGATGCGTCTTGATAGGACGCCATAGGACGGGTAGCGCCCGCGACCGTGGTCACCAGATCGCGAACGCGGGAGAACGTGGCAGTGACCACCTCGTTGGCACGGCTGTAGTCGACATCGCGCTCGTAGAGCGAAACAAGCGCACGGCCCATGCCATAGGTGCCCGCGGCAGCAGTGAGCGCCTTGACGGCAAACCCAATATGCGGCGTCTGCTTGACGAGCGCGCGGGTGACCGCGCGGATCACAAGACCGCCGGCAAGCACGCCCGCGACCTCGTAGCCGCGCTCAGGCTTAATGCCGCGTCCAAAGACGGCAGCGAGCTCAAAGAGCATGCCCACCTGCGCCAGCGCCATAACGGGATAATCGGCGCCCGGCAAAAACACCAGCGCACCGGTCGCCATATTGGTGAGCGCGCACGAGGTGATGATACGATTGGCCGCCGCGATGCGCATGAAGGCAAAGTTCGCCGCAAAAGCCGTTTCCTTTTCGGTGCGATCGAGAATCCAGCGGGCAAGCGTCTCGAGCAGATACGTCTTATCGGTTGCCGCCACCACGCCGAGCATGGGCGTGGACTCCTCGATAAACGGCACCTCCACAGCAGACTCGGCAAGCACGCACACGGGCGCGCCGGCGATCACGAGCTCCTGCACGGCACTCTCCAAGCGGTCGGAACCGCACGAGAGCACCAGTACCACATCGGTATCGGTCTTTGGAGCAATTCGCTCCTCCCCCAGACGCTCGACGCGCACAATGCCCGAGGTCGTCTGCGGCACAAAGGCGTCACGCACCGTCTCGGCCAGAAAGCGCGAGGCGGACGAATCCAGATAGACCGAGACGCGCACCGGCGTATCGGAATCCTTCTTAACGGACGCGCCCATCTTAAAAGCGCGGGTCAGCTTATCTACGGGAATATTCATAGCAAACCCCTCCAGCGGTTACGCGGCGCCCGAACGATGCCGCCATATGGATTGTACGATACCCACCGTCAGCAGCTGAATCATCATCGAAGACGAACCGAAGCTAATAAACGGTAGCGGAATACCGGTAATCGGCATCATGCCGATGCACATGCCGATGTTTTCGAAGGTCTGGAACGCCCACATGCCAACGATGCCCACACACGATAGGCGCAAGAACAGCGACTCACACTTAAAGGCGACGCGAATCGTCGAAAAGATCAGCAGCACGTAGAGGCATAGGAGCAAAAAGGAACCGCAAAAGCCAAAGGTCTCGGACAGGAAGGCGAAGACGAAGTCGGTGTGGAACTCAGGCAGAAAGCCGCCGGCCGACTGCGTCGCATGGCCCAAACCCTTACCAAAGAAGCCACCCGAGCCAACGGCGATAAGCGACTGCTGCAGGTTGTAGGCATCGTCCGAATCGGCATTATCGGGGTCGATAAAGACCGTCAGGCGGTTCATCTGATACTGCTTGATGAGCACATCGTGGCCGAGCAACGAATCAAAAACCGAATCGAGCGCCAGGACGAGGGCCACCAGGCCCACGAGCAGGGCCAGGGTCGACAGCACCCATTCGCGGCGCGCACCGCTCATGCAGATGACGATGGCGCCCGAGACCAGCACGACCAGGCCCGAGCCCAGGTCGCCCATGGCGACGACGGCCAAAAACGGGATGGACAGCATGCCGCAGAGCTTAACGTAGTCGCGAACGGTATCGATGCGGCCGTTATACTGCGAGCCAAGCGTGGCGATAAAGAAGATGGTGATAAGCTTGGCAAGCTCAACCGGCTGGAATGTCAAGCCGATACCGGGAATCTTGATCCAGCCCGTCATGCCCAGACCGCCTGTATAGGACAGACCCGGAATCTTGGGTGAGAAGATAACGATCAGGTCGATGACGAGCAACGCTGTCGAGAAATTGGAAATACCGCGCAGGTCGGTACGCCAGACCAGCACCGCCAGCACCGCCCCGATGCCAATTCCCAGAAGATGACGTGAGAACGAAGCATCGGCCTTAAACTGCGAAGCCGACCAAATAATGATGGCGCCATAGGCAACGAGCGCGACGGTAGCCAGCAGCACACCGATATGCACCTTTTGGCGAAACGTACCGCGCGAGGCCGAAAGTTGCTTGTTGACGCGGTCCAGGCTGCTGCGAGAGCCGGTCTTGGTTGAACGGAACAGATCCGCCGGAGAAAAATCCATCGCAACCTCCTATCGAACCGAAGAATCGCCCGAGGCCGAAGAGGTATCGGGCTCGTCATAAATCACGCCGAGCACGTCGCGCACGACATGCATCGCGGTATCCGAACCACCGCCGCCCTGCTCCAGGACAGTAGCGATGACATACTTGGGATCATCGGCCGGTGCATAGGCGCAGAACCACGCGTATTCGTCCTCGCCGCTTTTCTCGCCCGTGCCCGACTTGCCGTACACCTGCGGCGTCAGGGTGCCAAAGTGAGCCGCCAGGGACGTCGATGCCGTGTAAATCACGTCGTGCATGCCGTTGCGAACAAGAGTCAAATCCGAATCGCTGTTGATCTTGGCCTCCAGGCGCTTCTTCTTGCCCTTACCGTTGTACTTATAGGCATCGCCGTCGCCATCGCGCGACACGGCAGACAAAAACACGTGAGGCACGTACTGTTTGCCGCCGTTGGCAAGACCCATATAGGCGCACGCCATCTGCAGGGGCGTCACCAGGATGTCGCCTTGGCCGATGGCAATGTTGGTCATATCGCCGGCATTCCACTTGCGGTCCTCGGCAGAGGCGTCGGTAAAGTACGACTCTTTCCACTCGGCATCGGGAATACGGCCCGCGCCCTCACTCGGCAGATCGATACCGCAGGTCTTGCCTAGGCCCCAGCGACGAAAGACCTCCTGCAGGCCCTCGGAATGTTGCTCGTCATAAAAGAAGGCCTTGCCCATGTCGTAGAAGACGGGGTCGCACGAGTTGGCGATACCCGACTGCAGCGTCATGGTGCCGTGGCCAGACGTCAGCCAGCAGCGCTTGCCCCAAGCCTTGCCCAAGCCCGTCCAATAGCCCGTGCAGTTGGTTGTCTGCGTTGAAGTGTAGGTTCCAAACTCAAGACCGGCCAGTGCCGAGAGCGGCTTGATGGTCGAGGCCGACATGTACTGTCCGCTAATGGCGCGGTTGAGCAGCGGGTGCGAACCCTTGTCATCATTGAGCTCGGTCCACACGTCATTTGAGACGCCGCCGATAAAGACGGACGGATCGAACTTGGGCTCGCTCGCCATGCCCAGGATCTCACCATTGTTGGGATCGAGGCACACCACAGCGCCGTTGCCGGCATTGCTGTAGCCGGTGGTCTTGGCAAGCTCGATGGCGCTCGCCAGCGCCGTCTCACAGGCCTGTTGGATCTTAAGGTCGAGCGTGAGCTTAATGTCGGAGCCGGCCTTGGCGGGCACGGCGCCGGCCTGACCGGTCACATTGCCCGAGGCATCGACCTTGACGGTCTGCTCGCCACGAATACCCTGCAGCAGGTTTTCGTAGTAGCTCTCAACACCCGCCTGGCCCACGATATCGCCCGACTGGTACGTAATCTTGCCAGCAGAAGCATCATCATCGCCAGAGGTTTTCTTATTCTGGGCCTCGAGCTGCTCGGAGGTAATGGTGCCGGTATAGCCCAAAATGTGACAGGCCGTCTCGCCGTACGGGTACTGGCGCTCGGTACGCTCGGCAATCTTGACGCCCGGGAACTCGCCTGCGTGCTCCTTGATATAGGCAACCGTGGAACGACGGACGTCCGTCGCGATGGTATGCAGGCTCTGGGCGCCCTCGGAATTGTCCTGAATATTGCGCAGAACCGCCACGTAGGGCATACCGAGCACGTTGGCAAGATGGCGAACCAGAACCTCATCCTCGGCAAGGTCGCGGTAGGCCACGACAGCAAGTGAGGGACGGTTCTGGACAAGTGCCACGCCATTGCGGTCGAGGATGCGGCCGCGCACAGCGGGTGTGGTAACGGTGCGCGTCTGATTGCTATTAGCCTGCTTTTCGTAATAGTCCGACGAGACCATCTGCATGCCCCACAGCTTGACGGCAAGCGCCGCGAACATCGCGCCCACACCCGTGGTGAGGATGGAGAAGCGGCCCTTAAAGGCGGTCGCCGCGGTATTGCCCTCGCCCTCGGTGGCGCGCGGGGCCGTTCCATGCTGCGTATCGTAGGTAAAACGGGAATCGCCGCGACGCATGATGACCAGCGCGACCACGATGGCCACAACCAGCACGATACCGGCGATAATAACCGTCATCTGGGAAGACATCTACGAGCCTCCCCTATTTGAGCTTACGGGTCTTGGGCTTAAAGCGCATGCCCGTCTGGCGTCCGCCACGTGCGGAGAATCCATAACCGGACTGCGGCACGACGCCGGACATCAAAAACGGAATGGCAACCAGACCCGTCAGGATCGAAGACGGCAGCGCATGGCCGAAGACCGCCACGACAAAGCTCGTCTCCAAACCCATAAACAGCAAGATGATGCTGTAGATCACATTAATGACGAGCGCGAAGGCACCCACAGTGATGCCGCGCGCACTCGGGGTACCGCCCGTCTGACCGGCGGCGCTATGCACCAGGGCAAAAGAACCCACGGTCAGCAGGAGCGACATAACGCCCACCGGCACGGCAGCGGAAAGGTCATAGAACAAGCCGCTGCAAAAACCGCACACGACGGCACGGGTCGGGTCGCCCGAGAACACGCTTATGCACACCAGGATAATCATAAAGTTGACGCGACCGCCCGCAATGGAGATCTGCGGTGCCAGGCCTGCCTGCAGCAGCACGCACACGATGGCGGCGATTACAAACGTACGGGAGCTCATCCCCTGCTCGTGTAGATCCATGGACATGCCCCCTATTCGCTCGAGCCGGAATCGGTCGTCTCGGACGTGTCGGAACCGTCATCCGAGCTCTCGTCCTTCGTCTTGGTCGCAGCATCGCGCGACGTTCCCTGCGGCGTGCTATTAGCGGTGCTCACGTCCTCATCCGAGGCCGACTGTTCGTCGGTCAGCGAGGTGATGACCAGCACTTCCTCGTTGTTCTCGGCCGTCGTCTGGGCGCGCACCACAATGGTGTAGTACACGTCGTTTGCGGATTTTTCAACCGACGAGACGGTGCCGAGCGGTAGACCCTTGGGGAACACACCGCCAATGCCCGAGGTCACGATGATGTCGCCAACCTTAACATCGGAGTCGACGCTCACGTACTCAAGACGCAGCGTGCCGTCAGCCTGACCCTGCAGCATACCCTGGGCGCGCGTGTCCTGCACCATGGCGGATACGCCGGAGTTCTCGTCGCCAATCAGGCGCACGGTAGAGGTCTTGGCCGATACCTCGATAATCTGACCGATAACACCGGCAGAACTCGTCACGGGCATGTTGATGGTAAGCCCGTCGGCAGAGCCCTTGTCGATGGTAACGGTCGAGGTCCAGGCATCGCCGGAGGCACCAACGATACGAGCAGCGGTCGATTTGAGGTTGTAGGTCGACTGCAGACCGACCAGACCCTCCAGTCGCTCGGCGGTCTTTTGAGCCTCGGAGAGCTCGGCAACCTTAGAGGTCAGTTCCTCGTTTTGCTTCTTAAGCTCGTCAAGCGTGTCCTGCGACGCCGTAAGGTTAGAGAACACGTTACCGATCGCATTGAAGGGAGCCGCCACAGCCGAGCCCACAAAGCGCACCGGCGAGGTAATCGTCGTCACGCCCGAGCGCACGGCATGAATCGGTCCTGCCTCGCCCTCGCGGATGTAAAACGTGAGCAGCAACACCGAAATCAGGCTGAAAACAATCAACGGGCGCATACCCGTTGATTGTCGCTTGGTATTCAGATTTGTGGAGAAACCCGAAGATCGTGCCAAATGGAATCCACCTTTTGGAAATTAAGCATTGGTCTGGACGAAGCCGCCATCAAACGCATTGGCCTCGAGCACGCGGGCACAGCCGTTAACGACGTTATCGAGCGCCGTGGGGCTGACGTTGACCGAAACACCGGTCTCATCGCGCAGGCGCACGTCGAGACCGCGCAGCAGCGCGCCGCCACCGGTCAGCAAAATGCCGTAGTACATAAGGTCCGAGGCAAGATCGGGAGGCGTAGCGTCGAGTGCGTCCTTGACGGCCTTGGCCATCTCGTCGAGCGGCTTGTTGAGTGCGCGACGAATCTCCTCGCTCTCGATGCGCACGGTCTTGGGCAGACCGGTGATCACGTCGCGGCCGTTGACCTCGACGTCGAGCTCATCCTTGAGCGGCACGGCGGAGCCGACCTTGATCTTGATGTCCTCTGCCGTACGCTCGCCGATGGCCAGGTTGTAGGCATCACGAACGTGCGTGAGGATGGCCTGATCGAACTCGTCGCCGGCAATACGGATGGACTGCGAGACGACGATGCCGCCCATAGCGATAACGGCAACCTCGGTGGTACCGCCACCGATGTCGATGACCATGGAGCCGGTGGGTTCCTCGACGGGCAGGTCGGCGCCGATGGCAGCCGCCATGGGCTCTTCGATCAGATAGGCCTGGCGGGCACCGGCCTGGATCGTGGCCTCAAAGACAGCGCGCTTCTCGACCGACGTGACACCGGAGGGAACGCAGACGACAACACGCGGACGCGGAGTCCACGGATAGCGCTTCTCGGACGCCTTGTCGATAAAGTAGCGAAGCATGGCCTCGGTAACATCGAAGTCGGCGATGACGCCGTCCTTCAGGGGACGAACGGCCACGATGTTGCCGGGCGTACGGCCGAGCATGCGCTTTGCCTCGATACCGACCGCCAAGATGCGCTCGTCGTTCTTGTCGATGGCGACAACAGAGGGCTCGCGAATGACGATGCCCTTGCCGCGCACGGAGACAAGCGTATTGGCGGTGCCGAGGTCGATGGCAAGATCGCCCGCATAGCTACCGAAGAACATATCCATCAAAGAAAACAACGCAACTCCTGATGTGTTGGATGATTGCTGGAAAACTACTAGCTCATCATACTAGCGCAAGCCCGGCGCCTCACTTGCGGTGAAGCGCCGGGCAAAGCTAAATCCCATAAGGTCACTACTGGTTGTCAGCAGCCGAGAAATCCATATCAAGCGAAGAAACGGCCCAGCCGATATGGTTGTCGGAGCGCACGAATTTGACGGTGTACTCCTGCTCGCCGCCCTTGGACAGCGATGCCTTCACCTTGGCGGTCGTCTCGGTCATGGACTGATCCATGCCCTCGACGGACACGGTGGCACCCTGCGGAATCGAGGAGATGATCATCGACTTAGCGTCCTCGGACAGGCTCGAGGCCAGGCAAGACTCGGCCTTTGCGGCGTCACCGTCGCCGGCAGCCTGGAACAGATCGGTAACGACAGACTCCTGAGACGGGAAGCCAAAGCCGCGCGTGTAGGCAAAGCCCAGACCGCCCGCGGCGATCAAAATGAGCAGAAGCAGCACGATGAAGACTTTAAGACCCGTGTGGCGATGGCGACGACGGACCTTGGCCTGCTTACGATCCTGACGGTCCTGCTGGACCATCTCGGACTCGGACAGCGTAAAGAAGCCGGTGTCCGAGGGATCGGGCATAAACTGACCGGTCGCGCCCGTAGGATCGAGCGGATCGACGGCAGGAGCGTCCATCGCGGGCGCCGGAGCCGTGGCCATAGCCGTCTGGGCGGACAGCGCGGCAAGCGAATCGTGCACGCGGGCAAGCTCATCGGCCTGCTCGGAGGTGAGCTGGTAGATGCCATCGGCAGTAGCGGCGTTAAAGGCGTCGAGTGCGTCGGAGGGACGGCCGGCGGCAGAAAGCGCCTGACCCATGCCGGCGTTAAGCGCACGCGTGTCGTCGCGGGGGCCGGCAAAGTCGATAGCCGTGCGGTAGGTCTCCACGGCATCCGCCGGACGGCCGAGCTTAATGAAGCAACGACCGAGCTCGCCGAGTGCGGCGGCAGGAGCCGGATTGGCGCCGTCGATGGCAGCCTGACGGAAGGCGGTTCCTGCGTTGGCATAGTCGCCCGACTGGAACAGCGCATTGCCCAGGCCCAGATAGGCCTTGAACGGCGTGGCATAGGAAGCATCCTGCGTAGCAGCAGAGAACGCCTGAGCGGCCGTCGTGTAGTCGCCCACGGCGGCAAGCGCCTTGCCGCGGTTGGTGAGCAGCGCGCCGCGCTTGCCGTAGGTGCCGTCGTTGAGGGCGGCGGCATAGGCCTCGGCGGCCTCGGCATACATGCCCAGGTGCATCAAGGCGTTGCCACGAAGGTGATCTGCCTCGCCCATAATCTCATCGGGAGTCTTTGCCGCCCCAAGCATCTGGGCTGCAGCGGAAAAATCACCCGCGCGGTAAGCGGCGCGGCCCTGTTGGATCAGCTGGCTATTCAAGGAAGTCCCCTTTACTCGTGAACGATCTCGACATGGACGATCTCGTCGCCGGCACGCAGCTGCGAAATCACATCGAGACCCTCGACCGTGGTACCAAAGACGGTGTAACCGGAATCGAGGTTATGCTGGGCGCCCAGGCAGAAGTAGAACTGCGAACCCGCGGAATCGGGGTCCATGGAGCGTGCCATGGCAAGGGCGCCATCGACATGGCTGTTGCGCGGATTGGTGGCGAACTCGCCCTTGATGCAGTAGCCGGGGCCACCGGTACCGGGCATGCCGTCGGGGCCCTCAAGACCGGCGGCGACGTCGGCGCCGGACATGTCGCGGGTATTGGGGTCGCCACCTTGGATAACAAAACCGGGCACATAGCGATGGAACTTAAGGCCATCATAGAAACCCATCGTGGAAAGCTCGCAGAAGTTCGCGACATGAATGGGAGCGCCCTCGCCGTCAAACTTGACCTTGATGGTACCCTTCGACGTCTCGATTACGGCGCACTCGTCGCCGACAAGCTGATACTCGGGCGTGTAGAGCTCTTTCTTAAAACCAAACATGTGGTTCCTTCCTCGTGCGTTTAAAGCATATTTGTACGAATTGTAGCAATAAGCACGGGCTTACATCAATTGCGTACGTAGGTTATGCCGACTATGGCGAACTAGTTTTAGGAACGCTGCTGCGGCTTCCAGGAACCCACATTGGCATCGTACTGGTTCAGCGCGCTATTGCCGCCCTGCGCGATGGGCGCCAGGATCTCGCTTTGGTGGGAACTCATCGACTCGCCATCGGGAATGGCCAGCGAAATATCCCAGCTCTGGCAGATCACGTCGACGCGCTCATACATCCACTCGGCAAGCTGCTTTAAGTGGGCGATGTCATCCGCATAGACCGAATCGTCCTGGTACTTAAGGTTGTTGAGCTCATCTTGCGTCTTTTTGATCTGGTCGCGCAGGGCGTAGGCACTCTGCGACAGCTCCTGACGGGTGGACAGCGGCGTTCGGAGATAGCCGTTGTTAAAGGAATCGATGACCTCGCCGATCTGGTCTTCGTCAGCGTAGGACACGATGGTCTGATACAGACCGTCGAGCCTGGTATAGAGCTGATCATCGGTGAGCACGGTTTCTTCCTGGACCACCTCGGCAGAATCGCCCTGCTTGGTATCGTCCTCAGTCGCCTCGCCCTTTTGGCGCGTGGGGAAGGTGGTTTGTGCAGCTTGGCCAAACTGGTCGTAGAAGCCGGGCATAACACCCATGGGATCGGTCGTCACGAACCAATAGGCACCGCCGCAAACGACGGCAAGGACCGCGATGACGATAAGCGGCTTGGGAATATGACGCTTGTGCTTGTGATAGGCGTCCTCGTCGGGGTGCACCTTGCGCTTGGGTTTTTGAGCATCGTCATGCAGGGAAACGGGCATGGGAATATCGACCTTGGGGATACCGAAATCCTTATCGAAAGCCGGCAGCACGCAGGTCTCATTGGGGTCGGCGGCGTCCGAAAGCACCGCAGCGGCAGAGGCCGGCGCATGCGGCACCTCGGTATCGATCTGCTCTTGCGTTAGGCGCGGAAAGCCCGCCGTGCGGCCCGCTGCCAGGTCGGATGCGGCCGCGTCCTCGGAGAGGATACCCGGAGCGGGGCGTCCGCATTTGGGGCACGTACGATCATGCGGAGAAAGACGGGCACCGCAGCCCTCACAGAACACGAATTCGGTGTGCTCGGGACCATCGCCCGGACCCACATAGGCGTTGCAGTAGGGGCAGAACGAGGCGCCGTCCTCGATGGTCTTAAGGCAATGCGGACAGATCACGGCATCCTCTTTTCGAAGCAATTCAAACAATCGAGGTTAGAGCATAACATCGCCAAGGCCCCACAGGAGCAAGGCACCAATTCAACATCGCCAGGGCGCGTAGTTACTTCTTCTTTTTGCTCGGCATCGAGACTTTGATGCCTTGGGCGGACTTGGTTACGCGGGAGCGCTTGACTCCGGTACTCTTCTTTTTCTTGGGCTGGGCCTGGGCCACGCCCTCGAGTGCGCGGGCCTCGGCCTCACGAACGGTGCGAGCTTCGCGGCGCTGCGCCATGTCGGCGGCGACGCGCTTGGCAAAACGCTCGGCCGTCGAACCCGTCGAGCTCACCTTGCCGCCACCGCGACCCAAGCGGACGCGCACACCGCGGCCAAAACCAGTTGCGGCATGACGACGACGCGGCTTGAGCGAATCCATCATCGTGGCGAGCTTAAAGAACACCGAGCAGGTGATGACCACGATGACAGCCAAGATAACCATCTGGCCCATCGACAGGTTGGCAATAGACAGCAGCTTCGGGAATCCGATAACGCCCGTCAGGATGCCGGCAACTACAAACACAAAGAGCGCCACACGTAAGGGCGTGAGGGGCTGCGAGATACGCCAGATCAGGCTGACACTCGCCGCGCACGACGTAAGTAGGCACATCGTAGACAGCGTGAGCTGGTTAAAGCCGAACACGCGCGCCACAAAGATATCGAGCGCCGCGGCCAAAATGACCGCAAGCGACGCCGGCAGTGCCCGCTTGAGCACGTTCGTCAGGAACGACCCCTTCACGCGAGCATTGTTGGGCTCCAGGCCCAACACAAAGCCCGGCGCGCCAATGCAGAAGAAGTTGATGAGCGTCATCTGAATCGGCTCGAAAGGGTACGGCGGCAGTGCGATGCACAGCGCCGCCAGGCCCATCGAGAACAGCGTCTTAGTCAGGAACAGCGAAGCCGAACGCTGCAGGTTGTTGATGGAGCGACGGCCCTCGGCCACCACGGCGGGCATCGAGGCAAAGTCGTTGTCGACGAGCACGATCTCGGCCACGTTACGCGCGGCATCGGAGCCGGCCGCCATGGCCACGGAGCAGTCGGCCTCCTTGAGCGCCAGCACGTCGTTGACGCCGTCGCCTGTCATGGCCACGGTGTGCTCGCGGCGCTTGAGCGCCTGCACGAGCTCGCGCTTCTGCTGCGGGGTCACACGACCAAAGACATGGTAGCGGTCCACTGCGGCATCGAGCTTGGCCGGCGTATCGAGCGTCGTGGCGTCCACATAAGCGTCCGCCCCCGGCACGCCCACCACGCGCGCGATCGACGACACCGTACGCGGGTCGTCGCCACTGATCACGTTGAGAGTCACGCCCTGCTCGTTAAAGTAGCCGATGGTCTCGGCCGCCGAGGTACGGATCTCGTCGCGTATGGTCACAAAGCCCACGGGCTCGGCCTCGCCCACCATATCGCCATCGGGCGTAAAGCCGTCAACGCGAGCCACCACGAGCACGCGGCAGGTATCGGCAAGCTCGGCGACACGGTTCTCGACCTGGGCAAACGCACGATCAGAGAGCACAAACTGCGCCGCACCCATCACATATGAGCCCTGTGCAAACGACGCGCCGCTCCACTTTTTGGAAGACGAGAACGGAATGACCGACAGCGGCTCGGACACCTCGACCGGACGGTCGGCGTAATAGTTGAGCAGCGCCTGACAGGTCTCGTTGGCATCGGCCGAGGTCGCACGTGCGACGTTAGCCAGCGCAAAATCGAGCACCGTGGTATCGACGGGAACGGCGGCGTCGCCCTCCCCCGCACCCATACCCTCGACCGGCAGCGGATAGGTACCCTCGACCTCCATGCGGCCCGACGTGATGGTGCCCGTCTTGTCCAGGCACAGCACGTCGACGCGCGCGAGCGTCTCAATGCAGTAGAGCTGCTGCGCGAGTACCTTACGGCGGGCCAGGCGCACCGTGGCGATGGCGAGCACCGACGAGGTCAGCAGCACCAGGCCTTGCGGGATCATGCCCAGCAGGGCGCCCACCGTGGACAGCAGCGCCGACGAAGGCACATGACCAGCCAACAGCTCGGAGAAGCACCACGAAAGCGCGCTATTGCCTGGGGTTCCCGCGGCATCCCACAGCTCGCTCACGCTCGAGGCAAACAACGCCAAACCGAGCGGGATCATGATGATGCTCGCAAAGCGCACGATGGCGTTAAGCGCGTTCATGATCTCGGAATTGACCTTTTTGACGTACTTCGCCTCGTTATTAATTTTGGCCACGTAGTTGTCGGCGCCGACATGGATCACGCGGGCGCGCAGCAGGCCCGAGTCGATAAAGCTGCCGCTCATGAGCTCGGAACCGGGCTGTTTCTTAATGAGGTCGCTCTCACCCGTCAGCAGGCTCTCGTTCACGAGCGCCTCGCCCGAAACCACCACGGCGTCAGCGGGAATCTGGTCGCCGCGCCCCAGGCGGATGATATCGTCGAGCACGATCTGGTCCAGGTCGAGCTCCACCTCGGCGCCGTCGCGCACCGCAATGGCCTTCTTGGAGGTCAGCAGCGTGAGCTTATCGACCATCTTCTTGGAACGCATGGACTGGATGACGCCAATAGCAGTATTGAGGAACACTACGAACAGGAACGTCAGATTCTTAAACGAACCGGTCAAAATGACTAGGAACGCCAAAATCACGTTGATCAAATTGAACAGCGTGCAGAGGTTCTCGATGATGAGCTCTTTGACCGACTTGGTCTTGAGCTCCATGTTGCGGTTGATCTTACCGGCGGCGATGCGCTCCTCGACCTCGGCGGTCGAGAGTCCGCGCTCGATATCCGTTGCTGCCATACCACGTCCCATCACGTCGCGTCGGTATAAGAAAAACCGCCCGGACCATGCGAGGTTCGGACGGTCTCACGTTCGATGGTGCCCCATGTTGGATTCGAACCAACGGCCTTCTGCTCCGGAGGCAGACGCTCTAATCCCCTGAGCTAATAGGGCCAACGTTTGGCATTATACCCAAGTGCACCACGGGCTATCAAAATAAAAGAAAAAGCTTTGCAATTCCGAGGAAGACGCGGCTCAACGGCCCACTTTAGAAGGCAAAAGCGAGTCAGATAGTATAAACTCTCATGCACCATATGTACACGGCTCGCGATGCGGGCCGTTTTTGCAAGGGTTATCCATCGAGGTGAGAGGCACACCATGATTGCAATTTTAAAAGAGAGCGCCAGCGACGAGGCCGTCAGCCATATCGTCAGCTGGATTGAGAAAAAGGGCCTGAAGACCGATGTCTCGCGCGGCGAGAATGAGACGATCATCGGCCTGGTGGGCGATACGACCAAGATCGACCCGTTCCTGCTCGAGTCCATGGATGTCGTCGAGCGCGTGCAGCGCGTCTCCGAGCCGTTCAAGCGCGCCAACCGCAAGTTCCACCCCGAGGACTCCGTCATCGACTGCGGCCACGGCGTCAAGATCGGCGGCGATCAGTTCCAGGTCATCGCCGGTCCGTGCTCGGTCGAGGGCGAGAACCTCATCTGCATTGCCCGCCGCGTAAAGGCCGCCGGCGCCACGATGCTGCGCGGCGGCGCCTACAAGCCCCGCACCTCCCCGTACGCCTACCAGGGCATGGGCCCCGCCGGCCTGGACCTGCTATGCGAGGCATCGGCCGAGCTCGACATGCCGATCGTCACCGAGATCATGGACCCGCGCGACGTGCAGGTATTCTTGGACAAGAAAATCGACGTCATGCAGATCGGCGCCCGTAACGCGCAGAACTTCCCCCTGCTCAAGGAGGTCGGCAAGACGCAGACCCCGGTTCTGCTCAAGCGCGGCATGTCCGGCACCGTCGACGAGCTGCTCATGGCTGCCGAGTACATCATGAGCGAGGGCAACGACAACGTCATCCTGTGTGAGCGCGGTATCCGCACCTTCGAGACCCGCACCCGCAACACCTTCGACCTCAACGCCGTGCCGGTGCTCCACCACCTGTCGCACCTGCCCGTCGTTGCCGACCCCAGCCACGCCACCGGCTACACCCGCTACGTTGAGCCTATGGCGCTCGCGGCGACCGCCTGCGGCGCCAACGGTCTGGAGATCGAGGTCCACGACGACCCGAGCCATGCTTGGTCCGACGGCGCTCAGGCCCTCACCCCCGACCAGTTCGACGACACCATGCGCCGCATCCGCGCCATCCGCGAGGTCGTCTGCCAAGAGACCGTTCAGGAGTAGCCCATGGGCACGGTGAGAAACGCACGCGTTAACCAGGGTGGCCCCAAGTGCGCCGGCATCGTGGGCCTGGGCCTCATCGGCGGCAGTTTTGCCCGCGGCTATGCGCAGGCGGGCGTCCGTGTGCTGGCCTGGGACCCCGATGACGACGTCATGACGGCCGCCAGCATGGGCACCGTTGCCGGCGAGCTCAACGACGAGACGCTCGGCGAGTGCGACATCATCGTCCTGGCATGCTACCCCGAGGCCTGCATCGAGTGGCTCGAGGCGCACGCCCAGGCACTCGCCGACGCCACCGACACCGAGGCCATCATGGGCCCCGTGGTGATCGACACAGTAGGCGTCAAGGGCATCGTGTGCGAGCGCGCCTTTGAGCTTGCCCGCGAGCACGGTTTTTACTTTGTGGGCGCGCACCCCATGGCGGGCACGCAGTTCTCGGGCTACGCGCATTCCCGCGCCGACCTGTTCCAGGACGCACCGCTCGTGCTTGTACCGCCCGCAGTGGACGACGCACTCAAGCTGGAGCTTTTGGGCCAGGTGCGCGAGATGGTACGTCCCCTGGGCTTTGGCAAGTTCAGCGTAACGAGCGCCGCCGAGCACGACCGCGTCATCGCCTTTACGAGCCAGCTCGCGCACGTCGTCTCCAACGCCTATGTTAAGAGCCCGACCGCTCAGGTCCACCACGGCTTTTCGGCCGGCAGCTACCGCGACCTCACCCGCGTGGCACACCTCAATCCTCAGATGTGGTCCGAGCTCATGATCGACGACGCCGATGCGCTCGCCTTCGAGATCGACCATCTGATCGAATCGCTTGGCGCCTACAGCCGCGCCCTTAAGGACCGCGACCAGCGCTATCTGGAGAATCTCCTTGCCGAGGGCGACCGCATTAAGCGCGCGCTCGACGACGAGGCCTCCCACTAGACCACCCATCACGCCAGGTCGAAAGGACCGAAGCTTATGGCGATTACTATCGATATCGACACCGCACGCCCCTACCAGGTGCATGTGGGCACGTTTTTGCTGGAGCAGGCAGGTCCGCTCGTCCGCACCACCGCCGGCGGCACCCGCGCCGTCATCGTGACGGACACCAACGTGGGCCCGCTCTATCAGATGCCCGTTAAGCAGAGCCTGGAGGCGTCAGGCTACGAGGTGAGCATCTGCACCTTCGAAGCCGGCGAGGCCCATAAGCGCGCCGAAACCTATGTTGCCATTTTGGAGTTTGTGGCCGAGCACGAGCTTTCGCGCTCCGACGTGATCGTGGCACTCGGCGGCGGTGTCGTGGGCGACGTGGCGGGCTTTGTGGCCGCCACCTACATGCGCGGCTGCAAGTTTGTGCAGATCCCGACGAGCCTGCTCGCCATGGTGGATTCGTCGGTGGGCGGCAAGACCGCCATCGACCTGGCTGCCGGCAAGAACTTGGCCGGCGCCTTTTGGCAGCCAAGCGTGGTTATCGCCGACGTGGGATGCCTGGCGACCCTCACGCCCGAGCAGTTCGCTGACGGCTGCGGCGAGGTCGTCAAGCACGCCGTGATCGCCGACCCGGAGCTCTTCGCCGAGCTGGAGAAGACCCCGCTCACGCTGGAGCTGCTCAACCGCGACGTGGCCCGCGTAGCGCTCATCATCGCCCGCAATATCGACATCAAGCGCGCCGTGGTCGTCGCCGACGAGCGCGAAAACAACCAGCGCAAGCTCCTCAACTTTGGACACAGCGCCGGGCACGCCGTCGAGGCCTGCGAGCACTTTGAGCTGGGACACGGCAACTGCGTGTCGATCGGCATGGGTATCATCACGCGCGCCGCGGCCCTGCACGGCATTTGCGATGCTGCACTGCCCGATCGTATTGAGGAACTCTGCGCCCGCCATGGCCTCAAGACCCGCTGCGACCTAGATGCCGATGCCGTCTTTGCCGAGGCGCTCCACGACAAGAAGCGCGCGGGCGACACTATCGACCTGGTGATTCCGCACGGCATTGGCCGCTGCAGTATCGACCGCACGCCGCTTTCCACTTTCCACGAACTCATTGCCGAGGGCCTCGGCCAGAAGGGAGACGCATCCGCATGCTAGCCCGCATCACCCCGTCCCCGCTTAAGGGCACCGTTCCCGCCATCGCGTCCAAGTCGATGGCGCATCGCCTCATCATCTGCGCTGCGCTTGCCAACGGCGAGACGCACGTCACCTGCAATACCACCTGCGCCGACATCGAGGCCACGGTGCGTTGCCTTACGGCCCTGGGTGCTCGCATCGAGACCGTCGAGGACGGCTTCCAGGTCCACCCCACCATGAAGAGTGTTGAGTTTGGCCTGCTCAAGGCCCTTGCCGGCAGCACGCTTGACTGCGGTGAAAGTGGATCCACGCTCCGCTTTATGTTGCCCGTCGCCTGCGCGCTGGGCGCAGAAGCAACTTTTGTGGGTCAGGGGCGCTTGGGCGCCCGCCCGCTCTCCCCGCTCTCGGACGAGATCATCGCCGCCGGCTGCGACCTACAGGGTCTGGGCGGTTTTCCGCTCAAGACGAGCGGCCGCATGCGCCCGGGCACCTTTGTGCTTCCGGGCAACGTGAGCTCGCAGTATATCTCCGGCCTGCTGCTGGCAGCCCCGCTGCTGGCCCAGCCCTCCTGCGTGCAGGTAACCGGCCTCATCGAGAGCCGCCCCTACATCAACCTGACCATCCAGGCCATGAAGGCCTTTGGCGTCGAGGTCAACGTCGAGCGCATTCCGGCCAAGGACGGCCAGCCCGAGGTCACGAACTTCTGCGTGAACAGCGGATCGTACCGCACGCCCGGCAGCGTAGCCGTCGAGGGCGACTGGTCCAACGCCGCCTTTTGGCTGTGCGCCGGCGCCATCGGCACCGACCCAATCACCGTCGAGGGCGTGTCGCTAAGCTCCGCACAGGGCGACCGTAACGTGCTTGCCGCGCTTTCGCGCTTTGGCGCCCGCATCGTGCGCTCCACCAACGCCGCCACCGTGCAGTCCGACAAGCTCGCCGGCTTTGAGATGAGTGCCCACGACATTCCGGACCTGGTGCCCGTCATCTCGGCCGTGGCCTCGCTGGCACAGGGCCGCACCTTTATCCGCGATTGCGCCCGTCTACGCATCAAGGAATCCGACCGTCTGGTCACCACCACCTGCGAGCTCACCGCGCTGGGCGCGCAGGTGCGCATTGCCGGCGATGACCTCATCATCAAGGGTGTCGATGCCTTCACCGGCGGCGAGGTCGATTCGCACAACGACCATCGCATCGCCATGATGGCCGCTATCGCCGCGAGCCGCGCCACCGGCGAGGTCGTAATCCACGGCGCCGAGGCCGTCAACAAGTCCTATCCCGATTTCTTCGACCACTACCGCCTGCTGGGCGGCAAGGTCACACTCGAGGAGGAATAGCATGTCCTCGACCTTTGGCAACGTCTTGCACTTAAGCATCTTCGGCCAGTCGCACTCCCCCGCCATCGGCTGCTCACTCGATGGCATCCCGGCGGGCATCGCCGTGGACCAGGAGCAGCTGCAGGCCTTCCTTGACCGTCGCGCCCCCGGTCGCGACGAGACCGCGACCAAACGCCGCGAGGCCGACGACGCCCACATCATCGCCGGTGTGGTCGATGGACATACCACCGGCGCGCCCATCGCCGCGATTATCGAGAACACCAACACGCGCTCCAAGGATTACTCCGAGCTGCGCCGCAAGCCCCGCCCCGGACATGCGGACTTCCCTGCGCGCGTGAAGTATCACAACATGCACGATGTCGCCGGTGGCGGGCACTTCTCCGGCCGCCTAACGGCACCCCTGTGCATCGCCGGCGGCATTGCGCTGCAGGCACTCGAGGCCCGCGGCATTAAAGTAATGGCGCACGTCGCGCAGATCGGCGGCATCTCCGACCTGCCGATGGACGATATGGTCTATCGCGAGGCCGACCGCAAAGCGATCCTAACGAACGATCTTCCTTGCATTGACGCCGCCGCAGCCGGCCGCATGCGCGAGGAGATCCTAGCCGCACGCGACGAACTCGACAGCATCGGCGGCATCGTGGAGTGCGGCATTTATGGGCTTCCCGCGGGCATCGGCGACCCCATGTTCGACGGCATCGAGAACCGCATCGCGCAAATCGCGTTTGGCATTCCCGCCGTAAAGGGCGTGGAGTTTGGCATGGGCTTTGCCGTGGCCGCCATGCGCGGCAGCGAGAACAATGATCCGTATCGCATCGATGCCGAGACCGGCGAGATCGAGGTCGAGTCCAACAACGCCGGCGGCATCCTGGGCGGTATTTCGACCGGCGCGCCCGTCATGTGGCGCATGGCCGTAAAGCCGACGCCCTCCATTGGCCGCGAGCAGCAGACGGTGGACATGGACGCTATGGAAAATGCCGAGCTCTCGGTCCACGGCCGCCACGATCCCTGCATCGTCCCCCGAGCTGTCCCCGTAGCCGAGGCAGCCGCCGCCCTTGCCATCTGGGACGCCCTCCTCGAAGACGCCGCCCAGCGCTAACTACCCACCCCTCAACATCCCCCGACACGTGAAAGGGGTCTCCATGGACCTTGCTGACATCCGCCAGGCCATCGATGGCATCGACACCACGCTCCTCAACAGCTTTGTCGAGCGCATGGACATTGCCACCGAGGTCGCCAAGTCAAAAATCGAGATGGGCAAGGCCGTCTTCGACCCCGCCCGTGAGCGCTCCAAGCTCAACAACCTCGCCAGCCGCGCCCCCGAGCGCTACGAGGCACAGACCATCACCCTGTTCCGTCTCCTCATGAGCATGAGCAAGGCCGAGCAGCAGCGCTACATCAACGAGCTCAAGGGCATCACGGTGTCGCAAAAGGCCCATGCCACGGCTGCAGCCTCCGACACGCCCTTCCCTCAAACGGCCACCGTCGCCTGCCAGGGTGTTGAGGGCGCTTACAGTCAAATCGCCGCGTGCAAACTCTTCGACGTGCCCGACATCGCGTTTTTCGAGACCTTCGAGGGCGTTATGCGCGCCGTGCGCGACGGCTTCTGCGAGTTTGGCGTGCTGCCCATCGAGAACTCCACCGCCGGCTCAGTCAACGCCGTCTACGACCTGCTCGCCCAGTTCGACTTCCACATCGTGCGCTCGCTGCGCCTCAAGATCGACCACAACTTGCTCGTCAAGCCCGGCACCAAGCTCGCGGGCATACGCGAGGTCTACAGCCACGGTCAGGCCATCGCGCAGTGCACTAGCTTTATCGAGGCGCACGGCCTGCACGCCACCAAGTACCCCAACACCGCCATGTCGGCCGAGATGGTCGCCAGCTCCGAGCGCACCGATGTTGCCGCCATCGCATCGCGCAGCTGCGCCGCACTCTACGGTCTGGAGGTGCTGGAGCCCAACATCCAGGACTCGGACAACAACTACACGCGCTTTGTCGTCATCAGCCGCGAGCCACGCGTCTACCCCGGTGCCAACCGCACCTCGCTTATGATTACCACGGCCAACGAGCCGGGCGCGCTCTATCGCGTACTCGAGCGTTTCTACGCGCTCAATATCAACCTCATCAAGCTCGAGAGCCGTCCCATCCCCGGGCATGACTTTGAGTTTATGTTCTACTTTGACCTGGACTGCCCCTTTGGTAGCAAGGCCCTCGACGACTTGCTCGACTCCATCGATGACGTGTGCGAGAGCTTCACCTACTTTGGCAGCTACACGGAGGTGCTCTAGATGACCGATACCGCCGCAACCCGCCCCTACGGCGTGCTGGGCCGCGTGCTGGGCCACAGCTACACCCCGACCATCTACAAGGAGCTCGCGGGGCTCGAGTACGTACGATTTGAGCGCGAGCCCGAGGATCTTGAGGCCTTTATGACAGGCGACGAATGGGAGGGCACCAACGTGACCATCCCCTACAAGCGCGCCGTCATGGACTACCTGGACGAGCTGAGCCCACTCGCCGAGCGCATGGGAAACGTCAACACCATCACGCGCCTGCCCGACGGCCGCCTGCGCGGCGACAACACCGACTACTTCGGTTTCCAGTGCTTGGTTGAAGAGCTGGGCGCCCAGGTTGCCGGCAAGAAGGCCCTCGTGCTCGGTGCCACCGGTGGCGCCGGCACCACTGCCAGCATGGTGCTCGGCGACCTGGGCGCCATCGTCGTGCCCGTGGGCCGCACGAGCGAGGTCAACTACGGCAACATCGCGCAGCAGTCCGACGCCGCCCTGCTCGTCAACTGCACGCCTGCCGGTATGTTCCCCCACTGCCCTGACGCGCCTTGCACACTCGAGGGGCTCGATGCGCTCGAAGGCGCTATCGACATTGTCTACAACCCCGCCCGCACGGGCCTGATGCTCGAGGCTGAGCGCCGCGGCATCCCCTGCATCGGTGGTTTGCTCATGCTTGTGGCCCAGGCGGCGCAAGCCGTCGAGCGCTATACCGGCCAGGTCACCCCGCGTGAGCGCATCCTGGACGTGACGGAACGCTTGTCACGCCGTGAACAGAACATCGCCCTGATCGGCATGCCGGGCTCGGGCAAAACCCGCGTGGGTGAGCAGATCGCCCTGCTCACTGGCCGCGAGCACATCGACTTAGACGCCGCGCTTGAGAAGCGTCTGGGCATGCCCTGTGCCGACTATATCGTCGAGCGCGGCGAGGCGGCCTTCCGCGAGCAGGAGACGGCGGCGTTGTCCGACATCTCCAAGCGCAGCGGCCTGGTGCTCTCCACCGGCGGCGGCGTGGTCACGCGGGACGAGAACTACCCGCTGCTGCACCAGAACAGCCAGATTGTGATGCTCAACCGCAAGCTCGACGAACTCGCCCACAAGGGCCGCCCCATCACCGCCCGCGACGGTATCGACAAGCTCGCCGAGCAGCGCATGCCGCGCTACTGCGCTTGGGCCGACTACATCATCGACTCACGCGACTGCGCCGCCAACACCGCCCGCGCCCTCCTCGACACCCTCTAAACCTGCCAAAAAGGGACAGGTTTATTTTGGAAGGTTTTATCTGGGCAAACGTCGAAGACCACAAGACCGGCCACGCCAACCAACCACAAAGGAAGCAACCATGAAAGCACTCGTCATCAACGGCCCCAACCTCAACATGCTCGGCATTCGCGAGCCGGGCATCTATGGCAGCGACAACTACGACCGCTTAGTGCAGATCTGCCAGGAAGCGGGCGCTGCACAGGGCTTCGACGAGGTCGAGGTCTTCCAGTCTAACCACGAGGGCAGCATCGTCGACAAGATCCAGGAGGCCTACGGCAAGGTCGACGGCATCGTCATCAACCCGGCGGCCTACACGCACACGAGCGTGGCGATCCTCGATGCGCTCAAAGCCGTCGCCATCCCGGCCGTCGAGGTGCACATCAGCGCCGTAGAGACGCGCGAGGACTTCCGCCAGGTGAGCTATGCACGCCTAGCCTGCTTCGCCACTATCACTGGCGAAGGCCTCCAAGGCTACGCCCACGCGTTGGAGCTGCTGGGGGAACGTCTCGAAAAGTAGCCTCGCGAGCAAATCCATCAACGCGATTCATACGCTAATAATGCCAGTGCCGCCAGCAGCAACCTCGCTACTGGCGGCACTTTATTACTGGCATATAATCATTGCAGTCACACAACGTCTGGAGACGCGCATGTTAAGCATCCATCTGGGAGATTATCCCGGTTCCATCTACGATACCGAAACCTATTTTAGGAACTCATACTTGGACTCATGGTTCGAAGACCCTATGGCCGCACAAATCATTAAAAGCGTGGACGGATCAGAGCTCATCGGTCCCCACAACATCGTAAGCAAACAACTAGGCACAATCACCCCACTCGAACTGTCCGGCGGCGTCAAGACGTTGCTGTTAGTACGCAATCTCCCAAATATGGTGTTCAACGCATCTACCTGCGGAGACAACTGTGCCCGCTGGCTACTCAAGATCGGCAAAGAGCAGGATGTGCTGGTGACCCTTTACCACATCATGAAGTTCCCCTGGAAGCATTTTGAGATTCGCATCAATAACGATGGCCGCATCGTTAGAAACATGCAGGAGTTTGTCGGCGCAACGAATGACTTTTTGGATGTTGATGAGTAATGAAGGGAACGCACACCGTTGTCGTAGAGCGCGCAAAGGTCAAATACACACTCACGTTTAAGCGCAATATTTCCTTCATCCGCGGCAACAGCGGCACGGGCAAAACGACACTCATCTCGATGATCCGCGACTACAACGATCGTGGACCGGAGAGCGGCGTCACGCTCAGTTGTGACGTTCCCTGTGAAACGCTATCTGGCAGGCGTTGGGAGCGCGAGCTTTCGATTATCGAGGACTCAATAATCTTTTTAGATGAGGGCAACGAATTTATCTACTCAAAGGACTTCGCAAAAGCCGTTAACGGGTCGTCCAACTATTTTGTTCTGATATCTCGTCGCGACGCCAACGAACTCCCCTACAGCGTTGATGAGATCCTGAAACTAGTCAACACCACAAGCAAAACAATCAATGGCCGTAAAAGCGACAGACGCTTCTACTCGGTGACCAAGCCGCTATATGACCACACGGCAAGCATGTTGTATCAGGATCTAAATGTTGGATTCGAGGTACCCGACGCCGTAGTTGTCGAGGATAGCAAATCTGGCTATCAATTCTACAACGCTCTTTGCAACCGACTCGGGATCCCCTGCTATTCCGCCACCGGCGTAGCAAACCTAAAACGAACGATTCACGAATGTCCCGAGCAAAACATCCTTGCCATAGGAGACGGCGCAGCGTTTGGCCCCTACATCGAAAAGGTGCTGGGACAGCGCGTTTACAAGAACGTTCGCTTGTTCCTCCCGGAATCATTCGAGTGGACACTCCTGCGCTCCGAGCTCATACCCAGCAGCGACATTCCCAAAATCCTCGAGGACCCCTCAAGCTATATCGAAAGTCGCGATTATTTAAGCTGGGAGCGGTTCTTCACCGATGTGCTGGTCAAATACTCAGCAGACACTCGCTACGCTTACAAAAAGGCGCGACTCAACGAGCAGTACCTAAAGCCGCAGGCAATGAATGCCGTATCGAAAGTCTTACCGGAGTGTTTGAAGACGAATTAGCAGATTCTTTAAATCATCTAGAAACCGGGGCTATGCACATGAACTGAAGCTGCTGAAAGAAAGCCTACAACACGCCTGGTACACTAATCCTTGGAACAGAATTATCAGGTTTATTTGTCCCAAATCTTAAGTAACTGTTTGATTACATACAAAGGAGCACATCCATGTCCCAGTACGATTACCTCGTCGTCGGCGCCGGCCTCTCTGGCGCCGTCTTCGCCAATGCCGCCAGGCGCGCCGGCAAGTCGGTCCTGGTCATCGACCGCCGCGATCACATCGCCGGCAACGTCTACACCGAGGACGTCGAGGGCATTCAGGTCCACCGCTACGGCGCGCACATCTTCCACACCTCCATGAAGGACGTCTGGGACTACGTCAACCGCTTCGCCGAGTTCAACAACTACGTCAACTCGCCGGTAGCCAACTTCCACGACAACATGTACAACATGCCCTTCAACATGAACACCTTCGCCCAGATGTGGCCGGGCGTCGTCACGCCGGCGGACGCCCGCGCCAAGATCGCCGAGCAGGTGGCCGCCGAGAACATCGGCGAGCCGCAGAATCTTGAAGAACAGGCGCTGTCGCTCGTCGGCCGCGACATCTTCGAGACGCTCGTGAAGGGCTACACCGAGAAGCAGTGGGGCCGCGACTGCCGCGACCTGCCCGCGAGCATCATCAAGCGCCTCCCCTGCCGCTTCACCTACGACAACAACTACTTCAACGACCGCTACCAGGGCATCCCAATGGGCGGCTACACTAAGATGGTCGCCAACATGCTCGAGGGCGTCGAGGTGCGCTGCGGCGTGGAGTACAAGGAGCTGGCCGCCGCCGAGCCCGGTATCGCCGCCAGGACGATCTACTGCGGCCCCATCGACGCGTTCTACGACTTCAAGCTGGGCACGCTCGAGTACCGCAGCCTGCGCTTCGAGACCGAGACGCTCGAAGAGGCCGACCACCAGGGCGTGGCCGTGGTCAACTACACCGAGCGCGAGGTCCCCTACACGCGCATCATCGAGCACAAGCACTTCGAGTTCGGAACGCAGGACAAGACCGTCATCACGCGCGAGTACCCGGCCGACTGGAAGCCCGGCGACGAGCCCTACTACCCCATCAACGACGCCAAGAACGAGGCCCTCTACAGGCAGTACGAGGAGCTGGCGGCACAGGAGGGCGACGTGATCTTCGCCGGACGCCTGGGCGGCTACAAGTACTACGACATGGACAAGGCCATCGCCGCCGCCTTCGAGCTCGTCCGCAACGAGCTGGGCGCGGAGCCCACGGAGGCGTAAAGGACAAGAGACCCAAAGTCACTACTAGATGACTCTATAGACTGGCGAAGAGGTTACGACTTTACTAGCCAATCATCGCTCGGATTGCTCAAAAAGATAATTCAATTGAAAGGAGTATCCAATGCTCAGCATTATCAAACAATTTTTGCCAGCATCATCCAGATCGCTTCACGCTATGCATGACGACATTAATAGGCTGCAAGAAGAGCTAGATAGAATTTATCATCGCATTGAAGTCGCCGACAGCGGCATCAACATGAACATCAACTACAAGTTCGACAATATGGCAATTCCAATTATTGAGTCGATTGCGCAGAACCTCGATGCCCACGACGAGCATATGAAAATGTTTGCGTGGGAAGAATATAAACGACCGGAAGAAACTATCCAAGAGGCAAAGGAGCGTTTCTTTAAAGATCTCCCCAAAGCAACTGGCGGATTAAGACTTTTGCAGCTTGGATGCGGAAAACTGTTGGGGGAATTCGACACTCTCTGCAAAGAGAACGACATCAATTATTGGATTAACTTCGGAACACTTATCGGAGCCATTAGGCATCAAGGATTCATTCCCTGGGACGATGATACCGACCTTGGAATCATGCGCGATGATCTAGAAAAGCTATGCGACATCGTTGAAGACGACAACCGATATAAAATATCAATTGTTTACGACCGTTTTGTCCACTGTCGACAAGTTAGATTTCTTTACAACGACGAAAACATACCCTGTTTTCTGGATTTGTTCATTTATGACTGGGCTCCTTCAACTGACAACAAATTCGCCGAAGAACAGCGAAAACTCCGTGTTCAAATGGTCGAAGAAATGGAGTCAGACAGAATGCTGGCATTCTGGCATGACGAGCCTTATTACTCGGGCGAGAACAATAGCCTGATTCAGAAGCATTACGATCGATGCCTCGAAAAGTCCAAAGCGGCCGGAATCATATGCGATAAGGAGCATGCCAAGGGCATCATGTGGGCTATCGACAACCTTGATGATGGAAAACAGAAACAATGGGTCTACCCCATTGCAGACCTCTTCCCCACTAAAGCTGTAGCGTTTGAGGGCACACAACTCGAGGAGCCGAATAACCCCGATTTATTCCTCTGGAGCCGCTATGGGGATATCTACGAGCTTCCAAATGACATTAACAGTCACTTCCAACACGTCAATCATAACGAGCTGGAAAGTGGGTCCTCAAATCTTGCCATGAAACGCCTGCTTGATTAATGGTTAAAAATTGCCCCGTGCTTACCATGCAATACACGGGGCAATTTTATTGAGCAAGCCTGCCCTTTACCTCAGTAGTCGAAATACCAGGAGTTCGATTCAAGTAGACAACATCGCAAATATCTTTCAATGATTCAAAGCGAGGGTCGCCAGCCCAATCGCCTCCCATGCACACAACATCAGCGTGATACATCTTTATGTCCCGAGGCTTTTGATCCCAATTGTCTTCCGGAATTACCAAGTCAACATAACGCAGCGCTTCAAGCATCTCACGCCGCACATCATAGGAATAGAAGCTCTTTTTCCCTTTTAGAGCATTGAATTCATCGGTTGAGAGCCCAACGATGAGATAGTCGCCGAGCTTAGATGCCTGCTGAAGAAGGCGAATGTGACCATAATGAAGCAAATCAAACGTTCCGTACGTAAGTACTCGTTTTAAGGAATGGCGATCGTCCGCACCCGATAAACCGTTCTCCAGAAGATCGGAATTGGCCTCAATCCGAACAGACGAAAATGTGCCCATCAGCTACTCCATAAAAGAAGAGCCGTCGATTTGACGGCTCGATAAATACAGGTGCTCCATGGCGGATTCGAACCGTCGACCTTGGGATTAGAAGTCCCCTGCTCTATCCAACTGAGCTAATGGAGCGTAGAGTCATGCAAATACGCCAAAAGCGTGTTTGCACAACGCATAAATTATACCCTACTTAAACTGGTCGTGGTACGCCTTGCATACCTCATCGACAGGACCATCCATGCGCAGGTCGCCCTTCTCGATCCAAACCGCTCGCTGGCAAATGCGTTCAACCTGCTCCATGGAATGAGAAACAAACAGTACCGTAACGTCGCCGCTCTCAATAAAATGCTGAATGCGACGCTCACACTTCTGCTGGAAGAACACATCGCCAACAGAAAGCGTCTCATCAACAATAAGGATATCGGGCTCGGTAATGGTGGCGATAGCAAAGGCGATGCGCGCGACCATGCCCGACGAGAAATTCTTAAGCGGCATGTCGACAAAGTCTTTAAGCTCAGCGAACTCGATAATATCGTCAAAGCTCGCATCGATAAATTCCTTGGTATAACCGAGCAGTGCGCCGTTAAGGTAGATATTCTCGCGTGCTGTAAGCTCGGGATCAAAGCCGGCGCCCAGCTCGATGAGCGGGGCGATGTTGCCGTGAACCTTAACCTCGCCCTCACTGGGCTCCAGAACGCCAGCGATGATCTTAAGCATCGTAGACTTGCCAGAACCGTTAGTACCAACCAGACCGACAACCTCGCCGCGGTGAACTTCAAAAGAGATGTGCTTAAGCGCGCGGAACTCCTCAAAGAAGAGCTCGTGCTTAGCAAGCTTAATAAAGTATTCCTTAAGGTTCGTTAAAGACTCAGACGCCATATTGAAGATCATGGTGACGTCTTTAACCTCAACAGCAAGGGGCTGCTTGCTGTAATCAATAGCAGATTCAGTCATTACAGCACTCCTTAAATGTAGAGAATAAACTTGTGCTCGGTCTTATGGAACACGGCGTAACCGACAACCAAAGCGATAACTGACCAGATAACGCAAAGTCCGAGCGTAAGCATGGAGGGCGTCGTGTTAAACAGGAAGATATCGCGCATGAACTGCAGGTAGTTGTACATGGGATTCACAACAACCAGCACCTGAATCCAATGGGCCATCTGGCTAATGTAATCGGTGGTCCAGAAGATAGGCGTCAGGTACATCCATGCGGTGATAACGACGGTCCACAGGTGCATAACATCGCGGAAGAATACGGCAAGCGCCGAGAGCATCATGCCCAAGCCCATGCAAAAGCACATAAGCAAAAACAGGCAAACCGGCAGCAAGATTAAATGCCAGGTAGGAAGAACATGGAACCACAGCATAACCAGCGCGACGGCAACCAGAGAGAAGGCAAAGTTAACGAGCGAGAACAGCACCTTCTGAACCGGGAACACCCAGCGGTGCACCTTAACCTTTTTAAGCAAGGACGACGCCGCGATGATGGACATGAGTGCCTGGTTCGTCGACTCGGACATAACCGAGAACGTAATGTTGCCGACAATCAGGTACAGCGGATACATCTCGGGCGTTATGGAACCATTGCGGCTCTGACCAAAAATGGTCGAGAACACAATGGACATGACGACCATCATAAGAAGTGGATTGAGTACCGACCACGCAACACCCAAAACGCTGCGACGATACTTAATCTTAAAATCCTTAGTGACAAGCTGCCTCAGGATGTATTTGTCTTTTTCGAAATCATTTTTAGCGTGAGAGGCCGGCTTAGCCACCGCTTTCTGACTATCTACGCTGTCAGTCACGGACCATCTCCTTGTCTCGTAATTCATAACAGTGGAAAGTATAGCCTTCAAAGACGGCAACTAACCCAGCGATGTAAATCTGGAAAAGTACGCCATATCAAATACAGGCATCTGACGGCAGGTATACTAACAACCCGTAATAAGTTATGGGGGCATTCATCTTGGACTATACAAACACAGCGGTTATCATTCCCTGCTATAACGAGGCCGTCACCATAGGTAAAGTCATAGACGATTTCCACCGCGAACTCCCCGGAGCCACGGTCTACGTCTACGACAACAACTCGACCGACGGCACGTCCCGAATCGCGCGCGAGCATGGCGCCACCGTGCGCCTCGAGCCGCGCCAGGGCAAGGGCAACGTCTGCCGCCAGATGTTCCGCGACATCGACGCTGCCTGCTACCTCATGGTCGACGGCGACGACACCTACCCCGCCGAATCGGCCCGCGCGCTCTGCGACCCTGTCATCGCGGGCGAGGCGGACATGACCGTGGGCGATCGCCTGTCCAACGGCACCTACGCCGAGGAGAACAAGCGCGCCTTCCACGGATTCGGCAACGACCTGGTCCGCTCTATGATCAAGTGGATCTACGGCTACAGCTTTGAGGACGTCATGACGGGCTACCGCGCCATGAGCCAGCCGTTCGTCAAGACGTTCCCCGTTCTGAGCGAGGGCTTCCAGATCGAGACCGAGCTCTCCATCCACGCCGTCGACCACCGCTGGCGCATCAAGGACGTCCCGGTGGAGTACAGGGACCGCCCCGCGGGATCGGAGTCTAAGCTCGACACGGTCGGCGACGGCATCAAGGTCATCGCCATGATCGGCACGCTCTTCAAGGACTACCGCCCGCTCAAGTTCTTCAGCCTCATCGCGCTGCTCTTCGCCGTTATCGGCCTCGCGCTCGGCATCCCCATCATTGTTGAGTACTTCCGCACTGGGTTGGTTCCCCGCTTCCCTACTGCCATGCTCGCCGCATGCTTCATGTTCCTGTGCGGCCTCAGTCTGGCGACGGGCTTCATCCTCGACTCGGTCGCCAAGGTAGAAAAGAAACAATGGGAGCTTCAGGTATACAAAACGCGCAATTCAAAAGGTGAGTAAACTCTAATGAGCACAAGCAAGCGTCTTACAAACTGGGATCTTCTAAGAGCCCTCTCAATGTTTCTAGTTGTTGTAGTTCACATCGCACCGCAACTTGGCAGTTTTCGAAATATCAACGCTAGCGCAATAGCTAGCACGGCTGCGATTATCTGTGACCCGATATTCTTCTGTCTGTCGGGCTATTTCGCACTGAAGCCACTAAAGAAGAGTTACAAGGATTACCTCTTCGGGAAAGCCCTATCGCTACTTCTTCCCATCTTTATCTATGCATCGCTTTTGTACGCTTACAAAGCGGCGACTGGCTCGCTTCAAGATACCAACTACATCCGATACACCAGCAGCCTTGTTCGAGGTGGCTGGTGGTTTGTCCCAGCACTCATTCCGTGCATTTTGGTAGCACCGGTACTGTCCAAAATGTTTGACGCCCTCGATGACCGCACCTGCAAAATTATCCTGTTCGCAACCTTAGGGATCTATGCATGGGGCGGACTATCTTCTGCCGCAAACTCCTTGCTCATCAACTCCCAGCACGTCACCCTTTCAGCCGCCGTAGGTATGCTTCAAAACATAATCCCTCGTTCGCTGCTCGGGGGAACGTATTTCACATTCTTTTGCATGGGATATTTCGTCAAGCGTGTTAACCCGTTATTGAATAGGCACGAAGCTTGGTTTATCAAAACAGCAGGCATTTCATTCTTTATCATCGATATTGTGAGCGCATATTTTGGACTTGAAAGATCCGACCCAAGCTTCAACTGGATGATTGTGACCGTGGCAATATTCGTTACATTTGATGGAGTCAAACTTCAATCACAATCGCTTTCGAAGACTATCGAATGGGTCGCGAAAAGGTCCTATTCAATCTATCTCCTACAATACGCAACGATTGAATTTGCAACCAATGTCATCTATGCCGGAGCATTAAATGGCAGATATGCGACACTCGTATGGCCCCTTAGGTTGTCGACTTGGATATTTGCGACAGTACTGGCCTACGGATTGGCGTTAGCGGTAGCGTCGATCGTGGACACGCTCATCATTGAACCTATCCAGAAAAAACTTCGAACCAGCGCAACTTTCATTTTAAACAACTGATATTTAAAGGCTCCATGATGGTTCAATCATCATGGAGCCTTTAAAAGCAATAATTAGGTAAAGAAGTGTGCCGAATGAACGCCGTTAGGGTTTTCCGCAGAGCGCACGATAGACATAGCGTAAGCCACCAGCATTCCAGTATGTCTTGAGCGTCTCCAGTTTACCCGAGCTATACTCACAGGCACGATGTGCAGCATAGTAAGCGGGGTCGTTAGTGATCCAATCAATCTCGACAATCTCCCACGGCTCAAAGTACAGAAAGCCCACACAGGCGGGATCACTATAAATTGAGCCATCAAAATAACGTTGATCAATGTAACCCAATTCAATTTCCTGACGCATTTCGGTTGAAAAACGCTCAAGAAACTCAGGCTTGAGTTCATCGCCAAGACGATCATAATTCCAGCGGTAATTGAGGAACTTTGTGTGTGCTCGCACGGGTCCAAGCACCGCCTTTAAATCGGGACGCTTCTCTTCAATATAACGAGAGATCTCATCATGCTCGTCGCAAACGCAATAAACCTTACCCGGAGAATTAACAGAGGACTTCTCATTATCTTGGCGATAGTGCAGGAACGCCCGTCCTGAATAGGCAACGCGACGCGCGCATGCGAATACCTTAAAGGTAAAGCCCAAATCTTGATAAGAAGCTCCGGGCGTGGGGTTAAATCGAATCTCGTTTTGATCAAGGAACGACTTGAGGTACAACGCCGACCAAATCGAAGCTTTGGCCCAAAAAATTTCAGGATAGTCCAACGGACAATGAGTACCCAATGCAATCATTTCAGGATTGGCAAGTTTAAATAGAAGATTATTGCGATACCCGCGAGCCGCATCAGACTTGGACCAATACAACCAGAAGTTACATTTAAAGACTTCCAGCTGACGGGATTCAGCCTCGTTAGCCATAAACTCAAGCGCATCGGTATCCAAGAAATCGTCGGACTCAAGAATGGAAATATACTTACCCTTGGCGATTTCAAGACCACGATTCATGGAGTCGCCGTAGCCGGAATTTGGCTTATCAATAACAACGAATCGGGGGTCTTCAGACGCATATTTGTTGATAATCTCCAAGGAAGAATCCGTAGAGCCATCGTTGATACAGATGATTTCAATATCTTTGAGAGTCTGATTCTCAAGAGAGCTAAGACACTCATCGAGATATTTCTCGACATTGCAAATAGGCACGAGAACCGAAACGAGCGGCTGGTTTTGCGACACAATGACTCCAATACAAGCATGACACATATGGTATGCAACTCAAATGAATCGATTATAACAAATGGCACTGAACGAGACCGAATCCTCAAAGACCGCCACCTGCAAACAAGCTGACCGTAAGCTACACTCAATACTGAAAGTTAAAGACCTATTGAAACGCCCGTATTGGCGGCGTGACCGGATAAGGTCTTTCGATTAATTTCGACCCTCGCTAAGGAGCATTCAGTGAAAAAAAGATATCCCGAGTTTGATGTCGCAAAAGCAATAGCGCTTGCAGGCGTCATCATTGGCCACTCAACATATCTGGGGACACCAGACCGGCTTGCCTCCGTTTTCTACTCATTTGACATGCCTCTCTTTTTTATTGTCAGCGGATTCTTTAGCAAGTCCGAGGCGAAGCTCACGCCCGACTACGTTAAAAAGAATGCCAAATCGCTTCTGATGCCATATCTGATTACCTGCATCGGCGTAATTGGATGTTCGTTCTTAGGGGCAATATTAACAGGGAAAACCAACCCGACAGAGATAGTAAACCACTGGTTTATGGCAAGTCTTTACGGGTGCGGAGGAACTACCCCTGCAACCCCGGCATCCGTATCCGCCATTGGCGCCCTCTGGTATCTCTTTGCGCTGTTCTTTGGCAAGATGCTCCTAGCTGTCGTAAATCAATTCCGCCACCCCGCAATTCTGGTTCTGGGCTTTTTCTTCTGCGGAAACGTTCTAGCCCAAATCATTTGGCTTCCTTGGAGCATTCTGCAGGCATTGAGCGCAACGCTCTTTCTGTACATTGGACAAGCCATTAGAAAGCATGCCCTGCTTGAAGAGAACTCGATTGAGCCCGTCTGTTGGATATTCATGGCGGGAATCTGGGGATACTCAGCTCTACGTTTCGGAAAGCTCTACATGGTAACAAACACCTACGTTAACGGGACGCAAGACGTCATCGGGAGCATCTTTGGTTCATTGGTAATCCTCAAGCTATGTCAAATGGCTTGCAAGCATATTCCAAGCGTCACGAAGCCCATCGCCTGGATCGGAAAGTACACACTCCCGCTCTTTTGTATGCACCTAATTGAGTTAAATGTCTTTCCCTATCAATACGTTTCTGGAATCATTGAAAGCATTCCGATTACGCCGTGGATCGGATATCTGATTGCCCGGTTCGCGATTATTGCGATTCTCACTGGCATCTTATACCTTCTTCCGCGCCCGATTTCCAAATGGTACTTCCAATCGAAGCGAGTCAACCGAGTCGGCCAATAAGAAATCAATTGCAACCCAAGTAAATGAAGGCAGTGCCTCTATTCAATTGAGTAGAGGCGCATATCTTTCTCGCTCAAAACAAGCGAGAAACCCGGAGTTGAGTCGTCGACCGAGTCAATGCCAACCCAACCTGACTTATGGTAGCCGGGCATATCAACGCCTTCGCGTCCATTCTCGTCATAGTCCAGAACAAGAAGATACTTAGCGCCGGACTGCTCAACAACAGACGCAACGCCAGAATCATAAGAAACGCGATCGATTTTGTGACGAATTTGCTTGCTCGCCTTCGTCTCGCCCTTACCAAAAGAACTGAATTTTCGATACATAAGATTAAGGTCGTTTGTGGCATATCCGTAGACACTACCGTCAAAGGGATTGTTAACAATCAGCTCATCACCGGCAATTTGCTTGACATCGCCAAGGAACGCCAGCTCATCGGACGTCAAATTATTGTCGGCATCATAGATGCTGTACATGTAATTAAAAACGCTTTTAGTAAATCCAACCGGGGAATAGTTGTTAATGGACGGATTAACACTTTCGGGCCAAAACAAGCCGCAGGCAATCAGGACGATGCAGAATGCCTGAGGGAAATATCTGGCAGAACGATCTATCTCAACAGAAACAGAAAATGCGCTCTGAACTTTCCTCAAAATTAAATCGAGACCAAGCGTCGAAAGTGGAATGCTGAACAGCGCAGTCATCGCAGCTACACGATATTGGTCCGTATACCAAAAGCCCGTAAGGAAATGCCTGATAAAGCCTTCCTGAGTAGCATCAACAACAAAAAGCATTATCGAAAAAAGATATACGAAGAAATAGCCCCTGTAGGACCTGTTGCCGAGCGCGCAAAAGCTACCAAGAACGACCAGGCACGCAAGAAGAATACACGGCGCACTTTCGTTAAAGGAGAATGAGAATGCCCTCCATAAAGCATCGAAGATGTAAGTAAATGAAGGCCAGTTAAAGTGGATGACTCCCTGCAAAAAACTTGCTTTCGTCATTAAGAACCAGATGACAGCAACAGCAAAAAGCACAATGCCGCGTGACGCATAATAGGCAAACTTCACCGAGATCGATTGGATGCGAAGCAGCTGGCGTTCAAATAGGCCCCCCAAACAAGCAACAATCGAAGGCACTAAAAGAATACCGAGCGTGAATACCGCATTCGGCTGCAAGGACACGAGAGAAACCAAACCAAAGAGCATGGCAACCAAGACGGAACAATCAGCCAAACAAACAGAATGATGCTCATCAAAGCCCCGCATAAACCAAATAAAAACTGAGGCAACAGCAGGAATAGCACAGAACGCTGCGAAATTAGGGTAAACGGGGCCCCAATAAAGCAGAGTCCAAGGAAAAGCAACCGCAGCAAGCGTAACAACCGCGGCGCAAATACCCTTTTGCACATCGTCCTTGGTAAGAGCTGCAATTAAAGACTGGACACCTAAAGGCAATACGAAAGCAGCGAACACAAAGTTGGTGAGATTGATAGCCGCCATAACGGAAATATCGAAAGCGCGAGAAACGAGCGCGGCAATGATATGCCAAGCGGCAGGATAAAAACCAGCGCTTGCGTTAGGGCTAAACACCTCGGATCCGGCCTCGAGATACGATCCAACCGAAAGGATCGAATAACTAGAGGCATGCTTCATACTCTGGACAACACTCAAATGAAACGAATTGTCGTATACCTGAAGAAAGTTATCTGGCAGACCGATACCGCGAACAAAAAGATAAACCGTCACAGGAACGGACAAGGCAAGGGCGCACAGGTATGGCAGCAAAGAGACGATATCAGTGTCAAAGAAGGTGCTTCGTTTGTGAAATCGCAAAAAGCACGCCACGCCACTGACCACAGCAAAAAGGAACAACGATATCAATAAAGCAAAATAACCCCCGGCAACACCGATAAACCGGAGAAAGATGCCCATAAAGACCAAAAAGAAGACACTGATTACAGGACCAAAGGAAAGAGATAGTTTAAAGGGAACACCAAATGCCCGCGAAGCCAACATGCCCGGCAAAATCAAAGCAAAGGCCGCAATAAAAGCTTCGATGAACAACAGCGACCAACTCATGAAATACCTCACGAACGAAGTGAATAAACAATTTGAAATCTAATTCTATTTCAAATGGACAACTCCCGGGAAGTCATATATTAGACATAGCAAAACAGCCATATAGAACGAAAAGCATAGAAGAAGAATGGGTGCCAAGACACTGAGAGTGCCATAGAAAAAATATAACACTGTGAGAAACTCAATACAGTAATGAGTGAGCCAAACTGCTTCATTTCCTCTTTGCATCAAGCGCCGCAGCCTGAACTAACGAATTAAGGCGCTCTTCCTGCTTTGACAGTCGTAACGAAATTCTGAAATCACGAACCACTAGGACTGCTACAACATATAGAAAGACAAGATTTGATTCAGACATAAATCCCAACAAGTTTGAAAAAAATGAGGCAATTTCCGGGAAAACGCCAAGCACCACGAAGCTCGTGCTAAATAGAAGCCAAAAAACAGAATCCAAAACCTGCATTCTGCATCTTTTGAGGTTGTGTACAACGAAAATAAAAACAATCACAGCGCAGGCAACAAGAAACACGCGCAAGGAAGTTGACATGCAATCACCTAAACCATTGAACAATAAGAAGCGTGACAAATACTCGAACCATGTATTGAATCGACCTAATTGGATTTAAATAGCTCTCTCCACCCTGCCGCTCGCGCATGGATACCTGTATTTCCGATACCTTATAACCTTGCTTGATAAAGAAGGCGATGGACTCGGGTTCAGGATTGAGCGTATCGTTGCAGGAATATTCTTTTAAAACGTCTCGATTGAAAAGTCGAAATCCAGACGTAGGATCGCTAATCCTTTTACCAGTTAACATTTTAATAAGGAAAGTAATCATTCTCGAACCTAACATGCGCATTGACATATCTTTACGCATCGACAAAAAACGAGAACCAATTACTATGTCAGCGTTGTCAAATTGAGCCTTCGAAACAAGCTCCGAAATATACTCAGGCCGATGTTGTCCATCCGCATCGAATTGAACCATGTAGTCGTAATCATTCTCCAGCGCATAACAAGCTGCCGTTTGAAATCCAACCGTCAAGCCGCAGTTAATTAGCATATTAATAACATTGCATCCCAAATTCGTACAAAGCTCGAGAGTACAATCTCGAGAGCCGTCGTTAATGACGACGAAGTCAAACTCCGGGGCCACTCTCTTTAGTTCAAGAATAGTGCCCTCTATGCATTCCTCTTCGTTATAAGCAGGAATCGCAACAAGAACTTTTGGCAAATTCGTCACGTACGAACCGTCCTTTAATATCAACATGATGCTTTACGGCATCATCTAGGTGATTCTTTATACATTCGATAAACAAGATATAGATGATAACTCTTAGTACGATAGCAAATTTACGGCTGTTTGCACTCCTAACAGCATCCATATCAGTCTTCCGACACCATAGGCACTTTAATAAAACTCAAATTACAGCCAAGCCGTTGTCGACAAGAATTACAAGTGCGAAAGCTCGCTCGCGGAATCCAGCCAGTAAAAATCAGATGTACGCTGGAGTAAAAGCTCCAACAAGCCCCCTAGTCTTAGCCTGACACAAAGAATGAATGGAATAGCCTTCGGTAGCGGACCTCGGTGGCCTCCTTGGCTGGGCGCCACCAGGACTCGTTGGCCACGTACCAGTCGATGGTGGCCTTCAGGCCCTCGGCGAAGTCGGTGTGCGCCGGCCTCCAGCCGAGCTCGCGCTGGAGCTTGGTGGAGTCGATGGCGTAGCGGC
>CAKZUZ010000023.1:0-6261 GCA_937922225.1 uncultured Collinsella sp.
GCCGCGCGGCAAGGAGATATATTGCCAGACCGGAGGGGCGCCGGGGGCGGGAATCTGGGCGTACACATTTCCTACACAATTTGGGATCCGACTAACGTTTGCCAGCCGTTAACTACCGCTCGCCGAGCATCTCTTTATATAAGGCAGTCTCATGGTTAAAGCGGATACGTTCCCCTAGCTAAAGCACAGCCAGCATCGAGCAACTCATCACGCTCTTCCACTGAGAACCCCTCGGCGTAGACGCGCACCACTGGTTCGGTCCCGCTAGGACGGACCAGCAGCCACGTGTCATCCTCGAATGCTAAACGCAAGCCATCCATATGACTAACGTTTTGCGGCACCTTGCCACAAATCGACTTGGGGTTTACGCCCGGCAGCAGGGTTCGTAACGTTTCGGCATCTTCGGCCTCAAGGCGCAAATCGCGTCGACCGTAACTCGTCTTACCAAAACTGTCCTCGAGTTGGTCGACCAGAACGCCCAAAGGCGCGTCCGTCTTTGCCATGAGCTCACACAGAACCAGACAGGCGAGGATTCCATCGCGCTCGGGCATATGCGCGGCGATGCCGATACCACCGGCTTCTTCGCCGCCTATGAGGACGCCACCCTTCTTCATCTCTGCCGCTATATATTTGAAACCGACTGGTTTGACGGTCACGCGGCAGCCAAGCGCCTCGGCAATGCGACGCACGAGCGTCGAGCACGAAAGATTGACGACGACGCGCCCCTCCAAATTACGAAATTGAACCAAGTCGCCCAAAACGAGCGCCATGATCTGATGCGGATGTATATATCTGCCGCGCTCGTCAACCGCGCCGATACGGTCGGCGTCGCCGTCGGTCACCAGGCCAGCGCAAGCTCCGTCCTCGATAACCGTATGCTCGCAAGCGTCCACCCACGGCTCAACGGGGTCGGGGCAGATATCTTCTTGGTCAGGCGCCTGCCCGGCGTGAATCTCGTGCACCTCAACGCCAAGCTCGCGCAGCAAGTCGGCTAGATAGCCCTGGGCTGCGCCGCCCATGGGGTCAACAACCACGCGCAGGTGCGCGGCGCGGATGGCTTCGGCATCGACAAACGATGCCACCGCTTGCATATAGTCAGGAATGATATCCGCGGTGCGATATTGCCCCTCGATCCCCATTGGCTCGGGAGCCATGGTCTCTTCGAGCTCTTCGATGACATCCTGGTTGGCGGTCGAGCCGTCACCCATGCGAATCTTGAGACACAGATAACCCTGCGGATGATGGGACCCCGTCACCATGAGCGCGCCGCACGCCTCACCGTCATAAGCCGCCGCCCACGTAAGGGCAGGGGTCGGAACAGGTCGCGAAGCGAGCACGGCGTCTAGCCCGTGCGCTGCTAGCACACCCGCCGCAAGCTCAGCGAACTCGCGCGCCAGGGGCCGAGTGTCGAACCCTATATATACCGTTTTGCCCGGATTGGTCTTTTGCCACAACTCGCCGACGGCATCGGCGATACGGGCAACGTTATCGGCAGTGAAGTCCTCATCGACGCGAGCGCGCCAACCGTCAGTTCCAAAATGAATTATCGCGCACACGCGCAGACACCTCACAGTGTTTGGATCATGGTACGCATGAGGTATACCCGCGATACACACTCGGCAACCTGCCGGCACCAGCATTCACCATTTGGGCAAATGCTGCCGAGGACATGCAGGCAATAAAAAAACCGCCCCGTATGGAGCGGTTTTGCCCTTTATATATCGAGCGCCTCGGCCATTGCTGCCGTAGTGATTGCCGTGGTTCCACAGCAACTGCCCACCATTGCGGCACCGGCATGTCTCCATTCGATGCATGCGCGCGCGAAAGCTTCAGGGTTCTCGTGCCATACGGGGCCATCCTGAGTCTGGACCGGATCGCCTACGTTGGGACGCACCGTGACGGGAGTCGTCGCCGATGCAACCATCCTGGGCACCGCCGCATTCGCGGCCGCAAGCGAACAGCAATTAACACCAACCGAGTTTGCGCCGTGTTTTTCGGCGTACAAAACGGCTGCCTCGATGTTGAGGCCATCGCCCAGCAGGTCGCCTTTATCGTCAACGACAAAACTCACCAGAACAGGCATGCCGTCGGCGGCATCTCGGGCGCCGGCAAGCATGGGCTGCAGATTACGGATAGACGTCACCGTCTCGATCAGCAGACCGTCAACGCCGGCATTGAGCAAGGCGTGCGCCTGTTCGCGCGCAATGCCGCGGATTTCACGATACTCGGCAGAGTCCTCGGCAAACCACTCAATACCGATCGGGCCCATCGAGCCCAGCAGCAGCTGAGGGTGCGCCTGGCGAGCATCGTCGACGGCCCCGCGATTGACCTCCGCCACGGACGGCGCAATCTGGTCGTGCTTGAGGGCATAGCTTGATGCCTGAAAGGTGTTGGTAATGAGCACCTGCGCACCGGCGGCGACATACAAGCGATGGATACGAGAAACGGCCTGCGGCTCTGCCAGATTCCAAAACGCCGGTGGAATGTCTGCGGCGTCGTACTCACTCAACAGAACACTGCCCATGGGGCCCTGCGCCAACAAGGTCTCGCTCGACAAGCGGCGCGTAAGTTCCTCGGCACCAAAGCGATTGTAATAACTCGTATCCATATATATCCCGCTATTCCTCGACGCTGATTCCCTGCTTTTCGAGATAGGCGAGCCAGCGGTTCATCGTGTCCTCGGATAGCGCATGCTCCATCATGCAGGCCTCGGAATCGGCTCGCTCAAATTCGACACCGAGCTCCTGAACCAAAAACGTGCGGACGAGGCGATGACGGTACCAGATAGCCGTGCCAACCTCGCGGCCGCGATCGGTCAGGACTACCTTGCCGTAGTGCGATTGCTCGACAAGCTCGGATGCCTTGAGCGCCGAAACCGCTTTATTGACCGATGCCTTGGAGACGCCAAGGCGCTGCGCGATGTCGACCGATCGCACGCCGTTGGTTTCCCCCTCTTCGCTTTCAATGCGAACCATGCACTCCAAGTAGTCTTCGTTCGCCACCGTCAGATGTAGTTCGCGCGAGCTATTTGTCGTATCCATGATCTTCCGTCCCTTCTGCATTCAATGGCTGATTCTACCCCATCCAAGCGTCGCGGTATGCCGTGGCATACCGTGCTAGAGTTCTTGTTGCACACGACGACCAAGATTGGAGCGGTCTTTATGGAAAACACCACCACGAACCCCGATGTCCTCGAGCGCTTTTTGCGCTACGTCCAGATCAACACGCAGTCCGAGGATGCAAACTGCGACCAGGTACCCTCGAGCGTCGTTCAGTTTGACCTTGCCAACGTGCTGGCTGAAGAGCTGCGCGAGCTTGGTGCGGAAGATGCCCACGTGACCGAGCATGCCTATGTCTGCGCGCATATCCCCGCAAGTGCGGGCGCTGAGGACAAGCCCGCCCTTGGCCTGATCGCCCATCTCGACACCACCGAAGTTGCACCGGGCGCCGGCGTGAAGCCGCACATCGTACACTACGAAGGCGGCGACCTGGTCTGCGGCACGGTTGACGGTAAGCCCGTTGCCATGAGTACCGCCAAGCTTCCCGCCCTGAACGACCTCGCGGGTGAGGACCTGGTCTGCAGCGATGGCACCACGCTGCTGGGCGCGGACGACAAGGCAGGCGTCGCCGAGATCATGTCGCTTGTCGCGCGTATCGCTCAGGACCCCTCTCTGCCCCATCCCGCACTCGGCATTTGCTTCTGCCCTGACGAGGAGATCGGTCACGGAGCCGAGCTGTTGGATATCGATACCTTTGGCTGCAAGTACGCCTACACGGTCGACGGCGGCCCCATCGGCGAGCTGGAGTGGGAGTGCTTTAACGCCGCCGAGGCGACCATCCGCTTTGAGGGCCAGTCCATCCACCCGGGCGACGCCAAGGGCCGTATGGTCAACGCAGGCAATCTGTTCTGCGACTTCAACGCGTTGCTCCCCTACGTGCAGCGCCCGGAGTATACGGAAGGCTACGAGGGCTTTTATCACCTTGAGGGTGTATCTGCGACCGTCGATCACGCCACGGCGCGCTATATCGTCCGTGATCACGATGCCGCCAAGTTCCAGCAGAAACTCGACCTTATTGATGCCGCCGCCTCGATGCTCAACCAGCGTCTGGGTGAGGAGCGCGTGACAGTCGAGATTAAGCAGCAGTATCGAAATATGGCCGAGATCGTTCGTGACTATCCCGAGCTTATTGATGTTGCCAAGGAAGCCTACCTTGCCTGCGGCGTTGAGCCCCAAGTGCTGCCGATTCGTGGCGGCACCGACGGCGCTCAGCTGTCGTTCCGCGGTCTGCCCTGCCCCAACCTTTCCACCGGCGGCTATTGCTACCACGGCGTCAACGAGTTCGTCCCGGTCAGTTCGCTCGTCAAGATGACCGACGTGCTCCAGGAGCTCGTCGCCCGCTTTGCATAAGCCTGGCCGCTCAAGCCTAAAAGACAAACCGCCCCGTCCTCTACAGAGGACGGGGCGGTTTTTGTACAGGGAGTGTCCCTAACTGCCGGCAGAGACGATATGAGCAGGACATAAAACATTGAGAGCCCCTGCTGCATGAAGGACCGCGGATTAGGCCGACAATGGTGAGTGTCTAATTCAGCCGCGGCGGCCACGCCGCATTCATGGAAGGGGCTCCCATGCTCGATACTACCACCTTCGTCGGCCTCGACGTCCACGCCCGCTCGATAAAGGCCGTCTCCCTCGACGTCATGACCGGGGAGGTGCGCGCCGCGACCTTCGGCTACGACGCCGGCGCCGTCGCGGAGTGGGTCCGCTCCGTGGACCCCGGGGCCAGGTGCGTGTACGAGTCCGGGGTCACGGGCTTCGACCTGCAGAAGAGGCTCTCCGGCCTGGGGGTCGACTGCGTGGTCGGCGCCGTCTCGAAGATGATCAAGCCCAGCGCGGACAGGCGCAGGAAGAACGACCGCAACGACGCCGAGTTCCTCGCCCGCATGCTGTCGGTCGGCAACGTGGTCGAGGTGTGGGTCCCCGACGACGAGTGCGAGGCCGCCCGCGACCTGACCAGGGCGCTCGAGGACGCGAGGGACGACCTCTCGCGCTCGAAGCAGCGGCTCTCCAAGTTCCTGCTCAGGCACGGGCTCGTCTTCGACGAGAGGACGCCCACCGGCCGCAGGAAGGGCAACTGGACCCGGGCCCACTGGTCCTGGATCGAGTCGATAAGGTTCGCGGAGAGGGCCGACGAGGAGGTGCTCGCCTACTACGTCGACGCGGTCAGGCGGGCGGCGGAGGAGAAGGCGAGGCTCGAGGGGCTCGTCGAGGGCGAGGCCCGCAAGCCCAGGTGGAGGAGGAGGGTCGACTCCCTCCGCTGCCTCAAGGGCGTCGACACCGCTTCCGCCGCCGACCTCGTGTTCGAGGCCGGCGAGTTCTCCAGGTTCAGGAACGCCCGCTCGTTCGCCGCGTGGGTCGGCCTGACGCCCTCCGAGCACTCCAGCGGGGAGAGCGACCGCAGGGGCGCGATCACCAAGGCCGGCAACAAGCACCTGAGGAAGACGCTGGTCGAGGCCGCGTGGCACTACCTGACGTGCTCGGGGCGGCCGAAGGACCTCGCCAAGGGCCAGGCCCCGGACCGGGGTGCCCGGAGGCATGCCGCCAAGGGCGTGCGGAGGCTGGTCGAGAGGCGGGAGGCGCTGCTCGCGCGCGGGGTCCACGGCAGCAAGGCGAACGTGGCCACGGCGCGCGAGCTCGCCTGCTGGGTATGGGCGGTCGGCCTCATGGCCGAGGAGGCGTAGGGGGCGGTCCCCCGCACATAAGCCAGTCACCCCGGAAGCGGTTCGATCCGAAGCCGTTGAGGCGAACCTCAGGTCCCTTTTCTGCGAGCGCCCAGGGCGCCACACGCGTGCACAGACTGTCGGTTCGACGTAGAAGCCTCAGCCGTAGCAACGGATTGCCCAGCGAGAGATCGCCACGGGCGGATATTAAACTGCAAAGACGAGCGTCGGTAAGACACGCCGAGGTCGCCGCGGACGGGTTGATATAGGGAGAGGGCCTGACCCCATATCGTTGGGGCCAGGCCCGATTTTGCCTCTTGACAATGTCCTGCTCATATTAAAAGGAACGTCCCCAAGTGCCGCAAAATGACGAGATCCACTCTCGCTTTGTGGGTAGTCATTGGGGAGGTTCTTGTTTGACTAGTCGTTTAAAAACGTCCCCAATGACTACCCAACGACTAGTCCGGACCAAGGCAACGCCGATGTTTTGGCAACGACAGACACTATGACCCAATCCGAGGGCACTAAAAAGATAGGAGCCC
>CAKZUZ010000024.1:0-85408 GCA_937922225.1 uncultured Collinsella sp.
ATCCAAGGGTTATACCCTAAGAGCAAACCACCCCTTTTAGGGGTGGTTTTGATTTTTCGGTTCCTCGACATCGGTTGCTCAAACTGCCATGTTCTGTGATTTGCGTCGTATCGGGTGCCCTGCCGTTGGGCAATAAAATTGCACCATTCGAGCAATAATTTGCGTTGACCTGCTGAAGAATTGTCTCTGCCTTGTAGCGACATATAGTTCCAGCGGTAAGATGCTTGGGTATCGCAATTTGGTCTGCGGCTGTGTGCCGCACGCATGGGGCGCTTTTGCGCCTGCGAAAGGATCTTTGAATAACATGAAGGCAATCATCCCCGCCGCCGGTCTTGGCACGCGTTTTCTGCCTGGTACCAAGTGCACGCCCAAAGAGATGCTGCCGGTGCTCGACAAGCCGGTCATCCAGTATGTCGTCGAGGAGGCCCTCGATCCCGAGGAGGTCGACGATGCCATCATCGTTACTTCTCCCGGTAAGCCCGAGCTACTGAACTACTTCCAGCCTGATCGCTCGCTCGAGAACCTGCTGCGCGAGCGCGGCAAGAACGCCTATGCCGATGCTGTCGCCCACGCTGGCGGTATGCCGGTCGACTTCCGTTATCAGTACGAGCCCAAGGGCCTCGGCCATGCTATTCGCTCTGCTGCCGACGCCGTGGCAGGGGAGAACTTCCTGGTTCTTCTGGGCGACTACGTTGTACCTAACCGCGACATCTGCGACAAGATGCTCGCCGTTTCCAAGGAGCACGGTGGCGCTTCGGTTATCGCCGTCGCTGCTTGCTCGCCCGAGGAAGTCAGCCGCTACGGTGTTATCGCCGGCGAGCGCGTCGGTTCGCTCGAGGGCGCCGAGGACGTTGCCGATGCCGAGCCGGGCGCTGTCTGGCGTATCGGCGGTCTGGTTGAGAAGCCCGCTCCCGAGGCTGCTCCGTCCAACCTGTACATCGTCGGTCGCTACCTGCTGAGCCCGCTGGTCATGGACTTGCTGGCAGATCAGCAGGCCGGTAAGGGCGGCGAGATCCAGCTCACCGACGCCATGGCCCGTTCGCTCGACCGCGAGGCCATGTACGCCGTCGTCATCGACCCGCTGTCGGGCTACGACACTGGCACTCCCTCTGGTTGGATGGCCACTAACGCCCTCATGGCTGCAAACGACCCCCGCTTTGCCGATGCCTTCTGGGACGCCATCGACGAGCGCGGCGGATTGATGCGCAAGTAAGCCTTCGGGCACCGACATTTACGGGCGTGGACCTCGGTTCGCGCCCGTTTTTTATAAGAGCTGCGATTGCCGGCTCTCTGTTCACAGAAAATATATGAACAGATGTTCGATACACATACATCTACCTGCGTGTTTTCTGTCGAAAAACTTTGCTACTCCAAAAACTCAATCGCGTCAAGGCTTTTCTTGCCCAACGGTCGGTACCTGATAAACTATTAGGTTGCGATAACTGGCGAAGCTATGCCTCGCCAACCCACCGAGCATTTCCGTGAAGGAGGAAAAACCTGGTGACCTACGCATACACTGCCACTGAGCGCAAGCGCGTCAGCTTCGGGAAAATCCCGGAGGCCATGGAGCTCCCCAACCTTATCTCTGTTCAAAGGGAATCCTTTGAGCGTTTTAAGGACGAGGGTCTTCGTGAGGCGTTCAAGGAATCCAGCCCCATCCAGAGCCAGAACCATGTTCTCGAGGTTACCTTCGGCGAGCATCAGTTCGGCGACCCCGCGCACACCGTCGAGGAGTGCCGCGAGAAGGACATGACCTATCAGGCCCCGCTTCTGACCGACGTTCGTCTCACCAACAAGGAGACCGGCGAGATCAAGGAGCAGCTCGTCTTTATGGGCGACTTCCCCATGATGACCGATCAGGGCACCTTCATCATCAACGGTACCGAGCGTATCGTCGTCTCGCAGCTCGTCCGCTCCCCGGGCGTGTACTACAGCTCCGAGATGGATTCGGGCAAGCAGATCTACAAGGCCCAGATTATCCCGTCCCGCGGTGCCTGGCTCGAGTTTGAGGTCGACAAGCGCGACCAGCTCATGGTCTCCATCGACCGTAAGCGCAAGCAGAGCGCCACGATGTTCCTGCGCGCCCTTGGCATTGCCGTCACCAACGACGACATCATCGAGCTGCTCGGCAACTCCGATGTGATCAAGCGCACCCTGGAGCGCGACACCGCCCTCACCCGCGAGGACGCCCTCATCGAGATCTACCGTCGCCTGCGCCCGGGCGAGCCTCCCACCGTGGACGCTTCCCGCAGCCTGCTCGAGGGCCTGCTCTTTAACCCGCAGCGCTACGATCTGGCCCGCGTCGGTCGTTACAAGGTCAACAAGAAGCTCAACCTCACCACCGAGGAAGAGGTCACGGTGCTCACCGACGAGGATATCGTCGCGACGCTGCGCTACCTCCTGTCCCTCGCTGCCGGCGAGCAGGGCTTCAAGGTCGACGACATCGACCACTTTGGCAACCGCCGCATCCGCACCGTCGGCGAGCTTGTCGCCAACCAGTTCCGTATCGGCATGAGCCGTATGGAGCGCGTCGTCCGTGAGCGCATGAGCTCCCAGGACATCGACGAGATCACCCCGCAGTCGCTCATCAACATCCGCCCGATCGTGGCCTCCATCAAGGAGTTCTTCGGTTCCTCGCAGCTCTCGCAGTTCATGGACCAGGCGAACCCCCTGACCGGTCTGACCCACAAGCGCCGTCTGTCCGCACTCGGCCCTGGTGGTCTTGCCGGTCACAAGTCCGGTTCCAGCCGCCGCACCAACGTGCCGACGGCCGTCCGCGACGTTCACAACTCGCACTACAGCCGCATGTGCCCGATCGAGACCCCCGAAGGCCCCAACATCGGCCTGATCGGCTCGCTCGCCCTCTATGCCCGCGTCAACGAGTACGGCTTCATCGAGGCCCCGTTCCGTCGTGTCGAGAACGGCGTTGCCACCGACCAGATCGACTGGATGACCGCTGACGAGGAAGAGAAGCACGTCATTGCGCCGGCCAACACGCCGCTCGATCCCAAGACCAACGAGTTCATCACGACCGATGCCGAGGGCAAGATCGTCCGCCCGCACGCCGTGATCGCCCGTACCCGCGACTTCGACGGCTCCTTCGGCGCTCCCGCCGACGTGCCTGTCGAGGACGTCGACTACATGGACGTCTCGCCGCGTCAGATGCTCTCCGTCGCAGCCACGCTGATCCCGTTCCTTGAGCACGACGACGCCAAGCGTACGCTGATGGGCGCTAACATGCAGCGTCAGGCCGTGCCGCTGGTTCACCCCGCCGCTCCCTATGTCGGTACCGGCATGGAGCGCCGCGCCGCTCTGGACTCCGGCGAGGTCACCCTGGCCAAGAACGCCGGCGAGGTCATCTTTGCCGACGCCGCCAAGATCATCGTCAAGCATGCCGGCGGCATGGACGAGTATCACCTGGCCAAGTACCAGCGCTCCAACCAGTCCACCTGCATCAACCACCGTCCGCTCGTGCGCGTCGGTGACACCGTTGAGCAGGGCGAGCCTCTGGCTGACGGTCCTTCGACCGATCACGGCGAGCTCGCACTGGGCCAGAACCTCACCGTGGCCTACATGCCGTGGGAGGGCTTTAACTACGAGGACGGTATCGTCGTGTCCGAGCGCCTGGTGGCCGAGGACCTGCTGACGACCATCAACATCACCCGTCACGAGATCGACGCCCGCGACACCAAGCTCGGCCCCGAGGAGATCACCCGCGAGATCCCGAATCTCTCCGAGGACATGCTTGCCAACCTCGACGAGGACGGCATCATCCGCATCGGCGCCGAGGTCGGCCCTGGCGACATCCTGGTCGGTAAGGTCACGCCTAAGGGCGAGAGCGCTCTGACCGCCGAGGAGCGCCTGCTGCGCGCCATCTTCGGCGCCAAGGCCCACGACGTCCGCGATACCTCCCTTAAGATGCCTCACGGCGCTTACGGCCGCGTTATCGACGTTGTCCGCTTTAGCCGCGAGAACGGTGACGACCTGGCCCCCGGCGTCAACGAGCAGGTGCGCGTCTACGTCGCCCAGCGTCGTAAGATCCAGCAGGGCGATAAGATCGCCGGTCGCCACGGCAACAAGGGTGTTATTTGTAACGTTCTGCCGGTCGAGGACATGCCCTACATGGCTGACGGTACCCCGATCGACGTTATCCTCAACCCGCTGGGCGTTCCTTCGCGTATGAACGTCGGCCAGCTGCTCGAGTGCCACCTTGGCTGGGCTGCTGCCTGCGGTTGGGATACCGAGCAGGCCGACTCCGACAAGTACGTCCCCGGTCCGTTCTTCACCGCCACACCCGTCTTCGACGGCGCCAAGGAGGACGAGATCGCCGAGGTCATCCGTCGTGCCAACAAGAACATGCTCAACAAGGCCACCGCTGCCTTTGGCGATCACATGCGCCCCGAGTTTGTCACCCAGCTTGACGAGCGCGGCAAGACCCGTCTGTTCGACGGCCGCACCGGCGAGGAGTTCCGCGAGCCCATTACCGTGGGTACGTCCTACATCCTCAAGCTCGGCCACATGGTCGACGACAAGATCCACGCTCGTTCGACCGGCCCTTACAGCCTGGTTACCCAGCAGCCCCTGGGCGGCAAGGCTCAGTTCGGCGGCCAGCGCTTCGGCGAGATGGAAGTTTGGGCACTGTACGCATACGGTGCTTCCAACGTCCTGCAGGAGATCCTGACCGTCAAGTCCGACGATACCGTGGGCCGCGTCAAGACCTACGAGTCCATCGTCAAGGGCGAGAACGTTCCTGTCCCGGGTATCCCCGAGTCCTTCAAGGTTCTCGTCAAGGAGATCCGCTCCCTCGCACTGGACATCGAGCCCATGCACGATGCCGACGAGGACGCCTCCGCCCCTGTGACCGCCGAGGAGACCTCCGCTCTCGACGACCTGGCTGCGCTCGCCGGCGTTGACGCCGACGTCGAGGCCGAGAATGCCGAGACCGCCGAGGCGCCCGAGGCTGTCGCCGCCACGACCACTGATAAGGAGTAGTTGACTGTGGCAGATTTCGAAGCTACTGATTTTGACTCGGTAAAGATCTCCCTTGCCTCCGCCGACCAGATCCGTTCCTGGTCGCACGGCGAGGTCAAGAAGCCGGAGACCATCAATTACCGTACCCTCAAGCCCGAGAAGGACGGCCTGTTCTGCGAGAAGATCTTCGGTCCCGCCAAGGACTGGGAGTGCTCCTGCGGCAAGTACAAGGGCATCCGCTTTAAGGGCATCGTCTGCGAGCGCTGCGGTGTCGAGGTCACCTCGGCCAAGGTGCGTCGCGACCGCATGGGTCACATCGAGCTCGCCGCTCCCGTGTCCCACATCTGGTACTTCAAGAGCCCCACGAGCTTCCCGATGAGCCGTATGCTCGACATCAAGTCCAAGGACCTCGAGAAGGTTCTGTACTTTGCCAGCTACATCATCACCGAGGTTGACTATGAGGCCCGCGAGGCCGACGCCGATGACCTGCGCGAGGAGCTCGCCGCCGATCTGGAAGAGATCGATGCCGAGTGCGCCCGCCAGATCGAGTCCCTCAAGGAGCAGGGCGACCCCGAGAACTTTGATGAGTTCTCCGACGAGGAGCCGCTGACCCCCGAGGAGATCGCCTCCGGCATCGTCGACATCGAGGAAGAGTGCAAGGACGAGAAGCAGCTCCGCACGGACGCCTTCAACGCCTTCATGAAGCTCACCGAGCGCGACCTCATCTCCGATGAGCCGCTGTTCCGCGAGATGACCCGCTACTACTCCATGTACTTCAAGGGTGGCATGGGTGCCGAGGCCGTCCGCGACCTGCTCGCTGCCATCGACCTCCCCTCCGAGGCCGAGAAGCTCAAGGCCATCATCGCCGACGAGGACTCCCAGAAGCAGAAGCGCGAGAAGGCCGTCAAGCGCCTCGAGGTCGTTGACGCCTTCCTGAAGGGTGGCAACAGCCCCGCGAACATGATCCTGGACGTTATCCCGGTCATTCCGCCCGATCTGCGCCCGATGGTCCAGCTCGACGGCGGCCGCTTCGCCGCGTCCGACCTCAACGACCTGTACCGTCGCGTGATCAACCGTAACAACCGACTCAAGCGCCTGCTCGACCTGGACGCCCCTGCGATTATCGTGAACAACGAGAAGCGCATGCTCCAGGAGTCCGTGGACGCCCTGTTCGACAACGGCCGTCGTGGTCGCCCGGTCTCTGGCCGTGGCGGTCGCCCGCTCAAGTCGCTCGCCGAGGCCCTCAAGGGCAAGCAGGGTCGTTTCCGTCAGAACCTGCTGGGTAAGCGTGTCGACTACTCCGGCCGTTCGGTTATCGTTACCGACCCCAAGCTGCTGCTGCACCAGTGCGGTCTGCCCAAGACCATGGCGCTGGAGCTCTTCAAGCCCTTCGTCATGAAGCGCCTGGTCGAGCTCGGCAAGGTCGAGAACATCAAGGGCGCCAAGCGCGCTATCGACCGTGGTGCCACCTTTGTGTGGGACATCCTCGAAGAGGTCATCGACGGCCGCGTCGTGCTGCTCAACCGTGCACCGACCCTGCACCGTCTGTCCATCCAGGCCTTTGAGCCGGTTCTGGTCGAGGGCAAGGCTATCCACCTGCACCCGCTGGTCTGCTCGCCCTTCAACGCCGACTTCGACGGCGACCAGATGTCTGTCCACGTGCCGCTGTCCAGCCAGGCTCAGGCCGAGGCTCGCGTGCTCATGCTCTCTGCGAACAACCTGCGCTCGCCGGCATCCGGCAAGCCGGTCAACATCCCCTCGCAGGACATGATCATCGGTGTGTACTACCTGACCCAGGTCCGCGACGGTCTGCCGGGCGAGAACCACGTGTTCTCGAGCTTCGACGACGCGCTGCACGCCTATGACTGCCGCTCCGAGGTCGACATGCAGGCCAAGATTCAGGTCCGCGTGTCCGCCGAGAACGCCAATGTCATCAACGAGGACGGCACCCGTATCTTCCGCGTCAAGAACGGCAAGAACGAGTTTGTCGACTACGACGTCACCGGCAACAAGACCGCGCGCTTCGAGACCTCTATCGGCCGCATCATCTTCAACCGCCAGTGCCTGCCCGAAGACTACGAGTTCATGAACTACAAGATGGTCAAGGGCGACGTGGCCAAGCTGGTTGCGGACTGCTGCGATCGTTACCCCGAGGCCAAGGTCGGCCCGATCCTCGACGCCATCAAGTACTCCGGCTTCCACTACGCTACCCGCGCCGGCCTCACCATCTCGGTGTGGGACGCTCTCATCCCTGCCGAGAAGCAGGAGCTGCTCGACCGCGCTCAGGCCAACGTCGACCAGATCAACGAGTACTTCGAGGAGGGCTTCATCAACGAGACGGAGCGCCACATCGAAGTCGTTAACGAGTGGACCGCTTGTACCGATAAGGTTGCAGCGCTCATGCTCGACATGTTCGACGAGGAGAACCCGCTGTACATGATGGCCGACTCCGGCGCCCGTGGTTCTAAGACCCAGCTGCGTCAGCTCGGCGGCATGCGTGGCCTGATGGCAGACATGTCCGGCGAGACGATCGACCTTCCCATTAAGGCGAACTTCCGCGAGGGCCTGCTGCCGCTCGAGTACTTCATTTCGACCTACGGCGCCCGTAAGGGCCTGGTCGATACCGCATCCCACACGTCGGACTCTGGTTACCTGACCCGTCGTCTGGTCGACGTGGCCCAGGACGTCATCGTCCGCGAGGAGGACTGCGGTACGCACGAGGGCGTCACCTACAACCTCATCATCCCCGGCACCACCGACCTCAACACCGACCTCGTCGGCCGTTGCTTCATTGAGGACGTCGTGGCTCCCGATGGCACCGTGCTCTTTGAGCAGGACGGCTACATCGAGAAGGTCGCTGACATCCAGAAGATGGTCGATGCCGGCCTTAAGAAGGTCAAGCTTCGCGCGCTGCTCACCTGCCGCTCCAAGTACGGCGTGTGCCAGAAGTGCTACGGCTGGGATCTTTCCACCCGTCGTCCGGTCGCCATCGGTACTGCCGTCGGCATTATTGCCGCCCAGTCCATCGGCGAGCCCGGTACGCAGCTTACGATGCGTACCATTCACTCCGGCGGCGTCGCTGGCGTCGACGATATTACGCAGGGTCTGCCTACGGTCAGCCGTATGTTCGATATCGTCGGCAACGTCAACGAGAAGATTCTGGGTCGCGAGGCCGAGCTGGCTCCGTACTCCGGTCACCTCTCGATTAAGCCCGAGAAGTCCGAGTACGTGCTGACGCTCACCGACTCCGAGGATCACACCCGTGTCCTCGATGAGCGCCGCGTTCCCGCTTCGGTGCGCTTCATGCCCGAGATCGAGGACGGCTGCGAGGTTCGCGCCGGCGACCAGATCACCAAGGGCTTCGTCAACTTCCGCAACCTGCGCAAGCTGACCGACATCGAGTCGACGATGCACACCTTCGTCGAGAGCGTCAAGGACGTCTACACCAGCCAGGGCGTCGACCTGAACGACAAGCACATCGAGGTGCTCGCACGTCAGATGCTGCGTCGCGTTCAGATCACCAACCCCGGTGACTCCAAGTACCTGCTTGGTCAGTACGTCGACCGCTACGAGTTCGCCGACGAGGTCGAGCGCGTTGCCCGTCTGGGCGGTCAGGCTCCCGTGGCCGAGCCCGTCATCCTGGGTACGCTCAAGGTCGCGTCCAACATCGACTCCTGGCTGTCGAGCGCTTCGTTCATCCGTACCGCTGGTGTCCTTACCGAGGCTGCCATCGAGGGCAAGGTCGACCACCTGCTCGACCTTAAGTCCAACGTCATCGTCGGTAAGAAGATCCCGGCTGGTACCGGCCTCAAGCCGTACGCCAACGCCAAGCTGACGTATCGCACGGCCGACGGCTACGTGGACATCGACGGCCCGGCTTCGCCCAACGCCAAGTCGCTGCCCGAGTGGGCTCCTGTGGAGCTCAAGGACCTGGACGAGCAGCTCCCGCAGCAGCTCGACTGGGCCGGCTACGACGAGTTCGGTGGTGCTGACGGTTCGTTCACCCGCAACGGCCACACCATCTCCGCCGAGAAGGCTCGTCTGTACCTGTTCGACGATCTGGGCGTGTCGCAGCGCTGGACCAACAAGTTCAGCGAGGTTGGCATCGAGACGGTCGGCGACCTGGTTGGCAAGTCCGAGGAGGATCTGCTGCGCATCGATGGCATCGGCGCCAAGGCGATCGAGGAGCTCCGTGACGGCCTGGAGGCCCACGATCTGCTCTACATCCTCGAGAACAACGACGACGTTGCCGACGAGGAAGACCTCTCGCAGCTGCTGCAGATGGTCTTTAGCCCCGACGGTCCGGACGATATCCTGCTGGGTACCTCCGCTCCGACGCATCACGCCGACGCCGACGAGGAGCTCCTGGGCGCCCCGATCGACGACAAGAAGGCTCCCGCCAACGGTGCCATCAACGAGGACATGGCTTCCCTCGACGAGTTGCTCAACCAGCTCGTAGACACCGACGACGCCGAAGAGGCCAAGGACAACGACGAGGAGTAATTAGTTCCGCCGTTCTAACGAACGGCGGCGACCTCCGTCGCTGCGCGGCCCCCAGAGCTACAATCTGTCATTCAAAAGGCAGGGCATGACCAAAAGGTCAATGCCCTGCCTTTTTCATGCCATCTTGTACGCTCTGGGGGCCGCTCGCTTGCGTATGCTCAACCTGTTGCGTTCCGTTGATCCCTTGCCAAAAAGGGACAGGTTTATTTTGGTAGGTTTTTCCTGCTTGGATTTGAAACATTTCGTTCGGCCAAAGCGTATCTATGGTGAGGACCTCATCAAGAACCATCAGCGTCACCGGGAGGTGATTATGGAAGAACAAGCTTTTAGACAGGCGGTCGAGGATCACCGAGATGTCGTGTTCCGAATCGCCTTGACGTATCTGCGTGATCGCGCTGACGCCGACGATGTCGCTCAAGACGTCTTTCTTAAGTTGCTCAAAAGCGACGCGCAATTTGAAAACTGGGAGCATCTTCGTCGATGGCTTATCCGGGTCACGATCAATGAATGTAAATCTCTCTTTCGAAAGCCGTGGAGGCGCGTGGAGGATATTGAGAATCTGGCCGATTCGCTTTCGACGGCGCAGGAGGAGACCAAGGCGGTCCTGTCAGACGTTATGCGACTTCCGGAGCGATTCCGTATTCCTATCGTGCTCTATTACTATCTGGGCTTCTCGACTTCAGAAATTGCCGAGTTACTGCATGTGCCAGCCGCGACCGTTCGAACGCGTTTAGCTCGCGGCAGATCGAAGCTCAAGTTCATCCTAGAGGAGGGCGACCGTGAAATCCAACCAGATCAAGCAGGCCTTCGAGTCCGTCCAAGCCGATAGCGATCTTGCTGACCGTGTTCTTTATGCCGCTGCTGGCGAGCCGCTTCGCCGAAAGGGTCACGCGAAGCCTCTGTATGTTGCCGTAATCGGATGTCTTGCCGGAGTGCTGGCGACCGGAGGGGTCGCCTACGCTGTTGTCAATTCCAGTTATTTTGCCTCTGCCTGGGGAAACCATGGCAACGGAGAGTCCGTTACCTGGACAAATGGCGGCTCGTCGGGGACGAAATATACCTACACCAGAGAGTTTGGTGATGGTATCGCGCCCCAAAGCCTGGAGGGTGCAGTCCAGAAGGTCAATCTGTCCGTCGAGGGCAACGGCTATACGCTCGACATTCATGAGATGGCAATCGACGAGAACGGTTGCGGTGCTGTGACGTTTACATTGTCCAATCCGAATGGCGTTAACTACTACAAGCCGGCGGCAGAGCTTGGCGAACTTGTTCTCTATGGTGAAGAAGAAGGGGGCGTCAGTACACCCAGCATGAACTTCGGCGAGGAATGGGCTGATACACGCTGCACCATTGATAAAGACACATCAAGCGACGCGGTCATTAACGGCACGATGTACTTTGCATCTTGGAATCGCGATCGAGATTTACGACATGCGGTCACCTGGAATATCAGTTGGACGGAGGGCAAAGGTGAGGATGCGAAGGTGATCGAGGTATCGACGCCAGAGTTTAACGTCGGAGCGCACGTCGATACAAAAGAACTCCGCTCCGATGACTCGCCTCTCGAGATCAGTCCGTTTTCCATCCAGACGCACATCGATGATCTGGGCTATGAAGCAGTTGATCATAAACTGACCGTCACCTACAAGGATGGGTCAGAGCAGATTATCGAAGATGACGACGCAGGGGCGTACAATTTCTATGTTTCGATGGGACGCAATAGCGGAGAGAACATTTGGGTGCCAACGAAGTTGATTGATGTCGACCAAGTGGTTTCAGTAACGCTCGAAGGCACACGCTGCACTTCAACAGGGGGCGCCGAAACGTCGGAACCCTTTACCATCGTCTATTCGTAAGATTTGGGGCCGCTTTCTACTAGGGGAAGCGGCCTTCTTTGCGGTAAATGGGCGGTTAGACCGCACGATATTCGCCTGCATTCCTGAAGTATGCGGCAAAATCTTGATGGGTCGACCACACCGTATATGCTCAAGCGCTCTACCTGCGGGTTTATTATCGCAAAACCCCGGTGCGCTCGGCGGGTCCAGAATTTGCCGCATACTTCCGAAAGCGCCGCCGATTTCCATGCGACAGGTGAGAGCAGATCACCGTTGGAGCGCGACGTTTCCCCAGATAAAACCGACCAAAATAAACCTGTCCCTTTTTGGCAGGTAACGTTGCCCCGACGAGCACGTCGGATCCCCGGCCCGGGCGGCACAGGGGTTAAGTTTGTCGCGAGTTCCGCACGAGCCGGAGGCCACTTAATGTGGCCTCCGTGCGAGCCAGGACTGTAGAGCAGCAAACTTAACCCCTGTGCCGCCCGGCCCGGGGATCCGCCCCCGCGCACAGGAGGGGATTCCTTTTGTGTAGGCTTTGCGGAAATGTGCCAATTTTGGGATACGCCCGGCGGCGTGGTCTGTTGACGGCACAGCTAACGGCACGTATCCTATCGAACTGCGTGTTTCGTAGGGGGATGCTGACCCCTCGATTCAAGCCGTTGCACTTTACAGAAAGCTGGAATCATTCGAGAAGGAGTACGCTTTGCCTACTATTAACCAGCTGGTTCGCCAGGGCCGTCGTTCCGTGCCCAAGAAGTCCAAGAACGCTGCTCTGCAGCACAACTCCCAGAAGCGCGGCGTGTGCACCCGCGTCTTCACCACGAGCCCCAAGAAGCCGAACTCGGCTCTTCGTAAGGTTGCCCGTGTTCGCCTCGTCAACGGCATCGAAGTTACTGCTTACATCCCGGGTGAGGGCCACAACCTGCAGGAGCACTCCATCGTGCTCGTCCGCGGCGGTCGTGTCCGTGACCTCCCTGGTGTCCGTTATCACGTCATCCGTGGCGCCTACGACGCTGCTCCGGTCCAGAACCGTATGCAGGCCCGTTCCAAGTACGGTGCTAAGCGCCCCAAGGCTAAATAAGCCAGATAACGTTTTGATACTTTCGCCGTGTGCCGCCTAAGCGCCGCACGGTAGACACTTAAGGAGATTTCACATGCCGCGTCGTGCAGCAGCTAATCGTCGTGAGGTTCAGCCTGACGCCGTTTACAACAACCGCCTGGTGACTCAGCTCATCAACAAGGTCCTTCTTGACGGCAAGAAGGCCACCGCTGAGCGCATCGTTTACACCGCTTTCGAGATCGTTGCCGAGAAGTCTGAGGGTGGCGACGCTCTCGCTACCTTCAAGAAGGCTATGGACAACGTCAAGCCCACGCTCGAGGTTAAGCCCAAGCGTGTCGGCGGCGCTACCTATCAGGTCCCGATGGAGGTCAACTCCCGTCGTTCCACCGCTCTGGGTATCCGCTGGATCGTCAACTTCTCCCGCGCTCGCAAGGAGAAGACCATGGCCGAGCGTCTCGCCAACGAGATCCTCGACGCCTCCAACGGCCTGGGCGCTTCCGTCAAGAAGCGTGAGGACGTCTTCAAGATGGCCGAGGCCAACCGCGCGTTCTCTCACTATCGTTGGTAAGTCAAGGTAAGGAACTAACATGGCTAAGCCTAAGTACAAGCTTTCCGATACCCGTAACATCGGCATCATGGCCCACATCGATGCCGGTAAGACCACCACGACCGAGCGTATTCTTTACTACACCGGTAAGACCCACAAGATCGGTGAGGTCCATGAGGGCGCTGCCACCATGGACTGGATGGTTCAGGAGCAGGAGCGCGGCGTAACCATTACCTCCGCTGCTACCACCTGCTTCTGGAACAAGGACGGCAAGGACTACCGCATCCAGATCATCGACACCCCGGGCCACGTTGACTTCACCGCCGAGGTCGAGCGCTGCCTGCGCGTCCTCGATGGCGCTGTCGCCGTCTTCGACGCCGTTGCCGGCGTTCAGCCCCAGTCTGAGACCGTTTGGCGTCAGGCTTCTACCTTCAACGTTCCCCGCATCGCCTTCATCAACAAGTATGACCGCGTGGGCGCTGACTTCTTCAACGCTATCGAGACCATGAAGGATCGTCTCGACGCTAACGCCGTGGCCGCTCAGGTCCCGATGGGCGCCGAGGACAACTTCTGGGGCGTCATCGACCTGGTCACCATGACTGCATGGGACTTCAAGGCCGACGAGAAGGGCATGACCTACCCCGAGCCGATGGACGAGATCCCGGCTGAGTTCGCCGACATCGCTGCCACCAAGCGCGAGGAGCTCCTCGACGCTGCTGCCAGCTTTGACGACGAGCTCATGGAGAAGATCCTCATGGAGGAGGACTTCACCGTCGAGGAGCTCAAGGCTGCTCTGCGCAAGGGCGTTCTGGCCAACGAGCTCAACCTCGTCTTCGTGGGTTCCGCCTACAAGAACAAGGGCGTTCAGGAGCTGCTCGACGCTGTCGTCGACTACCTGCCCAGCCCGCTCGACGTTGAGGCCGTCACCGGTACCGATCCGGACACCGGCGAGGAGATTCAGCGTCATCCTTCCTTCGACGAGCCCTTCTCCGGCCTGGTCTTCAAGATCATGACCGACCCGTTCGTCGGTAAGCTCACCTACGTCCGCGTTTACTCCGGCCGCGCCGAGTCCGGCTCCTACGTTGTCAACGCTTCCAACGGTCAGCGCGAGCGTCTCGGCCGCATCCTCGAGATGAACGCCGCCGAGCGTATCGACCGTGACGACGCTGCCGCCGGCGACATCGTCGCTTGCGTCGGCTTCAAGAACTCCACCACCGGTGACACTCTGTGCGCCGAGGGCAAGGAGATCGTCCTCGAGAAGATCGAGTTCGCTAAGCCCGTTATCGACGTTGCCATCGAGCCCAAGACCAAGGCCGAGCAGGACAAGATGTCCCTGGCTCTGACCAAGCTCGCCGAGGAGGACCCGACCTTCCAGGTGTCCACCAACCACGAGACCGGCCAGACCATCATCGCCGGCATGGGCGAGCTGCACCTCGAGATCATCGTCGACCGTCTGCTCCGCGAGTTCAAGGTTGACGCTAACGTTGGTAAGCCCCAGGTTGCCTACCGTGAGACCGCTGGTCACGACGTCGAGAAGGCTGAGGGCAAGTTCGTCCGTCAGTCCGGCGGTCGCGGTCAGTACGGCCACGCCGTCATCAAGCTCGAGAAGATGGAGGAGGGCTTCGGCTACGAGTTCGTCAACGCTATCGTCGGCGGCGTCGTGCCCAAGGAGTACATCCCGTCCATCGACAAGGGCATCCAGGAGGCCCTGAACACCGGTGTTATCGCCGGCTTCCCGGTCCTCGACGTTAAGGTCACCCTGTTCGACGGTTCTTACCACGAGGTCGACTCCTCCGAGGCCGCCTTCAAGATCGCCGGCTCCATGGCTATCAAGGACGCCCTCAAGAAGTCCGATCCGCAGCTGCTCGAGCCGATCATGGCTGTCGAGGTCGAGACCCCCGAGCAGTACATGGGCGACGTTATGGGCAACCTCTCCGGTCGCCGCGGCAAGATCGAGGGCATGGAGGATCGCAAGAACAGCAAGCTCATCCGTGCCAAGGTGCCGCTGGGCGAGATGTTCGGTTACGCTACCGACCTTCGCTCCCAGACCCAGGGCCGTGCATCCTACACGATGCAGTTCGACTCTTATGAGCCCGCGCCCAAGTCCATCGTGGACGAGGTCATGAGCAAGAACGCCTAAGTTTGAGCTCCCTGTTACGTAATCCGCGAGAACATCTCTCGCACTCTTTGGAGGTTTAAGTTGGCTACCCAGAAGATCCGCATTCGCCTCAAGGGCTATGATCACGAGGTCGTCGATCAGTCCGCGAAGCTCATCGTCGAGACCGCTCAGAAGACCGGCGCTCGCGTTTCCGGTCCTGTCCCCCTGCCCACCGAGCGCAACCTGTACACGGTTATCCGCTCGCCGCACGTGAACAAGGACTCCCGTGAGCAGTTCGAGATGCGCACCCACAAGCGCCTCATCGACATCCTCGACCCCACCTCGGGCACCGTTGATTCGCTCATGCGTCTCGACCTCCCCGCTGGCGTCGACATCGACATCAAGCTCTAAGCGATATCGCTCATAGCTTAAAGGGCCCCGCTGCCGTTACGGTAGCGGGGCCCTTTTGTTTTGAATGGTGGTTTGGACTGTCGGACAATGCTGACGAGTAGGTGGCTGCGGCGCCCTATTCGCTCACGGGACGCAGCGATGCCTCCTCAGAATGGAAGGATCGCAAGTCGTCTTCCGTTTCGATGCACGCGCGACCAAAGGCATCAACGGTTTTAAAGATGCCGCGTGCCAGCTCGTCTCCAGCGGGTGAGCGGGCGATAACGTGCTTCCCAATCCAATTGAGGTGAGCGATATATTCGTCGTGGACGGGCGCGAGCGGACCGGCGTCTTTTTCCTTGGCGTTGAGGCGTTCTGCCCAGGCATCTATAGCGTCTATAACTGCGTGATAGACCTCATCGAGGAGCATGTCGACAGCTGGAACGTTCTCGTTAAGGTCCGAGAGACCGATTGCCGGCAGGCCGCCATCGGGCACCTCTTGGGGCGCATAGTTCACATTGACACCAATGCCACAGACGGCGAAAGGTTTGCCTTCGTTATCGCGTGCGGCCTCGACCAGAATGCCGCCGAGTTTGCGTCCACGCGCGACCAGGTCGTTGGGCCATTTGAGGCCAATCTCGTTTGCAAGACCCTGTTTTTCGAGCGCCTCGAGCACCGCTAGGCCGCTGACGGCAGCAAGACCAGAGTACTTCGCAGGATTAACGCATGGACGCAGGACAATCGAAAGCAATAGGTTGCCGGCGGTTGAATCCCACTTGTGGCCGCGCCGGCCGCGTCCTGCTGTCTGAGCCCGGGCGGCAAGTCCTGTGCCGTGCGGCGCTCCCTGTTTTCCTGCTTCGAGCAGGTCATCGTTGGTCGATCCGGTTACGTCGACTATCGTTAATTGGGCATCCATAGCGGCTGCTACCTCCCTAATGAATAAGTGAATGACGCAATAGTGTCGATAGATAGACACAATGTGAAGCCTTTGTCGCATTTGGACAATTTAATGTTAACACGTCAACAAGGTGAAGAATGCGCTATCCTCTCTTGGTCGATGTAAACACGTCAACAACTCAAAGGAGGTTAGTGATGGGTTTCACGATTCTTGGAACAGGCTCGGCGCTTCCTAAGCGCAGTGTTTCCAATGACGAGCTGTCCGAGTTCCTCGATACCTCGGATGAGTGGATTTTTACCCGCACAGGTATTAAGAGTCGCCACGTCTGCACCACCGAGTCACTTGACGACCTTGCCGTAGCGGCGAGCGAGCGGGCACTTCAGGTGTCCGGAATCGACGCAAGCCAGTTGGATCTGATCGTCTGCTCGACGACGACGGGTGACCACCTTGTTCCCGCCGAGGCGTGTGCCGTTGCTGAGCGACTGGGCGCGACGTGCCCTGCCTTCGATGTCTCGGCTGCCTGCGCCGGCTTCGTATTTGCGCTCGATGTTGCCGAGGGCTATATCGCCCGAGGACGAGCCAAGCATGTGCTTGTCGTTGCCGCCGAGCAGATGACGCGCGCGCTCGACTGGACCGACCGCGCCACCTGTGTGCTCTTTGGCGATGGGGCAGGCGCCGCGGTGATTGAGGCTGGGGGAGACAGCCCCCTTGCCGTTGAGCTTTCGACGGCGCCCGACGTCGAGACGTTGTGCGTTCCCGGTCTGGTCGGCACCTCGCCGTTTAAGGCCTCCGCAGATAGCGAGAGCGTGCTGTCCATGAATGGCCGCCGCGTGTTCAAGTTCGGCGTCAACGCGATTTGCGACACGGTCCATAAGCTTGCGAGCGATGCGGGCATTTCGGTCGAGGACATCGACCATTTTGTATTCCATCAGGCTAACGAACGAATCCTGAGTCAGGCGGTCAAGCGCCTCGGTGTGCCAGACAAGCGCGTGGTTCGAACGCTGCGCGAGACCGGCAACATTTCGAGCGCATGCATTCCGCTTGCCCTCGACCGGCTGGCAAACGCCGGTGCACTTCACACGGGCGACACCATCACCCTCGTTGGATTTGGCGCCGGTCTGGATATAGGTGGCTATCTACTTCGTTGGAAGTAGTTGCACATAGGAAATAAAAACGCCCCTAGGGCACAAACTAAAGGAGAACTACCATGGCAGATCAGAAGACCTTCGAGCGCGTTTGCGATGTTATCCGCGAGACCGCCGGTCTTGACGACGTCGAGATGAAGCCCGAGTCCACGCTCGAGGAGATTGGTCTCGACAGTCTGGGCACCGTCGAGATCCTCGTCGCCGTTGAGGACGAGTTTGGCATCCAGCTCGATACCGAGGAGAACCCCAAGACGGTCGGCGAGTTCGCCGATACGGTCGAGGCGGCATTGGAGAAGTAGAGATGCTCAAGACTCCTCTCTGCGATCTGCTCGGCATCGAAAAGCCCGTGTTCCAGGGCGGTATGGCCTGGATCGCCGACGCCTCGCTGGCGTCCGCAGTGTCCGAGGCGGGCGGCTTAGGGATTATCGCGGCCATGAACGCCGACGCCAACTGGCTGCGCGACCAGATTCATGAGCTGCGCGCCAGGACGGATAAGCCCTTTGGCGTCAACGTCATGCTCATGAGCCCGTTTGCCGACGAGGTCGCGCGGGTCGTGATTGACGAGCGGGTGCCGGTCGTCGTGACGGGTGCCGGCAATCCCACCAAGTACATGAAGGCGTGGAACGAGGCGGGCATCAAGGTCATCCCGGTCGTTGCCTCGGTGGCGCTGGCGCGCCTCGTGGCGCGTCGTGGAGCCACTGCCGTGGTTGCCGAGGGTACCGAATCAGGCGGCCATATTGGCGAGACCTCGACGATGGCACTGGTGCCGCAGGTTGTCGATGCGGTCGATATTCCCGTGGTTGCGGCTGGCGGTATCGCCGATGGCCGCGGCGTGGCGGCCGCCTTTATGCTGGGCGCCGCCGGCGTGCAGGTGGGTACGCGCTTTCTGATCGCAGATGAGTGCACCGTATCGGAGCAGTACAAGGAGATGGTCCTGAAGGCCAACGACACCTCGACGCGTGCGACCGGCCGCTCGACGGGACACCCGGTGCGTGCCCTCAAGAGCCCCTTCACCAACGCCTACGCCAAGAGCGAGGCGGCGGGCGTAAGCGTCGAGGAGCTCGGGGCCATGGGCACGGGCGCCCTTCGCAAGGCCGCCAAGGACGGCAATTACGAAGAGGGCTCGTTTTTGTGTGGACAGATTGCCGGCATGGTCAACGAGCGCCAAAGTGCACGTGAAATCGTTGACGACCTGGTCGATGGCGCCGAGCACGTCCTGAAGGGTGCGTGCGCATGGGTGGCGTAGCGTTTCTGTTTGCCGGCCAGGGCGCCCAGCACCCCGCGATGGGCGTCGACCTGATCGAGGCATCGCCGGCCGCCGCCGAGGTGCTCGCCATTGCCGACGAGGTGCGCCCGGGGACCAGTGAGCAGTGCCGAAGCGCCTCCAAGGAGGAGCTCTCGCAGACCGAGAACACGCAGCCGTGCGTGTTCGTTCACGATCTGGCAGCGGCTGCCGCCCTGCGTGAGCGCGGCGTGGTACCTGCCGCCTGTGCGGGTTTTTCGCTTGGCGAGGTCGCCGCGCTCACCTTTGCGGGGGCGTTCGATACGCGAGCGGGCTTTGAGCTCGTGTGCGAGCGCGCGGCGCTGATGGCCGCGGCTGCCGAGCGCCATCCGGGCGGCATGCGCGCCGTCATCAAGCTCGATGCGGCGCAAGTCGAGAACCTGGCAAAACAGGCCGGCGAGGACTGCTGGCCGGTCAACTACAACAGTCCGCAGCAGACGGTTGTTGCCGGAGCGCCCGAGGCGCTGCAGGAGCTCGACGTCCTAGTAAAAGAGGCTGGCGGCCGCGCTATGAAAGTCGCGGTGTCGGGCGCATTTCATAGCCCCTATATGGCCGAGGCGACTGAGGGGCTGGCGACGTATATCCAAGCCGGCCACGCGCCGTCACCGCTGCTGATTCCGGTCATGGCAAACATGACGGCGGCGCCCTATCCGGCGGACCCGCGAGCGGCATCGGATGTCTTGGCCAATCAGGTGAGTCATGCCGTTCGTTGGGTCGACACGCTGCATACTCTGCAGAATCAGGGCATCGACACGTTTATTGAGGTCGGCCCTGGCAAAACGCTGTCGGGCCTGGTCAAGCGTACGCTGAGCGACGTTCGCGTGTATTCGTGCGAAACGGCCGAGCAGGTCGCAGCTATTGCCGACGAGCTCGCATAGTCCACAGGGCTGTAACCCGAAAGGAATGACATGGGCAACTTGAACAACGGCGCGCTCGAGCGCAACGACTCACGTCGCGTGGCACTGGTCACGGGCGGCTCGCGGGGTATCGGCCGCGCCTGCGCTGTCGGTCTGGCGGAGGACGGCTTTGATATCGCCGTCGTCTATGCCGGCAGCGTCGATGCGGCGCGCAAGACGTGCGAAGCCTGTGAGGCGGTTGGCGCCACGGCACGCGCATATCAATGCGACGTGGCCGATCCCGCTGCTGTCAACGCGTGCGTGGAAGCGGTCCTCAACGACTTTGGTTCCATTTGGGCGCTCGTCAACAACGCCGGCATCACCCGCGATGGCCTGCTCATGCGCATGGGCGATGACGCATTCGATCGCGTGCTCGATGTCAATCTCAAGGGAACATTCAATATGACGCGCGCGCTCACCAAGACCTTTATGCGCCAGCGCGGCGGTTGCGTCGTCAACATGAGCTCGGTCGTGGGCCTGATGGGCAATGCCGGGCAAGCCAACTACGCTGCTTCCAAGGCGGGCGTGATAGGGCTTACCAAGGCGGTGGCGCGCGAGCTTGCGCCTCGTGGCGTACGAGCGAACGCGGTCGCTCCCGGGTTTGTCGAGACAGATATGACGGCAAAGCTCTCGGAGAAGGTGCGTGCGGCAACCGAGGAACAGATTCCCCTTAAGCGCATGGCACGTCCCGAGGAAGTGGCCGGCGTGGTGCGCTTTTTAGCGAGCGATGCGGCTGCTTACATTACGGGCGAGGTCGTGCGCGTCGACGGCGGAATGGCGATGTAGAAACCAGGGCCGAAGAACGGCTTGGATGAGGAGACCATGATGGAACAGAGAGTTGCAATCACCGGCATCGGTGCCGTATCGCCGCTCGGCAACACCGCGCTTGCCACCTGGGCGGCCATGTGCGCCGGGACCTGTGGCATCGGCCCGATCACGCACTTCGATACCGATGCGTTTACCGTCAAGGTGGCGGCCGAAGTCAAGGGCTTTGACGGCAACGAGTACTTTGGCAAGCGCGACGCCAAGCATCTGGACCCCTGCGTTCAGTTTGCGCTGGTGGCTTCGGACGAGGCAATGCACGATGCGGGCTTTGATGTCGAAGGCGCCATCGATCGTGAGCGCCTGGGCGTCTACGTGGGCTCGGGCGTGGGCGGCATGCAGACGCTCGTCGACAACGTCCACACGATTGCTGACCGTGGGCCCCGCCGTGCATCGCCCTATATGATTGCGATGATGATTCCCAATATGGCTTCGGGCAATATCGCAATCCGCCACAAGGCAAAAGGCCCGACCCTGCCCGTGGTGACTGCGTGCGCGACCTCGGCCCATGCCGTGGGCGAGGCGTTCCGCGCCATCAAGCATGGCTATGCCGATGCGATTCTCGCCGGCGGAGCCGAGGCGGCCATTATCCCCGATGCCGTTGCGGGCTTTACGTCCTGCCGTGCACTCACTACCAACCCCGACCCGTCGACGGCATGCCGTCCGTTCGATGCGAATCGCGACGGCTTTGTGATGGGCGAGGGCGCCTGCGTGCTCGTGCTCGAGAGCATGGAACACGCGCTGGCTCGCGGGGCGCACATTTATGCCGAGGTCGTGGGCTACGGCAACACCGATGATGCCTATCACATCACGAGCCCCGATCCCGAGGCTGCCGGCATTGCCCGCGCGATATCGCTGGCGGTGGTCGAGGGCGACGTCAAGCCTTCCGAGGGCCTCTACATCAATGCCCACGGCACCTCGACCAAGCTCAACGATTCCTCCGAGACGGCGGGCATTAAGCGGGCGCTCGGCGAGGACGCGGCGCGCGCCGCGCATGTCTCGTCGACCAAGTCGATGACCGGTCACATGATCGGTGCTACGGGTGCCATCGAGGTCATGGCCTGCGCCATGGCGCTCGAGCAGGGCGTAGTACCCCCGACCATTAACTACCACACGCCCGATCCCGCCTGCGATCTTGACTACACGCCCAATCGCGCGGCTCGCGCCGACCTTACCTGGGCGCTTTCGACCAATCTGGGCTTTGGTGGACACAATGCCGCCATCGCGCTGCGTAGATATACGAGGAGCTAGAGCATGGATTCCAAAAGACTTGCCGAGATAGCCGATGTTATGGAGGACCGCGGCCTCACGCGCGTACGCGTTGAGGAGCCCGATGGCACCGCGGTCGAACTCGAGCGCGCGAGCGCCGCGCAGCCTGTTGCCGTGCCCATGCCTATGCCGGGTGCCGTGACTGCTCCGGCGGTGGCTCCTGTCGCCATGCCTGCCGCCGCACCGGAACCCGCCACGCAGACACCTGCCGCCGCGCCGGAGCCCAAGGGCACCGAGGTGACTGCTCCCATGGTGGGCGTCTTCTATGCTGCCCCTGCGCCGGGCGACGAGCCATTTGTGCGCGTGGGCTCCAAGGTCAAGGCCGGCGAGACCCTCTGCATCATCGAGGCCATGAAGGTTCTCAACGAGGTGACGGCCGAGGCAGACGGTGAGGTGCTCGAGATCTGCGTGGCCGACGGCGACCTCGTGGAGTTTGGCAGCTGCCTCATGAGGATCGGATAGGTGATATCCATGAACAAAGAAGAGCTCAAGAAGCTGTTACCGCATCGCGAGCCGATGCTTTTGCTCGACGAAGCCGAGCTGGTGGGCGACGAGGCCCACGGCAAGATCACGATTACAGGCGACGAGTACTTTTTGCAGGGACATTTTCCGGGAAACCCGGTCGTTCCCGGCGTGATTCAGTGCGAGATGCTCGCCCAGAACTGCTGCGTGCTGCTGATGGGCGATGAGGAGGCGCGCGGCGCGACGCCGTTCTACACGAGTCTGGACAAGGTGCGCTTTAAGCGTCCGGTGCGCCCGGGCGACACGGTGGATCTAGTGTGCTCCATCACGCGTGCGCGCGGGCCGTTCCGCTTTGCGACGGGTACTGCGAGCGTCAACGGTGAGGTTTGCTGCCGCGCCGATATGTCTTTTGCACTCATGCACGAAAGTTAAGGAAGGCTCCATGTTCGACAAAGTGCTCATCGCCAACCGCGGCGAAGTCGCGGTCCGTGTTATCCGCGCGTGCCGCGATATGGGCATCAAGACCGTCGCCGTTTATTCCACGGCCGATGCGGACGCGCTACACGTGCAGCTTGCCGACGAGGCGTATTGCATCGGCGGCCCGCGTCTTGCCGAGAGCTACCTCAACGACGATGCCGTGCTCACCTGTGCCGTAAAGTCGGGAGCTAAGGCAATTCATCCCGGCTATGGCTTCTTTTCCGAGAAGGCGAGCTTCGTGCGCGACTGCGACAAGTTCGGTCTGGCGTTTGTCGGTCCTTCGGCCGAGGTGATCGACAGCATGGGCGACAAGGACGCCGCACGCCGAACGGCCGCTGCTGCGGGCGTGCCCATCGTGCCGGGCTGCGATTTGCTCAAAAGCCCCGAGGAAGCAACGGCCGAGGCCGAGCGCATCGGCTGCCCCGTGCTTATTAAGGCGCGCGCGGGCGGCGGCGGTCGCGGTATTCGCAAGGTCGAGCGCGTGGAAGATGCGGCAAAGGCGTTCATCGAGGCGCGTGCCGAGGGTGAGGCCGTTTTTGGCGACGGCGAGTGCTACATGGAGAAGTTCGTTGCGCCGGCGCATCACGTTGAGGTACAGATTATGGCCGATAAGCAGGGCCATGTGTTTTCGCTCGGCGAGCGCGAGTGCTCGGTGCAGCGCCGCAACCAAAAGCTGATCGAGGAGAGCCCCGCGCCGTGCCTCGACGGACACGACGACATTCGTGCCCGCATGCACAAGGCGGCGCGTGACCTGGCTCGTGCCGTCGGCTACGAAGGAGCCGGTACCATCGAGTTCCTGTATTCGGACGACGGCAATTTCTACTTTATGGAAATGAACACGCGCTTGCAGGTGGAGCATCCGGTTACGGAGTTTGTGACCGATACCGACTTGGTCAAGTGGCAGCTGCGCGTGGCAGCCGGCCAGCCTCTGCCCTTTGAGCAGGAGGACATGCCGGTCCGCAACCACGCCATGGAGTGCCGCATCAATGCCGAAACGCCGGACTTTCTGCCGTCATGCGGAAAGGTCACCGCGTTGCGTGTACCGGGTGGTCCGCGCGTGCGCTGGGATTCGGCCATGTTCACCGGTGCGACAGTTCCGCCGTACTACGACTCCATGCTCGGCAAGCTCATCGTGTGTGCGCCCACGCGTGACGGTGCCATTCGCAAGATGCGCTCGGCCCTGGGCGAGCTCGTGATTGAGGGCGTGAGTGAAAACAGCGAGCTTCAGCTCGACGTGCTGGCAAACGACGAGTTCTTGTCGGGCATGTATCACACCGATCTGATGGGGCATCTCTATGCTGATGAATAGAAAAGCGAAGACGGTCAATGTCCTTGAGGGGCCGATAACCGAGTCGTGCGCCGAGTTTCCCGCGCGCCACGTGTTTATCAAGTGCCCAGAGTGCCGCCGTGTGATCGATGAGGCACGCCTACACGACAACCTCGAGGTCTGCCCTCGTTGCGGCAAACACTTTCGCGTGAGCGGTCGCGCGCGTATGCGCATGACGGTCGACGAGGGCACGTTTGAGGAATGGGATGCCAATCTGGCGTCGGAGGACTTCCTCTCGTTTCCCGGCTATGCCGATAAGCTCAAGAGCGTGAGCGAGCGTTCGGGCGAGCGCGATGCCGTTGTGTGCGGCAGGGGCAAAATCTGCGGTTGCGATACCGCGCTCTTCTTTATGGACGCTAACTTTATGATGGGCTCGATGGGCTCCGTGGTGGGCGAGAAGATCTGTCGCGCATTTGAGCGTGCGACCGAGCTGGGATTGCCAGTTGTCGGCTTTACCGTTTCGGGCGGTGCGCGCATGCAAGAGGGCGTGACCTCGCTTATGCAGATGGCCAAGATTTCTGCGGCGGTTCGGCGCCACAGCGAGGCGGGCGGCCTGTATATCACGGTGCTCACCGACCCCACGACCGGAGGTGTAACCGCGAGCTTTGCCATGGAGGGCGACATTATCCTGGCCGAGCCCGATGCCCTGACGGCATTTGCCGGCCCGCGCGTGATCGAGCAGAACATGCACAAGCGTCTGCCCAAGGGATTCCAGCGCTCCGAGTTTTTGCTGGAGCACGGCTTTTGCGATGCCGTTGTTCCGCGTGGCGAGATTGCGCTCACGGTAGGCGAGCTGCTGGCGCTGCACGAAGGGCACGCGCCCAGCCTGGGGGCACCGCACGAGATTGTGCATGCGGGTCGCCGCGGCAAAAAGCTGGGATACTTGTTTAAGCGCTCGGCGGCACCAAAAACCGCGCTCGAGATTGTCAAGCAGACCCGCTCGGCAGATCGTGCCACGGCGGGTGAGATGATCTCGCTGGGCCTGGACGGATTTGTGGAGCTGCATGGCGACCGTTACTTTGGTGATGACGCCGCCGTGGTGGCTGGCATTGGCTGGAAAGACGGACGCCCCGTGACGGTTATCGCCATCGAGCGCGGCACCACGACCAAAGAGCGTATGCGCCGCAACTTTGGCATGGCGCATCCCGAGGGCTACCGCAAAGCGCGTCGCCTTATGCGCCAAGCCGAAAAGTTTGGTCGACCGGTTCTGTGCCTGGTCGATACTTCGGGCGCGTTTTGCGGCATCGGTGCCGAGGAGCGCGGCCAGGGCGAGGCGATTGCCCAAAATCTCATGGAGATGAGCGGCCTTAAGACACCGATTGTCTCGGTGGTGACGGGCGAAGGCGGCTCTGGTGGCGCGCTGGCGCTGTCCGTGGCCGACCGCATCCTGATGCTCTCGAGCTCGGCCTATTCGGTCGTGAGCCCCGAGGCCTGTGCGTCGATCCTGTGGAAGGATACCGAGCGCGCGAATGAGGCCGCCGAGGCGCTTAAGCTCACGGCCCCCGATCTGTTGGCGCTCGGTATTATCGACGGCATTGTCGACGATAGGGGCCTGTCGCATGAGGAGATTGCCGGTGCCGTCATGTCCTCGGCATTTGATGCCTTCGATACGCTTGGGCGGCTCGACGACGCGACCCTCACAAACCTCCGCTACGAAAAGTACCGCGCAATCGGTCGATACCGCACGATGTAACAAAGGGACAGTCCGCATGTCACATTGGGAAAGGGTTCCTGTGTCGCAAGTTTCTAACACCTCGTTTACAACGACGGTTTCATCAAACGCCATGGCCGTGGTGGACTATCTGTCCAAAAGCATGATGTCGACGCTGCCGTTTATTGTCTGCGCGGCTTTGTTCCGCACCGTCGCCGTCATTATGGGCGAAGGCATGCTGGGCCTATGGTCTGCCGATTCCGAAATCTATCGCCTGTTCTACAGTTGGCTCTATAACGCCGGCTACTACTTTTTGCCCATTTATCTTGGTTGGGCGGCCGCCCGCCAGCTCGGTTGCTCGGAGCAGCTGGGCATGATGCTGGGCGGCGTATTGATTGCGCCCGATCTGCTTAAGCTCGTCGATGCCGCATCGACGACGGGGGCATCGATGACTTCCGTGTATGGTCTGCTTCCCGCGCCGGTCAACGATTACACAACGACTGTTATTCCGGTTCTCATCTCGGTGCCCGTGCTATGGCGAGTGGAGTGTTTCTTTCGGCGCGTTATCCCTAAGGCCGTGGCGTTTTCGTTCGTTCCGTTTGCGACCATGCTCGTCATGGTTCCGGTATCCCTGTGTATCACGGCGCCGGCGGGCAGCTATCTGGGAATGTTGCTGGGCCAGCTTATGTTTATGCTTGGCAATTCCGGTGGCATCGTGTCGCTGCTCACGCTCATGGGGCTTGCCGCGGGTTGGGAGTTCCTAAAGATCGCGGGTGTCAGCAACGTTGTCCTATCGCTCGCCTATGCGCAGTTTATGAGTGTGGGAACGGATTCGTGCATCCTGATCGCCGCGACGATGGCAACGTTCGCCGTTTGGGGCATGCCCTTTGGCGCGTCGCTCCGCGTTGCGGATAAGGACGAGAAGACGCTCATGCTGGGCTATTCGATCTCGGGCGTGCTTGGCGGCGTAAGCGAGCCGTCGCTGTACGGTTGCGGCTTTAAATATGGCAGGTGCCTGACGTGCATGGCCATTGGCGGCGCCGTCGGAGGCCTTGTTGCGGCCGTGGGCCACGTTACGGCCTATACCATCGGCATGACGAATGTCCTCATGGTCATTGGCTTTGCTACGGGCGGCATCTCGAATCTGCTGTGGTGCTGTGCTGCCGGAGGTGTGGCATTTGCGGTGTCTGCGGCGCTGAGCTATTGCTTTGGCGTGGTGCCGGCGAAGGGGCAGGCGACGGGGGACGGAGCCAATTCACCCGAAACAGTGGCGAGCGCTGCTGAAGTGAGCGCATAAACCTGTGCGACACAAGGACGATTCCTTTGTCATGTTCCAAGGCCGTGGCCCGTGCGGGTTGCGGCCTTTTTGTATCTGGGGGACAAAGTGGCTACACTACAATCCGTTTGAGCAATAGATATATAGGTAGTACCGTGGGGGCGGATATAGATGGTCGAGTGGATTGTTCGTCGTGCGCAGGGCGACCGTGCGCGCGTGGGCACGTTGACGGGCGTGGTGTGTATTCTCGCCAATGTGGCACTATGTGCGGCGAAGGGTGCAATTGGTGTGGTTTCGGGATCGGTTTCGATCGTGGCGGATGCCATGAACAACCTGTCCGACGCCAGCTCGAACATCGTGAGCGTGCTGGGCTTTAAGCTGGCGAGCAAGCCGGCCGACCCCGAGCATCCTTACGGCCACGGTCGCTACGAGTATCTCTCGGGTCTGGTCGTGGCGGCACTCGTACTGATGATCGGCCTTGAGCTTATCAAGTCCTCGGTTGAGCGCGTCATCCACCCCGAACCTGTCGAGTTCTCGCTTGCCCTGGTGGCAGTTCTAGTGCTTTCGATGGTCGTAAAGCTGTGGATGGCGGCCCTCAACCAAAAGCTCGGCGATCGCATTGAGTCCGAGACACTGCATGCGACCGCTCAGGATTCCAAGAACGATGTCCTTGCCACAGGCACCGTGTTAGCGTGCGCAATTGTTTCGCAGGTGACGCACATCAATCTTGACGCATGGGTCGGCCTTGCCGTTGGCGCCTATATTGGCTGGAGCGGCTTTGAACTTATTCAAGATACGGTGAGCCCGCTTTTGGGCCAGGCGCCCGACCCCAAGTTGGTCAAGCACATTCGAGACAAGATCATGAGCTACCCCGGCGTCTTGGGCGTCCACGACCTGATGGTCCACGATTACGGCCCGGGCAGGAAGTTCGCAAGCGCTCACGCTGAGATGGCAGCCGAGGCAAGCCCGCTGGAAAGTCACGACACGCTCGATAACATCGAGCAGTCGTTTAGAAACGAAGACGGCATGATCGTCACGCTCCATTACGACCCCATCGTGACCGACAATTCAAATGTGGCGAGCATGCGCCTGCGCATCAACGCCATGGCTCAGGAGATTGATGGCCGCCTTTCGATTCACGACTTGCGTTGCGTACCGGGCCCCACGCACACCAATGTGATTTTTGACTGCGTGCGACCCTCGGATTTGGGCATGGGAGCCGATGAGCTCAAAAACGCGTTGGCCCAGAGGGTCGAATCGGAATATCCCAAGTCGATTGCCAAGATCACGATCGACGAAGACTATGTCGGCCATACCCACGAGTAGGGCCGAGCCGATAAAGCAACTGATGCAGAAGGGGAGAGCATGAAGAAGCTATATCTACTCCGCCACGGTCAAACTGAGTTCAACGTCAAAAAGCTGGTCCAGGGCCGCTGTGATTCTCCGTTGACCGACCTGGGCCGTCAACAGGCACAGGCAGCCGCCGCGTGGCTCAAAGCCAACGGCGTCGTCCCCGACAAAGTGATCTCATCACCCTTAGGCCGAGCCATGGACACGGCAAGTCTCGTCGCATGCGAACTCCTCGGTCCGGACGCCGCTGCCGAGCCCTGCGAAGGCATCATCGAACGCTGCTACGGCTCCTTCGAAGAGGGCCCGCACGACGCGCTACCTACCGACGTCTGGGATCCCGGCGAGGATCTGGTCCCCTTCGGAGGAGAAGGAAACCGCGCGCTGCAAGAGCGCATGGTAGACACCCTCACCAATCTCATGGGCTCCGAGGGCATCGAAACCCTCCTAGCAGTAAGCCACGGCAGCGCCAGCCGCCAATTCATCAAGGCTGCAGCTCCAGACGGCTTCGAGCTCCCAACAAAACTCCCCAACTGCGCCATTATGATTTTCGATTTTGATGAGGCGGAGCCACAAGTAGAGGGCGAGCCAATGCAATGCAAGTTCACCCTCCAGCAAATAGTGGACCCCCAACAAAGTCATTAGCCTGAGCGAGCAGAGTTAAGCAGACATCAACGTGTCGTCTCCCGAGCACGGCGGAGGGCCGGAGAAATATATTAAGGTCATCGCGAGTTCCGCACGCAAAGGAGAGCACTTAATGTGCTCTCCGTCTTGCGCAGGACTGTAGAGCAGGGACCTTAATATATTTCTCCGGCCCTCCGCCGTGCTCGGGAGCCATCCACGCACTTTACCTGCGTAAACAATGTGAGTGAAATATGAATCTCGATGGATACGCCCGCAGCCGTGTATACTAAACAGCTGTGTGTAACCAGGGGAGTATTCTGGCTGGACAAAATGCCTGCTTAATAGGGTTGTCAGGTAGTTCGGACACAATACAAGGCTGGGGAGCACGTCGTGTAAGTAGTGGTCCTCTAGGGGCGTACGCTCGGTGGTGTACGCATTGTCCCAAGACCACGCGAGAGTTGGGATCATATCTTGATCAGCATGATTCTCGGCCGCAAGATTGGCATGACCCAGGTTTGGGACGAGAACGATAACGTCGTTCCCGTCACGGTCATCCAGGCTGGCCCCTGCGCTGTCTCGCAGGTTAAAACTCAGGCAACCGACGGCTATGACGCCGTCCAGATCGGTTTCGGCGACATCAAGGCCAAGAACGTGAACAAGCCCATGGCTGGTCACTTCGCCAAGGCTGGCGTCGAGCCTGTCCGCTTCCTTCGTGAGGTCCGCGTCGAGAACGGCGAGGAGCACAAGGTCGGCGAGGTCGTCACCGTCGCTGATTTCGCTGATGTCGAGAAGGTCGACGTCATCGGTACCTCCAAGGGTAAGGGCTTCCAGGGTCGCATCAAGCGCTGGGGTCAGCGCCGCGGTCCTATGACGCATGGTTCTCACTTCCAGCGTCACCCCGGTTCTATCGGTCAGTGCGCCTATCCTGCGCGCGTCCTCAAGGGCGTAAAGATGGCCGGTCACATGGGTAACGAGCGCGTTACCGTCAAGAACCTTTCCGTTGTCCGCATCGATGCCGAGCAGAACCTCATCTTGGTCAAGGGCGCTGTCCCGGGTGCCAAGAATGGTCTCGTCGCCATCCGTATGGCCTAAGGGCCCAGCCCATTTAGCCCAGCGTCATACCAAGGAGAACACTTAAATGGCAAAGTTTGAAGTAAAGAACAGCGAGGGCAAGAAGGTCGCCGAGGCCGAGCTCGCCGCTGAGGTGTACGGCATCGAGCCGAACATCCACGTTATGCACCACATCGTCAAGTGCCAGATGGCCTCTTGGCGTCAGGGCACCCAGTCTGCTAAGGGTCGCTCTGAGGTTTCCGGTGGCGGCAAGAAGCCTTGGCGTCAGAAGGGCACCGGCCGTGCCCGCCAGGGTTCCATCCGTGCTGCCCAGTGGCGTCACGGTGGCGTCGTCTTCGCCCCCAAGCCCCGTTCTTACGCTAAGCGTATGAACAACAAAGAGGTCAAGCTGGCTATGCGCTCCGCGCTGTCCGCCAAGCTGGCCGATGGCGAGCTCGTGCTCGTCGACGACTACGGCTTCGAGAAGCCTTCCACCAAGGCTGCCGTCGCCATGCTCAAGGCTCTCGGCCTTGAGGGCAAGCGTCTGACCATCATCGTTCGCGATGAGGACGTCAACGCCTACCTGTCGTTCCGCAACATTCCCAAGACGTTCATCATCACTGCCGACGAGGCCAACACCTACGATCTCGTCAACAACAACGCTGTGCTGATGCCCGCCGACATCGCCGCTCACTTCGGGGAGGTGCTTGCATAAATGACCGCCCACGAGATCATCATCCGTCCGATCGTGTCCGAGCGTTCCTTCTCCGGCATGGAGCTGAACAAGTACACGTTCGAGGTCGCCAAGGATGCTAACAAGTATCAGATCAAGGACGCTGTCGAGGAGATCTTCGGCGTCAAGGTCGTTCGCGTGAACACCCTGACGGTCAAGCCCAAGACCAAGCGCGTGCGCTATGTCGCCGGCAAGACCCGTTCTTGGAAGAAGGCCATCGTCACGCTGGCCGAGGGCGACACCATCGAGGTCTTTGGCAACCAGGCCTAAGACTCGCTGCTGTTGAGTGAGCTCATGCCTCCCAAATAGGGGAGGCGAGAGCTCAAGGTTTTGGGCGTATAAAATGGACACGCCCGGAACCGTGTATACGTCCGGTGTCATCGCACCCGAGGCAGAACCTCGAATCCCTGTCTGCGATGGCTAACGGATTCCTATTGAAAGGGATTGTAATGGCTGTAAAGCACCTTAAGCCGACCTCCGCTGGTAGGCGTTGGCAGACGATCTCCGACTTCTCCGAGATCACCTGCACCAAGCCCGAGAAGTCTCTTCTCGAGCCCCTGCCCAAGAAGGCCGGTCGTAACAACAACGGCCGCATCACCACCCGCCACCAGGGCGGCGGCGTGAAGCGTCGTTACCGCGTGATCGACTTCAAGCGCAACAAGGATGGCGTGCCCGCCAAGGTTGCCACGATCGAGTACGATCCGAACCGTTCCGCTCGCATCGCTCTGCTGCACTACGCTGACGGTGAGAAGCGCTACATCCTGGCCCCCAAGGGCCTCGAGGTCGGTCAGACCATCATGTCCGGTTCTGACGCCGACATCAAGCCGGGCAACGCTCTGCCCCTCGCCGACATCCCCGTGGGTACGCTCATCCACGCCGTCGAGTTCCAGCCGGGCAAGGGCGCTGCTATCGCCCGTTCCGCCGGTAACTCCTGCCAGCTGATGGGTAAGGAGGGCAAGTACGCCATCGTCCGTATGCCTTCCTCCGAGATGCGCCGCATCCTCGTTACCTGCCGCGCCACCGTCGGTGAGGTCGGCAACGCCGATCACGCCAACATCGTCATCGGCAAGGCCGGCCGTAAGCGTCACATGAACGTGCGCCCGACCGTCCGCGGTACCGTCATGAACCCTGTCGATCACCCGCACGGCGGTGGCGAGGGCAAGAACCACACCTCTGGTCGTCCCTCTGTTACCCCCTGGGGTAAGCCGACGAAGGGCCTTCGTACGCGCAAGAAGAAGAAGGTCTCGAACCAGCACATCATTCGTCGCCGTAAGAAGTAATTTCGGATACCGAGTTTTAGGAGAAAGCACTTATGAGCAGAAGTCTCAAAAAGGGCCCGTTCGTGGAGACTCGCCTTCTCTCGCGTATCACCGCGATGAACGAGGCTGGCAAGAAGGACGTCGTGAAGACCTGGTCCCGCGCGTCCACCATCTTCCCCGAGATGGTTGGTCACACCATCGCCGTCCACGACGGCCGCAAGCATGTGCCCGTGTATGTTACCGAGTCCATGGTTGGTCACAAGCTCGGCGAGTTCGCGCCGACTCGTACGTTCCGTGGCCACAAGGCCAAATAGGGGGTTAACCGTAAATGGCAACTAAGTCTATTGAAACTGAGGCCACCGAGGTTCGCGCCGTCGCTAAGTACGTGCGTGTTTCCCCCAGCAAGGCCCGCCTGGTGGTCGATCTGATCCGCCGCAAGCCTGTCGCTCAGGCCTTCGACATCCTCCACTTCTGCGACCGCGCCGTCGCCGTGGATGTCGAGAAGGTTCTCCGTTCCGCCGTTGCGAACGCCGAGAACAACAACGGTCTGCGTGCCGACAACCTGGTTGTCGCCGCTGCCTATGTTGACGAGGGTCCGACGCTTAAGCGCATCCGTCCCCGCGCCAAGGGTTCCGCTTCTCGCATTCTGAAGCGTACTTCCCACATCACCGTCGTCGTTGCTCCTCGAAAGGAGGCGTAAAGCTGTATGGGTCAGAAAGTCTACCCCACCGGCTTCCGTCTTGGCATCACCGAGAACTGGCGCTCCCGCTGGTTCGCAGAGAAGGATTACGCTAAGACCCTCGGTAACGATCTCGAGATCCGCAAGTACCTCGAGAAGCGTCTTTCCCGCGCAGCTGTCTCCCGCGTCGAGATCGAGCGCGCTGGCGACAAGGTGAAGGTCATCATCCTCACCGCTCGCCCCGGCGTTGTCATCGGTAAGAAGGGTGCCGAGATCGATACCCTCCGCACCGAGCTCGAGAAGGTCGCTGGCGTCTCCAAGGGCCAGCTCTCCGTCGACGTTGTCGAGATCAAGCGCCCCGAGCTCGACGCCAACCTCGTTGCTCAGTCTATCGCCGAGCAGCTCGAGGGCCGCGTTGCCTTCCGTCGCGCTATGCGCAAGGCTGTCCAGTCCGCCCGCAAGGCCGGCGCTAAGGGCATCCGTATCCAGTGCTCCGGTCGTCTCGGCGGTGCCGAGATGGGCCGTCGTGAGTGGTACCGTGAGGGTCGCGTGCCTCTGCACACCCTCCGTGCCAAGATCGACTACGGCACGGCTGTCGCCAGCACCACCATGGGCGCTTGCGGCGTGAAGGTCTGGATCTACCTGGGCGAGAAGCTCCCGGGCCAGCCTGTTCCCAACCCTGCACTCGAGGGCTCTTCCCGTCCTCGTCGTCGTAACTCCGAGAGGAGGGGTCAGTAGTGCTTGCCCCTAAGCGTATTCTTCACCGCAAGGTGCAGCGTGGCTCCATGAAGGGCCAGGCCAAGGGTAATACCGAGCTGCATTTCGGCGAGTTTGGTATCCAGGCTCTCGAGGCCCATTGGATCACCAACCGTCAGATCGAGGCCGCTCGTATTGCCATGACCCGCTACATGAAGCGTGGCGGTCGTGTCTACATCACGATCTTCCCCGATAAGCCCATCACCAAGAAGCCTGCCGAGACTCGCATGGGTTCTGGTAAGGGTAACCCCGAGGAGTGGGTGGCCGTCGTCAAGCCCGGCCGCATCATGTTCGAGGTCAAGGGCGTGCCCGAGGAGGTCGCTCGCGAGGCTCTGCGTCTTGCACAGCACAAGCTTCCCATCAAGACCAAGATTGTTGCTGCCAAGAACGCTGAGCAGCGCATCGAGAAGGAGATGGCTGAGGAGGCCGCTCTCGAGGCCAAGTGGGCTGCTGAGGACGCCGCCGCCGCCAAGGAGGAGAACTAATGAAGCCCGCAGAGATTCGTGAGCTCTCGGACGCTCAGCTCGTTGAGAAGCTGAAGGAAATGCGCGCCGAGCTCTTTAACCTTCGTTTCCAGATGGCCACCAGCCAGCTGGACAACACCGCTCGCGTCAACACCGTGAAGAAGGACATCGCTCGCGTCCTCACGGAGCAGCGCGCCCGCGAGATCGCAGCGGAGAAGTCCGCTGTCGCCGAGTAGGACCTAAGGAGAGAACATGACTGATTCGCGTAACTCGCGTAAGGTCCGTACGGGTGTCGTTACCTCCGTCTCCGGTGCCAAGACCATCGTTGTCACCATCACCGAGCGCAAGCGTCACCCTAAGTACGGCAAGATGATGACCAGCTCCAAGAAGCTGCACGCTCACGACGAGGAGTGCACGGCTGGCGTGGGCGACACCGTCCGCGTTATGGAGACCCGTCCTATGTCCAAGATGAAGCGTTGGCGCCTCATCGAGGTCGTCGAGCGCGCTAAATAAGCAGTCGCTCTTACGACTTGTACGTTTCCGAAGATGTGCGTATGCCTGGCTTGCATACCACGGGCCGTATAAAGGCTGCGCACCTCTCTTCGGTTCTTAGTTCGGAGGAACATCTACCATGATTCAGATGCAAACCATGCTGAACGTCGCCGACAACTCCGGCGCTCGCAAGATTCGCTGCATCAAGGTGCTTGGCGGTTCCAAGCGTCGTTATGCAGGCATCGGCGATGTGTTCATCGGTGCTGTCCAGGAGGCTACCCCTGGCGCCAACGTCAAGAAGAAGGACGTTGTCCGTTGCGTCGTCGTTCGCACCGTTAAGGAGATCCGCCGCAAGGATGGCTCCTACATTCGCTTTGATGAGAACGCCTGCGTTGTCATCAACAACGATGGTTCGCCCGTCGGCACCCGTATCTTCGGGCCCGTCGCTCGCGAGCTTCGTGACAAGAAGTACATGAAGATCGTCTCGCTCGCTCCCGAGACCCTGTAGTTAGGGGAGATATATGTATATCAAGAAGGGCGATAAGGTCCAGGTTCTCTCTGGTAAGGATCGCGGCAAGCAGGGCGTTGTCCTGCGTGCTCTCCCCGCCGAGAACAAGGTCGTTGTCGAGGGCGTTTCGGTCGTCAAGAAGGCCGTCAAGCCCAACGCTGCCAACCAGCAGGGCGGCATCGTTTCGCAGGAGGCTCCCATCGACGCCTCCAACGTCAATCTCGTCTGCCCCGAGTGCGGTAAGGTTACCCGCGTCGGTCACGAGAAGGACGGCAAGAACAAGCTGCGCGTCTGCAAGAAGTGCGGCCATAAGTTCTAAGCTGCCCGCAACATCAAGTTGCTAGCAAAGGCCCGGATGCCACGGCACCCGGGCCTTTTTCTATCCCCACTCATTGCACTCATTGGGGACAGACTTAATTGAGTAGTTATCTTGCTCATTGGGGACAGACTTAAATGAGTGGGTTAGCCGTTGGGGAAGGTCCTTCGCGGGCAGGGCGATCTTCATGGCGTTCCTAGGGTCCTTTCGACCGATATCTCCTGTGCAAATCTTCGGCCTGAGACGTATCGGGGATCAACCTACTGGATGCATCAAGCATAGATTCTTATCCGCCTAAGAGCCAATATCGGTCGCGCGTCGTGCTCTGTAAATTGCATGCTTGCGTGTCTGTGCGCGTTCTCTTGCGTTCTATTGCGCACTACCGCGTATATATGTGCCGTTTTCGGGACAATAATGACCGTTTAGCGGTGAGATACGCACAAACGCGCACAGACGCGCGTGTTTGTGCGAATATAGAGCTGTCAGAAAGCAAGGCGTTCTATGACACAGGAGGCACATAATGGCAGATTCCAAGCAGGCTCCGCTCGACGCGGCGGCAGCCGCCAAAGCAGCGTTCGCTTCGGTCCAGGACAAGCCGTTCCCCGACGATATCTTTACGGCCCCCGAGCTTCGTTGGGCTGTGATCGGTTGCGGTGTTATCGCCAACCAGATGGCTCAGTCTCTCGCCCTTGCCGGCCGCAAGCTCGCGGGCGTTGCCAACCGAACGCTGTCCAAGGCTCAGGCTTTTGCTGAGCAGTATGGCGTTGAGAAGGTTTATGACACGGTCGAGGACCTTTACGCCGATCCGGGCATCGACGCCGTCTACATCACCACCCCGCACAACACTCATATCACCTATCTGCGCGCTGCCCTGGCAGCCGGCAAGCACGTGCTCTGCGAGAAGGCCATTACCCTCAATTCCGCTGAACTCGATGAGGCCCGTGCCATTGCCGCCGAGCACAACGTGGTCCTTATGGACGCTACCACGGTGCTCCACATGCCCTTGTATCAAGAGCTGCGTCGCCGCATGGATGCCGGCGAGTTCGGCCGCATGAACCTCGCTCAACTCAACTTTGGTAGCTACAAGGAGTACGGCGACCTGACTAACCGCTTCTACAACCGTAGTCTTGCCGGCGGTGCCATGCTCGATATTGGTGTGTATGCCCTGTCCGTCATGCGCCTGTTTATGGCGAGCCAGCCCGCCGAGGTCGTGTCTCTAGGCAACACCTGCGAGACTGGCGTCGATGTTGCGGGCGGCATCGTCTGCCGCAATGCCGAGCAGCAGCTGGGCGTCGTGAGCCTTACGCTTCACTCCAAGCAACCCAAGCGCTCGGTCATCAGCTTTGACAAGTGCTACATCGAGGTCAACGAATATCCGCGCGCCGATCACGCGACCATCGTGTGGACTGCGGACGGCCACCGCGAGGAGGTCCACGCCGGCACCGAGGCTTACGCCCTTTGCTATGAGATGGCCGATCTTGAGAAGGCCGTTGCCGGCGACGACTCTAAGCGTGAGCTTCTGGGCTATGCTTCTGATGTTATGGAGCTGATGACCAAGCTACGCGCCGACTGGGGAGTCGTGTACCCCGAGGAGGAGTAAGCGATGCTAGCGGAAGATAGGCTCAACGCGATCGTGTCGATGGTTCAGCAGACCGGCTCGGTTACCGTGCCGGAGCTTGCCGAAGCCCTGGGCGTGACGGCGTCTACCATTCGGCGCGACCTGCAGACGCTCGACCGAGCACACCGTATCGCCAAGGTGCACGGAGGCGCGACAAGTCTGGAGCGCGCGCACGTGACGCGCGACCTAACGCTTAATGAGCGCAGCGATCTCCATAACGACGACAAGGAACGTATCTGCGCCCGTGCGGCGGCGCTGGTAGAGCCCGAGAGCTTTGTGTACATCGATTCGGGTTCGACGACGCTCAGGCTCATCGAGCATCTTCCGCATCTCGAAGGGGTCACCTATGTGACTGATTCCGTGCTCCATGCTCAGCATCTCGCTTTGCGCGGTATGCGTACCGTGGTGCTGGGCGGCGAGCTCAAACCCGAGACCGAGGCGCTCGTTGGCCCCGATGCCTTGGCAACTCTAGACCGCTACAACTTCAACTGCGGCTTTTGGGGCTCTAACGGCATTGCCGCCGAGCAGGGCTTCACGGCGCCCGATATCGAGGAGGCACAGGTCAAGCGCATCTCGATGCGCCATACGGCCAAACGCTTCGTAATCTCTGATGCCAGCAAATTTGGCATGGTGGCACCCGTCAAGTTCGCGGACTTCCGCGACGCGACGATCATCACCGCGGGCGAGGTGCCTGCCAAGTACCAGACGATGGACAACGTCATCACGGTCTAGCGGCGGGGCAAGGCCAAAACCACCACAAAGGGGACAGGCACCTTTGTGGTGGGTCAATGGAAAAGCGGCAACGACCATCCCGGGCGCTGCCACTTTTGTTGTCTACCGGTTTATCTAAATCTGTAACAACCAGACCGTTAAAAGCAGGCTAGATGTTACAGATCGAGATACTTACGAACCGCGCCGTCCCTTTGTCTCAATCTGTAACATCTGGGACTGATTTTGCCGAGTTACTGTTACAGATTGAGATTATTCCCTTGAGGGGATTCGAATGTCTCGATCTGTAACAGATAGACCGGAAAATGGGTTCTAACTGTTACAGATCGAGACGTTTTGGGACCGCAGCTGAGCCATCGCGGCAAAACCATCATAAAGGTGCCTGTTCCCATTGTGGTGGTTTAGGGCTCCCAGGGGCAAGGGGCTTCGATGTGGATGTGCTCGCCGGTTACGGGATGCGTAAAGGACACGCTGTGGGCATGGAGCATGAGGCCGCAGGGGCGCGGCGTTCCGTACAGGTCGTCGCCAACCAGGGGATGATGCTCGCTTGCCAGGTGCACGCGAATCTGATGCTTGCGGCCGGTGAGCAGCTCGACATCAATATACGAGCGCGTGGGCAGGCCGCGGCGGCTCTTAAGGCGCTTGAGTACCTTGACGCGCGTCTGAGATGGCTTGCCGCTGGCGCCAACGCGCATCTTGCGGCTATCGTGGCGGTCGCGGGCGATAGGCTTGTCGATGAGCTTCTCGTTCCAGTCGATTTTGCCCTCGGCGAGCGCCAGATAGTGCTTTTCGAATGCGTGGTCGATGACCATCTGGTCAAAGGCGGGCTGCGTCTGCTTGTCGAGCGAGAACAGCACCACGCCGGTGGTGTTGCGGTCCAGGCGATTGAGCGGCTGCATGTCGGTCGCGGCAAAGCCGTCGCCCATCGCCAGCAGCAGGTCGCTGGCGTAGTCGGTAAGTGTGCGCTCGCCGGTGCCGTCACCGTGGACGATCATGCCGGCGGGCTTGTCGATGGCCATGAGCCAGGCGTCGCAGTAGAGGACTTGAGGTTCTTCGTTCACGTGTAAGCCTTTCGGTTAGCTAATTCCCACAAACATGCAGCCCGAGGTGGCCCCGCGCAGGCGGGCGGCGGGCTTACGGCCGGCCTGCGCGGCCTCGACGGCGCGACGGACGCGTGCGACGGCGCGGCCCACCTCATCCGTCTCGAGCAGCGTGCCGTCCACCATAAGACGACGGACGCCGGCGTCGAGCAGCTGTGGCACCTGCGGCGTGAGGTCGATGGGGTAGGCGTCGTACAAGCGAGAGCGGCCATGGATGTCGGTGCGCACGGGCATGACCTTGCCGTCGATATTCTTGAGCGACAGCTTGCGGGCGCGCAGACGGCAGTTGGCGCAATCGTGGATGCAGCCATTGGCCACCTGCAGGATGCAGTGCTCGCTCGTCATAACGCGCGGGCGGCCGAACACGGTGATGCCCAGGGCTGCGGGCGCGGAGGTGCCAAGCGAGACGATCTCGTCGAGCGTGATCTCGGGCGAGAGCCAAAACGCGCCGGCTCCGCGCTCGGCAAGTGCCTCCATGCAAGGGGTGTTGTGCACGGGCAGGCAAGAGCGGATCTCCGCCGTGGCGCCAACCTGGGCGGCCAGGGCAAGCTCAGAGATGTTGCCAATAGCGACCGTGGCGCCGGCAACAACCCACGGGTCGACGCGTACGTGGTCAACGGCGCGGCAGACCTCGTCGAGTACGGGTACGATGCCCTGCTCAAGCGCATCGGCGGGGGAGAGCTCGGCCGCATCGAGCGCGTCGGTGGTCATGTAGATGCGCGTTGCACCCTCGGCGCGAGCGGCCTCGGCGGCCTCGAGCGAGGTGACGGTGGCGCAGATCTGCGGCTCATCGCGGTAGTGCTCGGGCGCGGGGCGGGAATCACTGGTGACAATCGCCGGCAGCTCGAGCGTGCGGGCACGCTCCTCGTACGGCGCCAGAATGGCCTTTTCCAGCGCCTTGCAAGCGGCGGTGCGTACCTTGTGCACAGCGGAGAAGCCCATGCCGCAGCCTTCATCGAGCGCCACATCAAAGCTCGCGGCCTCAAAGGGAGAGGAGCCCATGCGGCCCACATGCTCAACCAGATCGGATGCCTCGACGGCGCGGGTCTTGGCAGCCTCGACGGTAAAGCCCGTGGCCGTGGCCGTAAGCGATGGGGCGTCGCAGCAGGTGAGCGTGACGACAAACGGTTCGCCCAAACGCGCCACAACGGTTACATCAACGGCGCGGCGGCGCAGCACGTCGCGCTTGAGCGCGGCGCCGGCGGCGTCGATGGCGCGCTGGCTGCGGATGATGCGCACGCGGCAGCCCTCGGGCATGCTGCGGGGCACGCGACATTCGATGATGTCACCGGCGGCGGCATCATCGGTAGCGATAGTGGTTAGGAACTGATCGAACTCGTCGTCGTGGCGAAGTTCCAACAAGTCGCCCTTGCCCACGGGCTCAAACAGCTCAATGCGGGCGATGGCGGCGCGGCGACGACGATCGTCGGGTTTGAGCCCGCGCACGTCGCGGTTGGCCAGGCGGCTGCCCAGTACCGTGCCCACAATCTGGCCGCGGTTGTTGGAGCGCTCGTAACTCATCATCTCGTCGCCCGAGGTGCCGTCCTGATAGGCGTGCGTAAAGTCGCGGTTAAAGCAGCGCTTGAGTTGGCGCTGGCGAGCGGCGTTCTCGTGCTTATCTACGGCGACCCCGGCCAGCATGTCATCGATTTGATGACGATACACATCGACGATGGAGTACACGTAATCGGGCGCCTTCATGCGGCCCTCGAGCTTGAGCGATGCGGCGCCGGCGTCATACAGACGGCGAACGAGCTGCGAAGTGTTGGTGTCGCGCGGGCATAGAGCGCGCTCGCGTCCGGCAGGGGAGAGCGCGCGGCCGTTCTCGTCGATCAGCTCGTAAGGCAGGCGACAGGGCTGAGCGCACATGCCGCGGTTGGCCGAGCGGCCCGCCATGGCAAAGCTCGATAGCAGGCACAGGCCCGAGTAGCAAAAGCAGATGGCGCCATGGCTAAAGACCTCAAGGTCCACATCGGGCGCGGCATGGTGAATGGCGGCGATCTCGTCGATGGAAAGCTCGCGCGAGAGGGTCACGCGGTCAGCGCCCTGCTCGCGGCACCAGATGGTTCCACGGTCATCATGGATGTTCGCCTGGGTCGAGATGTGTGTCTCGATGCCGGGCATGGTGTGCTTGACCTCAAAGAACAGGCCCCAGTCCTGGATGATAAAGGCGTCGGCGCCCAGCGTGGAGCAGCGGTGGATGAGTTGCAGTGCGTCGCCCAGCTCGGACTGCTTGATGACGATGTTGACCGTGACATAGACGCGCGAGCCGGCCAGGTGTGCAGCACGGCAGGCCTGCTCAAAGGCCTCGTCGGTAAAGTTCGTTGCCTTGCGGCGGGCGTTGAAGCTGCCCATGCCACAGTAGATGGCGTCTGCCCCGGCAGCGAGTGCGGCGGCAAAGGGTTCCGGGCCTCCGGCGGGGGCCAAGAGCTCGGGTCTGCGGTTGGTGGTTCGACTGGCGGTTGCGGTCATATCCTGCCTTTCAAAATGCTCAGATACTCAAAAGTATAGTGGCGCTGGCGCGACAGGCGATGCCCGTGGTCCAAGCGGGATAAAGTCTTCAGCAGCTTGGGGTGGCTGCCACAGAACAGAACCGTTCGGCGGTTCGGAGAAACCGTTGGGCGATAAATCTTTCTCGCACAATAATAAAATTCTTGCACAGCGCGAAATCCTTGGTTACTATCCCAATCAAGCGCGGTGTTCAGACCGAACTGTGCCTCCCGGTGTGAACACCGCGCTCACGCTCTCTCAACTGATCGTAAGGAGAAAAACATGAGCAAGACCGTCGTGTCTTCCGATAACGCACCCGCAGCCATCGGACCGTATTCCCCCGGCATCCAGACCGACAACATGGTGTTCCTGTCCGGCCAGCTGGGCATCGACCCCGCAACCGGCAAGCTGCCCGAGGGCGTCGAGGCCCAGGCCAAGCAGTCCCTCGCCAACGTCGAGGCCCTGCTGACCGCTGCCGGCGCCACCTTTGCCGATGTCGTCAAGACCACGGTCTACCTGGCCGACATCGCCGACTTCGCCGCCGTGAACGAGATCTACGCCTCTAAGTTCGAGGCCCCGTTCCCCGCGCGCAGCGCCTTCCAGGTTGCCGCCCTTCCGGCTGGCGGTCTGGTCGAGATCGAGGTCGTCGCCGCTCTCTAAGGCGTTGGCCACAACTAAACATGACATGCAAAAAGACCCTGCAGCGCGTGCGAGCTGCAGGGTCTTTTGTCAAGTGACGGATCGCTTATGGAGCCGCGCTCCATTTTGCTTGTTAGCCTTCCTTGCGAACTTTTTGTAGGTAGCGGTAGACGCTGGGCTCCGAGATGCCGAGTGCGGTCGCGGCGCAGGCAACAGCGCCCTTGAGCATAAAAACGCCGTTGCCGTTAAGGTGGCGAATAACGTCCACACGATCGGCCTGCCCGAGCGAGGCGACATCCTGCCCGCGGCTTTCGAGCAGCTCGGAAATACTGCGGTCGATGAGCTCCTGTGTAGACTCCGAAAGACTTTCAACCTCGATAGACGCGGGCTCCGCCTGCCTTGGCACAGCGTCGAAGCATGCCATGAGCTGCTGCGCCATGGCGTTGATGGAGCGCACGGTCGAGAGGTCGGTGTTGACGCAGAGCATACCGACGATCTCGTTATCCTCGCGGATAAAGTACGTCGCGGACTCCAGTGTCTTGCCACCGGCACCGCGCCCCTCGTAGCCCGTAATAAACGGCAGGTCGCGATACTTGGGGTCGTGCATGATCTTGAGCGCCAGATCGGTGGCGGGACCGCCGACCTTACGGCCGCTTACGATGCCGTTGCGAATATCGACGATGGCATGGTCGGGATCCGAGAAATCGTGCAGCACGATTTCGCTGTTTTTGCCGAGTATCTGCTCAAGGAAATCGACCATCGGCAAAAAGCGACGTACGGTCTCGTTCACGGGCAACTCCTTGGGATGAAATCGGAAATGTTCATAACAATTTTTTCTCATGGTAACACGGTGTCTATTGACTCGCATATTCGCAGGTACATTGCGTAATACGGACGAGCGGTAGGAATTTGGCGGTAAACGGTCGACCAAAAGAAAAGTTAGATGTTATTTTGACAAGACACTTTCCTGACCTGCGGAAATGCATAATCCCAGCTCAAGAACAGTCTGATAACAAAAAATTATTATTGAGAATGAGAAAAATCTTTAATACGATATGCAACGAAGGCACAACCTCACCCCCGCACTGCGTCACAATAGAGCGTTAGATGCGAAAACAACTACTTCGAGGATTGGTGGTCAAATGGCCCAGGAGACGGTTACGAACGGCACTGAAGCCCTGTTCACTCGCGAAGGCATGCCGCCCGTTAAGGAAATGATCCCGTGTGCCCTTCAGCACGTACTGGCATCGTTTGCCGGCATCATTACCCCGGCGGTCATCATGGCCGGCGTCTACGGCTTTAATAGCCAGCAGAGCACCGACATCATTCAGGTTGCGCTCATTCTTTCGGCGATCGACACGGCCCTTCAGGCCTTCGCTCCCTTCCGCCGCATCGGCGGCGGCCTGCCCATCGTCATGGGCGTCTCGTTCGCGTTCCTGCCGGCCCTGCAGGCCATGGGTGCCTCGGGCTTTAGCTTTGGTGCGCTGCTGGGCGGCGAGATTGTCGGCGGTGCCGTCGCGGTCCTCTTTGGTCTGGCCTACAGCAAGATTAAGTGGCTGTTCCCGCCCGTCGTGACCGGTACGGTCATCTTCTCCATTGGCGTCTCTCTCTATCCCACGGCCGTCAAGTACATGGCCGGCGGTATGGGTACGCCGCTGTGGGGCACTCCGCAGGCCTGGTGCGTCGCTCTTATCACCTTCGCCGTGGTCTTTGCGCTCGCCAACTTTGGCAAGGGCACGCTCAAGCTGGGATCCGTGTTCTTTGGCATGATCGTTGGCATGATCGTTTCGATCCCCTTTGGCATGATCGACTTCTCCAGCGTCGCCACCGCTCAGGTCTTCGCCCTTCCCAAGCTCATGCCCTACGCGCTCGAGTTTGACCCCGAGGTCTGCATCACCCTCGCCGTCGTGTTCCCCATGGTTGCCATCCAGGTTATCGGCGACGTCTCCGCCGCCTGCCTGGGCTCCATCGACCGTATGCCCACCGAGCGCGAGCTCTCCGGCGCTATCGTGTCCCAGGGCCTCACCTCTATGGTCGGCGGCCTGCTGGGCGGTCTTCCCACCAGCGCCCTTGGCCAGAACGTGGGCATCATCTGCTCCAACAAGGTCGTCAACAAGTGGGTCTTTGTGATCATTGCGGCCGTCTTTGCCATCGCCGGTCTGTTCCCGCAGCTCTCTGCCGTCCTTTCCGCTATCCCGCAGCCCGTCATCGGCGGTGCTACCGTGGGCGTGTTTGGCACCATCACCATGAACGGCGTGCGCATGTTCACCCGCGAGGGCCTCACGCAGCGCACTACCACCATCGTCGGTACCTCCGTCGTCTTTGGCCTGGGTATCTGGATGGCCAGCGGTTGCCTTGCCGGTGAGGGTATGCCCGCCTGGGTGTCCACCGTCATCGGCTCCAATGCCGTAACCCCCACCGCCATCATGGCCATCGTCCTTAACCTGATTCTTCCGCAGACGCCGGTCGTGGCTCAGCACATCGATGCTGCCAAGGACGCTGCCGTGGATCTGGTCTTGCCCGAGAGCAAGAAGTAGCCAATTCGGTGCTATTCGTCGGCGGGCGCATCGCCTCGTCCGCCGACGTCATGCGGCGCCAAGCCGCACTTCAAAGGGTTTGTCCCTTTGGTGAAGCGTTGACGGGAGAGGGCCCGTTTCCGGTGTAGGCCGGCGCTTCGCACTCCGCCATGTCAGAGGTGTCAAACCCCGCCCCTGATGTTGAAGGGAGCATCCATGCTTCTGGTCGCTAACGGTTCTGTCTTTACCCGCAATGCTCAGACCCCGTTCATTCCAAACGGTGCGGTCGCCATTGACGGAGATACGATCGTCGAAGTGGGCCCCGAGTGCGAGCTCAAGGCCAAGTACCCGGATGCCGAGTACGTCGACGCCCGGGGCAACCTCATCATGCCCGGACTCATCAACTGCCACACCCACATCTACTCGGGTTTGGCCCGCGGCCTTGCCATTAAGGGCTGTAACCCTACCAACTTCCTGGAGAATCTTGAGCAGCAGTGGTGGAAGATCGACGACAACCTGACGCTCGACGGCACCAAGGCCAGCGCCTATGCCACGATTCTTGACTCCATCCGCGATGGCGTCACCACGATCTTCGATCACCATGCGAGCTTCTGCGAGATTCCGGGAAGCCTCTTTACCATTAAGGATGCCGCTCAGGATCTGGGCATGCGTTCGTGCCTGTGCTACGAGGTCTCCGATCGCCGCGGCCAGGAAAAATGCGACCAGGCCATTGCCGAGAACGCCGAGTTTGCCCAGTGGGCCGCCAAGGAGCGTCGCGATAACGACAACCACATGATCGCCGCCATGTTTGGCGGACATGCCACCTTTACGCTGTCGGACGAGACCATGGATAAGATGGCCGAGGCCAACAACGGCCTGACCGGCTTCCACATCCATGTGTGCGAGGGCATGAACGATGTGTGGGACTCCCGCCTCAACCGCGGCGGCATCAGCCCCGTCGAGCGCCTGCTGCAGCACAATCTGCTGGGTCCCGACACCATGCTCGGCCACTGCATCCACGTGACGCCTGCCGAGATGGATATCGTCAAGGAGTCCGGTACCTGGCTCGTCAACAACCCCGAATCCAATATGGGCAACGCCGTGGGCTGCGCCCCCGTGCTCGAGTTCTTCCGCCGCGGCATCCCCGTGTGCATGGGCACCGACGCCTACACCCACGACATGCTCGAGAGCCTCAAGGTCTTCCTGATCATTCAGCGCCACAACGCCGCCATGCCCAACGTGGGCTGGTGCGAGGCCATGACCATGCTGTTCGAGAACAACGCCAAGATGGCCAGCAAGTACTTCGATCGCAAGCTCGGTGTGCTCGAGGCCGGCGCCGCTGCCGACGTCATCGTTATGGACTACAAGCCCTTTACGCCGCTGAGCGAGGAGAACATCGACGGCCACATGCTCTTTGGCATGATGGGCAAAAACTGCCGCACCACCATCATCAACGGCCGCGTCCTGTACAAGGATCGCGAGTTCGTTGGCATTGATGAGGACAAGATCAACGCGTGGACCATGGCCGAGTCCAAGAAGCTCTGGAGCACGCTCAACGATCGCGCCTACTAATTACAAGTAGATTTGCGCGCGTCAGATGTTTCGCCGCATCCGACGCGCGTATAGGTGACCTCCGCGGGGTCGCCGGCGCTGTGCTAGCGCTACACCGTATTTGCGCCCGCCGCGCGGTCTCGCCGGGCGTTACAGAGAGGAGCTCACTATGAGCGACATCATGAGGCCGATCCCGTTTTCGCAGCTGATGAACTGGATCATCGAGGAGCACAAGACTCAGGGCGCCGTCTTTGGCGTGCGCAAGATGGCCACGACCAACCAGGAGGGCGCGCTTCCCATTTTTGACGAGCGCATCGAGACTCCGTTTGGCCCGGCCGCCGGCCCCAATACACAGCTTGCCCAGAACATCGTGGCCTCTTATGTGGCCGGTTCTCGCTTCTTTGAGCTCAAGACCGTCCAGGTTATGGACGGCGAGGAGCTTTCCCGTTGCGTCAACAAGCCCTGCATTGTGGCGCAGGACGAGTGCTACAACTGCGAGTGGTCGACCGAGCTCGAGGTTCCGCAGGCCTTTGCCGAGTACGTGAAGGCATGGTTCGCCTGCCACCTGATCGCTCGCGAGTACGGCCTGGGTAGCCCGGACGGCTTTGTCTTCAATATGTCCGTGGGCTATGACCTGGAGGGCATCAAGAGCCCCAAGGTCGACGCCTACATCGAGGGCATGAAGGATGCCAGCGGCTCCGACGTCTGGAACGAGTGCCGTGCCTGGGCGCTTGCCAACCTAGACAAGTTTGAGCATGTCGACGCCGCATTTGTCGAGTCCATCCCGGCGCGCGTCTCCAACTCCATCACCGAGTCTACCCTGCACGGCTGCCCGCCCGCCGAGATCGAGCGCATTGCGACCTACCTCATCACCGAGAAGGGCCTCAATACCTACATCAAGTGCAACCCCACGCTGCTGGGCTATGAGTTTGCCCGCCAGCGTCTGAACGAGCTGGGCTTTGACTACATCGTCTTCGACGATACGCACTTCCGCGAGGACCTGCAGTGGGCTGACGCCGTGCCCATGTTCGAGCGCCTGATTGCCCTGTGCGCCGAGCGCGGCCTGGAGTTTGGCGTCAAGCTGACCAACACGTTCCCCGTCGACGTGACGAGAAACGAGCTGCCCTCCACCGAGATGTACATGTCGGGCCGTTCGCTGTTCTCACTGACCATCGAGGCCGCCCGTCGCATTACCGAGCAGTTCGATGGCAAGCTGCGCATCAGCTACTCCGGCGGCGCCACGGTCTACAACATCCGCGCCCTGTACGATGCCGGCATTTGGCCCGTCACCCTGGCGACCGACGTGCTCAAGCCCGGTGGCTACGAGCGCTTTAGTCAGATGGCCGGCGAGTTTACCGACCTGGATGGCAAGCCGTTCGCGGGCGTCTCTCTCGAGGCCGTGACGGCGATTCAGACCGACTCGCTCACCAACCCGCTCTACAAGAAGCCGCTGCGCCCGCTGCCCGACCGCAAGGTCGCCGGCAAGAGCCCGCTTTCCGACTGCTTTACCACGCCGTGCCGCACGAGCTGCCCCATCCAGCAGGATATTCCCGCCTATCTGGCGGCTGTTGACGAGGGCCGCTACGAGGACGCGCTCAACATCATCATCGAGCGCAACGCCCTGCCGTTCATTACCGGCACCATCTGCCCGCATCCCTGCGGCCGTGCCTGCGAGCGTGCGTTCTACGAGCCCGAGGGCGCCCAGATTCGCGCCAGCAAGCTCAAGGCCGCCCGCGAGGCCATGACTGCCGTGCTGCCCAAGCTGCGCGCCCAGGCTATCACCAACGACGGCGAGCGCAACGTTGCCGTTATCGGCGGCGGCCCGGCCGGCCTGGCGACGGCGTTCTTCCTGACGCGCGCCGGCGTGCCCGTCACTATCTTCGAGGCCCGCGACTCTCTCGGCGGCGTGGTCCGTCACGTGATCCCCGAGTTCCGTATCGCGAGCGACGATATCTCCCACGATGCCGAGCTCTGTCTGGCCTTTGGCGCCAAGGTGCAGCTCAACGCCCGCGTGGAGTCCATTGACGAGCTCAAAGCCCAGGGCTTTACCGACGTGGTCGTGGCCACCGGTGCCTGGATGCCCGGCTCTGCGGGCTTGGGCGAGGGTGCCGAGCTCGACGTGCTGGAGTTCCTCGAGGCCGCCAAGAAGGGCGAGAAGCTCGAGCTGGGCGAGGACGTCGTGGTCATTGGCGCCGGCAACACCGCCATGGACGCGGCTCGCGTGGCCAAGCGCCTGGCCGGCGTGAAGAACGTGCGCCTGGTGTATCGCCGCACCAAGAAGCAGATGCCCGCCGACGAGGAAGAGCTCGATCTTGCTCTTGCCGACGGCGTTGAGTTCTGCGAGCTGCTGGCGCCCAAGGCGCTCAACGGCGCCGTGCTGACCTGCGACGTCATGGAACTTGGCGAGCCTGATGCAAGCGGCCGTCGCAGCCCCGTCGCCACGGGCGAGACCGTCGAGCTTTCCGCCACCACGGTGATTTGCGCCGTGGGCGAGGGCATCGATGCCAGCCTGTACGATGACGCGGGCGTCGAGCACGACCGTCGCGGCCGCCTTGCCGCCACCTCCACCGGCATCGAGGGCGTCTGGGCTGCGGGCGACTGTCGCCGCGGTCCTGCCACCGTGGTCGAGGCTATCGCCGATGCCGCCGAGGTCGCCCGTGCCATCGCCGGCGTGGACTTTAACAAGTACGCCGACTGCAACGAGCAGGCCGGTCGCGAGGACACCTGCTACGAGCGCAAGGGGTCGCTGTGCCGTGACAAGCGCAACTGCACCAAGACCCGCTGCCTGGGCTGCGGCTCGGTGTGCGAGGTCTGCTGCGACGTGTGCCCCAACCGCGCCAACGTTGCCATTAAGGTGCCGGGCCTGGCCAAGCATCAGGTGGTACATGTCGATGGCATGTGCAACGAGTGTGGCAACTGCGCTGTGTTCTGCCCCTACCAGGAGGGCCGTCCCTACAAGGACAAGCTCACCCTGTTCTGGAACGAGCAGGACATGGAGAACTCCGAGAACGAGGGTTTCCTGGCCGTGGACGAGGATCACTTTAAGGTCCGCGTCGCCGGCACGGTCCGCACCGTCTCGGTCGATGCCGTCAACACCGGTCTGCCCGAGGCCGTCCGCCTGACCATCAAGGCCGTGCGCGACAGCTATCCGTACCTTCTTAAGAAATAGGCGAGTCTTTTATGGCCAAATCCATTCAACATAACGTGGCCTACGTTGCCTGCGGAAGCGGTTGTGCCTCCGCAGGCGGCGACGCCCGCTGCAGCGAAGGCTGCATTGGCTGTGGCGCCTGCGTCACGGCCTGCCCCCACGGTGCCATTGCGCTGGTCGACGGCATCGCCCGCGTGGATCGCTCCAAGTGCACGGGCTGTGGCCTGTGCGGCATGGCATGCCCGCAGCGCGTGATTGCCTTCGTTCCCGGCTACCAGAACATCCTGGTGCGCTGCAACAACACCGATAAGGGTGCCATTGCGCGCAAGATCTGCGACACGAGCTGCATCGGTTGCGGCATGTGCGCCAAAAAGTGCCCTGCCGGCGCTATCCGCATCGAGGACAACTGCGCCCATATCGACGGTGCGGACTGCCTGTCGTGCGGCATGTGCGCCGTCGTCTGCCCGCATGGCGCCATCCACGACCGCACCGGCATCGCCGCCGGCGTGTAGAAGGGAATCACCATGGCACAGGAATTCACTTTTACCGTTAACGGCGTCGAGCGCACGACGACCCAAAACAAACCGCTGCTGCGCTACCTGCGCGACGACCTGCACATTCACTCCGCCAAGGACGGCTGCTCCGAGGGCGCTTGCGGCACCTGCACCATTCATGTGGACGGTGCGGCCGTCAAGGCGTGCGTGCTGACCACCGCCCTTGCCGCCGGCCGCAACATCGTGACCGTCGAGGGCCTGCCCGAGGACGTGCGCGAGGCCTTTGTGTACGCCTTTGGCGCCGTGGGCGCCGTGCAGTGCGGTTTTTGCATCCCCGGCATGGTCATGGCGGGCGCGGCGCTCATCGCCGAGGACCCCGAGCCCACCGAGGAGCAGATCAAGTACGCCATCCGCGGCAACGTCTGCCGCTGCACCGGCTACAAAAAGATTATCGAGGGCATTTCGCTGGCCGCTGCGGTGCTTCGCGGCGAAAAGCAGATTGACGAGGGCCTGGAGCGCGGCGACGACTACGGTGTGGGCAAGCGCGCCTTCCGTATCGACGTGCGCAAGAAGGTGCTCGGCGAGGGCAAGTACCCCGATGATATCGACGAGCTCGATCAGCCGGGCCTGACCTATGCCAGCGCCGTGCGCTCCAAGTATCCGCGCGCCCGCGTGCTCTCCATCGACACCTCCAAGGCCGAGGCCCTGCCCGGCGTGGTGGGGATCCTGCGCGCCGAGGACGTGCCGGTCAACCAGGTCGGCCACCTTATCCAGGACTGGGACGTCATGATTGCGGCGGGCGATATCACCCGTTGCGTGGGCGATGCCATTGTGCTGGTGGTTGCCGAGGACGAGGCGACGCTCGAGAAGGCCAAGAAGCTCGTAAAGATCGATTACGAGCCGCTGGAGCCCGTGCGCAACATTGTCGAGGCCAGGGCTGCCGACGCCCCGCGCCTGCACGACAGCTTCTTTGCCTTTGGCAAAACGGTGGAGCTCAAGGACAACGTGTGTCAGAGCCGCCATGTGACGCGCGGCGATGCCGCCAAGGCGCTGGCCGAGAGCGCGTTTACCGTGACGCAGCGCTTTACCACGCCCTTTACCGAGCATGCCTTCTTGGAGCCCGAGTGCGCCGTCGCCTTCCCGTACAAGAACGGCGTCAAGGTGCAGTCGACCGACCAGGGCGCTTACGATACGCGCAAAGAGTGCGCCCATATGTTTGGCTGGGACAACGAGCCCGAGCGCGTGGTCGTCGAGACCATGCTCGTGGGTGGCGGCTTTGGCGGCAAGGAGGACGTGTCCATCCAGCACCTGGCCGCGCTCGCCGCATATAAGTTCCAGCGTCCTGTGAAGTGCAAGCTCACGCGTGCCGAGTCGCTCGCGTTCCATCCCAAGCGTCATGCCATGGACGGTACCTTTACGCTGGGCTGCGACGCCGAGGGCAACTTTACCGGCCTGGAATGTGAGATCAACTTTGATACCGGCGCCTACGCGTCGCTGTGCGGCCCGGTGCTCGAGCGCGCCTGCACGCACGCCGTCGGTCCCTACAAGTACCAGAACACTGACATCCGCGGCTTTGGCTACTACACCAACAACCCGCCCGCCGGTGCGTACCGCGGCTTTGGCGTGTGCCAGTCCGAGTTTGCACTCGAGAGCCTGATCGACCTGCTGGCCGAGAAGGTCGGCCTGGATCCGTGGGAGATCCGCTACCGAAACGCCATCGAGCCGGGCGAGGTTTTGCCCAACGGCCAGATTGCCGATTGCTCCACGGCGCTGAAGGAGACACTGCTCGAGGTCAAGGATGCCTACTATGCGCATCCCGGACACGCCGGTATTGCCTGCGCCATGAAGAACGCCGGCGTGGGCGTGGGTCTACCCGATGCCGGTCGCTGCAAGATTCGCGTCGAGGATGGCCGCGCCGTGGTCTACGCCGCCACGTCCGACATCGGCCAGGGCTGTAACACCGTCTTTTTGCAGGACGTTGCCGAGGCGTGCGGTCTGCCGCTGAGCTGCATTGCCAACGGCGAGTGCTCCACCGAGAACGCTCCCGACTCCGGCACCACGTCTGGCTCGCGTCAGACGGTCGTGACCGGCGAGGCCGTGCGCGGTGCCGCCTTCCTGCTGCGCGATGCCATGGTTGGCATCGAGGCCGGCAAACCTGCGCCCGATGCTCCCGTGAGTGCGCATGGCGACGGCGTCAAGATCGAGTACGACGACGGTCGCGCCTACCAGTTGCGCACGCAAGAACTCGTCGCCGGCCAGGGTATGCATCCTCAAGATCCCACGACCGCCATCAAGGCGCTCGAGGGCTGCGAGTTTGGCTACGTGTACCTGGAACCGACCGACAAACTGGGCGCCGACGTCCCCAACCCCAAGAGCCACATCTGCTACGGTTTTGCCACACATGTGGTCATTCTGGATGATGGCGGCCGCGTGAGCGAGGTCTATGCCGCACACGATTCCGGCAAGGTGGTCAACCCCATCTCCATCCAGGGTCAGATCGAAGGCGGCGTGCTCATGGGTATGGGCTATGCGCTGACCGAGGACTGGCCGCTCAAGGACTGCGTACCCCAGGCAAGGTACGGCACGCTCGGGCTGTTCCGTGCGCCCGAGATTCCGGATATCCACGCCATCTACGTGGAGAAGGACGAGCTGCTGCCCGTGGCATACGGCGGCAAGGGCATTGGAGAGATCGCAACGATCCCCACGGCGCCCGCCGTGCAGAACGCCTACCGCGCATTCGACGGCAAGCTGCGTCCGGATCTGCCCATGGTGGATACGCCGTACAGCCGCGCTCGTCACCGCGGGTAGAGTAGAGCGCGGACGGCCATTACTGACGGGCTGTCCATGCTCAGCATCAACTGCATACGCTGCGCCTTTGGCCCCGGCTCCATCGCGAGCCGGGGCCTTTTGCTTAGAGCGGAAACTGCGTCCCGAAATGAGCGCTCAGAATGGGATGCGCTGCAGAGCCTCAAATGGAACATGCGTTCCAGGACCCGCAACGGCGCCGCCGCGCAATTTTGTGTCCGCACGGGCAGCTACACTTGCTGTGATATGACCGTTCGAGAAACGAGCGGCAAGCAACGGAGAGAGGCCCTAACCGTGTCAGCTGAAAAGATGCCGGGTGTCTCGGCTATCGATACGACGAACTTTGCGCGCCAGATCGTGCTGGACTTTGAGTTTGCGCCGGTGCCAAAGCAGCGTCAGCGCCGTGGACTGTGCAATGAGATTATCGAGGCCGGCGCCGTCAAGCTCGATTACCACGGCAACGTTATGGGCGAGTTCTCGCAGTTTGTACAGACGGAATTTACCGAAGGCGTTGCGTTTCCCGTCCGCGAGCTTACAGGGATATCGACCGTGGACACCGCGATGGCCGATCCGCTCTACACGGTGATCAAAAGGCTCAGCGATTGGATCGGTCGCTACTCCGCTCAGATAGTTTGCTGGAGCGGGACGGATCGTCGACAGCTTTTGACCGAGTGCCAGGCAAAGCACATCGACCTTGCCGCATTTCCTTCGGACTGGGCCGACCTGCAGGCGTTTTACACCTCGATTATGGACGTGGGCAGCCATGGGCGCGTCTCGTTGGGCGACGCGGCGACGTGGTCTGGCATCGAGTTTGACGAGTCGACGGGGCACGCCCACAGCGCTCTGGCCGATGCGCGCGTGACCGCCAAGCTGCTCAAGCAGATGATGGACGGGGACTACCGCGTGAGCCCGCGCGCCCAGGAAGTCCGCCAGCGGTGGGGGATGGGCGAGCGAGCCCGGATGCGCCTTTCCGACAAGTGCCCCGGGTCGAGCGACCTGCTGCTGAAGCTGAAGGCGGAGGGGGTAGGCCTTTTGAGAACGCCATTCGGTTTGGCATGGCAGCGCTGTAAGCGCGACTCCGCCCTGCTGTTTGAATCGAAGCGTCAATCAGTATGACGAGTGGCTCGGTCCGCCTACCTGCACTTCCGCAATCCCGCCCGCTGCACTCAGCAGCTCGTACTCCCTTTGGCTCCACTGACGCAGCTCGGCTGTGCGTACGGCGTCGCGACACAGGTCCAGAAACACCTCAGCGCCCTCGCAGAAGCGCTCGCGGGCAAAGGCTCCGGACCCGCTTGCGACACACGCGCCGTCGGCAAAGAGCTTCCAGCTAGACGGCTCGCGCGAGTCGTCTCCGAGCAGCTGAATCTGCAGTACGTGCGGATTGCCAGCAGCACAGAGTTCCTCCTCGAGCTTCTGTATGGTAAAGCGCATCTGGTGGGAGAGGCCGCTCTTCACCAAAGCCGAGGTGTAGCCGCTCGGCTCGTCTAGAAGATGCATTCGTTTTGGCTTGACGATCAGGTTGTGGAAATTGCGCTCGCTGCGCACGGAGAAATTGTCCATACGGACTCCTTTCATCGATGTTGGCAGGGCCACCGTGCCTCTTGGCCGGTTGGCGTCGGGATCGTGGAGCCAACTCTCTACCCCGACTCTGGATAAAACGCGCCCGCTCCTTGCGGGCAAGAGGAAGTCTATCAACGTGTACGGACAGAAATCAAGCGCCGCCTGCGAAATGACGCGTGAACGGCGTTGGTTTCCCAAGTGATTATTCGGCTTTCATCCAGAAAAGTGTCGAAATCAGCCGTGTAAAAGTACGGAAAAGTGTCGAAATAGGCACCTTAAAACTTCGGAAAAGTGTAGCTGGATGACAAAACAGCACTTAGAAGCCGGTGCTGGATGCGGGATCCTGCGGCCGCCTTCAGCTCTCGCTACTCGTCGTTTCCGTCGTTGGGGTCGCCCTTGAGGGTGTTGATGTCTAGGTACTGGTTGTCGTCCTCTTTTTGCTGGGTCTCCGACTCCGCTTGGGTGGGGCCGCGGAACAGTTGGAATCCCTCAAACGCAATGACACCGAGCAGGGCAATGATAGTGGCGATAAAGGCAACCTTGACTGCCTGCGGAAATTCCGAGAAACGCAGCGCCTTTTCCTCGGCGTAATAATCGGCGAAGCGCTCTTCGCCCGTGCTTTTGGTATACGCCGGCGCGGACGCGGCCTCCGGGTCATATTCCGGTGCAGGCGTGGCAGCGTACGGATCGTTGAGATAATCGCTCGATGCGGTGCCATAATCCTCGGTCTCGATGCGACCGGTGCCAGCATAGCCATCGGAATAATCGGAATATGCCGCACTGCCCTCATAGCCCGCGGCGCTCGTGTTGGCGGCAAAAAGCGGGTTAACTGGAACGTCGAGCGCTGGCATGCCGGTAGAGGTCTCATCCAGATCGGCTGCAGCCCAGGAATCGTAGGCAACCTGATGGGCAACGGGCTCATCGAGCCTTGTGACCGGAGGCTTGCGTGCCGCAGGAACAGGCAACTGCTGGGCGCTGTACATAACGGTGCTGTCGGCCGATTTGCTCCGCGTCGCTGCGGCGAGAAATGCCGCCGTCTCGGACGGGTCGCTTGCGGGGCGGGGAGCGGGCGTGGGCGCCGAAGTGGGTGCGGCCTTAACCTCGGGCGTCGAAACAAGCGACTGCGCAGGAGTCGGCACAGATGCGGGCTTAGGCGCAAGTGCGGGATTGGGGTTTGACGGGCGAGCCCCGCCGCCCATGAGTTCGTCGGCGGTCCACGGGCGATCATTCATCACGTCGTCAAGGCTCAGCGAAAACAGGTCGTCTTCACCCTCATCGAACATGCGGTGCACATGTCCACCAATTGCCGGAATCAATCCGCGACCGGTGCATGATGCCTTGCTCAACGCCATTCTGTTCCACCCTTTCGAAATGCTAATGACATCGATTATATGGAACTTCCCAAGCGGCTCGGTCTTGGATTCGAGCTTTCCAGAACTCGCGCCCAAAAGGGGGGGGCAATCTAGGCGAGTGCCTACTTGTCGTCGGCCGCCGCCTTGGCCTCATTGAGGTAGCTATAGAAGCTGTACTTGGAGATGCCAAAGAACTCGCAGGCGCGCTCGCTCGACTTGGAAATGAGGAAGGCGCCGCGACGGTCGAGGTAGCCAATGGCGCGAATGCGCTCATCTTTGGTCATGAGCGCCGCGGGCTTGCCCACAAACTGCTCGCACTCGTGCAGCAGGTCCTCGAGCAGGTCGCCGATGTTCTTGGTAATGGGCTCGGGCTCGGTGTAGCCCGTGTCGCCGGTGCCGGTAAAGGCATCGAGCGAGCGCTCAAAAGCCTTCATGAGCGTAATGTCAAAGTTAATGCCCAAAATGCCGACGGGCTTGCCCTCGTCGTTGCGGATAAAGATGGTCGAGGACTTGAGCAGCTTGCCATCGGCGGTTTTGGTGAGGTATGGCTCGCGGTCGTGCACGTCGGTGGTGCCCTCGTGCATGGACTCAAACACAATATGGCTGGGGCCGTCACCCAGTTTGCGCCCGCTGACGTGGCCGTTTTCGATCACCACGATGGAGTGGTCCACGTCCTCGGTCTCCAGATCGTGGACGACGACTTCGCAGTTGGGGCCAAATTGGAGCGCCAGGCCGTGTGCAAGGCGCTTATAAAACTCAATCTGTGCGGGGGTCATGGGTGCCTTCCTAAAAATTAGTTTGGGCACACTTTGCCATAAACCACACTTGTTCGCAAATAACGAAGGCGTCGCTGCGTTATGCGACCGTTCGGCGGCGAAAAAGTACCGATTACGGCAACAAACAATTTGTTAGGTTTACCAATCAAAAAGTGTGATAGAACAGTGCTAACAAACTTTTTGTTTGGCATCCACATAAAAGTTCAGCCGTGTGAATGGGATCGGGCTGGAACGCGTATGCGGGGGCCGGCAAGAGAGAACTTAAGGAGTTCACCGTATGGCCGATAAGATCCAGTGGGCGGGCAACACGATGCCCAAGAGCGATGACAAGCACTTGGGAATCATGAGCCTCGACCACGTGAAGAAGGCCCGCGCCTTCCACCAGTCGTTCCCCCAGTACACCGTCACTCCGCTTGCCCGCCTGGATGGCCAGGCCGCGCGCCTGGGCCTGTCCAACCTGTGCGTTAAGGACGAGAGCTATCGCTTTGGCCTCAACGCCTTTAAGGTCCTGGGCGGTTCGTTTGCCATGGCCAACTACATTGCCGACGAGACCGGCAAGGACGTTGCCGAGTGCACCTTCGATTACCTGACCTCCGATCAGCTTGCCAAGGACTTTGGCCAGGCTACCTTCTTTACCGCCACCGACGGCAACCATGGCCGCGGCGTGGCATGGGCTGCCAACAAGCTGGGCCAGAAGGCCGTCGTGCACATGCCCAAGGGTTCCACCAAGCCACGCTTCGATAACATCGCCGCCGAGGGCGCCACGGTGACCATCGAAGAGGTCAACTACGACGAGTGCGTGCGCATGGCCGCCGCCGAGGCCGATGCCTGCGAGCGCGGCGTCATCGTTCAGGACACCGCCTGGGAGGGCTACGAGAAGATCCCGTCCTGGATCATGGAGGGCTACGGCACCATGGCTTCCGAGGCTGCCGAGCAGCTGCGCGAGATGGCCATCAACCGTCCGACGCACGTGTTTGTCCAGGCTGGCGTGGGTTCGCTCGCCGGCGCCGTGGTGGGCTACTTCACCAACCTGTATCCCGATAACCCGCCCACCTTCGTCGTGGTCGAGTGCGCGCCTGCCGCCTGCCTGTACAAGGGCGCTGCCGCCGGCGACGGCGACCCGCGCATCGTGGACGGCGACATGCCCTCCATCATGGCCGGCCTGTGCTGCGGCGAGCCCAACATCTTGGGCTGGGATATCCTGCGCAACCACACCACCGCCTTCGTGTCCTGCCCCGACTGGGTCACCGCTCGCGGCATGCGCACCCTGGGCGCTCCCGAGAAGGGCGACCCGCGCGTCATCTCCGGCGAGTCCGGCGCAGTGACCACCGGCCTAGTCGAGACCCTCATGCTCGACCCCGAGTACGCCGAGCTCAAGGAGCTCATCGGCCTGGACAAGACGAGCTCCGTGCTCTGCTTCTCCACCGAGGGCGACACCGATCCGGATCAGTACCGTCGCATCGTCTGGGAGGGCGAGTATCCGACCTGCTAGCAGACTGACCTGTCCGGAGGCAGCCGGAGGACTTTACTCCCTGCTCGGACAGTCTTGCTCGCACGGAGAGCACATTAAGTGCTCTCCGGCTCGTGCGGAACTCGCGATGGAGCAAAGTCCTCCGTCCGCCTCCTATGGTTACTTGCTTGTGGGGTGCTCGACCTCACGCTGCTTGGCACAAGTGATCTATCTGAAATATCTACCTGTAGGTAAACCCTTGTAGAAAGGTTGACTGTTATGGCTAAAGAACTCGATTTCGACGCTATCAAGGCTGCGGCTGAGTCTCATCGTGCTGATATGACTCGCTTCCTGCGCGCTATGATCTCTCACCCCTCTGAGTCCTGCGAGGAGGGTGAGGTTGTTGCCTGCATCAAGGCCGAGATGGAGAGCCTTGGCTATGACGAGGTCAAGGTCGACGGCCTGGGCAACGTTATGGGCTTTATGGGCGAGGGCGACAAGATCATCGCCATCGACTCCCACATCGACACCGTCGGCATCGGCAACATCGAGAACTGGGATGCCGATCCCTATGAGGGCTACGAAACCGACGAGATCATCTACGGCCGCGGCGGCTCCGACCAGGAGGGCGGCATGGCTTCTGCTACCTATGCTGCCAAGATGATGAAGGACATGGGCCTCATCCCCGAGGGCTACAAGATCATGGTCGTCGGCACCGTCCAGGAAGAGGACTGCGACGGCATGTGCTGGCAGTACATCTACAATAAGGACGGCATTAAGCCCGAGTTCGTCATTTCCACCGAGCCCACCGACGGCGGCATCTATCGCGGTCACCGCGGCCGCATGGAGATCCGCGTCGACGTTCACGGCACCTCCTGCCACGGCTCCGCTCCCGACCGCGGCGACAACGCCATCTACAAGATGGCCGACATCATCGCCGACGTCCGCGCCCTCAACAACAACGGCTGTGACGAGTCGACCGACATCAAGGGCCTCGTCAAGATGCTCGACCCCAAGTACAACCCCGAGCACTTCGAGGACGCCCGCTTCCTGGGCCGCGGCACCTGCACCGTCAGCCAGATCTTCTACACCAGCCCCAGCCGCTGCGCTGTCGCTGACTCCTGCGCCATCTCCATCGACCGTCGCATGACCGCCGGTGAGACCTGGGAGTCCTGCCTGGACGAGATCCGTAACCTGCCGGCCGCCAAGAAGTACGGCAACGACGTGAAGGTCTCCATGTACATGTACGACCGTCCGTCCTGGACCGGCGAGGTCTACGAGACCGAGGCTTACTTCCCCACGTGGATCAACAAGGAGACCGCTCCGCACGTCAAGGCCCTCGTCGACGCCCACAAGGCCATGTTCGGTGACGAGCGCATCGGCTGCGAGCCCAGCATGGACAAGCGCACCGGTCGTCCGCTGTGCGACAAGTGGACCTTCTCCACGAACTGCGTTTCCATCCAGGGTCGCTATGGCATCCCCTGCGTCGGCTTTGGCCCGGGTGCCGAGTCTCAGGCTCACGCTCCCAACGAGGTCACCTACAAGGACGACCTGGTCACCGCTGCCGCCATGTATGTGGCTGCCCTGAACCTCTACGATCCGAGCCAGGCCGATGGCGACGCCACCGTGTTCCGCGCCGGTCTGACCAACAACAAGATCGACTAGTCCCATTCCTTGATCTTGTTGAGCCGGGGGCCGCTCGTGTCCCCGGCACCCCCTGTTGACTTGGGGCCCGCGGTCGTTATCTCCCATGCTTCCTCAACGGTAGCGGGTCCTCGTCATAGCGCTCTGCATGTTCTAGCCACACGCGCATGCCGGAGCACATCTACTCATTGCAATCGTTTCATCTTTGGAAAGGATATTTACATGGACGCCAAGTTTACCGAGCTCGTCGAGCAGCTGAACGGCCTCGATTTTAAGGGCATGTACGGCAGCGACTTCCTGCACACCTGGGATAAGACCACCGATGAGCTCAAGGCGCTCTACATCGTCGCTGACGCCCTGCGCGAGCTGCGCGAGAACAACGTTTCGTCCAAGATCTTCGATTCGGGTCTGGCCGTCTCCCTGTTTCGCGACAACTCCACCCGTACGCGCTTCTCCTTCTCCAAGGCCGCTAACCTGCTCGGCCTTGAGCTGCAGGACCTGGACGAGAAGAAGTCCCAGATCGCTCACGGCGAGACCGTCCGCGAGACCGCTACCATGATCTCCTTCATGGCCGACGTCATCGGCATCCGCGACGACATGTACATCGGCAAGGGCGACGCCTACATGGCCGAGGTCTCCGAGTCTGTCCAGCAGGCCTACGAGGACGGCGTTCTGGATCACCGTCCCACGCTCATCTCTCTGCAGTCCGATTCCGACCACCCCACGCAGTCCTCTGCCGACATGCTTTACCTCATCAACGAGTTTGGCGGCCTCGAGAACCTCAAGGGCAAGAAGGTTGCCGTTACCTGGGCCTACTCGCCCTCTTACGGCAAGCCGCTGTCCTGCCCGCAGTCGCTGATCAGCCTGCTGCCCCGCTTTGGCATGGACGTCACCCTGGCCCACCCCGAGGGCTACGACCTCATGCCCGAGGTCGTCGAGCGCGCCAAGGGCTATGCCGCCGAGTCCGGCACCACCTTTAAGCAGGTCAACACCATGGCCGAGGCCTTCGAGGGCGCCGACATCGTGATCCCCAAGAGCTGGGCTCCGTTTGCCGCCATGGAGAAGCGTACCAACCTGTACGCCGAGGGCGACGACGCCGGCATCGCAGCGCTCGAGAAGGAGCTGCTCGCTCAGAACGCCACCCATCAGGACTGGTGCTCCACGACCGAGCTCATGGAGAAGACCGCCAACGGCCAGGACACCATCTTTATGCACCCGCTGCCCGCCGACATCTCCGGTGTCTCCTGCGAGCACGGCGAGGTCAATGCCGACGTCTTTGACATGCACCGCGTGGGCATGTACAAGGAGGCCAGCTACAAGCCGTACGCCATCGCAGCCATGATGTTCCTGCAGAAGGTTGCCGATCCCGCCGCTACCCTCAAGGCCCTCGACGAGCGCAACACCGCCCGTTGGTTCCAGGCCTAAAGCCGCGCTGAGGTAAGCCATGTAAAGGGGGCGCTCTGCCAACCGGCGGGGTGCCCCTTTTTGCATCGTGGGCGTGCGGGATAAGCGCTTTCGATGTAGATGCCCCGCGACGCGAGTTATGGGTACGATGGTTTCAGGGGAGGTATCGCCATGAAACTCGGTTGCGTCATTATGGCTTCGGGCGAGGGCAAGCGGTTTGGCTCTAACAAGATGCTTGCCGATATCTATGGCAAGCCGCTGATTGCCCGGACTATCGATTCGGTTCCCCGGGGCTTTGACGTCGTGGTTTCGACACGTTGGCCCGAGGTCGCCCAGATTTGCGAGGACAAGCATTGCCCGTGCGTGCTGCACGATGGCAAGCTCAGGAGCGAAAGCGTCCGTGCGGGCCTTTCGTGGGGGGCGAGCCGCGGCTGGAAGGGTTGCCTCTTTTTGCCGGGCGACCAGCCGCTCGTGAGTTCGGATTCTTTTGAGGCCATGGTTCGCGCGTTTGATGAGCGTGGCCGCAAGTATCCGGTGCGTCTTGCGTGCAACGGTGAGCCTTCGAGCCCGGTGCTCTTTCCGGTGGAACTGTTCGATGCACTTATGTGTCTTGAGGGTAAGGACGGCGGCGGTTCGATCCTCAAGGACCGTACCGACGTGGTGCTGGTCGAGGCGCGTGCCTACGAGCTGTGGGACGTCGATACCGTCAAGGGACAGCGACGCATAACGGAGCATATCGCCGCCTGCTCGTATTTTGATCGCGTGGCCAACTGCATCAATCAATAAGGAGCAATTATGATCATCATCAAAAACGGCGCACTCGTGACGCCCCAAGGGCTTCGCCGCGCCGATCTTGCCATGGATGGCGATAAGATCGTACGGATTGCCGCGGCGATTGAGCCGGCCGAGGGCGATACCGTCGAGGATGCTGCGGGCTGCTGGGTGTTCCCGGGCTTTATCGATGGGCACACGCACATGCAGTGCTGGACCGGCATGGACTGGACGGCCGATAGCTTTGAGACCGGTACGCGTGCGGCTGCCTGCGGCGGTACGACGACCATCGTGGACTACGCGACGGCCGATCGCGGCGTGACCATGCCCGATGCCTTGGCCGAGTGGCATCGCCGCGCCGACGGAACCTGCACGGCCAACTACGCCTTTCATATGGCACTCGCCGAGTGGAACGAGCGCAACCGCGCCGACCTCTCGGCCATGCGCGAGGCGGGCGTATCGTCGTTCAAGACCTACTTTGCCTACGATCATCTGCGCCTGGACGATGCCGAGACGCTCGAGGTGCTGGAGGAACTCAAGCGTATTGGCGGCATACTGTGCGTGCATTGCGAGAACGGTACGCTGGTGAATGAGCTGCAGAAGCGCGTGTTTGAGCAGGGTATCCACGGGCCCGAGGGCCATGCGCTCAGCCGTCCGGATGTGTGCGAGGCCGAGGCCGTGAGCCGTCTGCTGTATCTGGCACACCTGGCCGGCGACGCACCGGTCAACGTGGTACACCTTTCGACCAAGTTGGGGCTCGAGGCCATTCGCGCTGCCAAAGCGCGCGGGCAGAAGAACATCTATGTCGAGACCTGTCCTCAATATCTGATGCTCGACGATACGCGCTACTTGGAGCAGGGCGAGGACGGCTTTGCGGGCGCCAAGTATGTGATGAGCCCGCCGCTGCGCCATGCCGGCGACCGTGCGGCACTGCGCGAGGCGCTTGTGGCCGGCGAGATCGATACGATTGCGACCGACCACTGCAGCTTTAACCTGCACGGGCAAAAGGACCGCGGGCGCGATGACTTTCGCGCGATTCCCAACGGCGGGCCCGGTGTGGAGCATCGCCCCGTCGCGATCGCTACGAGCTTTGAGGGACAGCTGGGCCCCGAGGATCTGTGCCGCTTGATGAGCGAGAACCCGGCGCGCGTCTTTGGCATGTATCCGCGCAAGGGCTGTCTGGCCGAGGGCTCCGATGCCGACGTGTGCGTATGGGATCCCCAGGCGCGCTGGACCATTAGCGCGGCGACGCAGCATCAGGCTGTGGACTACACGCCGCTCGAGGGCTTTGAGGCACATGGTCGTGCCAAGGCCGTTTTTGTGAACGGCGTGCTGGCTGCGCGCGACGGCGAGCCCACCGGAGCCCAACCCGGCCGCTACGTCCCCCGCTAACAGGAGGGCTACCGCTGGAGGCTGCTGGCGATGAGGGGGCGGTCGAGGGCTGCCTCAAAGCGATCTGCCATGGCCGGGTCGCTGAGCGTGTCGACTTGGTTGAGCATGATGCGGGCATTGTCGAGGTTCAACATCTGCAGCTCGGCATTGAGCACCATGGCGACGCGCTCTGGGGTGGCAGCGTCGGTGGGCTCGCAGCCGCAGCGCTCGCAGAAGAGCTCGGGGCGGTGGACAACCTTGGCGACGGGCTTGCCCAGCCCTGAGGCGCCGACGACCCAGACAACGTTTGCCGTGGCGGCGGGAATTACCGGCTCCCAGGCGGCATGCGCCTTGAGCGGGAGTCGCTTGCTGCCATCTGCCTCGGCCAACACATAGTCAAAGCGCTGCGCCAGCTGGTCGAGCGGCTCAGCGGGGGCGGAGAGCTTGCCTGTCTCCGGGTCCAAGACGCCTGCCTGGCAGATGCTTCCGCGCACAAGGCCCGCGCAGGCCTCGCAGGTGCAGCCGGGGGCATGCGCGGCACCCGGCTTCCAAGGCGCGGCATCCAGGCGACGGTTTGACCCGTCCCACGGCACGCCGGCGACGGGAAACATGTGCGTGGTGGTGCAGAGGAGCACGCGGCCGCCAGCGCGCATGAGCTCGAGACCCAGCGTCTTTAGCAAGGTCGACTTACCGCCACTGCCGATAATTGCGGTAATGCCCGGCTCGATCCTGAGCGCCGAGGCAAGATTGCCGCTAACCGTTTCCATTTGTTCACCGCCGTATAATACTGTGATAATAAATAATCATCAGAGTAGCGGTCGAACCGCTTTTGCTCTGCTCAAACCGTAGCACAGGGAGGTGCCCCGGGAATGCTCGTTTATGTTCGCGGCGCCGGCGATATCGCCACGGGTGTCGCTGCCCGTTTGGTGCGCGCCGGCGTGTCGGTCGTTATGGCCGATATCGCGGTTCCCACGTGCATCCGTCGTACAATCAGTTTTTGCGAGGCCATTCGCTTGGGCGAGGTCCAGGTCGAGGGTATTTGCGCCCGCTTGGCGCAGACGCCGACAGAGGTGCTTGCAATTACCGAGGCCGGAGACGTCGCCGTCGTGGTAGACCCCCAGGCCAAGATGCTCGACGAACTGAAGCCCGCGGCCGTGGTGGACGCGATTCTGGCCAAGCGCAACTTGGGCACCACGCGCGATATGGCGCCTGTCGTTATTGCCGTGGGACCGGGCTTCACCGCGCCGGTTGACTGCGACGCAGCGGTCGAAACCATGCGCGGGCATTTTTTGGGCCGCGTCATTACCCAAGGTTCGCCCCAGCCCAACACGGGCGTGCCGGGCGTCATCGCCGGCTATGGCAAGGAACGAGTTATCCACAGCCCCGCCGCCGGCGTGTTTCGGTCCGACCGCGCAATCGGCGACATCGTGAGCGCCGGAGACGTGATTGGCTACGCGGGAGACACACCCATGTGCACGCAGATCGATGGCTGTCTGCGCGGGCTTTTGGCGAACGGCGTGCGGGTGACCGAGGGCTTTAAATGTGCCGACGTCGACCCGCGCGGCGATGCCAGCTACATCAACTATATTTCGGACAAGGCGACGTCGGTCGGCGGCGGCGTGCTCGAGGCGCTCGCCATGCTCACCGGTGTATTCCAGGGATAGGAAATTGCAATGGAAAAGCTCGATGTGGTGAATGCTGCGCTTGGCGCTCTGAAGGCTGGTAAGACGTGCGAGCTGGTGGTAGTTGCCGGCACGGCAGGGTCGTCGCCGCGCGGCGTGGGCGCCTGGATGGCCGTCTTTGCCGATGGCAGCCAGGCGGGCACCATCGGCGGCGGCAAAATTGAGCTCTTTGCACTGGATGAGGCGCGCGAGCTCCTGGCCGGGGGTAAATCGCGTCTGGTCCGCTACACCATGGGCGGCGAGAACTCCGATACCGGCATGATTTGCGGCGGAGCTATCTGCCTGTGCTATCTGCACCTGGACGCGACCAAGGCACCGTTGTTCCAGGAGATTGCCAATGTGCTGGCGTATCGGCGCATCGGTGACTTCGCCATCGACTTTGAGCCGTTTATCGCGAGCGCGCTCGAGGGCGATGTGGCCGAGTACCATGGCGAGGAATCGCGCCGCACCATTGCGGGCTGCCCCGGGCTTTCGCTGGCGGAAGAGGGGAGCAACGTCACCTACACCAACGCCGCCTCCGAGATTCCCCCGGCGCACATCGAGACGCTCTGCCCCGAGGGCCTGACCTATATCTTTGGCTGCGGCCACGTGGGCGCTGCGACGGCGCGGGTGCTCACAGCGGCGGGCTTTGCCGTCGTGGCTTGCGACGACCGCCCCGGCACGCTGACCCCCGAATGGGTGCCCGGCGTCTACGACCGTCGTCTGGTCGATTATAAGAACCTGAGCGAGCTGTGCCCCATCGGCCCGCGCGACTTGGTGGTCGTCGCCACGGCGGGTCACAAGTCCGATATCGACGTGGTGATTCAGGCCATGCGCGCTAAACCCGCCTATCTGGGCTGCCTGGGCTCGCGCCGCAAGACCGCCTTTGTGCGCGCCCGCCTGGAGCAGGAGGGCTTCACGCAGGGCCAGATCGACGAGCTGCACCTGCCGATCGGTGTCGCCATCGAGGCCGAGGACCCCGAGGAGATCGCCATCTCCATCGCCGCCGAGATGATCCACCTGCGTCGCACCAAACTCGTCCCCCGCAAGCGCTAGTCGCATCCCAAATGAGCTGCCCCAGCCCTCTGCCGCATGCGGGTCAAAATGCTACCTGTGCCATATGCCCTATAATGTCCGACCGTTGAGCGGCATGGGGCCGCTGCCTAGGGTATGGGAGGCGCAAATGGCAGAGTCGGCAGCAGGGGATGCCCTGTTCGAGCGTACGGGAAAAGTTTCGTTTGTGCAGGTATTACCCCATGCACTGCAGCATGTGCTGGCGGCATTCGCGGGTATCGTCACGCCCGCCATCATTATCGCGTCGGTCTGTGGCTTTACCCCTCAAGAGGAAGCCGCTGTCATCCAGGCGTCGCTCGTCCTCTCGGCGATTGACATTTTCCTTCAACAGTTTCCCATAAAAGGTGTCGTCGGTTCGGGCCTGCCCATTGTGATGGGTGCGAGCTTTACCTTCGTGCCGGCGCTCAAGGCAGTCGGTCTTGAGCTTGGTTTTGAGGCCGTACTGGGCGCCCAGGTAATCGGCGGCGCGCTCGTCGCGCTCTTCGGCCTACTGTTTAGGCGCGTGAGTTTTCTGTTTCCGGCCCCGGTGCTTGGCACCGTCATCTTTGTCATTGGCCTGTCGCTATGCCCAGTGGCAGTTGCCTCCATGGCGGGCGGGGAGGGCGCGGCCGATTTTGGCAGTGTCACCAACTGGGCCGTCGCACTTGTGACGTTCGTCGTCACCTTTATGGCTGGCAACTACGGCAAGGGCGCGCTTAGGCTGGGCAGCATCCTGGCTGGTATCTGCGCGGGCTTTGTTTTGGCTGCGGTGTTGGGCATGGTCGATTTCTCGGCCATCGCGACCGCCAGCTGGTTCGCCCCGCCGGCCCTGGGCGCCCATCGCCTGGTGTTCGACCCGGCCGCGTGCGCCGTTGTGGGCGTTGTCGCCATTGTCAACGCAGTACAGGTCATGGGCGAGTTTGCCGCCGTGTCGTCCGCTGCGCTCGATACCCCTGCGACCGATAGCCAGATCTCGGGTGGCCTGATCGCCAACGGCCTGGTCGGTATGCTGTCAGGCTTTTTTGGCGGCGTCCCCACGGCAACCTTTGGCCAGAATGTGGGCATTATCGCCGAGAACAAGGTCGTCAACCGCATGGTCTTTACGCTTGCGGCTGCCATCCTGCTCATCGCGGGCCTGCTGCCCAAGTGTGCGGCGGTGCTCACGTCTATTCCGCAGCCGGTCATCGGCGGCGCCACGATCGGCGTGTTCGCGACCATTGGCATGAACGGTGTGGTCATGTTTGCCCGCCACGGCCTGTCTCAGCGCGATACCACGCTCATGGGTCTCTCTATCGCCTTTGGCACGGGCATTGAGCGCACGGCCGGCGCGCTTGCTGGCGCTGGATTCCCCGCATGGGTCGGCACCGTCTTTGGCGGATCCTCTATTGCCGTCGCCGCGCTTGTCGCCGTCGTCCTCAACCTGGTCCTGCCCCACCAAAAATAACGCCCCATATATGAGTTGCGGTGGAATACGGACTGTTTAAGCCTTCTAAACCGTCAAACAGTCCCTATTTCACCGCAACTGCTTTTTGGGACCCATTTGTGCGGGGGAGTTGTGGAGTTGTGCAGGCAGACGAGGTTTTTCTGGAAAAACGCTCCCGATGCGCGTATAGTACCGATTGTTTTGTCGGCTCCTGCTGTGTCGAGTCCAAACCGCGTAATGCCATGAGCGGCGCGGATGCAGCCAGGAGGCACGAGGACAACCCATCGTGGCCACGCCCCGTGCTTAAAACCCCAAGAAGGAGTGAACAATGGCAGAAGAGAAGTATGTGCCGCGTCTGAAGACCAAGTACAACAACGAGGTCAAGCAGCAGCTTCAGGACAAGTTCCAGTACGAGAACGTCATGATGATCCCCAAGTTTGAGAAGATCGTCGTGAACATGGGTGTCGGCGAGGCCGCTACCGATTCCAAGGCCATCGACGGTGCCGTGCGCGACCTGCGCGCCATCACCGGCCAGCAGCCGATGATCACCCGTGCCCGCAAGTCCATCGCTACCTTCCGCCTGCGCGCTGGTATGCCGATCGGCTGCAAGGTTACCCTGCGTGGCGACCGTATGTGGGAGTTCTTCGATCGTCTGACCTCTGTCGCAATCCCCCGTATCCGCGACTTCCGCGGCATCTCCGCCAAGAGCTTCGACGGCCGTGGTAACTTCTCCATGGGCGTCACCGAGCAGCTCATCTTCCCCGAAATCGACTTCGACTCCGTCGATCACCAGCGTGGTATGGACATCACTTTCGTGACCACCGCCAACACCGATGAGGAGGCCAAGGCCCTTCTGGACGCCTTCGGTTTCCCGTTCAAGAAATAGGTTCACCTGCCCTATGAGCGCCGTTCCCAGAAGGGGGCGGCGCTTGGGGCGAACAATACTCTATGTGAGGAGGATATAAGTGGCTAAGACATCGATGATCGTCAAGTGCAATCGCAAGCAGAAGTTCTCTACTCGTGAGTACACGCGCTGCCAGCGCTGCGGCCGTCCGCACTCTGTGTACCGCAAGTTCGGCCTGTGCCGTGTCTGCTTCCGCGAGCTTGCACTCAAGGGCGAGCTTCCCGGCGTTAAGAAGGCCAGCTGGTAAGTCACTACCAGCGTTTCAAGCATCAGTTTGGAACAGGGAAAACGCGCTAAAAAGGCTTTGCCGTTAAGGGCGGCGAAGAACCAAGAGCACGTGTTCATCAAGAACGAAGGAGAATCTGTATGAACCTTACAGACCCGATCGCAGATATGCTTACGCGCATCCGTAACGCTAACTCTGTGAACAAGGCCACGGTCTCCATGCCGAGCAGCAAGAAGCTCGTCGAGATCGCTCGTGTTCTGCACGAGGAGGGCTACATCGAGGGCTACGATGTCGAGGACACCGTTCCCCAGAAGACTCTGCACATCACGCTTAAGTATGGTCCCAAGAAGGCTAAGGTCATCAACGGCATCCGCCGCATTTCCAAGCCGGGCCTGCGTAAGTACACCGGCGTTGCCGACATGCCCCGCGTCCGCGGTGGCCTTGGTACCGCCATTATTTCCACCAGCCATGGCGTCATGACCGACCGCGATGCTCGCAAGCACAACGTCGGCGGCGAGATCATCGCTTACGTCTGGTAATTCGCTCGGTAGGTAGAAGGAAAGGAGATCACCGTGTCTCGTATCGGTAATAAGCCTGTCCAGATTCCCGCCGGAGTCGAAGTGGCAGTCAACGGCAACAACGTTGTCGTCAAGGGCCCCAAGGGCCAGCTCGAGCTCGATATCTATGAGAAGCTCGCTATCAACGTCGAGGACAACGTCCTCACCGTTTCCCGTCCCGACGACGAGCGTGAGACCCGTGCCCGCCACGGCCTCACCCGCGCCCTCATCCACAACATGGTTGTTGGCGTTTCCGAGGGCTTCGAGAAGAAGCTCGAGCTCGCCGGCGTCGGTTACCGCGTGCAGCAGAAGGGCAAGAACCTCGAGTTCTCCCTGGGCTTCTCGCACCCCGTGATCGTCGAGGCTCCCGAGGGCATCACCTTCGAGGTTCCCGACAACACCCACGTGAACGTCAAGGGTATCAACAAGCAGCAGGTCGGTCAGATCGCCGCTGAGATCCGCGGCCATCGTCCTCCCGAGCCTTACAAGGGCAAGGGTATCCACTACGTTGGCGAGCACATCCGCCGCAAGCTGGGTAAGGCCGCCAAGTAGTCGTAACCGACTCACTCGCATAAGACCAGCACCCCGTCAGGTGCTGGCAAGATCAACCTTTTTAGGAGTTTACGTATGAACAAGCATAAGGCGAAGCTGGAAGGCCTCAAGCGTCGTCAGCGTCGTGTTCGCGGCAAGGTCTCGGGTACCTCCGAGCGTCCGCGTCTTCGCGTGACCCGTACTAACGCCAACATCTATGCCCAGATCATCGACGACAGCAAGGGCTCCAGCCTGACGCTCGTCTCTGCCTCGACCCTCGAGGCCGAGTTCAAGGGCACCCACACCTCGAACAAGGAGGCTGCGGAGAAGGTCGGTCAGCTCGTTGGCAAGCGCGCCATCGAGGCCGGCATCACCAAGGTCGCCTTCGATCGCGGTGGCCGTATCTACCATGGCCGCGTCAAGGCCCTCGCCGACGGTGCTCGTGCCGCCGGTCTCGAGTTCTAGGAGGTATGTAGCACATGGCTCGTAATCAGAAGCAGCAGCGCGAGGCCTCCGAGTTCGAGGAGCGCGTCGTTTACATCAACCGCGTGTCGAAGACCGTCAAGGGTGGTCGTCGCATGAGCCTCGTCGCTCTCGTCGTCGTTGGCGACGGCAAGGGTAACGTCGGCGTTGGCATGGGCAAGTCCGCTGAGGTGCCCCTGGCCATCTCCAAGGCGTCTCTCGATGCCAAGAAGAACATGTTCCACGTGCCGGTGACCGAGCAGGGCACCATCCCGCACGAGGTTCTCGGCCACTTTGGTGCCGGCCGCATCATCATCAAGCCCGCTGTCGAGGGTACCGGCGTTATCGCCGGCGGCGCTGTGCGTCCCCTCTTCGAGCTTGCTGGCATCAAGAACGTCCTGTCCAAGTCCCTCGGTACCGACAACGGCCTCAACATCATCAAGGCTGCCGTCGAGGGCCTCAAGGAGCTCTCCAGCCCTGAGGACGTCGCGGCTCGCCGTGGCCTGACGGTCTCCGAGATGTTCGTCGGTAAGGAGAACTAAGCATGGCTGACACCATCAAGATCAAGCAGGTCCGCAGCACCAACGGTTGCAAGCAGGACCAGGTCCGTACTGTCCGTGCCCTCGGTCTCCACAGGATCCGCGAGGTTCGCGAGATTGCTGACAACGAGTCCGTCCGCGGCATGATCTTCAAGGTCAAGCACCTTGTCGAGATTGTAGAGGAGTAGCAAATGCAGCTTCACGATCTTACTCCCGCGCCCGGTTCCACTAAGAACCGCAAGCGCGTCGGCCGTGGCAATTCTTCGGGTCACGGCACCACTTCTGGCCGCGGCCAGAAGGGCCAGGGTTCCCGCTCTGGTGGCACCAAGGGTGCCGGCTTCGAGGGTGGCCAGACTCCGCTGGCTATGCGCCTGCCCAAGCTTCCGGGCTTCCGCAACCCCCGTCGTATCGAGTACACCGCTGTTAACGTTGAGCGTCTCGAGCGTAAGTTCGAGGACGGCGCTGTGATCGACGGTGCCGCTCTTAAGGCCGCTCGCATCACCAAGAGCGAGTTCGAGCCCGTCAAGGTGCTCGGCAATGGTGAGCTCACCAAGAAGTTCACGGTCAAGGTCGACAAGGTCAGCGCTTCTGCGCAGGCCAAGATCGAGGCCGCTGGCGGAAAGGTCGAGCTGCCGTGCTAAATGGTCTTAAGAATGCTTTCCGCATCAAAGAATTGCGCGAAAAGATTCTTTTTACCATAGCTATGCTCGTCGTGTACCGCATTGGTGCGCACGTTCCTGTGCCCGGCATTCCCTTCCAGGGGATGCTGGGCCTTTTCTCGACCGATAACAATTCGGTCGCCGCAGGTGCTATGGCCCTCCTGAATCTTTTCTCTGGCGGCGCGTTGAGCTATGTGTCGGTGTTTTCGCTGGGCATCATGCCTTACATCACCAGCTCGATCATCCTCCAGATGCTCCAGGCCGTCGTGCCTTCCCTGCATGAGCTTGCCCGCGAGGGCGAGGTCGGTCAGACCAAGATTACGCAGTATTCGCGTTACCTCACCCTGGCTCTGGCAATCCTCAACTCCGTGGGTTACCTCTTCCTCTTTAAGAGCTTCGGCATCAGCTTCAATGGCGCCGGCGCTCCCGAGATCATCTTCGACCTCATGATCGTCGGTACGCTCACCGCAGGCGCTATGCTGATCATGTGGATTGGTGAGCTCATCACCCAGCGCGGTATCGGCAATGGCATGTCGCTGATCATCTTTGCGAACATCATGGCCGGCCTTCCGCAGGCTATCTTCTCCAGCACCGAGGGTAATGCCGGTGGCATCATCACCATGGTGATCATCTGCGCCATCATCCTGCTGGTTATCCCGCTGATTGTTTTCCTTGAGCGCGGCCAGCGCCGCATCCCGGTCTCCTATGCCAAGCGCGTCGTGGGCCGTCGCATGATGGGTGGCCAGACCACCTACCTGCCCATCAAGGTCAACACCGCGGGCGTCGTGCCGATCATCTTTGCCTCGGCGCTGCTGTACTTCCCGGCTCAGATTGCCGTGTTCTTCCCCGGCATCGGCTGGATTCAGGCAGTTGCCTCTGCGCTTTCGACCGGTTGGCTCAACTGGGTGCTTAACGTTGTCCTCATCGTGTTCTTCGCGTACTTCTACACCTCCATGGTGTTCAACCCCGATGACACGGCCGACAACCTTAAGAAGCAGGGTGGCTTTATTCCGGGCGTCCGTCCGGGTAGGGCTACCGCGGCCTACATCAAGAACGCGCTCAACAAGATCACGCTTCCCAGCGCTGTCTTTTTGGCGCTCATCGCCATCGTGCCTTCGATCATCTTCTCCTTCACGGGTAACCATCTGATCCAGGCATTTGGCGGCACGTCCATCCTCATCATGGTCGGCGTCGTGCTCGACACGGTCGATAAGCTCGAAGGCCAGATCAAGATGTATGATTACGATGGATTCTTTAAATAGGCTAGAGGAGGATTGCTCATGAACCTCGTATTGCTCGGAGCTCCGGGTGCCGGTAAGGGCACCGTCGCGCAGGAGCTCGTCGCCGAGTTTGGCGTCGCTCACATTTCCACGGGCGACCTGCTGCGTGCTGCCGTCAAGGGTGGCACCGAGCTTGGTATTCAGGCTAAGAAGTACATGGACGCTGGCGAGCTCGTTCCCGACCAGCTCGTGATCGACCTTGTCAAGGAGCGCCTTGCTGCCGATGACGCCCAGCAGGGCTTCATCCTCGACGGCTTCCCGCGCAACACCGCCCAGGCTGTGACGCTCGACTCCGAGCTCTCCGCCATGGGTCGCGAGATCGACTGCGCCCTTCTGGTCGACGTGGCCCCCGAGGTCATCATCGATCGTCTGTCTTCGCGTCGCACCTGCCGCGCCTGTGGTTACACCGGCACCGCTGCCGATGCTACCTGCCCCAAGTGCGCCGGCGAGATGTATCAGCGCGACGACGACAAGCCCGAGACCATCAAGAATCGTCTCGACGTCTACGAGAAGTCCACGAGCCCGCTCGTCGACTACTATCGTGGCCAGGGTCTGCTCAAGTCGGTCAACGGCGACCAGGCTCGCGAGACCGTGTACGGGGATGTCAAAGAGGCTCTCGGTCTATGATCAAGATTAAGTCTGCAACGCAAATCGAGCAGATGAAGAAGGCAGGAGCGCTATCTAAGATGGCGCTCCGCCACGTTGGAGCCATGGTGCGCCCCGGTGTTTCGACTTTTGAGCTCGATCAGCTTGCGGAGCAGATTATCCGCATGCATGGCGGCACCCCGGCCTTTAAGGGTTACGGCGGGTTCCCGGGGACCATTTGCGCATCGATCAATGATGCCGTGGTCCACGGTATTCCCAACCCCGACATGATCCTGCGCGATGGCGATATCATCTCCATCGATACGGGAGCCGTTGTCGACGGTTGGGTCGGCGATAACGCTTGGACGTTTTTCGTCGGCACCCCCACGCCCGAGGCTAAGGCCCTGTGCGAGGTCACGCGCGATTGTCTTAAGGCTGCCATCGAGCAGGCTGTTCCCGGTAACCATATCGGGGACGTCGGTTATGCCGTTCAGTCCCTCGCCGAGTCTCACGGTTACGGCGTGCTTCGTGACTATGTGGGCCATGGCATTGGCCGCGTGATGCACGAGGACCCCAACGTTCCTAACTATGGAAAGAAGGGGAGGGGCGTTCGCCTCCAGGCCGGCATGGTCATTGCCATCGAGCCGATGGTTACGATGGGTTCCAACCATGTGAGCACGGGCTCCGACGGTTGGATTGTTACGACCAACGACCACCTGCCCGCCGCGCACTACGAGAATACCGTCGCCATTACCAATGACGGTCCGGTGATTCTCACCACGGATGCCCAAGGTGCTTGGTGTTCCTTGCAGGGCGGTGAAATGTAGGGGCCGCGTTCAAACACGTCGGCATCTACATTTCTGAAAAGTAACAAGTTCCGCTTAGTTGTGGAGCCATTACGAAGATATTACGATACGTGCATGCGTATTGTAGAATACTCAATCGCTGTCGTTTTCTAGAGAAAGATGATTGCTTGTGAAGAAGGAAGACGCAATTGAGCTCGAGGGTACGGTAAAGGAGCCGCTGCCCAACGCCATGTTTAAGGTCGAGCTCGAGAACGGTCATTCGGTTCTGTGCAACATTTCTGGCAAGATTCGAATGAATTACATCCGTATTCTCCCCGGTGACAGGGTTGTCGTGGAGCTTTCCCCGTACGACCTGACCCGTGGCCGCATCACCTATCGCTACAAATAGCGGCACGCATACACGCACTCCACTTCCGGCTGCAGGCTTAGCTCAACCTACGGTCGGATTGTGTGTGAAGACCAGCCATAGTTTTAAACGCCTGCGGCTGGGCGAGTAGATAGTAGGGAAGTAGTTTGAGCGCTACCGAAAGGAAGAACGATGAAGGTACGTCCTTCGGTCAAGAAGATGTGCGATAAGTGCAAAATCATTAGGCGCCATGGCAAGGTCCTCGTCATTTGCGAGAACCCCCGTCATAAGCAGCGTCAGGGTTAAGAGAGGAGACTACGTTGGCCCGTATTAATGGTGTCGACCTCCCGCGTGAGAAGCGCGTTGAGATCGGTCTGACCTACATTTACGGCATCGGCCGCACCACTGCGACGAAGATCTGCGTCGAGTGCAACGTTAACGTGGATACGCGCGTTAAGGACCTCACCGAGGATGAGGTTAACGCCATCCGCGATTATATCGATAAGAACCAGATCATGGTTGAGGGCGACCTCCGCCGTGAGCGCAACCAGAACGTCAAGCGCCTTATGGACATCGGCTGCAACCGCGGCCTTCGTCACCGCAAGGGCCTCCCGGTCCGCGGCCAGCGCACCCACACTAACGCTCGTACCCGCAAGGGCCCGAAGCGTCAGATCGGTGCTAAGAAGAAGAAATAAGGAGCGCTAGATAGATGGCTACTGCTAAGAAGAACGTTCGCGCTGCCCGTCTGAAGCGCGCGGACCGTAAGAACATTTCCGTGGGCCAGGCTCACATTCGTTCTACGTTCAACAACACGATCGTTTCGATCACCGATCCCCAGGGCAACGTCATTTCCTGGAAGTCGGCTGGCCAGGTGGGCTTCAAGGGCTCCCGTAAGTCCACGCCGTTCGCTGCCCAGATGGCTGCCGAGGCTGCTGCCAAGCAGGCCATGGAGCACGGTATGAAGAAGGTTTCCGTCTTCGTCAAGGGCCCCGGCTCCGGTCGTGAGACCGCCATCCGCTCCCTCCAGGCTGCTGGCCTCGAGGTCTCGAGCATCCAGGACAAGACCCCCATTCCGCACAACGGCTGCCGCCCCAAGAAGCGTCGCCGCGTGTAACTGAAAGGATCGTATCAATATGGCAATCGACAGGACTCCTGTTCTTAAGCGCTGCCGTCAGCTCGGGATCGATCCCGCTGAGCTCGGTTACAGCAGCAAGAAGGAATCTATCCGTCAGCCCAAGCGCCGTCGCAAGGAATCTGAGTACGGCATGCAGCTGCGCGAGAAGCAGAAGGTCAAGTTCATCTATGGCGTTCTGGAGAAGCAGTTCCACGGCTACTTCAACAAGGCCCGCAAGATGAACGGCGTCACCGGTGAGAACCTCATGATCATCCTTGAGTCTCGCCTCGACAACGTCGTCTTCCGTCTTGGCTTCGCCCGCACCCGCAAAGAGGCTCGTCAGTCCGTCCGTCACGGTCACTTCACCGTGAACGGCAAGCGTGTGGACATCCCGTCCTACCGCGTCAAGGCCGGCGACGTCGTCGCTGTCGGCGAGAAGTTCCGTGACCTCCTCCCCATCAAGGAGGCCCTGATTTCCTCCGAGCGCTTTGAGGTCCCTGGCTGGCTCGAGGTCGATATCGAGAAGCTGTCTGGTAACGTGCTCGCTCTGCCGACGCGTGAGCAGATCAGCGGTGATATCAACGAGCAGCTCATCGTCGAGCTCTACTCTAAGTAGTCCATCCGGGCTGCTGAGGCTGGAGGTAATACATGTCAGAATTCATTAGGCCTCAGGTTCAGGTCGAAGAGATCAACGAGACGTCTGCTCGTGTCTCCGTCGAGCCGCTCGAGCGTGGTTACGGCGATACGCTGGGTAACTCCCTTCGTCGCGTTCTTCTGTCCTCGCTCGAGGGTGCCGCCGTCGAGGCTATTCAGATCGATGGTGCGCAGCACGAGTTCATGACCATCCCTAACATGGTCGAGGATGTCACCGACATCGTCCTGAATGTCAAGGGTCTTGTCTTCAGGGCTCTCGGCACGACCGACGAGGCGACCGCCACCATCTCGGTTGACGGCCCCTGCGAGGTCACCGGTGCGGACTTCTTTATTCCGTCCGAGTTTGAGCTGGTCAACCCCGAGCAGCACATCGCTACGCTCACCGAGGGTGGCCATCTCACCATGAGCATGCGCATCGGCTATGGCCGCGGCTATGTCTCTGGCGAGGCCAACAAGCGCGACAACGATCCCATCGGTGTGATCCACGTCGACTCGCTGTACTCGCCGGTTTCCCGTTGCGCCAAGCTCGTTGAGGCTTGCCGTGTCGGTCAGCACACCGACTACGACCGCCTTGTCCTCGAGATCGAGACCAACGGCTCCATCGCCCCGCGCGACGCCGTGGTCCAGGCTGCCAATATCATCAATCAGCATATGGCCGCCTTTATGAACCTTGCCGAGACCCCCGAGGTTGAGGAGGAGGCTTCGATCTTCGCTCCCGAGGTCACCAACGACAACGCCGAGCTGGACAAGCAGATCGAGGATCTGGACCTTTCCGTCCGTTCTTACAACTGCCTTAAGCGCGCCAGCATTCACTCGGTCCGTCAACTCGTTGAGTTCTCGGAGAACGATCTGCTCAACATCCGTAACTTCGGTGTTAAGTCGATCGAGGAAGTGAAGGACAAGCTTGAGTCCATGGGCCTGAGCCTGAAGGCTTAATGCTTCGCATATTTGAGGAGAAACTAGACCATGCGTCACAACGTTAAGAAGGGCCTGAAGCTCGGCACCGATGCGAGCCACACCAAGGCCATGAAGAAGAGCCTTGCTAAGGCCCTCTTCGAGAACGACCGCATCAAGACCACCGAGACCCGCGCTAAGGCGCTGCGTTCGGTCGTCGATCCGATCATCACTTGGGCCAAGAAGGGCGACCTGCACTCTCGTCGTCTGGCTATCGCCAAGCTCGGCGATAAGCAGCTCGTTGCCGAGATCTTCGACAAGGCTGCCCAGGGCATGTGGCAGGACCGCAACGGCGGTTATACCCGCATCATGAAGCTCGGCAACCGTAAGGGCGACAACGCTCCTATCGTTATCATGGAGCTCGTCACCGAGCCTTGCACGCCTAAGGCCAAGAAGGCTGCTCCGGCCCCCAAGAAGGCCGCTGCTCCCAAGAAGGTCGAGGCCGTCGAGGAGGCTCCTGCTGAGGAGACCGCTGAGTAGACAATCCGTCTGCATAGGCTATATTCGAGGGGTACGTTCGCGTACCCCTCTTTTTTTGTCGCGATACCGTTGATTGTTTGTTGGGAGCGCCCATGACCGCGCCGTCTGATTTCAATTCGATTCCTGAGCTCGATGCCACGCTTGTATTCTGTGTTGCCTATGATGGCTCGTCCTATAGCGGATTTGCCGAGCAGCCGGGCCAGACGACCGTTGCGGGCGAGTTGCGCCGCGCTATCGAGACGCTGCTGCGCCGCCCGATCGATCTGACGTGTGCGGGTCGTACCGATGCCGGCGTGCATGCGGTGGCCCAGTACATTAGCGTGCCCGTAACGGACGCTGAGCTTGCTCTGACGCGCCGTAGGTGGCTGAGGGCTATGGATGCCCTCCTGCCCAAAGATATCGCCATAAACGAGGTCTACAAGGCCCGTAGGGGCTTTTCTGCCCGCTTTGACGCGCGGTCCCGTACGTATACGTACCGTATTGCCGATCGCGATGCGCGCCCCGTGCTCTCGCGCGGTGCGGTGTGGTGGCATCGCTATCCCCTCGACGTCGATGCGATGGCGGCCGCCTGCCCTGCGCTTTTGGGCGAGCAGGACTTTAAGAGCTTTTGCAAGGTTGCCTCTGCTGTGGGCAAGCCCACGCACCGCTGCGTGATGCGTGCGGAGTTTGGCCACGAGGTCGCTTTTGGCGAGGATATCCTGACCTTCACTATCGAGGGCAATGCGTTTTTGCACTCGATGGTGCGTACCATTGTAGGAACGCTCGTGGAGATTGGCATGCATCGTCGCGATCCCCAGTGGATGCGCGAGGTTATTGACGCCCGTGACCGAACCGCTGCGGGTCCCACGGCGCCTGCCTGCGGCCTTACGTTTATGGGTGTGGATTACGGCCCCGACGAGCTTGTCGTTCTCGACTAGGGGAGTGCTCGGCGCGTCTGTGCCTTGCACATACTATGTGTGAGCTGCGCGTGTGCAACATCTGTTCTTGGCGTGCAACATGTTAGGCGGCTCGTTGCTTTTATAGCTCGGGTGTACCATGAACGACAGTTTGATTTGGTGCTATCGAGAGGATGGAAAACTTGGTTCGACGTTGTTCGCATCCGCGACTTTCGGTGATCCTTGTGGTAGAAGGTTCGCCCAGCTATGCGATGCGTGCGCTCGAGAGTATCCAGAACCAAGACCTCTATGATTTGCAGATTGTCGTTGTCTGCCGCGATGCTGTGCCCGGTGTGCGCCATTCGCTTCAAGTTGCTGCCGACAGGGACATCCATATTGATTTGATTGACGTCGAGGACGCGAAGCGCGGCGCTTGTCTTCGTGCCGGTTTTGATGCCTCGCGCGGCTCTCAAATCATCGCCATGAACGCCGATGAGTGGTTTGCTCCGCAGGCCCTTTCCAAGATGGTCGATATCGCGTGCGATACTGCGGCAGACATTGTGCTCCCCTCGGTGTCGCTCGATCGATACGATGCGCATCGCGAGCGTCATTCGCGCGTCTTGGATGCTGCCTCTATTGCCATAGAAGACGAGTCTTCTATGGTGACTGGGCTGCCCCAGTTGATTTTAGGCGGCTTGGTTGCTCAAGTCTCTGGCGTGATGTACAGCCGTCCACTGTTTGAGGCATGTCTTTTGTGCGATAAGACGTTTCGCACGGTTGGGTTTATGGCGTGCGCGCTCTCGCAGGCACAGCGCGTCTCCGGATGCGGCGACGCTTGTTTCCACGCGGCGGCGCCTAAGCTTACAGATGCCTTTGATCCCACCATGTATGCCAAGGTATCCGATGACGCCCGGGCGCTCGACGAGCTTGCGGACTCACTCTCGGAAGCAGATAGCGGTGGTCGGCTCAAGCTGGCAAGCCAAAAGTTCTACTTTGCCGGACTGGTCGCCTGCATCGAGAATTTGTGTCTGAGCCCGCATGGAGTGTCGTCAATCGAGCGTTCCGCCCGCATGCGTGATATGCTCGAGGCGCCTCGAACCCGTCAGATGGTCGCCGCGCTCAAGGATAACCATCGGGGACTCGGTCTGTTGTTTGGGCCGATCGCCAGCGCCAAGCCCGCGCGCTGCGTGATGTGTACGCATCTGGCAGCTTTTCTTAACCGGACGGGCGCAAAAACCGCCTAAACGGCTCATTACGAAACAAACTTGCATAGAATTGTTTCGAAATGCGTTCTTATACACAAAAGCCTTCAAATAGCGTTAAACTATTCAATCACTGATTGATTGTCTCCGCCATCTTTTGGAGAGAGGGTTTGTATGGCTAAAAAACGCAATGGGCGCCAGGATGCCATTAGAGATATTGTGCGCAATAAGGATGTCCGCACGCAGCGCGTGCTGGTCGATGAGCTCCGTGCTATGGGCTTTGATTGCACGCAGGCGACTGTCTCTCGCGATATTGCCGATATGGGGCTGCGTAAGCTCCCTGAGGGCATCTATGTTCTGGCAGAGGACCTGCACCTGCAGCGTATGGTTTCCGAGCTCGTAACGGGCGTTCTGCGTACCGATAATCTGGTTATGATCAAGGCTCAGCCTGGCACGGCTTCCGGCATCGCCGCCGCCGTTGATGCGGCAGAGTTGCCCGATGTGCTTGGCTCGCTTGCCGGCAACGATACGATTTTGGTTATTGCCCAGACGGCCGAGGACGGCGAGCGCCTCGAGGCGCTGATCAATAAGCTGAGCAATTCTCGCAAGTAGGTGTGCGGGCCGCGCGCTCGGCATTGCGTGCGCTGACATAGTGGCTTGTAAGGGGCATCGACGTTGGTCGGTACCCCTTTTTGTTTGCCGGTATAAAGACCGCCCACCAGGTCGCTTCAAACTAAAAGGCCCCGAGCAGTTCAATAAGCTGCTCGGGGCCTTGTTGGCTTTAGTCGCGTACTTCTTAGCCGACCGTATCGTCAGGCGTGGGCGAGGGGTCGGGAGTGGGCGTAGGCGTAGGCGTGCCGCCATCGCCGCCGGTCGAGCCACCAGTGGAGCCGCCCGTCGAGCCACCAGTGGAGCCGCCCGTCGAGCCACCGGTCGTACCGGTGCCGCCGGTGGTGTCGCCGCCCGTGGTCTCGGTGGTCGTGGTCGTCGTGGTAGTTGTTGTGGTGGTTTCCTCTTCCTCTTCGTCCTCGTCCTTGTCGTCGTTCTCCGACTTCTTGGTGTTGTTGGTGCCGTAGAACTTCCAGACGCTGTTGTTCTTGTAGGTGGGCGCCGTTCCGGTCGCAAACTCCTCGCGCTCGGTACCGGTCAGAACGGTGTTCATAAACCGCTTAAAGACAGGCAGGTTGGTGCTGTCGCCCAGCAGGTCCGTGCCGTACTTTTGGATGGGGATCTCGCCCGCGGAATAGCCGGTCCACAGGGCGCACGCCAGCTGCGGGGTATAGCCGCAGAACCAAAGGTTGGTGGTGTTGTCGGTGGTGCCCGTCTTGCCGGCATAGGGCTGGTTGACACTCAGGGCGCCGGCAGCACCCGTACCGCTGCCCTTCATGACGCCGGACAGAACATCGGTGACCGCGGCGGCCTCGCCCTCGGTAAGCACCTGTGAGGGATTGTCGGTGTGCTGGTACAGCACCGAACCGGTACGAGAATCAATCTCGGTGATGGCGATCGGCTGGCGATAGTAGCCGCCGTTGGCAAACGTCGCGTAGGCGGCGGCCATCTCGAGTGGCGAGATCGAGCCGGTGCCGAGCGTCATGACGGGAACGTCCTCGATGTTGTCCTTGGCGGGGTCGATGCCGAGCTTTTTGACGAGCGAGATGATCTTGCTGTTGCCGACGGCTTCCGCCACCTGGATGTAGCCGGTGTTGGAGGAGTATGCCGTCGCCTGCTTAAGCGTGATGTTGCCGTAGCTCTGGTTGGCGTAATTTTGGACCTCGGTCGTGGTGCCCTTGGCCTTGAGCGGCGAGTTGCAGTTGAGGGTGACGTTGGGGTTCATGCCGTTTTGGATGGCAGTTGCCAGCGTAAAGGCCTTAAAGGTGGAGCCGACGGGACGCTTGGCCGTGGCATGGTTTACGTGGTTCTCGTCGGCGTTGTAGTCGTAGCCGCCCACCATGCACTTGATGTAGCCGGTCTTGGGGTCGACGACGACCATGCCCATGTCCAGGCCGTCAAGCGAGAGCGTGTCGAGCTGCTCGCGGACGGCATTCTCTGCCACCTGCTGCATCGTGGGGTCGATGGTGGTCTTGACGGTCAGGCCGCCCTTAAAGAGCACGTCGGTCGAGAACTCCTGCTCCAGCAGCTGCTTGACGTAGGAGACAAAGTAGGGCTGCGAGTATACGTCGACGCCGCTGCCCGAGATTTCGGTCACATTGAGGGTGATGGGCTCGGCCTGTGCGGCATCGTGCTCCTCCTGGGTGATGTGGCCCAGGCGCAGCATGTTGTCGAGAACCTTGTTGCGGCGAGACAGTGCCAGATCGGGATTGACCGTGGGGTCGTACTGCGAAGGCGAGTTGGGAAGGCCGATGAGTAGCGCGGCCTCGCTCAGGGTGAGGTCGGCGGCGCTCTTGGACAGATAGGTCTCGGCTGCGGCCTCGATGCCGTAGGCGCCGTGGCCGTAATAGATGGTGTTGAGGTACATCATGAGGATCTCGTCTTTGGAGTACATGTCCTCCATCTTGATGGCGATGTAGGCCTCGCGCACCTTACGCTCAATGGTCGAGTCGAATTGCTCCTCCTGCAGGATGGTGTTGCGCACAAGCTGCTGGGTGATCGTCGAGGCGCCTTCGTGCCCGCCGCCGAGGGTTGCCACCGCAGCACGCGCGATACCCCACAGGTCGATACCGCCGTGCTCGTAGAAGCGCTCGTCCTCGACGTCAACGGTGCCCTGCAGCACGTAGGGGGAGACCTCGTCCTTGGTGATGGACTTGCGGTTTTGCGTGTAGAAGCTCGCGATCTTGTTGCCGTTACAGTCGACGATCTCGGTGGGCTCGCTCACCAGATACGCGTTGGCGTCGGTGTAGTCGGGCAGATCGGACAGCCAGCGGTTGACGTTACCGACCATGCCGATGCCAAACGCCACGCCCGCAATCAGCAGAAAGCCCAAAAACGAGAGCAGGATTATGGGCAGGGCGTGCGTCTTTGAACGGCTGTGTCCCTGTCGTTGGCGAGGACCCATATATTGACCTCCAGGTATGTCGTGCCAGACGGTGGATGTGCCGTCGGGGCAGGATGGACATAAGTTATTACACGATAAACCAAACGGGGCGCGCGAGGCCTCGTGTATGCTGGAAGACGGCATTTTTCAGAGTGAATGCATACCTTGGTAAGGAGTTTGTCGATGGCGATTCGGACGATGGGGCCGAGCGGACAATACGAGACTGGATTGGATGTTGTCAGTGCGGCGCTGCCCGAGCTGCTGGCGCCGGCGGGCGGACTCGACCAGATGCTTGCGGCTATCGCCGCGGGTGCCGATGCCATCTATGCGGGGTTGGGCGGCTTTAACGCCCGTGTGAGCGCCCATGGCTTTACGGATAACGAGTTTGCGCGCGGCTGCGCCGTGGCGCATGCCCATGGCGTGCATGTGTACGTAACGCTCAACGTGTTCGTGTTTGACGATGAGTTGTCCGACGCGGTGGCGTTGGGAGCTCATGCACTGGAGCTGGGCGCCGATGCTCTGATTGTCGCCGATGCCGGGTTGGCCTGCGCGCTGCGCGCGGCGATTCCCGGGGTCGAGATTCACCTGTCCACGCAGGCGGGCGCTCATAGCGAGGGTGCCGTGCGGCTTGCCGCCGATGAACTGGGGGTCGAGCGCGTGACGACGGCACGCGAGCTGACGGTCGACGAGATTGCGGCGCTATGTGCCACGGGCGTGCCCATCGAGGTATTCTGCCACGGTGCGATTTGCATCGGCTATTCGGGGGCGTGCGAGTTCTCGGCCCTGCGGCGTGGGCGCTCGGCGATGCGCGGCGACTGCACGCAGCCGTGCCGTCTGGCGTACGACCTAGTGGACGAGGCGGGGCAGAGTGTTGTTGCCGTCGAGGGAGACCGCCTGCTTTGTCCGCGTGACTATCTGGGTATCGCGCACCTGCCCGAGCTTGTTGCCGCCGGCGTGGCATCGCTCAAGATCGAGGGACGCATGAAGAATCCCGATTACGTATTCAACGTGGTGAGGGTGTGGCGTCGGGCACTCGATATGCTGTGCGACGGCGCGTGGGACTCCGGTGCCGTGGAAGAGCTTGAACGCGAGCTGGGAAGGTCGTTTAACCGTGGGTTTACCGATGCTTACCTGCGGGGTCGTTCGGGTGCCGAGCTCATGAGCTTTGAGCGCGCGATCAACCAGGGCGTGCGCGTGGGGCGCTTGGTCGCTGTGGGCCACGAAGAGGTGACCGTTGAGCTCGATGCCGCCGTGGCGGCGGGTGACACGCTCGAGATTCGGTTCTATCCGGGTGTCGACGCGCGTCCCGATGTGCCCAAGCGCTGGCCGCAGGTGCCCTGCCCGGTGGATGCCGCAGCGGGGAAGCGCGTCGTCGTGCATTGCAAGCGTAAGGTGGACGCGGGCTGCGAGGTCTATCTGATTCGCAGCGCCGGCGTGTTGGATCAGACGACGGCGGTGTTGGAGCGCATGCGGGCCGAGGCGGATGCGATTGCGCCCGTTGCGCGTGCCGTTGAGGTGCTGCCCTTTGAGGACGCTGCGGTGGATGGCGGCGCGTCGACGGAGTTGGCGGGGTCGGCGGGGCCGGTAAAGCGCGAGGATTTTGCTCGTATGGTCTTTGCCTGGGAGCTGATGGATGTGGGTCCGCGCGATGAGCGAGATCTGTCCGATACAACGGTGGTGCTCGACGAAGTGTGCCGCGCGGGCGACGCCGAGCGGACTCGGGCGCTTATGCAGCGTGCCGGGCGCGTCGTCTGCCGCAATCTGGGACAAGTGGCGATGGCCCGCGAGCTGGGCACAACGTTTGACGTGGCGGCGCCGGTGTTCTGTGCCAATCGGGCCACGCTTACCTGGCTGCGCGGACTCGGTGCGGGGCGGGTGTGCTTGTCGGCCGAGTTGCTCGGCAATGATGCGGAGCGTGTTGCCGAGCTTGCCGCTTGCCCCGGTGTCTTGGGGCCTGTCGATGCCGACCGTCCCGAGCTCATGGTGTGCGAGCACTGCTTGCTGACTGCCGAGGGCGCCTGCGCCACGGATGCAACGGGGCAGGTCCGTTGCCGTGACTGCTCGCGCCGTCAGCAGGCGCGCTTTTTGGTCGAACGTGACGGCACGCGTTTGCCGGTCGTTATCGACGCGTGCGGCAGGACGAGGATTTTCCTGTCGTAGGTGCCGCGTCGCGCTGTTTTGGTTATTATTAGTGGGTTTATGAACTTCCAGCACCGCCGTATCCGGTGAGGGTGCTATAGCAAAAGGAGGATACCCAATGCTGTCTGTTGACGAGCAAATGCGTATCATCACCTCGGGTGCAGCGCAGATCGTCCCCGAGGCCGACCTTCGCAAGAAGCTTGAGAAGGGCGAGCCCCTCAACATCAAGCTCGGCGTCGATCCCACCAGCCCCGACCTGCACCTGGGCCATGCCGTGCCCCTGCGCAAGATGCGTCAGTTCCAGGACCTGGGCCACAACGTCACCCTTATCATCGGCAACGGCACTGCGCTGATCGGCGACCCCTCGGGCAAGAACTCCACCCGCCCGCAGCTTTCGCAGGAGCAGATCGAGGCCAACGCCGAGACCTACGTGAGCCAGGCCATGAAGATCCTGGACCCCGAGAAGACCACCATCGTGCACAACGGCGACTGGATCCTTTCGATGGACCTGGCCGGCCTGCTGCAGGTGTGCTCCAAGTTCACCGTCGCCCGCATCCTTGAGCGCGACGACTTTACCAAGCGCTACCAGTCCCAGACGCCGATTGCCCTGCACGAGTTTCTGTACCCCGTGATGCAGGCCTTCGACTCCGTTCAGATCAAGGCCGACGTCGAGATGGGCGGCACCGACCAGCTCTTCAACCTGCTCGCCGGCCGCGAGCTCATGGAGAAGATGGGCATGGAGCCGCAGATCGCGCTTACCATGCCGCTGCTCGAGGGCACCGACGGCGTGCGCAAGATGTCCAAGTCCTATGGCAACTACATCGGCCTGACCGACGCTCCCAAGGATATGTTCGGCAAGACCATGTCCATCCCCGACGAGATGATCGGCAAGTACTATCGTCTGGCCAGCTCGCTCGCCCCGGCCGAGGTCGACAAGATCGATGCCGCCCTGGCCGATGGCTCCGCCGACCCCTATGAGCTCAAGCGCGCACTGGGCCGCGACCTGTGCGACACCTACCACGGCGCCGGCGCCGGCGACGAGGCACAGGCCGAGTTCGACCGCGTGTTCAAGGAGGGCCAGCTTGCCGACTTCCCCGAGAAGCACGTTGAGCTGACCGTCAACGACGAGGGTCAGATTTACCTCGCCGGCCTGCTCAAGGACCTGGGCCTTTCGGCCAGCGCCGGTCAGGCCCGCCGCGACATCGACGGCGGCGGCGTCAAGATCAACGGCAAGGCTGTGGCTCCCAAGAGCTACAACATCGATCCGAGCGCCCTCAAACTGGGCGACACCCTCTCCGTGGGCAAGCGCAAGGGCTTTAAGTTGGTTTAGTTACGCGGTTTTACCAAACCGCGTAACCGGTTGACGCTGCAAACCCGCCAGAGCGGCAATCTGCCTTTCAACTTCGGCGGCATG
>CAKZUZ010000025.1:0-100475 GCA_937922225.1 uncultured Collinsella sp.
AACTGCGGGAATGGCCTATTTGCTCAATGTGTTCGGCTGAGATCGGAAATCAACCGAAGAAAAAAGTGAGCCTCTGCCCGCCGTACCTGTAGCGGTCGTTTCCCCGAACGGGGCGGTGCTGTTGGGGGCTGTCTCGATCTGTAACAGTAAGACCCGGTTTTGGTCCGTAGATGTTACAGATTTAGACGTTTTGTCGGGGCGGTTTCCGTTTGTCTTGATCTGTAACAGTTAGGGGTCAAAAGTGGGTCTAGATGTTACAGATTGAGATTGTTGAGGATGGGTGAGGGTAGCTAATTCGGACGGGGCTATTTTAGCTACCCTGCAAGTGGGGTAGCTAAAATAGCCCCGTCCCTTTTTAAACAATGGAAAATCGAGCGTAGCAAGCGGAGGTCTTCGGGGTATAAGACGGCTAATTGTATGCCGCCCATGAAAGGAACCCTCATGCCCAGCGTTGCCGTTCTCGCCGCCGATGGCTTTGAAACTATTGAATGCTTGACCATGGTCGATGTCATGCGTCGCGGCGGCGTGCGTGCCACGCTCGTCTCGATCATGCCCACGCGTGAGGTCGTAAGCTCGCTGCAGATCCCTGTGACCTGCGATGCGCTCTTTGATGAGATCAACTTTGACGAGTACGACTGCGTCGTGCTGCCCGGCGGCCTGCCCGGTGCCACCAACCTGCGCGCCGATCAGCGCGTCTGCGACGTGGTCTGCGAGTTCGCCGCGACCAAGCACGTTGCCGCCATCTGCGCCGCCCCGTTTATCCTGGGCGAGCTCGACCTACTCGAGGGGCGCCAGGCCACGTGCTTCCCTGGCTTTGAGAAAAGCTTCCCCGAAGGCGCCTATACCGGCGAGAAGGTTACGCAAGACGGCAACATCATCACCGCCAGCGGCATGGCCCAGTCGCTCCCCTTTGCGCTTGAGCTGCTGCGCACGCTCGCCGGCGACAAGGCCGTCGAGAAGGTCGCCGAGGGCATTCAGCTATGATTTTGGCTTCGCAATCACCGCGCCGCATCGAGTTGATGCGCGAGGCAGGCTATGACATTCGCGTGATTCCCGCAGATATCGACGAAACGCCTTTTGATGGCGAGGCCCCGCTTACGCTCGTTGAACGCTTAGCACGCGCCAAAGCCGCCGCCGTTGCCGCCGAGCATGCCGAGCCCAAAGAACTGACCGTCGCGGCCGATACTATTGTCACCTTCGATGGCAAGATTCTGGGCAAGCCGGCAACCGAGGACGAGGCGCGCACCATGCTCCGCGAGCTTTCGGGCCGCACGCACCAGGTCGCAACCGGCGTCTGCATCGTTAAGGCAGGCGACACGGCCGCTCCGCATGCCGCCGAGAGCCTGTCGTTTGTCGATGTGACCGACGTGACGTTCTATGAGCTTACCGAAGAGCAGATCGAGCGCTATGTTGCCTCCGGCGAACCCATGGACAAGGCCGGGGCCTACGGCATCCAAGGCACAGGCGGCCGCATGCTTGTGCACGATATTTCGGGTGACTTCTACAACGTGGTGGGCTTGCCCATCGCTCGCGTCGCACGCGCGATTCAAAAACTCTCGTAATTGCATCTGGCGCTGGTTATCCCCCAGCGCCTACAATTTTGCCGTACCGTACGGATCCCGACCGGGCATAAGGCCCGGCGGAAAACCGATAGGAGAAAACATGGACACACTGCTCGAAGCCATCGATGTTTGCAATGTCGATGGCTTTTGCTTTGGCAACTATACGGACGAGGAGGCTGGCACCGGCTGCACCGTAATCGTGGCGCCCGAGGGTGCCACCGGTGGCGTTGACGTACGTGGTGGCGCCCCCGCTTCGCGTGAGACCGACCTGCTGCGTCCCGAAAACACCGTCGATAAGGTCCACGCCGTCTGCCTTTCGGGCGGATCGGCCTTTGGCCTCGAGGCTGCAAGCGGCGTGGCCCGCGAACTCGAGAGCCGCGGCATTGGTCTGCCCGTCGGCCCCACGCAGGTGCCCATCGTGTGCTCCAGCTGTATCTTCGACCTTGCCTTTGGCGACCCCACCGTTCGCCCCGACATTGAGGCCGGCATCACCGCCGTGCGCGAGGCGCTCGACCACACCCCCACCAAGCTCGAACAGGGCAACGTAGGCGCCGGCACGGGCGCTACCGTGGGTAAGCTCATGGGCCCCGCCACCTGCATGAAGGCCGGCCTTGGCGCTGCCGCCGTGGCGCTCGGCCCCATCAAGGTGGGCGCCGTGGTCTCGGTCAACGCCTGCGGCAACGTTGTCGACCCCCTCACCGGCGAGTGGGTCGCCGGCATGCGCGCCTCAGCCGATAGCGACCAGATCGTCGATATGGAACTCGCAGCCTTTGCCGCCGCCGGATCCATGCAGATGCCGCTCGACCGCACCAACACCACCATCAGCTGCATCGTCACCAACGTGGAACTCACTAAGGCACAAGCCACCAAGGTCTCTCAGATGGCCGCAGACGCCTACGCACACGCCATCCGTCCCACGCACACCACCAACGATGGCGACACCATCTACACCCTCGCCAGCGGCAAACTTGGCGCCCAGGCAAGCGCCGCCGTTCCCCTAGACCTGCTGGGCATGCTCGCCGTAAGGGCTTTGCAAACCGCCATCGTAAACGGAGCCAAAACCGCCAAAACCTCCCACGGCATCCCCGGCGCCGCGAAGTAGCCTAACCTGACCGGTTGCCCGGTGGGGCTTGGTTATGTTTGCTGCTCTACAGTCCTGGCTCGCACGAAGAGCACATTAAGTGCTCTTCGGCTCGTGCGGAACTCGCGACAAACATAACCAAGACCCACCGGGCAACCTACCAACCAAAATCTTTTCAGCCCAGGCCCCTGTGTACCGCGCGTCCAAGATCTTCAAATTCAGCTTGCTGACATAAAGCAAGACATAACAGAGGACCCCTGGTCCTTAACTTGATACGAGTTCCGCACGCAAAGGAGGCGCCAGTGGCGCCTCCGTCTTGCGCAGGACTGTTCGAAGTAGCAAGTTAAGGACCAGGGGTCCCCGTTACCCGAGCGTTTCTGCCCTAGTTGAATTTGAAGATCTTTGAGGCAAGACGGTATAGGCCGAGTGTGGTTTTGTCTCCGGCACGACCGCGGAGGTTAGTGAAGAAGCCGACCACACCGTAACGTGCACGACGATACATACGCTCGTCATAGGCCTTCAAATCATTCCACAGCGTCTTTAGGCGCTCGTCGGCGCAATCTTCCTCGGAAAGCTTGGTCAACACCGAGCAGATCGCCATCATCATAGTGAAATAACCCATCATGTACGAGCGCAGACGCGACGACTCGACATCGCTGTACAGGTGGTACGACTCCATCATGATACGCGTAACACGGAACTGCTGGTCCAGACGCTTGACCATCGTGGCCTCGTTGACGCTCTGGCCCTCGCGACCGATAAAGTAGCGATAGAGGTCGATGTCGGCGTAGTACATGGTCTTGCAACGCGGCAGCGGCACGTAGGCGTAGATGTTGTCCACATAGAACGTGTGCGGCGGCATGGGAAGGTTGGACTCGCGCAGCACATCCGTGCGATAGCACAGGCTGTGCATGAGCAGATTCTGGTCCAGGCGGAAATGGCCGATCTGGTCCCAGGTAAAGATCTTTTTTCGAGGCAGGGCAAACTTGTAACCAATGGCCGTATGCGTACCCTCGTAAACCTTCTCGTACACGTAGTTCGAGATAAACAGGTCAACGCGCTGGTCGCGCTCTTCAAAGCCGCGCAGAATCGACAGCATGGTCGAAAGGGCAGCGCCGTCAAGCCAGTCGTCCGAGTCGACAACCTTGTAGTAGGTGCCCTGCGCCTCGCGCAGACCCGAAAGGACGGCAATACCGTGGCCGCCATTCTCCTGGTGCACCGCGCGGATGATTCCAGGATAACGGGCCTCCCACTCGTCGGCCTTGGCGGCCGTCTCGTCCTTGGAGCCGTCGTCCACCACGATAATCTCGATATCGGTGGCGTAATTGCTCCCCTCCAAGATGGAGGTGATGCAATGGTCCATGTCCTTGGCGGCGTTATACGAGGGAATACCGAATGTTATGACTTTATGCATGGCAGGCGATAATCTCATCCGAAAGATCGAGGGCGGAATTGGTCACGGCATCCATATCGTAGTAACGATACTCGGCCAGACGACCCACCGGGTGGAAGTTTGTCAGGTTCTGGACGCGCTCAAGATAGCGCTCATAGAGCTCACGGTTCTCGGGCTCAAGAATGGCGTAATACGGCGTCTCGCCCGAGCCGGGCGTATAGGCCTTGGAGTACTCCTTCATGATGGTGGTCTTGCCGGGCAGGACCTGACCAGTCATGTTCTTGAACTCGGTAATGCGGGTGTAGTCCTCACTCGTGGTGTAGTTGACGGTGCCCACGGGCTGGAACTGATCCATATCGAGCGTCTCGAACTTCATGTCGAGCGTGCGGTACGGCAGCGCGCCCAGGTCGAGGTTGAACAGCTCATCGAGCGGACCGGTATAGACGATCTCGCCGCCGTAGACCTTGCCGTCGACCTTGACGGTTGTCTCGTCGATCTCGAAGAGATCGCGAGCATCCACGTCGCAGAACACATCAATCAGGTCGTGGTCGAGCATGTGCTCAAACAGCGCCGTGTAGCCATCCTGCGGCATACCCTGGAAGGGGGCCTGCGGGAAGTAGCGGTCATCGTCGCCCACAAAGACGGGAACGCGGCCGGTGATCGAGGGATCGATCTGGTCGGGCGTCTGGCCCCACTGCTTCATGGTGTAATGCAAAAAGACGTTCTCGTAGACGTAATCGGCGACCTCGGCCAAGTCGGGGTCGTTCTTCTTACGCAGCTCCATGATGGGCACCTTGACATCCTTGCCAAAGGTCTCCACGAGCTTCTGATACAGCTCCTCGCCGCGCTCATCACCAAAGGCGAGCTTGAGACTCGCATGGTTGAAGGGCACGGGCATAAGGGTACCGTTGATGTTGGCGAGCACCTTGTGCTGATAATCCGTCCACTTGGTAAAGCGCGACAGGAAATTATGCACGCGCTCGTTAAAGGTGTGATAGATATGCGGACCGTACTCGTGGATCAGGATTCCGGCCTCGTCAGTGCAGTCATAGGCATTGCCCGCAATGTGGCTACGGCGCTCCAAAACGGCAACACGATAGCCGATGGTCTCGGCAAGACGGCGGGCGCAAACGGCACCGGCATATCCAGCACCGACGACAATCATGTCGTACGCGCCGGCGTTAAAGCCTTCAGGCAGGCCTGAGGTAATCTGCATCGATACTCCTTGTCAAAAGCCACGGGCTCGTTAGCTGGGCTTTTCTCGAACATTCTTCGAGACATATTTATCAGAGCGATTATAGCGCTAATGCGTCCTATAATGAGCTTGCCACACAAGGAAAGCTCAAGCACCGCGGCGTACATTATTGAAAGGTAAACCCGCTAGCAGCGGGTTTATTCGTGAACAGCCGGGCGCCTGGAGCTTAGCGAAACGCTTGCAAGGAGTAACATGAGCGATTTCCTAAACCGTATGAAGTCTGCCGCCAAGGCCGACCTTAAGACCATCGTCCTGCCCGAGGGCGAGGATCCGCGCACCATCGTCGCGGCCAACAAGATCATCGAGGAAGGCCTGGCCAACATCGTCATCCTGGGCGATCCCAACGAGATCAACGTCCCCGGCGCCACCGTCATCGATCCGCGCAACGCCGAGAAGCACGAGGAGTACGCACAGAAGTTTGCCGAGCTCCGCGCCAAGAAGGGCGTTACCATCGAGCAGGCTCGCGCCCAGGTGATGGACGCCACCTACTTTGGCACTATGATGGTCAAGATGGGCGACGCCGACGGCCTGGTCTCCGGCGCCTGCCACTCCACCGCCGATACCCTGCGCCCCGCGCTGCAGATTCTCAAGACCGCCCCAGGCACCAAGCTGGTCTCGGCCTTCTTCGTGATGTGCACCGACACCCCGCAGTTCGGCACCGACGGCACGCTGATCTTCGCCGACTGCGGCCTCAACATCAACCCGTCCTCCGACGAGCTCTCCGAGATCGCCATCGCCTCGGCCCACTCCTGGTCCACCTTTATGGGCAATGTTGAGCCGCACGTGGCCATGCTCTCCTACTCCACCATGGGCTCCGCCGGTGGCGAGGTCGCCAAGAAGGTCCAGGAGGCCGTGAAGTTCTGCAAGGAGAAGGCACCCGAGCTCGCCATCGACGGCGACCTGCAGCTCGATGCTGCTATCGTCCCCACCGTCGCCCAGCTCAAGGCTCCCGGCTCCTCCGTCGCCGGTAAGGCCAACGTGCTCGTGTTCCCCGACCTCGAGGCCGGCAACATCGGCTACAAGCTGGTCCAGCGCTTCGCCGGCGCCGACGCTTACGGCCCCATCCTGCAGGGCATCGCCAAACCGGTCAACGACCTGTCGCGCGGCTGCTCTGCCGACGACATCGTGGGTGTCGTGGCCATCACCGCCGTCCAGGCTCAGATGGCTGAGTAGCGGACGTATCCTCTCGGGACCCTACAGGGTAAAGCTCTGAAAACGTCCTCGGACATGTCGGAAGCCCCCGCTGCGCACTACGTGCGGCGGGGGCTTCCTCCGTCCTGCGGAATGTTTTCAGAGCTTTACCCTGTAGGGTCCCTGCCGCTACGTGGCAGCTAAGGAATCTGGAGTGGACGGCGGCTTGGCTACGAGCTGGGGCTGAGGATCTGAATGAATGGGTCCTGTTGCTGAGAGCACATGCGTTTGGGATCGATCACTTTGGATCCGAAAGGCGGAGTGCGGCCGCCGTCCCCCTGACAACAAAAAGGCCTCCGAAGCCGTTTGCTCTGAAGGCCTTTCGTTTAGTTGCAAATGAGCGCTAGTTGTTCGCGGTCAGGCGCTCGACGTCGTGGGCGATCATGTATTCCTCGTCGGTGGGGATGACCATGACCGTGACGGCGGAACCGGCGGCGCTGATGACCTGTGGGCCGTTGCCCACGGCCTCGCGGTTCTTGTTGTTGTCGATACGCACGCCCAGCCACTCAAAGCAGTCGCAGAAGGCCTTGCGGATCGACCAGTCATTCTCGCCGATGCCGGCGGTAAAGGTAATGGTGTCCACGCCCGCCATGGAGGCAATCATGGAACCAGCTTGCTGCATGGCCTTGTATGCGAACATATCGAAGGCAAGCAGGCAGCGCTCGTCACCCTCGGAAGCGCGCGTACGAATGTCACGGGCATCGTTGGAGATGCCCGAGATGGCAAGCAGACCGGACTGCTTGTTCATCATGTCGTCGACTTCCTGGTAGCTGTAGCCGCCCTCGCGCTGCAGGTAGCACACGGTAGCCGGGTCGATGGAGCCGCAGCGGGTTCCCATCATCAGGCCGTCGAGCGGCGTGAGGCCCATCGTGGTGTCGCGGCACACACCATCCTCGATGGCGGCAAGCGAGGCGCCGTTGCCCAAATGGCACGAGAGCAGGCGGTGGCAGCGCGAGCCCAGAATCTCCTTGGCCATCATCCACTCGTAGCGGTGGCTCGTACCGTGGGCGCCGTACTTGCGCACGTGGTACTTGTCGCACACGTCCTTGGGCAGCGCATAGGTGTAGGCAACCTCGGGCATGGTCATGTGGAACGAGGTGTCGAAAACAGCCACGTTGGGCAGCTCCGGATACTTCTCGCGGCAATATTCAATCGCCGCGGCCTCGCCGTAGTTGTGCAGCGGAGCCAAGGGGGCCACCTCAAGAATCTTGGCCATGACTTCGTCGTCGACGACGGCAGAGTCCTTAAAGTGCCAGCCACCCTGAACGATACGATGGCCAATGCCGTCAATCGTAAAGTCGGTCTTCTCGAGCTCCTCGAGCACACGTGCGATAGCCGAACGGTGATCCGGGAAGGGGACCTCCTCGGTCTGCTTGGCGCCACCGTTCTCGGCGTGACCAAAGATGCCCATGTCCGAGCCGATACGCTCGCAGTTGCCCTTGGCGAAAACCTCGCGGGTATCGGTATCCAAGAGTTGATATTTAAGGCTAGAACTACCAGCGTTGACAACAAGTACGTTCATGAGACTCCTTCGTGATTACAGTACGGTCGGCAAACCTATAAGGCGGCCGTACCCTTAATAAGAAGTTATCAGAATTCAATAAATATCTATTAAACTCTTCGCCCAAAGAGCGTAAACGGGGGCTGAACGGCACAAGGCCATCCAGTCCCCTCCCCTTGCATCAATTACTTGGCGTTGACGATGCGCTCGACGTCGGAAGCGATCATGAACTCCTCATCCGTGGGGATGACGAAAATCTTGACCTTGGAATCCTTGGCGGACAGGCACCAAGCGCCGTCGCCACGCAGGGCGTTACGGGCATGATCCATCTTGATGCCCATGAATGCCAGACGATCGGCCACGCCGGCGCGAACGGCCGGAGCGTGCTCGCCGATGCCGGCGGTAAAGACCAGGGTGTCCATACCGCACATGGAGGTGGCCATCTCGGCAGCCTTGGCGGCAATCTTGTAGACGAACATATCGAAGGCAAGCTGGGCCTCGGGGTCACCGGCAGCGGCGAGCTCCTCGACGTTGCGGCAGTCGTTGGTCTTGCCGCCGGTCACAGCCAAAAGTCCGGACTTCTTGTTCATCATCTCGTCGACCTCGTCGAAGGTGTAGCCGCCCTCGCGCTGCAGGTAGCACACGGTAGCCGGGTCGATGGAGCCGCAGCGGGTGCCCATCATAACGCCGTCGAGCGGCGTCAAGCCCATGGTGGTGTCCATGCACTTGCCGTCCTCGATGGCGCACAGGGAAGCGCCGGAGCCGATATGGCACACGACGACCTTGCGGGCCCCGCCGTTGGTCATCTCGGCGACCTTCTTGGAGATGTAGCGGTAGCTGGTGCCGTGGGCGCCGTACTTACGGATGTGCAGCTTGTCGCAAACATCCTTGGGCAGAGCGTAAGTCTTGGCGACCTCGGGCATGTTGAAGTGGAAAGCGGTGTCGTAGACCGTGACGTTGGGCAGGTCGGGATACTGCTCCAGGCAGTACTCGATAACGTTGGCCTCGGGGTTATTGTGCAGCGGGGCGAGCGGAGCAACCTCGCGGATCTTGGCGAGGACATCCTCGTCGACGAGGGAGGAATCACCGAAGTACCAACCGCCCTGAACGATACGGTGGCCGATACCCTCGATCTTGACGCCGTTGGCCTCAAGGTCCTTCAGGACGACCTCGATGGCGACCTTGTGGTCGGGGAACTCGATGTTCTCGGTCACCTTCTTGGAGCCGTTTGCAGCGTGGGTGAAGGTGCCGCCGGTAAAGCAGACGCGCTCGCAGGAGCCCTTTGCGGACACCTTGTGGGACTTGGTATCGATGACCTGATACTTAAGGGTCGAAGATCCTGCGTTGACGACCAGAACGTTCATGTGTCTCCCTACTAACAGGCGGTGTGGCGCCGCCAGGTTACATACGCTTCAATAATAAACCCAAACGCCCTCGCGCTCGGGTTTATTGCGTTGATATATAAGTTATCGGTGCCCAAATACTCATGACCTTTGGCCTGTAAGACGAAATAGCGCGGGGATATACACCAGGGAAGAAATCCCGAGCGCGACAAGCAATACGACTCGAATGCCCGCAACGCTACTCAACACAGCGTTGAGCAGATAGAAAAGAACGGCACCCACCGCCACCATCTGGCTTTGAACCGAAATCAGTGAACAGCGCATCGAAGAATCGGCTGACTTTTGAAAAATTGAGTATTTAATTGGAGCAAATAACGAGTACGCAACCGTCTGCAGCACATAGAACACGGGCAGCAAATTAGCCGGAGTAAGGGGAATCAAAAACAAAGCTGTCAGGAAAAGGCGCACGATGCCGCAAATACGCGCAAAGCGGCCCTTGTCGACATGAGCAATCGCACAGGGCACAATAAGTCCCATGGAGGCCGAGGCAAGGAGCTGGACCGCAATGGTCACACCCGAAGCGACGGCATTCATTCCGCGACCCGCAAGCAGCAGTGAGAAAAAGTCTTCCAGGGCGACAAAAGCAAATGCCTGAGAACAGTCCATGATGAACGCTGAACGAAGAATGCCATTACCCGCAATAGCGGTACCGATCATCTTCGGGCTAATCCCATGTTCAGGTGTCGTCGCAGTGCCCCCTCTTCGCATTTCAGGAATGCAGACAACGACAACCAACGTCAACACCATGGCGATGATATCGACCGAAAGCCCAATGAGATACGCGCCAGCAGACGAAATGAAGCCGCCCACACAAGCGGAGATGGCATAAGAGGCATAGAAAACAAATCGCTCAACGACATTAAGTCTTACGAGCTGGTCCTGAGAGACGCTGTCAATGTAAATCGCTTCTATGGATCCGCTCACACATGCAACGGCAAAACCTTTGAGAGCAAACGCGCCGATTAAAAGCAGAGGAGAACGGACGAGAAGCAGGGCGGCGTAGTATCCAAGCATTCCCACAACGCCAACGAGACCGCTAGTCTTTCGTCCAAACCTATCAGCAATATAGCCAGTGGGAACTTCAAGGATGAACTTGCTCACTTGATATGCAATCATCATGCTAGAAATCGCCACCATCGAGAATCCGACGAATTCAAGGTAAACCGTCAGAAAATACAAAATGGTGCTGAAGTTCGACAGAAAAACGAACGTCATATAAAGCAAAACCGTACGGTTTTTCATGCTCCGCCCTCCAAGAGTCAGCAATCTAAATCGGAATCTTGGAAAAGCATGAGGGCAAAGCTGTCAGCTATGTGTTGCAAGGCGTCAATAATCACTTGACGCCTCGAAGCCAATTAATCTCACGAAGCAAGATGACGCAATAGGTGCAGAAAAACCGTCTGGTGTCGATCGGTCCAGGAGTTTTGCCGATAGCAGAAGTAGATGGGCAAGGCTACGTCATGCGAGGCTTCAATGGAGCACTCGCTCACTTCCGATCCATCTGATGCGAGAGAAGAGCCAGAAAAACCCAATATCAATCCCCCGGCTTGAAGAAACTCAGCCTGCGCTCTGTTTCCGTATTCGACGTCGCGGAAGCGGAAATTAACCAGCTGAGCTTCGGGGCATTGATTGATTGCATTGAGACAGGGCGACAAATTAATGGGAACAGCTAACCTGCCGCCCAGTAACTCACGGACGGTCATAGCGCCCACAGATTGATGACCCGCTGGGCACGAAAGAACCTTGAGCTCCTTTTCACCCAAGTATTTCGAAGAAAGGACACTGTTCCTTGGTTCCTCAAATGAGATGGCCGCATCCGAAATGCCAAGCACAAGTGATTCAAAGCATGTAGCCGTTGGCTGATGCCACACATCAAGGTGAATCTGAGGGTGCGAGCTTTCAAACGAGTCGTACCAGTTTTCGGAAAAGAGACGCCCCCGCCCTTGAAGGCAGGGGGCGTAAAGACGGAAGTGGCCGTCGGGCGAGACGCCGTCGTCCCTCGATTGGGCGTACTTTTTAAGATCGTCGACTTGTGCTAGGATCACGCGTGCACGACGCGCAAATTCTCTGCCCGCCGGAGACAAAACAGCCTCCCCCGCCGATCGGTCGAGCAAAACAATCTGATACTCAGATTCCAACTTTTTGATTGCCGACGAAACGGCCTGCGGACTCACATGAACGGCGCGAGCTGCTTTGCGCACGCCGCCATAGTTCGCTACCGCTTGAAGGTATTCGAGTTGAGAAAGCTGCATAGATTACTCCAAAGGCAGCCAAGTCGACGGGCTACGTGTCCTCAGATGAGGTTCTCGCCCAGGTTCTTGCCGCCGAGGACATGCATGTGGAAGTGCATGACGGTCTGGCCGGCGTTGACACCCTTGTTGGAAATGACGCGGAAACCGTCCTCCAGACCCTTGGCCTTGGCGACCTCCTGGACGGCGTGGGCCATGGCGCCCATGGTCTCGGCGGGCACGTTGTCGGCGATGTCGCTGTAGTGCTTCTTGGGGATCACGAGCGTGTGGACCGGCGCCTGCGGGTTGAGGTCGTCGAAGGCGATGACCTGGTCGTCCTCATAGACAACGGTCGAGGGGATCTCGTGGTTGGCAATTTTACAGAAGATGCAATCGCACATAGCTGGTTCCTTTCTTACAGACCAAGGTAATTATATTTGGTCGAGATGCTTAGAACGAAAGGTTATCATCGGTGTTGGCGGCCTCGCCGTCGGCGAGCACGTCGTTGCCGTCGACGTCCTTAAGGAGCACCGAGACCTTCTGCTCGGCATCGGACAGGCGGGTGCGCAGGCTTTTGAGGAGCTCGACGCCGCGGGTGTAGCTCTCGAGCGACTCCTCAAGCTCCATATCGCCCGACTCCAGGCTGCGGATGATGAGCTCCAGCTCCTGCGAGGCCTGCTTGTACGTAAGCTGCTCGACCGGGGTCTTCTCTGCCATATCTGTTTCCTTTCCTAAGGGTCTATCACTGCGAAACGCGGTCTACTCGACCGTATCGACCGTTGCTGCCACGTTGCCGTCTGCCATGCGCACGCGAATGGCGTCGCCAGGCTTAAAGGTCTTGGCACTCGTAGCCACACCATCATCGCTGTACGCGATGGAATAGCCGCGAGCAAGCACTTTGAGCGGCGACAGGGCATCGAGCGACGCTGCCGCACGGCTCAGGTCGGACGCTGGCTTGCTGAGCATCGTGCGCCCTTGATGCTCTAGGCGGGAACTCGCAAGCGTGAGCGCATGGCGCTTACCATCGAGCCCCGAGGTGCTTGTAATCAGACGCTCGGGCAAGCGCTCAAAGTTGGAGCGGAATGTCCCGACCGAGCGTACTATGGCGCCCGACAGGCGATCGGCAGTCAGCGCAAGCTCCGATTCGCGACGCTCGACCATAAATGTGGGGTCGTTGAGGCACGGGCGACACGCAGCGGCATCGAGCGCATCACCCAAGCGAGCCGTATAGGTATCCCAGGCACGGCGACCGCGCTGATCGAGCATCTCCAGGTCGACCTGGGCCGACCCAATCATCGATGCCATCGCGGCGCCCAGACGCTGATGGCGCGTCTCGAGCACGTCGGCCAACTCCGTCATAGCCGGCGCCACCGATTCTGCCGCTGCCGTTGGCGTGGAGGCGCGACGGTCGCTCACCATGTCGCAAATCGAGGTATCGGGCTCATGGCCAATGCCGGTCACCACGGGCACAGGACAAGCCGCCACCGCGCGGGCAAGCTCCTCGTCATTAAAGGTCATGAGGTCCTCAAAGGAGCCGCCGCCGCGCACCAGCAAAATACAGTCGGGCGCCGGCGTAATGGAAGCGGCGCGGCGCAAGCCATCAATGAGCTCGGCCGGCGCACCCTCGCCTTGAACCTTGGCGCCCACGCAAACGAGCTCGACGAGCGGGTTGCGACGGCGCAGCGTACGCTTGACGTCGTCGATTACCGCACCGGAAAGCGAGGTGACGACCGCCACGCGTGAGCAAAACACCGGGATGCGGCGTTTGCGGGACTCGTCCATCAGTCCCTCGCGGCGTAGCTTTTCGGCCAACTGCGCCACCTGTTGACGCATCAGACCCTCCCCCGCCAGCGAAAACGAGCGAGCGACAAAGCTCATGCGGCCCGTGGCCTTATAGAGATTGAAGCTGCCCTTAAAGCTCACCTGCATGCCGTCACGCAGATCGAAGGTACGCTTGAGATAGGCGCCCTTCCAGATGATGCAGTCGACGGCGGCCGAGTCGTCTTTAATCTGGAAGTAGCAGTGGCCGCTTCGGGCATTGGGACCACGGAAACCCGTGACCTCGCCCAGGACGGTCAGTTGCGGAATAGCATCGAGCGCACCGGCGGCGATCTCTACCGCCTGGCTCACGCTGAGCTCTTTACGCTCTTGCTCGTCCGAACCGTCGAACTCGGCGGAAACGCTATTGCCGGTTAGATTCCAGCCTGCCACGCAGCCTCCTTTCGTCATCGTGCACAAAGGCTCTGGCCCTGCGCAAATTCAAGTCCAACACATAGTACAGCGCCGCGGGGACACAAATTCCCGCGGCGCCCAGCGACCCAATTTGTTATCGGTTGGAGTTTCTGTTGTAGCGAGCCATAAGATAGAGCAGCTGAATAATCGAGGTGAGCGCCGCAGCCACATAGGTAAGCGCGGCGGCCGTCAGCACCTTCTTGGCACCGTTGACCTGCTTGGAGCTCATGCCCGACTGCTCGATGTACGCCACGGCGCGGCGGCTGGCATCAATCTCGACCGGCAGCGTAACGAGCTGGAACAGCACGCTAAACGAGAAGAAGATCAGTGCGAGGGTCGTGAGTCCCGCGATGTTCATAAACAGGCCCATGAGCAGCACGACGGTCCAGGTGTTCTGGGTAAAGTTGACGACCGGCACGAGGGCGGTACGTACCTTCATCATGGCATAGCCGCTTTGACGCTGCGCGGCATGGCCTGCCTCGTGACAAGCGACAGCAACGCTTGCGACCGAGCCACCCGAACGGTTGGAATCCGACAGATACAGGTTATTGTCCTGCGGGTTGTAATGGTCGGTGAGCTCACCGGCGACGCCCTTGATACCCACGGCGTTGCAACCGTTGGCGTCGAGCATGCGGCGAGCGACCGTGGCACCCGTGTCGCCGTCCGAGCGAACCTTGGACCACGTCTTGTACGTCGAATTGATATAGCTCTGCGCAGCAAGGCCAAGCACCGTGCAGACAAGAACAACCAGCAGGTACAGCGGGTCGATGCCAAAGCCATATCCATAGTAATAGGGCATGCGAATTCCTCCAAATCGAGTTACACGTTGGAGGCATTCTACCCACTCGCCCAGCAGGCAAATCAACATCGATGTTTTGGCAATGTCAGCGAAAACGGCCGAGAGCGAGCAAGGTGACGTGAAAGAGAAGCGACGCGTACTTTGGTACGCGAGCGACGATTGAACGTCAGATTGCCGCTCTCGGCCGTTTGCAGCGTCGAGCTGTTACGCGGTTTGGTAAAACCGCGTAACTATATACCTATAACAACTCAATCTTTCCGTCCTTCACGGTGAGCCCCATATTGCCGGAAAGCAGATCGTCCAGACGCGAGCCCACAAGCTCAAAACGCCAGCCTTCACGCAGGGGGCTCTGCTCGGGATGCTCAATGTAGTCGGCCAGGTCATCGCGCGAGGCAATAACCGAGGTCGCCACTCCCGAGCGTTCGGCAACCAGGCGGATGAGCGCATACATCAGGTCCGTCACGCTCTCCAGCTCCGGCGAGATCTGACGGTGCCCGCGCACCATGAGCGGCAGGCGATCGTGCGGGCAGCTCGCGCCGCGCTTGATGGCCATGAGCGCACCGTCCACGTCGCGCTCCCCCAGCTGGTCGGTACCGCGAATGCTACGGAACTCCTCAACGCGGACGGGATTGCGCTTAACGAGCGCAAGCAGCGTGTCGTCGGACATGACCCACTTGCGCGGGATGTTACGGCGCTCGGCGCGGTCCTCGCGCCAGGCGGCGAGCTCGCGCGCGATGCCCAACTGGTGACGGCTGCACGAATTGATGCGTTTGACCTTACGGAACGCCTCGTGGCGATCGGCGCGATAGTGCGACTCGTCAGCCAGCGGGCGCAGCTCGTCGAGCACCCAGTCCACGCGGCCCAGCTCGCGCAGGCGGCTCATCATCTCGGTATAGGCGACGATCAGGTACTTGACGTCATCGATCGCGTACTCGATCTGTTTGTCGGTCAGCGGGCGACGCGACCAGTCGGTCAGCGACTCGGTCTTGGGCAGCGAGACGCCGCAAAACGTCTGCACGAGCGCACCGTAGGAAATCTGCTGGCGTTCGCCCAAAAAGGCGGCGGCCACCTGCGTGTCAAAAATCGGACGCGGCAGCACGCCTACGGTATGAAGCATAACCTCCATATCCTGCGAGCAGGCGTGGAAGACTTTGGTCACGCTCTCGTCGGCCATAAGCTCGGCCAACGGCGACAGGTCGTCGATCACCAGAGGGTCGACCGCGACGCTCTCGGCAGGGGTGGCAATCTGAACCAAACACAGGCGCGGATGGAACGTGCGCTCGCGCAAAAACTCGGTATCGACGGCAATCGCGTCAAACTCACGGGCGCGCTGGCAAAAGTCGAGTAGAGCCTGATGTGTGGAAATGTACATATCAACCCATCGAATAAGGTTAGGCCCGAAAAACACGGGTAGGATAACGGCATTGTCTTACAACTATACTCGGTTAGTCACAGAACGGGAACGTAAGTATGCGCTGCCTTATCATCCACAACCCGGCATCGGGCCCCAGCTCAGATGAAATCTACGCATTCACGCACGCCCTCGCGCAGGGCGGCGACGAGGTCGTGATGCGTTTTATCGGCGATGGCATGGAACCCGAGGACGCCGTGGCAGACGTGCGCGAGTTTGATCGCGTGGTGATTTCGGGCGGCGACGGCACCGTCTCCAACGTGCTCGACCAGATGCGCGGATGCGGCGTCCCCACGCTCGTCTTCCCCTCCGGCACGGCCTGCCTGTTCTTCAACAACATCGGCAATGCCCCCGAGGCAGCGGCGCTTGCCAAGGCTTGCCGCGCCGGTCGCACGGTCAAAGTGGACATGGGCGAGCTCTTTTGGCTCGACGAGAACGGCAGAGAGAAGCGCCACGGCTTTATCATCATCGCCGGCTCGGGCTTCGACGCCGAGATCATGATGAAGGCCGCTCCCACCAAAAACGACATCGGCGAGATCGCCTACTTCCTCTCCGCTCTCGCCACGCCCAACCCCACGGTGGCGCACTTTACCATTGAGCACGACGGCATTGTCGAGGAGCTCGACGGCATCTGCTGCATGGCGGGCAATACCTCGGTCATTCAAAACGACATCAACCTGTTCCCCGACTGCCGCATGAACGATGGCATGGTCGATATTGCGGTCATCGAACCCGTGCGCACCGTTCAGCTGCTGCCTACTGTGATCACCGCTGCGCTTGACCCCGCCGGTAAGGTACTCGGGCGCCCACAGTTCAAGATCATCCAGACCAAGGAAGCCAAGATCACCTGCACCCCGTCACTGGGCATGCAGTTCGATGGCGAGATTATCTCCAGCAATTCGGGCGTCTTTGGAGCCCGCGCGCTTCCGCAATGCCTCGACCTCATCGTCGACGAATTCTCCCCGCTCGGAAAATAGGAGGACCCTATGAACGACAATCCCCTGATCGGCTTTATTGTCATCGTCTTGGCCATGCTCGTCGGTTACGCCATCAACGTGATTCACCGCCGAAAGAAGTAAATCCACATTGGTATGATATTCATCCAGTTATCGACTCTCCCGCTGTTTATGCAAATTCTAAACAGCGGGAGAGTTTTCTTTTTGAGTATTGTCTGGTGCTTTATTCCACTGCAGTAAATGCAGGGTGCCTTTATTTAACTAAAGCTACAAAATGAGTATTCTTATCCGCTCATCGCATATTTTATGACACTCATCGAGTATTTCATCGAATCTAGTGAATACTCTTTAGACTTCCGATAGGCTAATAGATGTATTTATTAGCTGAAATCCTGCACGGTTCCGCGGGGTTTCAACGGTTGGGAGGGATTATGAGGCTTACTCATCCCGTCAACACGCTCAAGAAGCTTGGCTGCGGCCTTGCATTCGGAGCTGCGGCCATTATGGCCATGCCGACCTCGGCACTCGCTTGCACCCAGATCTACATGGGCAGCAAACTCACGGCGGACGGCAACACGTACTACGGCCGCGCAGAGGACTTTAGCACACGCTATATCAAGCACTTTGGCATTGAGCCTGCGCACAAGGACGGTAGCAAGTACACCTCGCTCGAATCCGGCTTTGAGTACAAGTCCACGGGCCCCACGTATCGCTACACCTTCGTTCGCGACAACCCCTCTCAGTGGGAAGATCGCTATGACGCTTATTCCGAGGCTGGCATCAACGAGAAGGGCGTCTCCTGCTCTGCCACGCTGAGCACCTCCTACAACGAGAAGGCTGAGGAGGCCGATCCCCTCACCGAGGAGACCGGCATCGGTGAGTACAACTACGCCAGCGTCATCTTGGGCGAGAGCGCCACGGCCCGCGAGGGCGTCGAGCTCCTCGGAAGTCTGGTCGATGAGCAGGGCATCTGCACCAACGACCAGATCATCATCGCCGACAACAACGAGACCTGGCTGTTCGCCGGACTTTCTGGCCATCAGTGGATTGCCATGAAGCTCACCGACGACATCGCCTCGGTCAACCCCAACATCGGCAACCTTAACTACAAGGTTAACCTCGACGACACCGAGAACTGCCTCCACTCCAAGGACATTCAGACCATGCCCGAAGAAAAGGGCTTTGCCAAGTACTTCGATGACGGCCAGTTCGACGTTGCCCAGACCTACGGTGAGGAAATTAGCGAGCAAGCCTTGCATTCTTGGTCGCGCTATATCCAGGGCCGCGATTACTTCATGGCTCCGCTTGCCGAGGGCACCGACTACGAGATCGTTAAGGACGAGCGCGAAGATGCTCGCGCCACGACCGGCGCCCTGGTCCACGAGATGCAGCCGCTGTTCCTCCAGCCCGGCAAGTCCGACTGGAACACCTTTGAGATGATCCGCAGCTTTGCTACTCGTGGCGAGAATGTCGCCGGCCTCAACGCCAACACCGACGGCGCCTATGCCATTGGCTCCAACCGCAACACCGAGATCCACACCTTCCAGATCCGTCAGGGCATGGACCCCGAGATCGCGACCATTCAGTGGGAGATGCTCTCCAACGCCGAATTCTCCGTCGCCATCCCCTTCTACTCCGCACTGCTCACCGAGGTCAGCCCCTACTTCAGCGATCAGGATGTCTCCTTCGATCACTGCGAAGAGGAAGACGTCGTGAACAACGAGGAGCCCAAGAACTCCATCAACTACGTCCTCATGGACATCAACACACTCGCCTATGAGAACCGCGACCACTGCGCCACCGGCGTCCGCGCCTATCTCGACGCCCTGCAGAAGGAACTCATCGAGCAGAACCTAACCGTCGACGATGCTATGCAGGCCACTGAGGGCACCGAGGCCCGCACCGCCCTGGCAAACAAGGCCGGCAAGGCTGCCACCAAGAACACCTACCTCAAGTGCAAGGCTATGCTCGAGGAGATGCGTGACTACCTCAAGGAGGAGGATTTCTCCGAGGAGTTCGTCCCGAGTGACTACGATGCCGACAACGATTGCCTGGTCGAGTCCATCACCTACGCCGACGAGGCCCTCTCCGATGAGGACGTTGCCGAGCCCGAGGTTAAGGAAGAGGCAACCGAGGAGAAGTCCGAGGGCAACAACATGGCCGCCATGGCCGTTGGCGCCGTCGTCATCATCGGTGTCTGCGCCTACGTGATCTATCGTCGCAAGAAGGCCTAAGGCCCTCATGTCTTAGCTGAGCGGACAAGGCAGCAATGGCAGCCTCGCCCGCTTAGCCCGCTCTTTTGACCGACGGGAAACCCGCCTGAAATCTTTTTAAAAAAGATTTCCCCGCACACACTTCGCTGTGCTATAGTGCAGCGCAACAGCAACTAGGTGCGACCGCGCCACGGCATCACGAAAGGAGCCACCAACATGAAGAACACGATGAAATCTCTCAACAACTGGTGGTGGCGTGATGCGAATACGATCGGTCGACAGTGAGTCCCTCACGCCTGTTTTTGCGCTCTAGGTGATTGGAAGGCCTCCGGTTTCGACCGGGGGCCTTTTTCTATCTCGAGCCCGATCGCATTCGCATCACGCGCCTCCGCTTTTCTCTTGCAATCCCCTTCCGAAAGGATTTTCACCATGTCTCAGAACACCACCGCCACCCAGCCCCGCACCGTCCAGACCGCCGATCGCGGCAAACTCGATGTCCGCGCCCTCGTCCTGCTCGCCATCCTGCTCGCCGCCGGCTTCATCCTCAACTTTACCGTCGGCAAGGCAATCTCGGGCATCTCGGGCGGCATGATCAGCCCCGAGTTCATCATCTCGGCCTTCTGCCTCACCATCCTGGTCGTTCGCCCTAACATCGGTCAGGCGCTCGTCATTGGCCTCATCTCGGCTGCCGTGATCCAGATCACCACCACCTCGCCGTTCGTCGATTTTGCCGCCGAGGGCATCGCCGCCATGCTCATGGCCGGCATCGTCAACGCCGCCGGCAAGAACGGCCAGGTCAAGCCCGCCATCGCCATCGTCGCAACCTTCCTGACCACCTTTGTCTCCGGCGCCATCTTCATGGTCATCAAGATGGCCATGCTCGGCGTGGTCGGCGAGCTCGCCGCCGCCATGTTGCCCGTCGTCGCCATGACCGCCGTCTTTAACGCCATTCTGGTCGGCGCCCTCTACCTGCCCATCCAGAAGGCCCTGAAGCTCAACTAACCCACAGTGCCCCATCGGTAAAGACCGTCCCAAACAACTAGCTCTTGGGGACGTTCTTAAACGACTAGTCATTAAAGAACGTCCCCAATGACCATGAAAGGTATCCATGGAAACGATCATCAACGTCGACGATGTCTCGTTCTCCTATGGCACGCAGACCGAGCAGGCGCTCAGCCACATCTCGCTCAGCGTGAACAAGGGAGATTTCATCGGCATCATCGGGCCCTCGGGCGCCGGCAAGTCCACGCTTGCCGCCTGCCTGTCGGGTGCCGTGCCCCACCACTACACCGGCACGTTCTTTGGGGCCGTCATGGTAGACGGCCACGACACCTGCGAAGCCTCGCTCACCGACGTGTCGCAAATCGTCGGCAGTGTGCTGCAGGATATCGACACGCAGATGGTCGCTTCGGTCGTCGAGGACGAGATGCTCTTTGGCCTCGAGAACTTTGGCGTTCCCCACGACCAGATCGAGCGGCGCGTGAGTGAAACGCTCGAGACCGTCGGCATCAGCGACCTGCGTGACCGCGAGATCGCCACCCTCTCGGGCGGACAGAAGCAAAAGGTGGCCATCGCTGCCATCCTCGCCATGCGTCCGCGCGTCTTGGTTCTCGACGAGCCCACCGCGGCACTCGACCCCGCCAGCTCCACGTTGGTCTTCGAGACGCTGCGTGAGGCAAACCGCGCGCTTGGAATCACCATCGTCGTCGTTGAGCAAAAGGTCGCCCTACTCTCGGAGTACTGCAACCGCGTGCTCGTGCTCAACCATGGCGAAATCGCGCTGCAGGGCGAGCCACACGAGGTCTTCGCGCATACCGACGAGCTCCGTGCCATCGGCGTCGACTGCCCTCGCGTCACGCGTATCTTCAATAGCCTCGAGGCCGATGGCCTGGTAAGCGGTACCCCTTGCTTGGATGTCGATGAGGCCGAGCGCCTGATTTCGGGCATCGTCGACCCCGCACACGCAAGCAGCGACATTCAGGCACCCGCCGGCTCACCGCACGCACCGTCGTTGCGCCCGCACGCCAAGGACGCCGAGCCCGTGCTCACCTTCGACCATGTTGAGTTTGCCTATCCCAATGGCGGCGCCGCCGTCCACGACCTCAACCTGACCCTCTATCCCGGCGAGCTCGTGGGCATCGTCGGCCAGAACGGTGCCGGCAAGACCACGCTCACCAAGCTGCTCACAGGCCTGCTTAAGCCCGCCTCGGGCAGCGTGCGCGTTACGGGGCTGGATACCGCCGCGGTCCCCACGAGCCGCATTGCCCGCGAGGTCGCAACGCTCTTCCAAAACCCCGACCGCCAGATCTGCAAGGATACCGTACTCGACGAGGTCGCTTTTGGCCTGGAACTTGGCGGCATGGACCGCGCCGAGGCTCTGCGTCGTGCTCAACTTGTTATCGACCGCTTTGGCCTGCCTGCCGATGAGGCACCTTTCTCGCTTTCGCGCGGCCAGCGACAAATGGTGGCGCTTGCCTCCGTCGTAGTGGTTGAGCCCAAGATCGTCGTGCTCGACGAGCCCACGAGCGGCCTTGATTACCGCGAGTGCATGACCGTCATGGAAACGGTGCGCACCATGGCCGAGCGCGGTTGCGCCGTGATTATGGTCTGCCACGATATGGAAGTTGTTTCCGACTTTGCCGAGCGTATCGTAGTAATGGCCGACGGTCACATCCTCGACCGCGGCCGCACGCACGAGCTATTCTCGAACATCGATCTCATGCGGCGTGCCTACGTGGAGCCTCCCCAGGTTATTGAACTCTCGCGCCGTCTGGCACCTTCCGTCTCGCCCGCTTTTGCGCAGGTGAGCGAGGTCACCGATGTCGTTCGAATTACCAAGGAGATGGTCCACCGTGGTTAACGTCATCGACTACATGCCGGGCGATACGCTACTGCATCGTTTGAACCCCGTCGTCAAACTGGGCCTCGCCGCCGCCATCATCGTCGGCATCTTCTTGTCCGACACCTACGTGGCGCTGCTGGGCTTTTTGGCACTCACCCTTGTACTGGGTGCCTATGCCGGCGTCGTCAACCGTCTGTTCTCGCTGCTCAAGGTGCTGATTCCGCTCGCGCTTATCATGCTGGTGCTCCAGCTGGCCTTTATGCGCGACGGCAACGTGGTGTGGGGCTTTATCACCGACACGGGCCTCATCACAGGATCGAAGGCCTGTCTGCGCCTGCTGGGCGTGGCGTTACCACTCATCTTCATGCTCATGGTGACCAAGCTCAACGACCTTGCCAACGCCTGCGTCGAGGTGCTGCACGTGCCGTATCGCTATGCCTTCACCTTTACCACGGCGCTGCGCTTTGTGCCGGTGTTTGGTCAGGAGATGAACGCCATCATGGAGGCGCAGACCGCACGCGGCGTCGAGTACGACACCAAGAACCCCATCAAGAAGCTTAAGCTCATGCTGCCACTGTGCGTGCCACTGCTCATCTCGAGCGTGAGCAAGACCGATGCCACGGCCTTGGCGGCAGAACAGCGCGGCTTCTATCTGCGTACGCGCGCCAGCTCGTACAAGCGCTACCCCATCAAGGGTCTGGACATCGCCGTGCTCATCGTCAGCATCGCCCTCATCGCCATCGGCTTCCTGTTCTAGTTCACCACCGACAGCAACCGCCCAACGCAAAAGGCCTCAGCTCGCACCAAACGAGCCGAGGCCTTAACTGTTTCACCAGATAAAACCTACCAAAATTAACCTGTCCCTTTTTGACAGGTCGAAAGCTAGAGGCGGTAGGGGGCGCCGCTGCGGATGATGGATTCGCGCACCAGGACATCCATGGCGTCGAGGGTAATCTCGGGCATCTCTCGGTACTTCTGTAGCACCGAGAGCTCGGTGCAGGCCAGAATGACGCGGTCGCAGCCGCTACGGGCGAACTCCCACATCACGCGGTCGAACTTATCCATATCGGGCTCACGTCCGGCCTTCACATCATCGTAGATAAGCGACATCACATCGTTCTGACGTTTCTCGCTGGGATAGACGACCTCAACACCCGCAGCCTTACATTCGCGGCCGTAGACGCCCGCGCCCACGGTTCCGTCGGTGCCCATGATGCCAATCTTGTGCACCGGCTCGGCCGGCATACTCAGGTTGGGGTCGAACTCGCACTCCCCCATCACCGCACCGGCCAGAGCATAGCGCACCGACTCACGCGGCATGTGAATAATCGGCACCTTCGTAAACGACTGGATCTGGTCGTAGAAGTAGTGCGACGTGTTGCAGGGAATGGCAATGTGCGCACAGCCCAGCGACTCGAGTGCCTGGGCACACTCTTTCATGGTCGCCAGCAGCTTGGCATGCTCGCCGGTCTTAATGGCAAGCGTGCGGTCGGGCATGGTCGACTTGGAGAGCACCACCATGTCGATATGTTCCTGATCGCAGGCAGCAGCCGTATGGCGCACCACCTGGTCGTAGTAATACGACGTGGCCTCGGCGCCCATGCCGCCGATAACTCCCAGCTTTTCCATCGCCGCCTCCTTGGTGACGCTTGCGCAATTGCGCGTATCATACCCGCGCCCGCCCGATGTAAACCGGACGGGCGCCGCACTCATCTACTTGTAATACGTCTTGAACAGCTTAAAGTGGCGCAGCTTGGTGTGCCACATGCGCAGCCAGCGGTTAAAGACAAAGTCGCCCTTCATAAACGAAGGGTCGGCGCCCTTGCCTTCCTTGTCCAGGCGATGCACCTTAGCGCGCAGCTCGGGATCCTTGACGTACTTGTCGACGACGCCCATGGGAACGACCATCCACAGCGCCTCGTCCTGCGCCGTCACAAACTCCGGCTCAAACGGGCGGTTGAACACATACTCGTCCACCACATACTTGGCAACGTTAAAGCCGCTGTTAGTGACGTAGTAGTTGCTGCGACCTTGGCGCGTGTTGAAATCGAAGAACTTAAACGAGCCGTCGCGCTCGTCGTACTTAACGTCAAAGTTGGAATAGCCCACAAAGTGAAGGTCCTCGAGCAACTTGCGCACGCCGCCCATGAGTTCATCATTGGGCTCGGTGATGATGCAGGCGTGATTACCGACGCCATGGGGCTGATGCTCCTCGAGCAGCACGTGACCCAGGCACATCATGCGGACCTTGCCGTTGCGGTCGGAATAGCTGGTGAGCACGCGCATGTACTCGTCGTTGCCGGGCACGCGATCCTGCAAGATCAGGTCGTCGGTGTAGCCGCTGGCATACGAGTCGCGAATGACCTGTTCCAGCTCGGCACGGTCGGCAATCTCATAGGCCTTTTTCTGGCCCTCGAACTCGTGCTGCCACCACATGATGCCGTCAGAAGGCTTCAGAATCATCGGGTAAGGAAAATCGATCTGGTCGAGCACCTCGGCAGGTGCCTCGCCTTGGTCGTTCAGCATCGCCATGGTGAAGGTAAAGGTATGCGGATAAGGCACGCCATGCTTCTCGCACAGCTCGTAGAAGATCTCCTTCTTCTGGCACTGCTCGAGCATGCTGTAGGGCGCGTAGGGAGCGACGATGTTATCCGCCAGCTCATGAGCATCCTTGGCCTGAGCCACGAGAGCGACATAGTTGTCGCCACAGCCCACAAGGACAATCGTCTTGTCGGCATGCGCTTGGGCAATGCCGTTGACGGTTTTGAGCATCACGGGCATGGTGTCGATATCCACGTTGGGCGTGTAGTCGATAATCTGGCTGCGGTACGCGGGACCCGTCTGGTACTTGCCAAAAACCAGACTCTTGACCTGGTACTCCTCGTAGAAGGCGCGCGCCACCGAATAGGCGTTGATGTCGCCACCGAGCAGCACGGGAATGAACTCGCGCTCTGTAAATTGCAATGCCATGGAAACTTCCTATCATGAACTGCCCACACAACGGGCGGTCTTTGCGCAACTGATTTATTCTAGCGTGCCAAGCCGCCGGCTCCCAAAGCTCCACCGTATCTATGGCAATCGACGTAATCGTCCAGCATAAAGGCCGCACTCACTGCGATGGGGCCTTGTAGCTGCAAACCCCCTGTTGAGATAGCTTTCACGACCGAAAGCCCGTCCGCAAACTGGCCCCCGTAACGTTAAAGTTGAACTCTATGGTTTCTCAACAATTCATCATAACTGCAGGTCAAAGCCAAAGCCTCAAGTTCAACTTGACCCTTTGGGACCTTTAAGGTTCAAGTTGAGGTCGAAAGCAGTAGTAGAATACCGTTCGAACCATAACCTACGATTGATTGCAGAGGGACTGGATGCAGCATTCGAATCATCGCACCGCAGCGCTCATTGCGTCGAAGCCGGCTCGTATCATCACGAGCGCCGCGCTCGCCGTTGCGCTGACGGCCACGCCGACGCTCTCCCCCGTTGCGGCGTATGCCGCCTCGCAGGCAACGCAGGACCAGCTTTCCGCAGCCCAGCAGAAGATCGAAGCCGCCACGAGCGCCTACAACGACGCCCGCACCAAACTCGATGACCTGCAAAAGCAGATTGACTCCAATGAGGCGAGCATCGAGGAAATCGAGGCTAAGCTTCCCGAGCAGCAGGCCAAGGCAAGCTCTGCCATGCGCGATCTGTACAAGTATCAGAAGGGCACCAATCCCATCGTGAGCTTCCTGGTCAACGCGCAGAGCCTGGGTGAGTTCATCACGACCTGCAAATACACCAACCAGATCACGAGCTCGAGCGTCGACGAGATCGAAGAGCTCAATAACATGCAAACCGAACTCGAGCAGAACAAGGCCGAGCTCCAGCAGGCCAAGTCTCAGCTTGAGGCGGAGCAGAAAAACGCCGAGGATGCGCTGGCGCAGGCCCAGCAGCTCCGCAGCGAGGCACAGGCAAAAGCCGAACAGGAAAATGCCGCCGAGCTTGCCAAGCTTGAGGCCGATAAGGCCGCTGCCGCCGAGAAGCTCTCGGGCGAGGGCGTAAGCGGCAGCAATTCCAGCAGCCAGGCCACCAACACCAACACCACCATCGACACCACGGTGAACAACTCCAATACCGGTAACTCCGATTACGATTCGTTCATTAATGAGTGGACGAGCCGCATCGACAATTATCTCGCCGGCTCCCCCATGGCAGGCCAGGGCTATAACTTTGCCGTCGCCGCTTGGAATACCGGTGTCGACCCCCGCTGGTCCCCCGCCATCGCCTGCATCGAGAGCACCAAGGGCGCTTATTGCGCCAATTCTTACAACGCCTGGGGCTGGAGTGCACGTGGCGGCGGTTGGCGCAGCTTTGGCAGCTGGAGCGAGGGCATCTCCGCTCACGTTGCCTATCTGGGCGCCAACTACGGCTCCACCCTTACCCCGGCAGCGGCCAAAAAGTACTGCCCGCCCACGTGGCAGGACTGGTACAACAAAGTCGCCGCTCAGATGAACCGCATCTAAGTGCAACTGCAAAGGGCCCCAATGGGGCCCTTTTCTTTTAGGTAGCGGAGATATCGACGACGCCGGTCGCATTGGCAACCGCGACTATGACGATCATGCATAGGAGCAGCACACCCAATGCCTTGAGCCAGAGTTTCGCGAGCTTCTTGCCGCGATAGCTGTCGAGCAGTGCGAATCGCCGACGAAGACGGCGCTTATCGAGCAGCGCAAAATGCATAAGCACCATAAGGCCATCGACAAAGAAAAAATACTCGATTATGAGAAGCCACGTCGGGTAGCTTTGGTTTGCTCCCGTGGGGTGAAAGACGGCAAAGTGACTTCCGGCAAAGAACACAAGCAGTGAGAAGCAGACGAGCGTATTCCAAATACGCCCCAGAGACTCCGGAACGCGAGAGAGCAGACCGCATGCAGCGGAGGCGGCAGGCCTAGGAAGCCCTGCGGGGTTCTGGAACCCTTGGGACGTCAACGCCGTCTCCGAGGCCGGAGCACGGACAAGCACAGGCGCAGGAGGCCGCACGGGGCGACTTAGATCGTATGCCGCGCGCGTCGCCCGTCCCAACGCTTCCGCGCTCGCAAAACGCTTGGCCGGGTCGAGCGCCATCGACATGCAGACGGCATCGGCAAGTGGAGTGGGAATGCCGCGCGCCTCGCATTGCTCGCGCATGTCGAGCCCTGGTTTAGGGTCGACTCCCGTCAAGCAGAAGAACAACAGGGCGCCAAGTGCGTAGACGTCGCTTCGCACGCTCGTCTGCCCAAACCCATACTGCTCGGGCGGCGCATAGGGCCGTGTCCCAAACTTGACGGTATCGGCATCGGCGCCATCGCGCCATACGCGCGCGATCCCCAAGTCGATAATCACCAGCGATGAAAACGTCAGGCCGTCATCAGGCGTATAGTTGGCACCTGTCACGATGATATTCGACGGCTTGAGGTCGCGATGGATCACCGGCGCCGACGTCTCCCCCGCTATTGCAAAACCGGTGTGGAGCTCGCCCACGGCATCGCATAGGGCAGGATACAATTCACGCGCATAATCGGGGGTGGCTCCCAGACGGTACACCAGCGCCCCGAGCGTCTCCCCTTCGATGTATTCCATAACCACGTTGAGCTCGTCGCCCACACGACGACAATCGACGATTCTGGGCAGGTGCTCAAAACGCCTGCCTGCCCGCTGAGCGGCAAACAGACGCTCGTATGCCCCGCCGATTTGAGCCGAAGCATCGATGCGTTTACGGACAAAGGGGCCGAGCGAACCACCGCCGGTTCCTTCAAAGTACACAAGCTCGGTTGTTTCAACGGACGAGCGCTTAAGTACACGCTCCACGCGATAGCTGTCGTCACGATCGAGCGACGCCAGGTGCTCGGCAAGCGCTGCGGTCAGCTCATCATCGTAATATGTTGGGGTCTGATTATCCATAGCCTCCATCATAGCGCAGGGCGCAGACACCCCATGGCATCCGCGCCCCGTTCGTTTGCATCGTTGTTCGGCAGCTCCGCCGGCTCAGATATCAGCCGCTAACTCACCGTCTCCTCGCCAAAGCGATACAGCTCCTCGTTGACCTTTTGGAGGCTGCACCCGCGATCGATACAGAAGATGATGATCGCATCGCGACGGTCCTTGCAGTTAAGGACGCTTACCCCGGCAGCCGTCAGCGCACGGTTAGTCTCTTTGAGCGTCAGCGCCATCGCAAAGGCAATCTGCAGCACCTTATTGCGGCTCGGATGACGCGCGCCGGTAAAGATCTGATAGCCAAAGGTCTCATTGAGATCGGCCATACGAACCACGCGCGAGCGCTCCAAGCCCTTTTCCTGCAGCAGTTGCTTCAGGTAGTCCGAAAGCGACGGGGTGGCAAAGTCGTGCTCCTTGATATAGTCATCGATGTTTGGCGCGTCGAGAAGCTCATTGAGTAACTCGTCAGTCAGCTTTTTATCGGGCATACGACCTCACCTCCCCCAGTGCATGCAACATGCTAGAAACCGCTTACGTCCGAACGCTCCCAGCTAGCAACCTGGTCGGGAGACACCGTACCCAGCGCCTCGAACTTCCAGGAGCCGCCCGCCTTCAGATGATTGGTGTTTGCAAGAGCCGTTCCAACCTGGTTGCCATCGGCATCATACAGAACATATTCAATCTGAATGTAGCTCTTTTCCTTGTCCGTGTTATTGGTCAGCGTGCCCGTGATCTTATAGGTAAACTGATTGGAAGTGTCTTCAGCCTCGTCAGCAATGGTATACGGTTCTTGCGGTTCTTTTTGCTCCTCAGCCTGCTGTGTCGCCTCGGCAGGTTTTGCCGAATCGCTCGCAGACGAATCGGTTGAATTGCCACCCATAGAGCCCACGGCACCGACGATAACCAGCACCACGATGACGCCTAGGACAATCTTGCCGATCGGCTTCTTTCCCTCTTTTGCCATTATTCATCCTTCCTACGATCCGGCTACCGCGCCGGCACACAGCACATCGTAGAAAGGATTGAACTTGAATTCATTAGCTGAGAGCTAAGGTTGCGGTAAACGGCCAATGCAGCTATCCAGACGCCGAGCAAACGCACTTTGCGTGACCGTCTGCTAGCAGCGCATCAACCCACCGTGACGGATTCCCCGGTAAAGGTGCTCACAAGCAACAGGATAAAGAAAACTAAATAGCTGATGCTCAATAGGTAGGCGACGACTAAAAAGATAGTCCATCCAACATTGGTCTTACCATCGGCACGACGTTGCTCGCGAGAACGGCACAGCCAGACCGTCACGCCAATGGCCACAATCAGCAACACGAGTGCCGCTGCTGCCACCCCGGCAAGCGCAAACATCACGCCAATGCTCACAGCAATAACCGGGAGCAGTAGCAAGCCACACCCGCATCCACCCGGGCTATATACGGCAGACTGTCGGCGTCGCCTCATCGTCGCCCCCATCATCTTTGAACACTACAGTGCGATGGCCCGCTGAACAGGAACGATCTTATCGAGTTCCGGTTCGATCCGCCTTTTCTCGGCCTCAAGGTCAAACGCCACCTGAGCACGCAGCCAATAACCATCCGTCAGGCCAAAATAACGGCAAAGACGGAGGTCGGTGTCGGCCGTCACGCGACGTTTTCCCAAGACAATCTGCCCGATACGCTGAGCAGGAATCCCGGTCTCTTTCGCAAGGCGATATTGAGAAATGCCCATGGGAACAAGAAACTCCTCTTTGAGAAGCTCACCAGGAGTCACCGGCGACAGCAAATCGGCCGAAGTCTCATCACTTGTGATAATCGACGATTTCGACATTCCAAGCCATCTCCTGTCTCCACTCAAAACAGACCCGATAGCGCTCGTTAACACGGATGCTATATTGCCCGGCACGATCGCCCTTCAAAGCTTCCAGGCGGTTGCCCGGTGGAACGCGAAGATCATCAAGCGAAGCACAAACCTGCAGTTGGCGAATCTTCCTCAACGCAACACGCTCAAAGGGCACGAACTTCCTGACCCGCACACCCATGGCAAAGCGTTCGGTATCCTCATCTTTATACGATGCAATCATAGTATCGCCTTACGTTAGTAACGTCAAACGTTTCTATAGACTTACATCTCTATTATATCGTACGTTTGTTCGTATTTTCTAGAACAAATAGTCCTTCACGCCTTAGTCAAGCAAAAGCAATCGTTTGTAGACATCGAGGCCTTTGAGTAGGATTTCCTCGTCGAAGAGCATGCTATCGGTATGCAGAGCGCTTGTGGCATAGGCGGGGCAGCCATCCGAATCACTCGGGTTGTCTTGGTCCTCTGGCATACCCGTGCCCAGCAGGAAAAATACGCCCGGCAGATGGCGTTGATAGAACGCGAAATCCTCGGCAATCAGCAGCGGCTCGTCCACGAGCTGTAACTCGGGCAGAGCAGGCGCGATTCGATCAAACAACTCGGGATCGTTGTCGACCGGCGGATAGCCCTCGGCAAAGTCGAGATCGTACGTGCAGCCCGTTGCAGTGCATGCCTCATCAAGCACGCGGCGCACACCCTCGCGTGCACGGTCGAACATGCCGTCCGTAAACACACGCAAGCTGCCGGCCACATGGGCCTCCCCCGCCACCGCGTTGCAGACGGTACCGGCCTGCAGCAGGCCAAACTTGCCGATACAGGGCTCGCCGGTGCCCAGTTCGTCCATCAGCTCGCGCTCGGTAACCAAAAACTTCGCTGCCGCCAACGCGGCATCGTGTGACTCCTCAACCGGCACACCATAAGTCTTAGCAATATGGATACTCGCACCGTGAATATGGATATGCGTCTCGCTCGAACGCGCCAGCAGCGGACCAGAACAACTCGCCAGCGTGCCGGCAGACAGATCGGGCCACACATGGAAGCCAAAAATGCGGTCGGCCCCATAGCGCTCGAACACACCACTCTCGCATACCGTCTTGGCACCACCGGTCGTTTCCTCGGCCGGCTGGAACACAAAAAGCACGTTGCGTTTAAGTGAACCCGGCTGCTCGCGAATCGTGCGGTCGACATACGTCGCGGCGGCGAGCGCCATGGCCATGTGTCCGTCGTGCCCGCAAGCGTGCATCTTGCCGGGATGAGACGAGGCGAAGGCCGCACCCGTCGCCTCGGCAATGGGCAGCGCATCCATATCCGCACGAATCGCCGTGGCATGCGTGGCACCAACGCCAGCGTCAAAGAAAGCGCAGACGCAGCTGGGGCACGGATGGGTCACCTCGCAGGCAAGCGACGCCAACACGCCCTCGATATAGGCAATAGTCTGCGGAAGATCGAAGTCGAGCTCCGGGATCCTGTGCAAGTCGCGCCGATAGCGACGGAGTTCTTGGAGCTCGGTCATAGAGGTTCCTTTCATTGGTGTGCGCCGGTTGCTATCTATTGTGCCGCAAGATTGCCATACCCTTATTTCCAGCATATCCCTGCATTTTTTAAACGTTATATACGAATACTCTTGTTTGGTAAAGTGCAACGTGGTAGGGTCGTTACCACTTGATAGAGGCGCGGGCACGAAGAACCGCGGGCGAGCCGGCAGGCTTTGACCCCGTGGGGAGGCGAAACCCGCCGAACTGGGTTTTTCGGGCACGAACAACCTGGTGGGCCTGTGGGAAACACCCACAGGACTGTCTGCAGCAATGCGGGAGCGCTATCCGGACATTGGGTCCACGCTATGCGGATTCGATGCGCAGATGGCGCCGTCTGGATAGCGAGGTTTACGGGACATGGCATTGACCCCCAACGAGGCATATGCGGCCAAGCAGCCGTTTGTGGACAAGGAGACGCTCGAGCATATCGTCGAGCAGTTCCCCACGCCGTTTCATCTATACGACGAGGCGGGCATCCGCCGCAACATGCAAGAAGTGCGCGACGCCTTTGCATGGAACCCGGGCTTTAAGGAATACTTTGCCGTCAAGGCCAACCCCAACCCGGCGCTCATCTCCATTCTCAACGAATACGGCTGCGGCTGCGATTGCTCGAGCTATACCGAGCTCATGATCGCCCGCTCGCTGGGTATCACGGGACACGACATCATGTTCTCGTCCAACGATACGCCGGCTGCCGACTTTGAGCTCGCCGACAAACTGGGTGCCATCGTCAACTTTGACGACATCAGCCACATCGAGTTCTTTGAGCACGTTGCGGGGCCAATCCCCAAGACGGTCAGTTGCCGCTTTAATCCAGGCGGCCTGTTCCAGCTCTCCAACGGCATCATGGACAATCCGGGCGACTCCAAGTACGGCATGACCACCGAGCAGCTCTTCGAGGCCTTCCGCACGCTCAAGGCCAAGGGCGCCGAGCGCTTTGGCATCCACGCATTCCTTGCCAGCAACACCGTCACCAACGACTACTACCCCAAGCTCGCGCGCATCCTCTTTGAGCTTGCCGTGCGCCTGGAGCGCGAGACCGGCGCACACGTCGCCTTCATCAACCTATCCGGCGGCGTCGGTATCCCCTACCTGCCCGAGCAGCAGGCCAACGACATCCACGCCATCGGTGAAGGGGTGCACACGGCCTACGACGAGATTCTGGTTCCCGCCGGCATGGGCGATGTGGCAATCTGTACCGAGATGGGCCGCTTTATGATGGGCCCCTATGGGTGCCTGGTCACCAAGACCATCCATGAGAAGCAGATCTACAAGGACTATATCGGCGTGGACGCCAGTGCCGTTGACCTTATTCGTCCCGCCATGTATGGCGCCTACCACCACATTACGGTGATGGGCCAACCGGGTGGTGACGACAAGACCACAGCGCCCGCTACGGACACCTACGACATCACGGGCAATCTGTGCGAGAACAACGATAAGTTCGCCATCGACCGCGAGCTGCCGCATATCGACATGGGCGACCTGCTCGTGATTCACGACACCGGCGCGCATGGCTACTCCATGGGCTACAACTACAACGGCCGTCTGCGCTCCGCCGAGGTCCTGCTGCGCCCCGATGGCTCGGCAGACCTCATCCGCCGCGCCGAGCGCCCGGGCGATTACTTTGCCACGCTCGACGTGCTACCGTGCGGCCGCGAGCTGCTGGCCAAATCGCGCGCCGATGCCGCCCGCCGTCGCGCTCAGGACGAGCGCCTAGCAGTCACCGCCCAATGGAACAAACGCGTCCAGATCGCGGAAGCGAAGGAGAAGAACATGGATATCCGCAATCTCGAGGGCTCAATCGTCGCCCTTGTCACGCCGTTTAAAAAGGACGGCAGTGTCGACTTTGACGCGCTTGAGCGCCTTATCGATTTCCACCTGCAAAATGGCACTGACGCCATCCTCACCCTGGGCACCACCGGAGAGAGCGCCACGATGACCGATGACGAAGACAACTCCGTCGTCGCCGCCGTTGTCAAGCATGTTGCAGGACGCGTCCCCGTCATCGCCGGCTCGGGCTCCAACTCCACGCAAACCATGCTCACCAAGTCGCTCACTTACCAAGGCCTGGGCGCCGACGGCCTGCTGCTCATTACCCCCTACTACAACAAGTCTAACGAAGAGGGCATCTACCAGCACTTTAAGACCGTCGCCGATGCCGTGGACATCCCCTGCATCCTGTACAACATCCCCGGCCGCTGTGGCTGCGGTATCAGCGAGCGCAACGTAGAGCGCTTGGCCGCGCACCCCAACATCATCGGCATCAAGGAGGCCTCGGGCAACGTCGCCTACGCGGCCAAGATCGCCCACCTGCTGTCCGATGACTTCCGCATGTACTCGGGCGAGGATGCACTCACCGTGCCGCTCATGAGCCTAGGCGCTTCGGGTACCATCAGCGTGTGGGCCGACGTACAGCCGCAGCTCGTGCACGACATGTGCCGCGCTTATCTGGACGGCGACGTAGCGCGCGCCCGCGATATCCAGATTGCCGCACAACCGCTCATCAACGCCCTCTTTAGCGAGGTCAACCCCATCCCCGTTAAGGAAGCGCTCGCCCAGATGGGCATGATCGAGGCAAACTACCGCATGCCGCTGTGCCCCATGGCAGACGACACGCAAGCCGCACTTACCGATGCTCTGAAGGGAGCTGGTCTGCTTGATTAAGACCGTCATTATGGGAACGGGCCGCATGGGCTCGCTCATCCGCACTACCGCCGAGGGTATTGTCGATACCGCCGGACAGCCCGTTTTCGACATTGTGGCCCAGATTGGCTTCGATTTGAGCGAGCTCGAGAACGCACCGGCTGCCGATGTGATTATCGACTTCTCGAACGTCGTGACCTTTGACGCCGTCGTCGCCTATGTCGAGCGCACGGGCGCGGCGTTGGTCTCGGGCACCACAGGCTACACTCCCGAGCAGATGGACCGCCTGCGTGAGCTGGGCCAGAACGCCCGCGTCATGCACTCCGGCAATTACTCCATCGGCATCGCAGCCCTGCGTCATCTAGTGGCCCAGGCCACGCGTGAGCTGCCCGGCTTTGACTGCGAGATTGTCGAGACTCACCACAACCAAAAGGTCGACGCCCCCAGCGGCACCGCAAAGCTGCTGCTCGACGCCGTAGTCGAGGCCGAGCCCGAGGCAGGCTACCACCCCGTCTATGGCCGCGAGGGCATGTGCGGCGCGCGTGACCCCAAGGAGATCGGCATGCACTCGCTGCGCGGCGGCACCGTCGCCGGCGTGCACGAGGTGAGTTTCTTTGGCCAGGACGAGGAGGTCACGCTCACCCACCGCGCCACGAGCCGTCAGATCTTCGTCAACGGTGCCTTGGCAGCCGCGCAGAAGCTCATCACCCGCGAACCCGGCTTCTACACCTTCGACCAGGTCATGTTCGCCTAACTAGTTATCAACCATACCCCCTCAAAGGAGAGACAGCATATGAGCAACGCAGCCGAGATGGACGCACAGGAGATTATCAACTACATCGCCACCGCGCCCAAAAAGACGCCCGTCAAGCTGTACGTGCGCGAGAAGCCCGGCATGAAGGTTGCCTGGGGCGACGCGCATGTCTACGGCGGGCGGCGCGGCAAGACCGTCTTTGGCGACTGGGATGAGCTCAGGGCAATCCTCGACGCCAACGCCGACTCTATCGACTACTACGACGTAGAGAACGACTGCCGCAACTCCGCCGTGCCCATGCTCGACCTTAAGGGCATCAACGCCCGCATCGAGCCGGGCGCGATCATCCGCGACCGCGTCGAGATCGGCGACCGTGCCGTCATCATGATGGGTGCCATCATCAACATCGGCTCCGTTATCGGCGAGGGTTCCATGATCGATATGGGCGCCGTGCTGGGCGGCCGCGCCACCGTGGGCAAGAACTGCCATATCGGCGCCGGTACCGTGCTGGCAGGCGTTGTGGAGCCCGCCAGCGCCACGCCCGTCATCATCGAGGACGATGTCATGATCGGCGCAAACGCCGTGGTCCTGGAAGGCGTGCGCGTGGGCAAGGGCGCTGTTGTCGCCGCCGGCGCCGTGTGCGTCGAGGACGTCCCCGCCGGCGCCGTCGTGGCCGGTGTCCCCGCCCGCGTCATCAAGATGCGCGACGAGAAGACCGACAGCAAGACCGGCCTCGAGGAAGGTCTGCGCCAGCTGTAGGGTTACGCGGGTTTACCAACCCGCGTAACGGCTCGACGCTGCAAACGCCCCAGAGCGGCAATCTGACGTTCAATCGTCGGGCATGACCAAAAGGTCAATGCCCTCCTCTTTCACGTCACCTTGCTCGCTCTGGGGCGTTTTCGCTGACCTATGCTCAACCAGTAGCGTAATTAAGCCCCAAGTAAAAAGGCCGAAGTCCCAAAGGGCTTCGGCCTTTTCGTTACGGTCAATCTGCTCGATCCCTTATCGGTTCTCGATGCTGCCGATGTTTTTGAGCTCGATGGAGATGAGGCCGTTGGGTTCGTTGACGAACTCGATGTACTCGGAGTTCGAGCCCATCTCGGCCGGAAAACTGATCTCGATGCCCGTATCGGTACGAATCTTGTGGTTGCGCACTGCCGCACGCTCGACCTGCTTGCGCTCCACGGGAACGCGCTCGGGAACCTTCTCCTCGGTCAGTGCCGCGCGTACACTTTCCTTGATAACCGGCTCATCCTCAAAGACCTCGTCGACGATATCCCAAGGCGGCAATTCCTCGTCATCCTCGACCTTTTCAGCCACGGCAGCCTTGACCTTAGCAAGCGCCACAGCAGTGTTGGCGCCGTGTTCCTCGGCGACTTCCTCGACCACGCGCGTCACGGTGTCGATGACTTCCTTGCCCGACACGCCCGTATCGCACTGCAGCAGACCGTCGGGAATGAGCATACGGTCTTCGCCGGCAATCTTGCGCTTCTTGTCCACATAGCCGATCTCCATGGTGCTCGCGCGCACGATGGCATAGCTTGGCACCTTTTGCGAGGGGTTTGGCAGAATAGCGTAGTGGCGCGCGATGTCGTTGCGCACCTCCCCCTCCTCGCGGCCCACCTCGTGCATAAAAGCCTGCTTGGAGCCCAGCAGCATCACGGCAAACCAGCGGGCATCCTCGTCGTCGTCAAAGTCGGCCACGAGCACATCGGTGGACTCGGCTTTTTCGGCCTTGGTAAGCTCGGAGGAAATGAACTCCGCAATCTGCTGCGACAGGTCTACGAACTCGCGCTCGCCAAAGAAATAGCCCTTGAGCTCGCCGCCAAACGCAGAGTTCTCGGCAAACGTGGCGCGCTTATTGTCGGCCGAGGTTCGTGCGCGGCGCAGATGCGTGGTCACAAAGTTGCGCACGGTACGGCTCTCGATATCGAGCTCGCGCTGGCTCATGACGTTGACGGCAGAGTCAAAGTCCAGGATATGCAGAATCGCGTGATTGATTTTCATATACGGCATTCCGTTCTAGATCGATTTCGGCACGAACCAGTATAGCGGTCGGGCCCGCCCCAGGCGCATCGAAGCTTGATGCATCGGGGACAGGTTGCTTTGCACCAATGGTTAGCGCAGGAGCTCGGACTGCCAAGCCTCGAGCTGTTCTGCCAAACTCTTGCCGGCAGCGGGCATGTCGATCTGGGGTCGCTTAGGCAGCAGTGCGCATTTAAGGATTGCCACGATGGTCTGCGAGACAAAGCGTCGCGTATCCTCGTCAAAGCCTTGCGCAGCCTGGAGCATCACGGGCAGGCTCTCGCGCAGATTCCCGGCGATATCCGCAAACCGCTCAGCACCCGTAGCCTCAAACACGGAGAACAACGCATCTACAAAACGCTCGCGCTCGCTAGGCGACACTGCAAGCAGCATCTCGCGAATGGAGCCATCAACGTATCGAGCACCGGCGGACAGGCGCTCACAGTACACGAAGTCGCGACCATCAACCACCCAGCTAAAGGGATTATGCTGCAGCAGGCTGAACTCGGTGCTCTCAACGATGGCATAGTCCTCCTGTGTCTCGAACATCATGCCAAAGATCGACGACCGAGGTAGCGTCTTGTCGATTCGACCGGAAAGATCGGCAAAGGCGTTGCCGTTCAGAAACTCCTCGACGAAGCCCGGACCATCATGGGAATACACCCGTTCAATTCGCTCACGGGCGACATCGGAGCACATCGCCGCACCGTACACCGCAAGGTTTCCACCCTTGGAATGACCTCCGCACAAAAGCGGCCCGTCAATCGCATCCACCGCCTCGTCCACATAACGCGCCGCGGATTCCTGGGCCGGCACAGGACACCGGAATGCCATGTTAAAGTCCTCTTTCCAGCCCACAATCGTACTGTCGGTCCCCCGGAAGGAAAGATAACTAAACCCCGCCGGAAACCGGAACGCCATGGCTGCAAACTGCTCTGTCGCCACCACATCGCTCACGGCACGATAGCCGCAAACGCGCACGCCACGGTAACGAGGGCTTGCTGCCACGGCCTCCAACAAGGCCCTGCTCCCCTCTGGGTCCCACAAGTCACCAATCATGTCCCGGTAGTACTCGGCACGCAGCAACTCGCGTACGTCTAGGCCCTGCCAGTTCGTCAGCTCCGCCATATCACCCGGCAAACGCAAATAGGACAACCACGCAAAGACCAGGCTATCCACCGCACAGAACGGCTGCTCCTCAAACGGATCAAACACCGTCTGGGCATATGTCAAAAAATTAGGCGAATCCGACATGGCCCTCCCATCAACTATGCTGCATTGGGGTCAGGTTACTTTGCACCAAAAAGGCGCCCGGGCCGTGTGGGCTCGGACGCCTTCATTGTAGCTTTTCGCGCTTGCGAGCTTGATTTAGCAGGAGAAGTCGACGCTGTCGATGATGTCCTTGAGGGCCTTGGCGGAGGCGGTAAGCTCATGCTGCTCGTCATCGTTCAGCGGCACGGGGACGCGGCAGACAACGCCGTCGCGGCCAACGACCGTCGGCATGGAGATGGCAAGATCGGACAGGCCATACTCGCCCACCATGAGCGAGGAGACGGGCAGAACGGTCTGCTCATCGCGCATGACGGCGGTGCAGATGCGCTTGACGGCCATGGCGACGCCATAGTAGGTGGCGTGCTTCTTCTCGATGATGGTGTAGGCGGAGTTCTTGACGTCCTCGGCGATGCGCTTCTCGGCAGCCTCATGCTCCAGATGACCGTGAAGCTCGCAGAAGGTGTTCAGCGGAACGCCGGCAACCTGAGCGCTGGACCAAGCGACAAACTCGGAATCGCCGTGCTCACCCATGACATAGGCCTGGACATCGCGCGGGTCGACCTCGACATGGGCACCAAGCATCTGCTGCAGACGGCCGGTGTCGAGCACGGTGCCGGAGCCGATGACATGGCCCTCGGGCAGGCCGGACATCTTGATGGCGGCATAGGTCAGAACATCGACCGGGTTGGAGACAATGAGCAGAATGCCGTCGAAGCCAGACTTCTTAATTTCGGGAATGATGGACTTAAAGATGTTGACGTTCTTGTTGACCAGGTCCAGGCGAGTCTCACCGGGCTTCTGGGCAGCGCCAGCGGTGACGACGATCATGGCGGCGTCGGCGACATCGGAATAATCGCCGGCGTAGATCTTCATCGGCTCGGCAAACGTCATGCCGTGCGCGATATCCAGGGCCTCACCCTCGGCGCGGTTCTTGTCCACGTCGATGAGGACCATCTCGGAGAACAGACCACTCTGCATCAGCGCGAACGCCGAAGACGAACCAACGAAACCGCAGCCGACAATAGCGACCTTCTTCTCGTTAACCATTAGAAACTCCCATCTCTCTCCACAAACAAGCCGCCCGGGAACGACCCGAGCGGCTTGCCGTAATCCCAATACATCCAATCGGGACTTTGATTATGCTCCTATTCGCAGCCAAAAATCGACCGTTTACCGAAATTGTTTGCAGGATTCGTAAAATAACTGCACGAAATCGGTTTCGAGCTATTGACGAGCGGAATAGCTTTCTAATACAGGCCCGCCTCGCGAATGGCCTCGACAGCCAAAGCGATCTGATCGGGCGGCAGGACCAGCGCCATGCGCACATGCCCCTCACCCGAAGGACCAAAGCTCGCGCCCGGCGTCACCACAACGCCGGCCTTCTCCATAAGCTCCTCGCAAAACGCCATGGAATCGGTGCGACCACCGGGAAGCTTGGCCCACACAAACATAGAGCCATGCGCGTTGGGACGCTCCCAGCCCAAGCCCTCAAGACCGTCGCACAGGGCATCGCGGCGCTCCTGGTACTTCAGACGCTGCGCCTCGACCTCATCGCGCGGACCGTTCAGGCAGGCGATAGCAGCCTTCTGGATCGGGAAGAACATACCAAAGTCGATCTGGCCGCGCAGCTTGGCAAAGGCAGAGACCACGTCCTCGCGGCCGACCAAAAAGCCGATACGCGCACCGGTAACGTTAAACGACTTGGAAAGCGAGAAGAACTCCACGCCCACCTCAAGCGCACCAGGATACTGCAAGAAGCTTCCGCCCGGCTCGCCGTCGAACACGATGTCGGAGTACGCGTTGTCATGGACGATGAGCAGGTCGTGCTCGCGGGCGAAAGCGATGATCTCCTCGTAGACCTCGGGCGTGCCCACCGAGCCGACCGGGTTGGCGGGCAACGACACGATCATATACTTGGCACGATCGGCCACCTCGGGATCGATGCCCGCCACATAGGGCAGGTAATTATGCTCGGCGACCAACGGATAGTACTCGAGCTTGGCATCGGCAATCTTGGCGCCCGCCTCAAAGACCGGGTAGCACGGATCGGGAACCAAAATGGTGTCACCCGGATCGAGCAGGGCCAGGCCCAAATGGCCCACGCCCTCCTGCGTGCCGTTGCACGACTGCACCATAGACGGCGTAATGCCCGAAACGCCAAAGCGGCGCTCATAGTAATCGCACACGGCTTGCTTGAGTTCGGGCAGGTCGCGCAGGGCATACTTCCACATCTCGGGGTCCTGGGCCGCTTGCGTGAGCGCCTCGACCACGTGGTCGTACGGCTTAAAGTCGGGCGTGCCCACGCTCATGTTGTAAATGGTCTTGCCCTGAGCCTTCAGCGCAAGCAGTTTGTTGTTGAGCGAGGCGAAGACCTCCGCGCCAAAGCGGTCGAGACGCTGCGATGCCTGCATGGTGCCACCTTTCGATATGAAAAACGCGGCGCTCCGACAAGAGCGCCGCGCGATACGGGCCATCAGATTGCAAAAGTGTAACGCTTGCACCCGCTGTTTTGGTTCAATTTGGCAACCTTAGTCCATCGGATTGAGCGCGTCAATCTGGGCGAGCCACAGGCGCGAGCTGGCGTCACTCGGCATGCGCCAATCGCCGCGCGGGCTGAGCGTGACCGAGCCCACCTTGGGGCCATCGGGCAGGCAGCTGCGCTTAAACTGCTGGGCAAAGAAGCGACTGTAGAACGTGCGTAGCCACGTGTGAATGGTCTTGATGTCGTAGACGCCCTCGAAGCTCTTGAGCGCCATGCGGTAGATCTTGCCCGGCTCAAAGCCAAAACGCAGCAGGTAGTAGAGGAAGTAGTCGTGCAGCTCGTACGGGCCCACCAGGTCCTCAGTCTTCTGCGCAATCTCGCCGTCGCCCGTGGGCGGCAGGAGCTCGGGGGACACCGGCGTATCGAGGATATCGAGCAAGACCTCGGCAATACGCCCGCCAAAGACATCGGCCGCATAGCGCACCAGATGGCGCACAAGCGTCTTGGGCACGCTCGCGTTGACGGCGTACATGCTCATGTGGTCGCCGTTATAGGTAGCCCAGCCGAGCGCCAGCTCCGACAGGTCGCCCGTGCCGATGACAAAACCGCCAGCCTGGTTGGCCAGATCCATCAGAATCTGCGTACGCTCGCGGGCCTGGCTGTTCTCGTAGGTCACGTCCTGCACGGTCGGATCGTGCTCAATGTCCTTGAAGTGCTGCTCCACAGCCGCGTGGATCGAAACCTCGCGGAAGCTCACGCCCAGGTCGCGAGCGAGCGACTCGGCATTCGACTTAGTGCGATGCGTCGTGCCAAAGCCAGGCATGGAAACCGCCGTGATACCCGTGCGCGGCAGCCCCAGTGCATCGAAGGCACGCACCGTCACGAGCAGTGCCAGTGTAGAATCAAGGCCGCCCGAAAGACCGATGACGGCCGCCTTGGTGCCCGTATGGGCCAGGCGGGTCTTGAGGCCGGCGGTCTGCAGGTCGAGGATGGTCTCGCAGCGCTCGGCCAGGTCGCCATGGTCGGCCGGCACAAAGGGCGCGCGGGGGAAGACACGGTCGATGCCGAGCGCATCGCGCAGAACAGGATCCTTCGCAAGCACGCCCTCAAACGAAAAATCAACGGTCGTGGCCTCCGGCGCATCGTCCGCGCGCGTCCACGTCGTCGAGCGACGGCGCTCGGCAACCAGGCGGTCAAGATCGACGTCGGCGATGGCCATGTCGCAGGTAAGCAGTTTGGTCGCGGCGAGCTTGGAGCCGTTTTCGTAGACGAGGTTCTCCCCCGCAAAGACCATGTCGGTCGTTGACTCACCCTCGCTCGCATCGGCGTAGACATAGGCGCAGTACAGGCGCGCACTCTGATTGGAGATAAGGCTGCGGCGGTAGTCTGCCTTACCGATAATCTCATCCGAGGCCGACGGGTTGAGAATCACCGTCGTACCGGCAAGCGCCATCTCGGTCGAAGGGGGTGCCGGCACCCACAGGTCCTCACAGACCTCAACGCCCAGCACCAGGTCCTCGGCGCCTTCATCACAGCAACGGTAGACAAGCCCCGAACCCAGCGGGACCGGACCCTGACCGGCAAATTCAACCCACACGGGATCCGCAGGCGCCGGAGCAAACCAACGGCGCTCATAGAACTCGCCATAGTTGGGCAAATACTTCTTGGCCGTGAGGCCCAAAAGCTCGCCCGCGCAGCACACGGCGGCGCAGTTGTAGATATTCTCGGCAACTGCAACGGGAAGACCGATGGTAAAGACGACCGGCAACTCACGGGTTTCATCGAGGATGTGCACAAGTGCGGTCTCGCAGGCATGCAGTAATGTGCGGTTATGGAACAGATCAGCCGCGGTATAACCAGTCAGGTTAAGCTCGGGCAGCACGAGCGCACGAACGCCGCGCTCGGTAGCCTCGCGAACAGCCGCCAGCGCAACCTCGGCATTGCCCTCAACATCGGCCACGCGAATCTTGGGCGAGGCCGCTGCCAGGCGCAAAAAACCGTCGTTATCAACTTGACCGTTTAGAAAATCGTTCATGCGAGCTCCAGCACATCCGTTAGCCGCAACGAGCGGCGGCGATATAGTCCGCCTCCATTGTACTGTCAAGTTCAATCAGCACAGATGGGACAAGCTCATGATTAAAATTGGAAAAGAGAAGCCGGGATGACGTTTAGCAGTAGAACGAGATCTCGTCCACAAGGAAAAATGCCTTCCATTTAGAGCAAATCAATTCATGCTGAGCGGCGATGATTTCACAGAGGTCATCAAGCGTGCTCCGGGGGATCTTCGCTTTGTTATTAGCGACAATGCAGCCACCTCTTCGAGTCAGCCAGATTTTGGCCGAGTTATCTGAAGGCGCCCCCTTGCAAACATGGACATGGATTGGCTCGCCCGCTTCATTGGACCAAAAGAAGACCCGATAGCCGCCAATAAGAAAAAGGCTAGGCAACTTTAGCTCCTCCGTTTGCGGCGTAGCGATACAGCAGATGGGCGTTATTGCCCAGAAAAGTCTCAAAACCTCGCTTCTCCTCGTCGGTAAAACGCCCCTCCCACATGGTCCAATTGTAAGAAGGCAGCTCGCAACGAGCGGAGTCGAAACCCTCTGCCGTCGGTCGTTCAAAATGCACGATGACCTTTTCGATATCGCCATCTGTGATCAGGTCAGAATGAATGACCTCGGTACCATCTTCGAATGTCATATACGGGTACATCACGTAAACCACCTCGCAATCATTAATTCAGTTTAGCATCAAGCTAGTGCACCAATGATAGCAAGCCCCCTTGATGAGTTGATGGCATCTGTTGCCAGCACGATCGACGGCGGTCCGGATTGTTGGGCCCCGGCCATAATCGACCGCCACGAAGCGTTCATCCGCAGGTGCATGGCATAGCGCCTAGAACACTAGCTGAGACAAGGACACTATCGCTGGCATAGTGAACATAGACAGAAGGGTGGTAACACAGACTGTTCCACATGCATATCGATAGTCCTTATTATGCTGCTGGGCAAAGATGGCTACATTCGCGCCGGTGGGGGTCGCAGCCGCAATCAGCAGCGCCATCTTAATTGACCTATCACATGGAAAGAGACATAGGAACAGGAGCGAAAGAATCGGAATAACAAGCAGCCTGACCGATGAGACGGCAAACAAGCTTTTCGCCCTCAGGAGCGCCATCAAATCAGACTGAGCAAGATAGATACCGAGAGTCATCATTGCTAGCGGAGTGTTGAGCCCCGAGATATACGAAAGCACTGACTGTGCCAGAGGGACCGTTGGGACACGAAGGATAAAAATCAAGAAACCGCCCAATAAAGCCATGACCATTGGACTTGTCAGGATCGCTTTAGGACTCATACATTTTTTAGACCCCGACAGCAGATACTGCCCGTATGTCCATTGCATGGCATTGAGAAGAGCGATCATGCACGTGATGAAAAACACGGCATCTTTTCCAAGCGCCGCTTCAACAAGGGGTATTCCCACAAATCCAGCATTCGAGAATGCCGCAGCAAAAATGTCGATGGGACGGCCCCTGAACAACAGGCGGGCAACAACGCAAGCGAGCAACAACATCGCCGCCGACAGCATTAAGGTCATTCCCAACTCATACATCCTCTGAAACGAATACTCGATCCAAAATGATTTGAGAATGATTGCGGGAATCACAAGGTTGATGAGCAACTTTCCGAATTCTATTGCAGCCTGCTCGCTCAATATGCCCAAGCGGTTTAGAGCGTAGCCCATTCCCATGAGCAAAAACATGATAAGGACTTGTTGGATGAGAGGTTCAATGATTGACACAATACATGCTCCGTATAATCCTGACCGGTTCATCTACCACGATGGTCTATAGCGCCTGCTATAGCGCGGCACCGACCGCCTGAATGATTCGCGCAACGAACGCATCGGCAACCCCGCGCGGCGTTCGCGAGTTGTAGGTTTCAAAATACTTGCCGTAGTCTTCCTGAGGCACAAGGTAGTTGCAGTACGTGTTCGCATAGCCGATAACAAAGACGTTGTATTGGCTAAACGCCCTCTTAAAATCCAAGCCTAATGTGCTACACGTATCGCATGGCATCGTGATAAAAATGCAGTTACCAATTACCGCAAACTGGCTCGGAAGCTCAAGCTCGATTTTCCCCATCGAGAGCTTAAGCTGTTGCCGCTTAAGGAGAAAGTCTCGCATCGGGCTCGCATCCATAGCCTCTATCCGATTGGTCATCTCGATCCAATCCGGATCTGTTTTTGCATCGTAGACACTCTTCATGCTGATAGAGCCCCAACGCGGAGTATCAACTCTGAGTGCCGCGCGCTCACGCTTGGATTCAATTTGAGCGCAAAGTTCGTTAGCCGTACGCTCGAGTTCGGCAACTCCCTCCCCTTGCCGATAGAAACGCGTCGACACATCCCCGCACGTTCCGTTGACGCAAAGTACAGGACAGCCATATTTCCTCTCCAAACGCTGCCTGACATGCCCAATCAAATCAGCAGAGAGGACGGCGCTTTTCCCATTAAGGATGGTAGGATGAGCGGACATGAACAGCATTTTTCCAATTGGGCGACCACCTTGAGCGTCCTCAAACGAGAAAATACTTACCTGTTTATCGGCCGGACCGCCCTGAACATTTCGATTCCCGTACAGTCCCTCGATGCCTAACATCTCCATCGATACGGTCGCCTTCGACCTGGACGCCCATGCAGATACCGCCGCCTCGGTAGCCAAGCCAATCAAATCACTCGTCAATTCGGTTTCAGGTAACGTGTCCTCGTAGGCAAGCTTAAAATAGCATGGTGCAGAATGGGTATGAATGCATGCGACGACGATATTGCTCGAATCGATGCCCGTTTTTGACGATACGGCGTTCTTGACCGAAAGGGAAAAATCTTTCGACACCATTATTGAATCGAGCTCGATAAGAATAAACGGGACAAGATCAACACAGACAGCGCTAGCGTTGACCTCAATAGGATCAAGAACATCCGTCCAGGCACCTTTTCTGTTGTAGCCGCCCATGCGGCAAGGAGACTGGGGTGTTACGTCAATCTTCGAGATTCCAAACTCTATGTTCATTCCAACTCCAACTCTTCGCGGCACACGCCGCCCAAACATCGGAAATAGAAATACAAAAAGAGAAGGGCGTCATGGACGCCCTTCCAATGCGTCCTGCCACACGCAGGCCGTAGAAAACTTAACGCTCGGAAACGGGACCATTCTCGAGCTCATCCGCCGTAAAGCCCAGGAAATACGTGCCCAAGGCGCTCACAAGGAAGCCTGCACCAGCAGCGATTCCAAAGTTGATGAGATTCTGGGTCCCGCCGCCCGCAAACGCGAGGAACTCCAAGAAGTTAGATGCCGCGCCGGCAGTATAAACCGTGGCTCCGAGAGCGATTGCAAGCGCACCGGCAACAAAGGATCCGATAATCTTCCAGACAAACACGCGGCGATAGCGCAGCATCATGCCGTAGATGAAAGGCTCGCCGACGCCTCCGACAATGTTTGCGACCAAATAGCCGAATGCCATGCTCTTCTCGTCTTTATCGCACAGCTTGAGCCAGGTCGCCACCTCGCAGCCGAAGGTCGCCCAAAGGCTAACGCCCGTCGCAACCAAAACAAAGCTGTCGGTTCCCACAGTCATATAGTTAGCGATGGCAATCATCGCAACCGCCACATGCATGCCGGTAATAATCATTGGGCACCAAAGACCCGCCAGAATACCTCCTCCGAGAATGGCGGCGATACCACCGGAAGTACCAAGGAACTCAAAACCGGCGGCGAGGGCATTACCGGCCCATGAACCAACAGGGGCGAGAGCGCAGAGAGACACAGGAACAGCGACGACCATGGTAAGGAAAGGCGCGAAAACCGTTGAAAGGGTATCTGGCACATATTTGCGGAAGAAGCGCTCGATATAACTCATCGCCCACACGGACAGAAGAATGGGAAGGACCGTCTTTGTGTAGTTTGCGGCGACGCAGGGAATGCCATAAACGGAGAACTGAGCTCCATCGGTCGCAAGCTGAATCATGGTCGGGTCGATAAGAATGCCGCCCATAAAGGCACCGAGGACAGGCGTTACGCCAATGTTCTTAGCCGCATTATAGCCAAGGTAGATGGGGATAAAATAGAACGCTGCGTCATAAACCATGTTCATCAGAACATAAAGGTCGCTTGTGTCGGACAGCACGCCCGCCATCGTAGGTCCCAGCACCACCGCTACGGTCTTGAACAGGCCAGCACACATTAGGACGGGGATCATAGGCACCATGGAGCTTGACAGGTAGTTGAGGATGTTATTGCCAATAACCTTAGGTGTGAGCTTCTGCTTAGGAGCATCAAGGTTCTCGTCGATGGCGTCCTGCTTGGCAAAGCCGCCGATCTTGCAGAGCTCGTCATAAACCTTGGGCACGTTTTGGCCCACGATTACCTGGAACTGCCCTCCGGAGATTTGAGCACCCAACACACCGCCAATCTTCTTCACTTCTTTGATATCGGGGGCATCGATATCTTTGAGGTTAAAACGCAGGCGCGTCATACAGTGCGCAACAAACGTCACGTTCTCCTTGCCACCGACGGCCTCGAGCACGTCCGCGGCGATTTTCTTATTGTCAGTCATAGCTGAACTCCCTTGCTTTTCTGTCCTCCCGTTTGCGCACACGCGAAGAACCGATTACGGCAGGCCTGACACGAGGCAAATCGAGAAAAGCAAGAAGAAGACAAAAACAGAAGAGCCCCAAAGCACAAAGCGGACAGGGAACTGTCTACGTCATGCTTCGAGGCTCTTCTCGAATAACACCTTATGTGACTATGAAACTACATCCAACAGTTGCTTTTACGAAAGTCGAAACCGGCCAACGGTCAAACTTCAGCGGCGAGCGGTCGATTAGGACCTAGATCCCGCGCAGACGCGATTGACGTGGAGCATCAGGTAGACCTTCTCTTCATCGGCGAGCCCGGCGTCAAAGCGCTCTTCGATAAGCGCGGCCATGCGGTCGACGCACACGGCCACGTCGGGATGCTGCTCGCAGAGCGGTCCGTAAAGCGCGCCGTTCTCCGTGTTGAGGGGCTCTCCTGTCTGCACGCGTTCTAACAGGTAGCGCACGTGCGTGGCATAACGGCAAAAGTCAAAGCCGTCGCGGTCCACGCAAACCCCCAGCTCGGATTCGATAATCTTGGTGAAGCTCTCGAGCATCACCTCGTCCTTACGCACCGTATTGGATTTGGCCTTTGAAGACGAGGCGACCACGCTGTTGACGATACAGAGCGCGATACCGCTCGCCTCCCCCCGCGGCATCTTGACGTTGAAGCCGCGATTGATGCCCTCGATCGCGAACTTGGCGATCTTGTACTCAATGGGGTACATCTGCTGCACATCATAGGAGAGCGGCATCTGCACAAACATATGCTCGCGGCAGCGTTTGATGGCAAAGGCGATATGGTCAGCCATGGTAAAGGGAAGGTTTGCCGAGAGCTCGCGCGAGATGTTGGAGCGAGCGATATCGGCAATCTGGGCGGAGAACTCCATCACCTGAGGATCGATCTCGTCGAGCAGCGCTAGGTAGCGCGAGTCGACACCGTAGAAGGTTCGCTCGATCTTATCGAGTGTGACCTCATCGGGGCCATTGGGAAACCCGATACCGCGGCCAATTGCCACGAGTTCACGGCCCTTGGCGTTTACGCAGATAACCGTATTGTTGTTGATCCGCTTAAGGATTTTCATGACGCTCCCTACCCGGCGCAAGCAACAGCGCCGCGAGCCCGATTATTCCACGGGATTTCAAATCCGGTCAACCTTCCTTTCGACATCCGAACGATTCGCCCCGTCTTCATTCGATCAGCCTGAGAAGAAATTTCGCGCTTTGGTGAGTTGATGGTGTTGCGGGCGAATCCATCTCCGGTTCACACCGACTGGGTACCCTGAGGGCTGAACAACCTGTCGCAGCACTAAACGAACCGGAAGGACCCCGTATGACGACTGAATATACCGACGCGCCGCGCACGCGCGTCATGACGCCGGCATCGCTCAACAACGGCGTGCACGAGAACCATTCCATCGGACAGACCATGGCCATCGCACCCAAAAAGGGCCTGTTTGACGACATTTCCATTCCCCAGATCATCGCCGGCGCCGCAGCTGCCGCCACGAGCGTCGCGCTTGCCTCCAAGATTGGTATCGCTGGTTCAGTAATTGGCGCCGCCGTGAGCTCGGTCATCACCGTTGTGTCCTCGCAGGTCTACCGCCACTTTATCTCTGCCAGCGCCGAAGCAATCAAGGGCACGCATGCCGCTGTCGACTACCCTGCCGGCGCCTACGAGCCCGTTGAACCCGATGTCGAGGAGCACCTAGGTGGCGCCGCGACCACGCAGGAAATGCGCCAGGTTGCGGGACGCGCGACCACGGCGCGCGTCGCCCCTAACAGTCTGCGCGCCAAGGCGGCGGCAGAGCGCAGCCAGACGCAAAAGAAGGTCATCGTCTTCTCGATCGCCATCGCCATCGTCGCGGTCATCGCCTGTACCGGCGCCATCCTTATTACCACCGCCGGTGAGGGTCTGGGCGAGCGCCCCGAGCCAATCCTTTCGTCGCGCACGACCGAGAGCGATGCAAATGGCAACACCCAGTCGCAAGATCAGCAGGCACAGGCGGACGGCACGCAAGACAGTTCTACCTCAGCCGATTCGTCCTCGAACACCCAAAGCCAATCGCAGGGCACCGATTCCTCTACGGCCAACAGTGGCGCGCCGTCCGGCACGACCGACTCAAGCCAAACGACTGACGGTTCGCAGCCGAGCACGGGCGGCCAGACGAGCGACACCGCTTCGGGAACGGGCACAGCAGACAGCAGCAACACCAACAGCTCGAACAGCTCGAGCGGAACCGCGTCCGGCACGGCATCTGACAACTCGAGCCAAGGCACGGCATCGGGCAACTAAGCACATTTGCCTCTCATAGATAACCGACCTGTACAACGGGCGCGAATCGAAAGCGGTTCGCGCCCGTTTGCCTTGGGCGCCGCCATGGCGAACGCTATGCGATGGTAAGATGCTTTACATGTGTAAAGAGGAGATTTGCCATGAGCAAGACAATAGTTAGGCCCACGCTTTCGCTGGGCAACCACATCTATCTGTATCGCCTGCTGCGCGACGCGATTGGGTGCGGCAAGCAAACGTTTATGACACAGGTCGAGGAGGCGCTCGCCGCCGGCGACATGACCGCTTATGACCTGGGCTTTGAGTCCACGCGTGAGCTGCTCGAGGAGCTTGACGACTGCATTAAGCTGACCGTCTTTAAGGGCGGTCGCCTGTATGCCACCGTCATCGCCAACGAGGCCTGGGATGCCGCACTTGCCAAGGGCGAGGACAAGCCCAAGACCGCCAAGGGCGCTAAGCAGTCCTACAAAAAGAAAAAGCGCAGTGAGAAGGACCTCAAGGCTGTGCGCCCCAAGCACGTTAAGCGTCCCGAACCAGAAGCCGCGGTTGAAGCTGTGCCGGAGCCCGAGCCCGAGACAGAGATCGAAGTCGCTATTGAGGTAGCAGTAGAAACCGAAATCGCCGCCACGACCGATCCCGAAGTCATATCCGAGCAGGAAGCCACTGCTGAGCTCAACGAAGCTCCCAAGTCGACAACCGAAGAAGCCGCTAACCAACCCGAGACGTCTGCGTTCCAAAACAGCAATGTCTTTGGCAACGAGGCCGAGGACGATCAGTCCGACGAACCCGCCGATCAAGACGCTACCGAGTCGGCGCCGGAGCCCGAGACACCGCAGCCCGCCATCTCGCTTACGGTCGTCTATGACCCCGAGAACGCAAACGCCGGCATCACCACCATGGCATCCACGCCGGTCGAAGCAAAGCTGCCTGTCGAGGCAGAGGACGCCCCGCAAGCCGATGCCAAAACCGAGACTGAAGACACATCCGTCTCCGTGGAACCGACAGATTCCGCAGTTAAGCCGGAACCGGTGCCTGAGTCTGCACCCGTCATCGAGTCCGCATCCGAACCTGTCTATGACCAGATTCCCGCACCGGCTCCGGTCCCCGCTGCAGCACCGGCCCCCGCACCCGCAGCGCCCGCCATCCCCGAGGACTTCCCCGTCGATTTCACAACCGAGGTCTTCTGCCCCGGCCCGCTTTTGCACCAGCTGTCGACCTATCTCCCCTACGGCGCCGACACGCTCGGCATCGTCGGCGAGTACTACTGGATCGCCCGCGAGCGCGGTACCATCGAGGCCGCGCGAAACCGCGCAAGCTTCCCCCTGCACTACACGCAGGCCGGCGAGCGCCGCGAGGTTGCCGTGCGCATCCGCCGCAACACCGCCGGCGGTCTCGGAGCCGCCTGGACCATCGATAAAGTCGAAGAACCCGAGCAGTAACGACAAACGGCTCAAATCCCAATCAGGATTTGAGCCGTTTTTGCTCATTCGTTTAAATTGCTCATTTGTCGATGCATCGTAACCAACAGCGAGCGAGCCGCAAGTGCCCCAGGTTGCCGTGAAAGAGGAGCGACGCGTACTTTGGTACGCGAGCGACGGTTTGAACGACAAGATGGGGTGCTTGCGGCTCGCGCAGCATCATCTCGTTACGCGGTTTGGTAAAACCGCGTAACAAACCTAGTCACGCGTCAGCTTGCGGTGAATACGATGCGGCTGGGCTGCGTCCTCGCCCAGGCGCTCGATGCGGTTGGCCTGATAGGCCTCGAAGTTGCCCTCGAACCAATACCAGTTGCCCGGATTCTCGTCGGTGCCCTCCCACGCCAGAATGTGCGTGGCGACGCGGTCCAGGAACATACGGTCGTGGCTAATAACCACCGAGCAGCCCGGGAACTCGAGCAGCGCCGCCTCGAGTGAGGACAGCGTCTCGACGTCGAGATCGTTCGTGGGCTCGTCGAGGAGCAGCAGGTTGCCGCCCTGCTTGAGCGTGAGCGCCAGGTTCAGACGGTTGCGCTCGCCACCGGAGAGTACGCCAGCGCGCTTCTGCTGGTCCTGGCCCTTAAAGCCAAAGCTCGCCACATAAGCACGGCTCGGAACCTCGGTCTCGCCGACCATCATGTGGTCCAGGCCGTCCGAGACGACCTCCCACAGGTTCTTATCGGGGTCGATGCCAGAACGGTTCTGATCGACATAGGAGATCTTGACGGTCTCGCCCACCTCGAGCTCGCCCGAAGTCAGCGGCTCCAGGCCCACGATGGTCTTGAACAGCGTGGTCTTACCGACACCGTTGGGGCCGATGACGCCCACGATGCCGTTGCGCGGCAGGGTGAACGAAAGGTCGTCGATGAGCACGCGACCGTCGAATTCCTTGTGCAGGTGATGGGCCTCGAGCACCTTGTTACCCAAACGCGGTCCAACGGGAATGCGGATATCGGTCCAGTCGAGCTTCTGGCTTGCGCGGGCCTCGGCCTCCATCTCCTCGTAGCGAGCCAGACGAGCCTTGTTCTTGGCCTGGCGAGCCTTGGGCGAGCTGCGTACCCACTCGAGCTCGGCCTCCATGCGCTTGGCGAGCTTGGCGTCGCGGTTGCCCTGCGCCTCGATACGGGCGGCCTTGGTCTCCAGATACGTGGAGTAGTTGCCCTTGTAGGGATAAAGGTGACCGCGGTCGACCTCGCAGATCCACTCGGCAACGTTATCCAGGAAGTAGCGATCGTGCGTGACGGCAAGCACCGCGCCCTGGTAGTTGTGAAGGAAGTGCTCGAGCCACAGGATCGACTCAGCGTCTAGGTGGTTTGTGGGCTCGTCAAGCAGCAGCAGGTCGGGAGCCTCGAGCAGCAGCTTGCACAGGGCCACGCGACGGCGCTCGCCGCCGGAAAGCACGTTGACCGGCATGTCGGAATCGGGCAGCTGCAGGGCGTCCATGGCCTGGCCGAGCTTGGAATCGATATCCCAGCCATCAGCGGCGTCGATCTCGTCCTGGAGCTTGCCCATCTCGGCCATGAGGGCGTCCATGTCGCAGTCCGGGTCGCACATCTCCTCGCCGATCTTGTTGAAGCGATCGACCTTGGCAATCATGTCGCCAAACGCCATGCGCACGTTCTCGATGACGGTCTTGTCGTCGTCGAGCGGCGGCTCCTGTTGCAGGATACCCACGGTGTAGCCGGGGGTGAGCCTGGCATCGCCGTTGGAAACTTCCTCGATGCCGGCCATGATCTTGAGCAGGGTCGACTTGCCCATGCCGTTGGGACCCACGACGCCGATCTTGGCACCGGGGTAGAAGCTCAGGGTCACGTCGTCAAGGATTACCTTGTCGCCATGGGCCTTGCGAGCCTGATACATCTGGTAGATAAACTCTGCCATTTGCCTGTTCTATCCTTTCTACCTGCTGTTTCCCTATTCTTGATTCGCTTTAGTAGAAACGAAATGAGGAAACCAGCTCTGAAACGTAACGAAAAAGGGGCATGGTTGCCCACACCCCCTAATACTACCTGGGAAAAGTCCCCCGGAACATACTATGAACTGCGTACGCTAGTTTTCCGCAACCTTAACGAGCGGCTCGCTGCGATTTGCGCCACAACAGATACGAGTAGACGTAGACGGCTCCAACCGAACCAAACGCCAGAACCGCAATCACCGCGGCGACGACTTCACTCGAAAGCACGCTGCCTGCCACGCCCATCACAATCAGGCCAATACCCAGCACCATAAAGCAGGCGCCGCCAAAACGCTGCGTACGGCGCCAGTTCTCGGGATCGGCAAGCGCCCAAGGTGTCTTGATACCGAGCGTATAGTTCTGCTTCACACGCGGCAAGTAGTTGCCTACGCCGATGAACAGCAAACCGACAACACCGGAAATCAGCACGTTAACCGAACCGACCGCCGGCACCACGCCCCAGACCGTAAGCTCTCCCAGCCAGCTTATGGCGCACATGAACAAGGTGAAGGCGATTACGAAGCCCTGATAGAACTTGCCCGAGGTTCGATATGCCTCGCCTTTGGGGTCGATGCGCGGCACCACGCAGAACATTGCGAGAAGCGCCAGAGGCAGCGCGCCGAGCGCGGAGGCCATCCAGCTAGGACCCCAACCGTCGACGGCGCCGTTCGCGCCCCAGTGCGTGGGAATCTGCGCAGGCAAGCTCGGCATCACCATGAGGTGCGCTACGACATTGGCGACGCACAGAGCGACCAGCGCAATCCACACGCGCGACGATACCCCCGTGGGGTGAATGCCCTTGTTTTCGTTATTCATCCTTATCACCTTCAGTGTTTGTAAAGCCCATAAACCAGCCAATTAAATCCTGCATGACGGTGGTGTTTAAGCTGTATACGATGTTTTGGCCATGGCGCTCGTCGGTCACCAACCCGGCATTTTTGAGCGTCGCCAAGTGATGGCTTAGCGACGGCTTACTGATATCGAAATGCTCGGCAAGCTCCCCCGCCGTGCAATTGCCCTCGCGCAGCAACTCCAAAATGCGCCGTCGCGTTGGATCGGCAAGCGCCTTAAAACCCTCTCCCGGCATAAGACCTCCTCTCATCATCTCTCATGACGCGCACACTATACTCGATATTTAGATGTTTGTCTAACTGTCTAATCTTGTACTCAAAAAAATAGCCGCCTCCGCGTAATGCGAAGACGGCCACTTCTCACGCTACAAACGTGTTTGGGAGTTGGCCAACCCGCTGCAACGGGTGCCATTTGCTTTATCTTATGCGAATCCCGATCCCATTTCAACAAACCCCAAGGGTTCAAATGGAATCGTAATAATACCTATAATGGCGATAGCTAAAACACGACCTGCTTCCCCATCGGAGGATATTTATGACCGAAACCACTGCCGCAGCCGCCATCGAGACACGCGACACCAAGCTCGAGATCATCATGGGCCGCGAGGCACTCGATAAGCTCGCCGATGCTACGGTGTTGGTGCTCGGCTGCGGAGGCGTGGGCTCCAACTGCTGCGAGGCACTCGCCCGCGGCGGCATCGGTCATTTCGTCATTCTGGACAAGGACATCATCGCGCCCAGCAATATCAATCGCCAGGCCATCGCCTTTCATAGCACCGTCGGCAAGCGCAAGGTTGACGTGATGGAAGCCATGATCCACGATATCAATCCTGCCGCCACCGTTATCAAACGTACCGAATACCTGCTGAGCGACAACATCGATGATTTCTTCGCGAGCGTTTTGGAGCAGACGGGCGGCAAGCTCGACTACGTCGTCGACGCCATCGACACCATCTCGGCCAAGCTCACCATTGCCAAATATGCTCAAGATCACGACATTCGTTTGGTTAGCTCTATGGGCGGGGCCAACAAGCTGCATCCCGAATGCTTGCGTTTTGCCGATATCTTTGACACCGTGCGCGACCCCATGAGCCGCATCATGCGCAAAGAGTGCAAAAAGCGCGGCATCAAGAGCCTGCACGTGCTGTTTAGCTGCGAGGAATCGGTTAAAACCCAGCCCCGCGACCCTTCCAACATCCACGAGCGCACCGAGCTGGGAACCGCGAGCTTTATGCCGCCCATCATGGGCCAGATGATCGCCGGCGAGGTTATACGCCAGATCAGTGGGCGCGGGTGCGAGCGCGTGCGCGCCGACGGCCAGCGCCTAGATTAACGAGATGTGCCGCAATGACACCGCAGTTATTTGACGCGCACTGCCATCTCGATTTAATGGCTCGCCCGGACGCCGTTGCCGACGAGGCGACGGCGCTGGGCATGGGTCTCTTTGACTGCGGCGTCGATCCGCGCGACTTCGCAAGCGCCAACAAGCGCGCCCGTAGCCGTTCAAACATCTTTGCCGGCATCGGCCTCCATCCCTGGTGGCTCGCCGACGGACGATGCGGTGCCGCCGAAATCAATCTGCTTTGCAAGGTCGCCGCACAAGAGCGCTTTATCGGCGAGGTCGGACTCGACTTTTCCGCGCGCTGTGCCGGAAGCGAGCCGCTACAAACACAGGCGCTCGACCAGCTCTGTAATGCACTCGTGCACTATCCTCTTGCCGGGCGCGTGATATCAATTCACGCTGTTCGTTCGGCAGGAACCGTACTGGACGCCCTTGAGTCATATGGATTACTCACCCCAAGCCCCAACTCCCCCGCCATCATCTTCCACTGGTTTAGCGGCACCTCGAACGAGTTCGACCGTGCGCGAAACGCAGGCTGCTATTTTTCCGTGAACGAGCGGATGCTCGCTACCAAGCGCGGTCGTGAATACGCCCGACAGATCCCACTCGACCGTCTGCTGCTCGAAACCGACGCTCCAGCCGAACCGCAAGCAGATGCAAGCGCGCGACAGCTCATCACATCGCTAAAAAGCGCCTCCCTGCACATCGCCGAACTTAAAAACTGCGCCGAGGAGAGCGTCGAATCAACCGTTTTAGGAAATTCGCACTCCATATTTGACTTCAACTGACCCCGGTGGGCAAAAAACGCCAAATATGAGTACTGCTGCAAAGCTAGTAGCATTATATTGTGACAAAAGAACGCCTTGATAATGTACAGCTGTTCATTATCAAGGCGTTTTAGCATGGCTAAAGCCATATTTAACAGGTTATAATCGCCCCCAGGCGCTCAACCAGGGCCTTAAAAGCATAATTTCCCTGTTACTAAATTAGTGACAGTACTCATATTTGGCATTTTTTGTCCACGAACCCCTAAAGAGCCTCCAACAGACCCCCTAAGAAAGCTCAAGCAGTTCCGGCAGCTGGTCGATGATCTTGTCCGCGGCATCCTGGCTAAAGCCAAACCGCTCCTCGCGCTTGGCAATCACCGTTAACCCCGCGCGTTTGCCGGCAGTGATACCAGGCACCGAATCCTCAACGCAGCAGCAACGGTCCGCAGGCAGCCCCAACAGATCCAGCGCATGCAGGTAGATGTCGGGCTCGGGCTTACTCTCCTTAAACTGCTCGCCGCTCACCACGTACTCAAAGGCGTCCGACAGTCCGCATGCATGGAGCACCTCTTCGATGCTGACCATGGGAGACGAACTCGCCAGCGCCACACGGACGCCGCGGCGCGGCAGCTCTCGAATCGTATCAACGGCACCCGGGTTGATCAAAGCCTGATAGTCGCGCGGGCGCTTATGCGCCCACTCGTCCCAACGGGCCAACGCTTCCTCGCCAGTGAAATGCCCCCTACCGGCGCGCTCAAACCAATCGACCAGCATATGCAGGAAGAACTGATGTGAGGTGCCAACCTGCCCGTTTAGCTCCTCTTGGGTTAGATTCAGCCCAAGCTCCTTGGCAAACGCGGCGGTCTCCCCCAGGTAGTAATACTCGGTATCGACGATGACGCCATCCATGTCAAAGATAACGGCGTCGAACGGAAATGCAGACACGGCACCCTCCCTAACAAAAGGGCGCCCGCAAGCGGACGCCCGAACCATACACTATCGGCGATTCTAACCCAGCAGTTGGTCAAGTGCTACCGCGATACCGTCTTCGTTGTTGTTGGCGGTCACCATCTGGGCCACGGCCTTAACCTCATCGACGGCGTTGCCCATGGCAACACCGGTGCCGGCCCACTCAATCATGGACTTGTCGTTCTGGCCGTCGCCAAACGATACGACCTCACTGGCATCGATGCCGAGCTTGGGCAGGGCACCCTCGAGCGCACGGGCCTTATCGATACCGGGCGCCGTGTACTCAAAGTACCAGTCGGCCGTAAACATGCCCGAAAGCGTCTGGGTAAAGGGCGCATACATCTCCTCGTAATGCGCCTGCAGGTAGGTCGGATCACCCGCCGTCAGCAGCTTGTCCACGGGATAAGTGTCCACGACCTCATGCAAGCTCTCGACCTCGCGAATCTTAAGATCGCACGCATCGCGCTCATACTTGACGATATTCTTCTGCAAGCCGTCAGGCAGCGTGATCATGCAATGGTACGAGTCCTCGACGTGCAAATCGCGACCGAGCGAAATCATAGGGATCACGTCGAAATTGCGCAGATGATCAATCAGACGGTGCAGCTCGTCAGCCGGCATGGCCTGGTCAAAAAGGACCTCATCGGTCTGAGCGTCGACCACATGCGCGCCATTAAAGGCAACTAGCAGACCGTCATGGTTTTGAAGGTCGAGCTCCTGCGCCAAGGCGTGCAACCCCCATGCGGGACGGCCCGAAGCCAAGATGAGCTTAATGCCCGACTCCTGCGTCGCGAGCAGCTTCTCGCGCGTACGCGGGCTGATGACCTTTTGATCGTTGGTGAGCGTACCGTCGATATCCATTGCGATGGCTTTGATTGCCATATATGCCTCCCTGTCATTGAACAACCTTGTCTGAGCCATCATACAGAACACCCACGGCGGCGCTGTTTGCAACGGGAAAAATGTCATATTGTCCCAAACATGAACGGCGCGCCTTCGACGATTGCGATGCCCGTCGAGGCGCCTCCCGATACATTCCATCCTATCCAAATAGCAAGGGGCCCGTATCCCAACGGATACGGGCCCCTTTCAGCCATAAGCCAACTCAGCCGTAAAGACTACTTGCGATGAGCGCGATAGAACTCGATGAGCGCCTGGGTCGAAGCGTCCTGCTCGGCCTTGGCGGCGTCGTCGTGGAAGGCCGGGGTGATCTGCTTGGCAAGCTGCTTGCCCAGCTCGACGCCCCACTGGTCGTAGGAGTCGATGCCCCAGACCGTGCCCTCGACAAACGTGATGTGCTCGTACAGGGCGATGAGCTCGCCGAGTGCGAACGGGGTCAGCGTGTCGCCGAAGATCGAGGTCGTCGGACGGTTGCCCTCAAAGCAGCGGGCCGGGACGATCCGCTCGGGCGTGCCCTCGGCACGAACCTCGTCGGCCGTCTTACCAAAGGCGAGCGCCTTGGTCTGGGCCAGGAAGTTGCCCAGGAACAGCTCGTGGACGTCCTGGCCGCTGTCGGTTGCGGGGTTGGCAGTGTTGGCGAAAGCGATAAAGTCGGCCGGGACCACCACGGTGCCCTGGTGCAGCAGCTGGTAGAAGGCGTGCTGACCGTTGGTACCGGGCTCGCCCCAGAAGATCTCACCGGTATCGGAGGTCACAGCGCTGCCGTCCCAGCGGACGTGCTTGCCGTTGGACTCCATGGTGAGCTGTTGCAGGTAGGCCGGGAAGCGGTGCAGATACTGGCAGTACGGCAGCACGGCGTGGCTCTTGGAACCGAAGAAGTTGACGTACCAGACGTTGAGCAGGCCCATCAGCGCGACGGCGTTGTTCTCGAGCGGGGTGTTGCAGAAGTACTCGTCGATGGCGTGGAAGCCCTCAAGGAACTGCTGGAAGCGCTCGGGGCCGAGCACGACGATCAGCGACAGGCCCACGGCGGAGTCGACAGAGTAGCGGCCGCCGACCCAGTTCCAGAAACCAAAAGCGTTGGCGGGGTCGATGCCGAAGGCCTCGACCTTCTCGAGTGCGGTGGAAACGGCGACAAAGTGCTTGGCCACGGCCTCGGCGTTCTGCTCATCGGAGCCGTCGATGGCACCCTGAGCCTTGAGCTGCTCGAGCATCCAGGTCTTGACCTCACGAGCGTTGGTGAGGGTCTCGAGCGTGGTGAAAGTCTTGGAGACGATAATCACGAGCGTGGTCTCGGGATCGAGGCCCTTGAGCTTCTCTGCCTGATCGTTGGGGTCGATGTTGGAGATGTAGCGGCAGTCAATACCGGCGTCGGCGTAGGGACGCAGGGCCTCGTAGGCCATGACCGGGCCCAGATCGGAGCCGCCGATGCCGATGGACACCAGGTGCTCGATCTTTTTGCCGGTAACACCCTTCCACTCACCGGAGCGCACGCGCTCGGCGAAGGCATACATGCGGTCGAGAACCTCGTGCACGTCGGCGACGACGTCCTGGCCGTCGACGATGAGCTGGCCCTTCTCGCTTGCCGGGCGGCGCAGCGCGGTGTGCAGGACGGCGCGGTCCTCGGTGGTGTTGATGTGCTCGCCGGAGAACATGGCGTCGCGGCGCTCCTCGAGCTTCACCTCGCGGGCAAGATCGCACAGCAGCTTGACGGTCTCATCAGTCACCAGGTTCTTGGACAGGTCGAAGTGCAGGTCACCGGCGTCAAAGCTCAGCTTGTTCACGCGCTCGGCATCGGCGGCGAACCAGGCCTTGAGGTCGATACCCTCGGCCTCGAGCTTCTCCTGATGGGCCTCGAGCGCCTTCCAAGCGGCAGTCGACGTAGCATCGATAGGTGCGGCAACAGTTGCCATAGAGTCCTCCTCAGCATACGGGCGCACGCCTCCATGCGCCCGGACATTCAGATGCCACTATTCTAGCGCAGGTCAAGACTACAATCAGCGAGCGTTGCCAATCGGCCCCCAAACGGCAACCGATCAAAAGGGACAGGCTTATTTTGGCAGGTCAAACGCTTTACCAACCAAAATAAACCTGTCCATTCCTGGCAGGTTTTGACGGTGTCCGCGCAAGCAGGTATTATCGAACAGGTATTCGATAAGAACATGTGTTTGATGGGAGGGCTCGGATGGCGCACGAGCAGCACACCTACATCTGCATCGACCTCAAGACGTTTTATGCCAGCGTCGAGTGCGTCGATCGTGGGCTCGATCCGCTCACCACCAACCTGGTCGTTGCCGACGAATCGCGCGGACGCACGACTATCTGTCTCGCTATCACGCAGGCTATGAAGGACCTAGGGATTCACAACCGCTGTCGCCTGTTCGAAATACCCGATGGCATCGACTACATTAAGGCCGTACCGCGCATGCAGCACTACATGGAGGTGTCGGCGCGGATCTACGGTATCTACCTGGAATACGTCAGTCCGCAAGACATTCACGTCTACTCAATTGACGAGTGCTTTATCGACGTGACGCCATATCTGGACCTCTATCACACCGATGCGGAAGGCTTCGCCTGCATGTTGCGCGACGAGGTCCTCGCGCGCACCGGCATCACGGCGACGGTCGGCATCGGCCCCAACCTATTCCAGGCCAAGGTAGCACTCGACATCACTGCCAAGCATGTGCCCAGTCGCATCGGCACACTCGACGACGAGACCTTTCGCAAGGAGATCTGGCCCCATCGCCCCATCACCGACATCTGGGGCATCGGCCCCGGCGTGGCGGCCCGTCTCGAGAAATACGGTGTCTACGACCTGATGGGGGTCGCAGCGCTCGACGAGAACCTGCTCTACGACGAACTCGGCGTCAATGCCGAATATCTTATCGACCACGCCTTCGGGCGTGAGCCGACAACCATCGCCGATATCCAAGCTTATCGCCCGCAAGCGACCTCGACCACCACAGGGCAGGTGCTCTCGAAGGGCTATGCCTATGAGCAGGCCTACACCGTCTTGCGCGAGATGGTCGACAACGCCGTGTTGGACCTAGTCGATAAGCACGTGGTCTGCGACAGCATCTCGCTCTTTGTGGGTTATGCGAGCGAACGAGCTGACATACGCCGCCTCGACGCCAGCGGTACAGCGCAATATGTGGACGGATGCGGACACCTACGCTCGAGCACGTCGAGCATCGAACCCACCGCAACCGCCGGCCCTGAGCTCGCGCCCCGTGCGCCCAAGCCCGTCCAGCGCGATGACGAACGGCGCCGCCTGGTGCGGGAGGCGCAGGCTATCGATGGCATCTTTGTGGGAGAGCATGGCGGCAAACCGCGCGGTGGCTATGCCGCACTCTTAGCGCACTCCAACGCCTCGCGCAAGCTGCCCGAGCGCACCAATTCGTTTAAGAAGATCATGGGCTATTTCGATGAGCTCTGGGCGCAGACTGTCGATCCCAAACGACCAGTCAAGCGCATCAACCTGGGATTTGGCAACCTCATGCCGGAGGAGTTTGCCACCATCGATCTATTTAGCGATGTCGAGGCCGATGAGCGCGAGCGCGAGCTGGCCCGTGCCGTGCTGGCTGTAAAAGGCAAATACGGCAAGAACGCGCTGGTTAAGGGACTGAGCTTTACCGCCGGTGCCACCGCACGCGAACGCAACGATCAGGTAGGAGGGCACCGTGCCTAAGCCCCAACAGCAGCCGATGCGGCCACCGACACCTTTTGAACGCCTAGCGGACCCCGAGGGAAGACGTCGCTCCGCCGACCCCAAGCTCACCGCTAACGGCGCCGTCCGTGCCGGCCGTGCCGCGCAGTTTATGCCCTTTGCCGCCCTCACGGGATATTACGAACTCGTGCGCAAGCAAGAGATCACCGCCGAACCAAAATGTGAACTCACGGAAGAAAAAGCCCTCGAGCTTTCGAAAAAGCTCGAGGGCCTCAAACGTGGCGACCTAGTCCGCGTCACCTATTACGATGCGTACGGCTATCGCTCCCGCACCGGCATCCTCGACGAGGTACTCCCTGCCTTCAAGCTCCTCAAGCTCAAAGACATCGCCATCGATTTCGATGACATTCTTGACATCGAACTGCGCGGACGAGCCTAGACAAGGAAGTGCATCCAAGGCGGCGCTTACAGCGTCATGACGTAGTAACCCGCATCCTTCACGGCCGCCACGAGAGCACCGCGATCGATTGGCCGCTTGGAGCGCACGCGCGCCGTGTGGTCCGCGTACGTTACCGTTGCCCACACACCATTCAGCGCATTGAGGGCATTGGCCACATTCTGAGCGCAGCCATCGCAGCTCATGCCGCCGATGAGCAGCTCATCGCTATAGGGGTAGTGGGACGGATCGGTATCCGCAACCACTACCTTCTTGGCCTTCTTACCGCTCGTGCCATCGCTGCAGCAGCTCTTTCCGTGTGTCGAAGCGACAATACGCCGCAGGCCAAAGAACATGCCGACGACAATCGCGGCAAGCACGATGATATTTGCAGGGTTTAGCAAGTCTTCCATGCGATCCCCTTTCTCCAAACTCTTATACCTATACCCCTATGGGGTGTTCCCATCTTACTCCAAACTCGTGTCGGTTCGGTCAATTAGTTTCCCGCTTCAAACTTTTTTGTTGACCTTGGCTTACTTTCGTGTATAAGTTTTCCTAGGCTAACAACTGAGGACCCGAAAGGAGCATCGTGACTCGAACCATTGACATCCCAACATACCAAACGGCTGTCGTGCGCAACTGCTCCCCTACGCTCGCAGGTATCAAGCCGGCCTCGCTCTTTACCTATCCCGGCGTTTACGCCAACCAAGGCGGAAAACCCGGCGCCGCCCATATCGAAGAGCGACGCTCTCGCCTGCTCGCGGTCATTGCCCAATGCAACCGCGAGCTCCAGCCACTCGGGATCCATATGAGCGTTTTGGTCTGGCGCCCCTGCGGAGCGCTCATCTATGTGTACCGCCCTGCGGACCTCATGCGATACCTCTCCGACCCCCGCGCCACGACGGCGCTTACCGCCGAAGGTTACGATGTCCACAACCTGCCCGCATCCCTGGTGCATCTCGCCGCGCGCATCACGCTGGCAAGCAGCAATGCCGCAGAAAGCGCCTATGACAGCAGCGTCTGCGCACTCGCGCGAAATAGGCACTGCGATACGGGGTGCATGTGCGAGTTCCCCCACGAAATTGGCTATTTTTTGGGCTATCCCTACGAAGATGTCCATCAGTTTATCGTCCAGCACGGCGAAAACTATAAGGTCTTTGGCGCATGGAAGGTATACACAAACGTTGAGCAGGCGCTCACGACCTTCGATTCCTATCGCGCATGCACGCAATACCTTACGTACATCTATCAACAGGGCTGCACCCTGGGACAACTTGTCCAGGCAACCCGATAGAGCATACAAAACGCGGCCGCACGCCGCACAACCGAAAGGAAAACATATGAGCAAGATCGCCGTCGTCTATTGGAGTGGCACGGGCAATACCGAGGCCATGGCAAACCTCGTCGCCGAAGGCGCCACGTCCGCGGGTGCCGAGACTGAGGTCATCCCCTGCGCCGACTTCTCTGCCGACAGGGCCGCCGACTACGACGCCTTCGCCTTCGGCTGCCCCGCCATGGGCTCCGAGGAACTCGAGTACGATGAGTTCCAGCCGATGTGGGACGAGGTCAAGGAGGTTCTCGGCGACAAGAAGGTCGTCCTCTTTGGCTCCTATTCGTGGGCCGAGGGCGAGTGGATGGACAACTGGAAGGCCGACGCCGACGAGGCGGGCGTCAACGTCGTCGATTCCGTCATCTGCTACGACGCTCCCGACGATGAGGGCGAGGCGGCCTGCCGCGCCCTTGGAGCCGAGCTCGCCTAGCGGCAATGAGCTCCGCCCATAACGAGCTCTGCACCAAAACACATTCGCATCCCAACAAAAACGGGAGCCGGATCACATCCGGCTCCCGTTTTCTGTTATGTCAGTCATATAAAGCGGCTACGAGATATTTCCCAAGAACGCCTTGGTGCGCTCGCTCTTGGGGTAGTCGAAGACCTCGCTCGGCGTACCCTCTTCCACGATAACGCCGCCGTCCATAAAGACGACGCGGTCGGCGACGTCGCGGGCAAAGCCCATCTCATGCGTCACGACGATCATGGTCATACCGTCACGTGCAAGATCGCGCATAACGCCAAGAACGTCGCGAACCAGCTCGGGGTCGAGCGCCGACGTGGCCTCGTCAAAGAGCATAACGTGAGGGTTCATCGACAGGGCGCGGGCGATGGCAACGCGCTGCTGCTGGCCACCCGAGAGCTGGCTCGGCATAAAGTCGATGCGCTCGGCAAGACCGACCTTGGTCAGCTCCTCGATAGCGATTTTCTCGGCCTCTTCCTTGCTGCGCTTGAGTACCTTTTGCTGTGCGAGCATGACGTTCTTTTTGACTGACAGGTGCGGGAACAAATTGAACTGCTGGAACACCATACCCAGATGCGTACGTACCTTGTTAAGGTCGACGCCCTTGGCGCAAACGTCCACGCCCTCAACGACGATCGAGCCGCTCGTGGGATGCTCCAGACGATTGATGCAGCGAAGCATCGTCGACTTGCCCGAGCCCGAAGGACCCAGGACTACGACGACCTCGCCCTTGTGCACATCCAGATCGATATCGCGCAGGACCACGTTATCGCCGAAGGCCTTCTGGAGGTTCTTGATGCTGACGACGACCTCGTTCGAGTTATTGGTTTCGCTCATGATAGGACCTCCTTACAGACCGGCGATGTGGTCGGCGGGCGTCGCGACGACCTGTCCAGCGCTCTTGGCGGGACGCTTCTTCTTGGTTTCGGCCGTCCCCAGAAGCCTCGCCTCAAGACCGCTCACCAAGCGAGCAAGCGGCAGGGTGATGACCAGGTAGAACAGCGCGGCAACCACATACGGCGTAATGGAACCCGTCGTGGCCACAATGGTACGGGCGTTCATGACGATCTCGACCACGCCCACGGCCGCGAGCAGCGACGTATCCTTGTAAAGCAGGATAAACTCGCTGGTCAGCGTAGGCAGGACATTGCGGAACGTCTGCGGAATCATAACGTAGAGCAGCGTCTGGAAGGCGTTCATGCCCAGCGAGCGCGCGGCCTCGTTCTGGCCCTTGGGGATCGACTGAATACCGGCGCGGAAGATCTCGCACAGGTAGGCGGACGAGTTCATGGCCATGACGATGACGCCCAGCACATAATCGTCAACCTTGACGCCGGCCAGCGGCAGGCCAAAGAACGCGATGTAGATCTGCAGGAACGCCGGCGTACCGCGGATGATATTCACATAGATGCCGGCAAGGCAACGCAGGATGCGCGACTTGGAGATGCGCATGAGTGACAAGGCAAAGCCAAAGGGAATGGCCAACGGAAATGCCACGAGCACGATCGAGAGCGACATGAGGAAGCCTTTGAAGACGATCGGCAGGCTCTGAACCAAAATGACCGGGTTCAGGAACAGGCGAAGGAACATGTTGGAATTCCATGCCTCGACCCACGGCTGCTCCTTAAGGTCGGCCAGGAAGTTATCGAATGCCGTCACGCCCTTAATCTCGACGGAAGGAATCTTGGAGATCTTCTTGGTTGAACCGTCAGCCAACGTGTAGGTGCCGCTAAAAGCCTCGTCGCCGCCCTCGACGGGGAAGGTCACGCCGTAGACCTCGACACGGAAATAGCCGCCGGCCGGAGCCGTCTCGCCAAAATCGATCTTGAGCGTCTGGCCGTCGACCTTGCACGTAGGCTTCATGGGCGTACGGTCCATGAGGTCATCGCCCGAGAGCATCGTCAATCGCGTGTCATCGGCACCAAACGTCGTGCCGTCGACAAACGTCAGCGAAAGACCGCTCAGCTCCTCGTCGGCATCGGCCTGAACTTCCCAGGTAATTCGCGTCTCGGTGCCGCCGACCACAGCGCTGCCCGAACCGGTGTTGGGTCGGGCGGTGATCTTTGCGGTCTCAAGCGCCTGGGCGGTCGTGGGCGCATATGCCCCCGCGCACACCAGCGCGAGCGCCACGGCCATGACGCAGGCTAGCTTTTTGAGCAAGGCGGGCAGTGGAAAACGCTGCTCCGCGGCCCCTTTGTTCAGTCGAGACAAGGTGGCTCCTATCGTAGAAGTTGCCGGCAAAACGAGACGGAAATGCTCTCCGTCAAGAGAAGCGCAAAGGCCCTCTCCGCCAAAGCGGAAAGGGCCCGCGAGCAATCAAGTAGCTATTTTACTTGATGTTGTACTTAGCCATGAGGGCATCAACGGTACCGTCGTCGGTCAGGTCCTTGATGGCCTGGTTGATGTCGTCCTTGAGCTTGGTGTTGCCCTGGTTGATGGCGATGGCGTACTCCTCGCCGGTGCTAATCTGCTTAATGGTCTGGCAGGTGTTGAACTGCTCGGCGGTCAGCTGGCTGGCAACGGAGCGGTTGGTGACTACGGCGTCGCCCTTATCGGACTGCAGAGCGCTGAAGCACTCGGTGGCGTCCTTGTAGGGGACAATCTTGGCCTTGGGGAAGTTCTCCTGGGCAAAGGACTCGGCGGTCGAGCCAGACTGGACGATGATGGTAGCATCGGCGTTGTTGAGCTTCTCGCTGTAGTTGTCGGCCGTGATGTCGGTGTTATCGACCTTGGTCACGATAGCCTGATCGTCCATGTAGTAGGAATCGGAGAAAGTGACTTCCTTCTCACGCTCGGGCGTGTCGGTGATAGCCGCGATGGAAACGTCATATTTGGCGCCCGAAGCGACGCCCGGAACCAGCGTGTCAAAGTCATTGTTGACATACTCGACATCCAGGCCCAGCTTGTCGCCGATAGCCTTGATGAGCTCAAGGTCAAAGCCCTGATAATCGCCGTTGTCATCCTTGTACTCAAACGGAGCGTACTCGGCAGAGGTGCCAACGGTCAGCGTACCGTCCTTGACGAGCGCGTACTCCTTGGAGCCGTCGACCTTCTCGACCTTAGCGTCGTCAGAGCTGCTGGAACCGGCATCAGAACCAGAGGTGGCGTTGGACGAGCCGCAGCCCGTCAGAGCGAGGGCGAGCGCCATAGCACCCGTGGCGGCAAATGCGCCAAGCTTCTTCAGCTTCATAATCAGTCTCCTTCCAATGACCCCACGTGATTCAGAGGTCTGCAAAAACTGAGGGTTATTATGCACCCGCTTGGAAGAATCTGCAATTAGAAAACTGATTGAAACAAACCCATAACGTGAATGAAATACCCACTTTGTGACTGTTTATTACTGCTGCAATGACCTTAAGAGTTTAATTTCAGCCGCATAACCTGCAAGTTCGTTCGGTGTCTCCAAAATGAAAGGCAACGCACGCAGACGGTCATTCGATACAATATTCTGCATAACCTGCATACCGCCGCCAAGCTCCTCGCTACCAAGGTAGCCCTTACCGATGCACTCGTGACGATCTTTATGGGCGCCACAGGGGTTCTTCGAATCGTTGATGTGTACGGCACGCAAGCGGTCGATACCCACCACGCGGTCGAACTCGTCGAGTACGCCGTCCAGATCATGGATGATGTCGTAGCCGGCATCGCTCACATGGCAGGTGTCTAGGCAAACGCCCAACTTGACCGACAGCTCGGGGCGTTTGTCGGCAACGCCCTGGATGATGAGCGCCAGCTCCTCAAAGTTGCGGCCCACCTCGGTGCCCTTGCCGGCCATGGTCTCGAGCAGCACCGTCGTCTGCTGGCCCTCAAACATCACCTGACACAGGGTGTCGACAATCATCTGAATGCCGACGTCGGAGCCCTGTCCCACATGCGCACCGGGATGGAAGTTGTAGTAGTTGCCGGGCAGTGCTTCCAGACGCTGCAAATCTTCCGCCATTGCCTCCAAGGCAAACTCGCGCGCCCGCTCTTTGGCAGAACAGGGGTTGTAGGTATACGGGGCATGCGCCACCAGCGGTCCAAAGTCGTTTTGCGCCATAAGCTCGCGCAGAGCCGCCACGTCATCCATGTCAAGGTCTTTCGCCTTGCCACCGCGCGGGTTGCGCGTAAAGAACGCAAAGGTATTGGCGCCAATGGATAGCGCCGTCTCCCCCATCGCCCGATAGCCCTTCGTCGTCGAAAGATGACACCCGATCGTCAGCATCTCCAACTCCCCCTCATCAGTTGCGGTGAAATACGGTCTATTGGTGCCTTATTTTGGCGCAAACAGACCGTATTCCACCGCAACTTATAAAAGGGTCATGAGGAGCGCGTTTTGTTGAAGGCCTTAAGCACCGCCGTCACGGGACCAGGCTGAAAACGGCGGCGTACGTCGTCCAAGCGCCCGGGGATATCGATGTGCTGCGGACAATGCCGCGCGCATTTGCCGCATTTGACGCAATTGCTCACCAACTTGGACTCGCTCGTGCGCACCGCACTCGCCGTAAAGTATTGTGACAGCCCCGTAAACCAGCTGTGCGCATAGCTCGCGTTGTAGGCGGCAAAGCAGCCGGGAATGTTGATACCCTTGGGACATGGCATGCAGTAGCCACATCCCGTGCAGGGCACACGGTTCGATTTCTCAAACTCCGCCAGCACGCGTGCGATGGTATCGAGCTGAGCGGCTGTCATCGAATCCGGCAGGGCCCGATCGGCCAGCACCGCGTTCTCGTCCACCTGCGCGGTATCGGTCATGCCCGAAAGCAGCATCGTGACTTGAGGATGGTTCCACACCCACGAAAGGCCCCAAGCAGCCGGCGTCTTCAGGTACGGATCGCGTACGTCATCGAGCACGGCGCGGGCCCGCGGAGGCAGCTTGCCCGCCAGGCGTCCGCCCAAAAGCGGTTCCATCACAAACACCGCGAGCCCGCGCTCGGCGGCTGCTATAAGTCCCGCCGTTCCCGCTTGGTAGCGCTCTCCAGCGTAGTTGTACTGAATCTGGCAAAAATCCCAGTCATACGCGTCGAGCATCGTGAGGAAGTCCGCCGCACTGCCGTGATACGAAAAACCTATCTGGCGAATACGCCCCGCAGCCTTTTGGTGCGCAATCCAGTCTTCGATGCCCAACGCCACCACGCGCTCCCACTGGGCGGGCGAAGTGATGTTGTGCATAAGGTAATAGTCGATATGGTCGGTCCGCAGGCGACGCAGTTGCTCGTCGAAGAACCGGTCGAAATCCTCCGCGCACTTGCACGAAGCGTGCGGCAACTTGGTCGCCAGCAGCACCCGGTCGCGCAGCCCCAAGCACTCAAGTGAGGCGCCCACGCACGCCTCGTTACCGGGATAGAGATACGCAGTATCCAGATAATTAATCCCCTGCTCCACCGCATGGGAAATGATGGCATCGGCTGTCTTCGCATCGGGGTGTCCCGGCGAACCGGGAAACCTCATGCAGCCCAGACCCAGAGCAGATATTCGGTTACCACTTTTGGGGTCAACGCGGTATTGCACGGCCCCTCCCTTCGCCATCAGCGCCCCGGCAAGGCGAAACACAATGGTCACGCGGCCGAAACATCGTGGAATCGCAATCGAGAACGTATCGTAACGCAGCAGAAATCGAGCTGTCACGGCACCGCTTTAACATCAGCAAAAAGCCCGATGAAAGGAGTCACCCATGCCCGCGCTCGACCTTTGGAACCTCGCATCCCAGCTCAAAAGCACCGATTATCGCTGGGTTGACCTCACCCATACGCTCTCGTGCGACACCCCGCACTGGTTTGGCTTTGAGCCATTTGAGTCCACCAAGCTCTTCGACTACCTGCCCGGCACGCCCGAGGACATGCTCGCGCCCATGCGTTGCTTCCAGTATTCGGTCGCCCCGCAGTACGGCACCCACGTCGACGCGCCGCGCCACTTCCATGTCGATGGCCGCTCCCTTGGCGAGATCGAACCTATCGAGTTTATGCATCCGCTCTGCGTCATCGACAAGCACGAGGAGTGCGCCGCAAACCCCGACTTTATCCTGACCATCGATGACCTCAAGGCTTGGGAGGACGAGCACGGTCGCATTCCCAAGGACGCTTTCGTCGCCTTCCGCTCCGACTGGTCCAAGCTCGCCGACCTCGAAAACAAGGACGAGGACGGCCAACCCCACTACCCCGGCTGGGACCTCGATGCCATCAAATGGCTTGTAGAAGAGCGCAACATCGGTGCCATCGGCCACGAACCGGCAGACACCGACCCCGCAACCGTGACCACACGCGAGGATGCCTACCCCTATCCCGGCGAGCAATACATCCTCTCGGTCGACCGCTATCAGATCGAGGTCATGGACCATCTGGACGAGCTTCCCGCCACAGGCGCCGTCATCTTCTGCACCTTCCCTAAGGTCCGTGATGGTGTCGGATACCCCGCGCGTGTCTTTGCGGTCTGCTCCGCGTCATAAGTTCCCATGCGTTTGTTCTTCTAAATACGGCCATCCGGTGCACGCGACATGGCCCGGCGGCATACAATCCATCAGACGCCCCATACGCGGGCGCCTTTTTATGGGGAGATGATTCACATGCAGATCAACAAGGTCGCCTTCATCGGCAAGGGCGGCGTGGGCCTGCTCTACGGCAGCATGATCGCCCAAGCGCTCGGCAACGACGCCGTCGAATACGTTATGGACGACGCGCGCTTTGAGCGCCACGCGGGTGATGCGCTCACCGTCAACGGCAAGCCCTGCGCGCTCAAGTCCGTCCGCGCGAGCGAGGCGACGCCCGTCGACCTGGTCATCCTGACGGTCAAGACAACCGGACTCGACCAGGCGCTCAAGACTATGGAACGCATCGTAGGGCCCGACACGCTCATCGCATCCCTATGCAACGGCATCACCAGCGAGCAAAAGATTGCCGAGCGCTTTGGCTGGGAGCACACCGTCCTCGGAATCTGCCAAGGCATGGACGCTGTGTTTCTCAACGGCGCGCTCACCTTTACCAATGCGGGCGAGATCCGCTTTGGTGCGGCCGCCGGCACCGACCCCGCGACCGTCACCGCTATCGACGGGCTCTACACGCGCTGCGGCATCGCCCATACCGTCGAGCACGACATCGCACATCGCATGTGGGCCAAACTCATGCTCAACGACGGCATCAACCAGACCTGTATGGCCTACGGCGGCACCTACGGAAGCGCTACGGAGCAGGGCTCCGAGCAGCTCCGCAGTTTTGTCTCCGCCATGCGCGAGACGCTTGCAGTCGCCAATGCCGAGGGCATCGAGCTCACCGAGGCAGACCTAACGCAGATGGTGCGTCTCATAAAAGGGCTCGATCCCGCCGGCATGCCCTCGATGGCGCAAGACCGCATCGCTCAACGCAGAACCGAGGTCGAGGAATTTGCGGGTACCATCTGCCGCCTCGCGGCCAAGCACGGTATCCAGGTGCCGCAAAACGAATGGCTCTATTCGCGCATCCGCGAAATCGAGGCCAGCTGGTAACGCCGCCGCACCGCATCCAACAGTCTCAATAGCAAAAACCGCCGCAAAGGGCACTCCCCTTGCGGCGGCTTCCTTCTTCATCTATGGGCAAAACCAGCTTCACAACGGCTAGCGCCGCACCTGCGGCGTCTCGTCCTCGTCATCGCGGCAAAGGGTCACGCCCGCACTTCCCAGCAGCGCTGCTGCGATGAGCGCGCCGACCACAATAGGAGCAGCCCCGCACGAGCCCTGCATGCCTGCGACAAACGCAGCTGTAGGGCCAAGACAGCCAAGTACCAATGCGACGGCGGCGATAGCGATATCTCGAGCGTTCATGAGACCACTTCCTCCACGAGAAAGACCTTATTTCTCATGAACCAGTGTGCCCCGCATGCATACGCCCAGCGTACCGCCACGGTAAGGGCTCTGTTAACTCAAACGCACATAAAGAAAGGGCGGCTTTACGTTGCCTAAAAGCTCAGCAAAGACGCCCGCCCATCATGTGCCTATTTTGCTCTGATGGCAGATTACCAACCGGTATAGTAGTCGGTGGTTCCTGCAGCACAGCCGGAGTCATAGACCTTGCACTCGCCCTTGGAACCGGTAAACGTGGAGCCTTGGGCCTTATCGCCCGCGGCAACGACGTAGTAGCCATCGGAATCGCGCCAAAAGCCCTCGGAATCCTGCGTCCATTCGCCCGTGCGATGGTGATACAACACGTTGCTGCTGTAATAAGTCTCGCGGCGGCCGTTATAGTTATTGACGCCGCTCGAGCGCGTCAGACCCGAGCCGTTCGCGTAATACGCAGCAGACGTGTAAGACAAGCCGGAGCCGGCGTTGTAATACGAAGCCTGGGCGGCCTCGGCGGCCTCGGCCTCGGCTGCGGCGGCCTCGAGCGCTTCGCGCTTGGCATTCTCAAGCGCAGTGCGCAGCTCATCGAGCTCGGTCGACTTCGTGTCGACCTCCCCCATCGTCAACAGACTACCCGCACCGTCGATACAACCCTGCAGCACAGCGCGCTCGTCATCGGTAGCATAGTCGCCATACATATTCATAATGATCTGAGCGCGCATCTCAAGGGAATCGCGCTTGGCCTCCATCGAGGCGTTCCACTCCTGCATGGAACCATAACCATCGCCGCGATAATCAACGGGCTGTACCAGCGTCGCCTCGGACGGCGTAGATCCAACCGTATCGGACAGTGTTGCCGCGTGGGCATCAGTTGCGCCGGCGCCTGCCAAAAGTGCCACGGTCAGAGCGGCAGAAAGGGCAGCGGCTTTCGGTTTTCGTGAATCGATCCTCATGTAGCTGGAAACCTCCGTAGTGCGTTTTTGCTGCGTTTGAGCTGCGTGTGATTCGATCGCGCTGCATAGTACCTCGAGCAAATCGCGACCTGCGGTTTTACTCAAAAGGCGCACGTCAATTGCGTAAAACTCACATCCTCTCAACAGGAGTTTTCCACAACTCAAATGCATAAAGCATGCCAAAAACCCTGTAATAGCGCCCTTCCTATGCAAAAAAGACGCCTGCGCAACCATTGCTTGCGCAGGCGCCTTGAGCAGGCATTTATGCAGTTATACCTATCGAGTCGCAAGGGGTCCTTGCACAAGTCGCCTTACTCGTCCAGCGCGGCGAAGGCCTGCTTCAGATCCCAAATGATATCCTCGGCGTTCTCGGTACCGATGGAAAGACGGATCGTGGAGGGCGTGATGTTCTGCTCGGCGAGCTCCTCGGCAGAGAGCTGGGAGTGCGTGGTAGTAGCCGGGTGCACGACGAGCGACTTGACGTCGGCCACGTTGGCGAGCAGCGAGAACACCTGCAGATGATCGATGAACTTCCAAGCTGCCTCCTGGCCACCCTTAATCTCAAAGGTAAAGATCGAGGCACCGCCGTTGGGGAAGTACTTCTGATAGAGCTCGTGATCGGGGTGCTCAGGCAGGCTCGGGTGGTTCACCTTGGCGACGTGGCTGTCACCGGTCAGGAACTCAACGACCTTCTTGGTGTTCTCGACATGACGGTCAACGCGCAGCGACAGAGTCTCGGTGCCCTGGAGCAGGACCCAGGCGTTGAACGGGCTGATGCAGGCGCCCTCATCACGCAGCAGGATAGCGCGGACATAGGTCGCGAAGGCGGCGGGGCCGGCAGCCTCGGCAAACGAGACACCATGGTAGGAGGGGTTGGGCTCAGCGATCTGGGCATACTTTCCGCTCGCCTTCCAATCGAAGTTACCGCCGTCGACAATCACACCGCCCAGCGAGGTGCCGTGGCCGCCGATGAACTTGGTTGCGGAGTGGACGACGATGTTGGCACCATGCTCCAGCGGACGGAACAGATACGGGGTGCCGAAGGTGTTGTCGACGACAACCGGCAGACCGTGCTTCTTGGCGATCTCGGAGATGGCGTCGATGTTGGGGATGTCGGAGTTGGGGTTGCCGAGCGTCTCGAGGTAGATGACCGTGGTGTTGTCCTTGATGGCACCCTCAACCTCTTCCAGGTTATGAGCATCGACAAACGTGGTCTCGACGCCAAACTGGGAGAGCGTATGCTCGAGCAGGTTGTAGGAACCGCCGTAGATGGTCTTCTGAGCCACCACGTGGTCACCAGCCTGGGCAAGAGCCTGCAGGGTATAGGTGATGGCGGCGGCACCGGAGGCGACGGCAAGACCGGCCACGCCACCCTCGAGCGCGGCGATACGGTCCTCAAAGACGCCCTGGGTGGAGTTGGTCAGACGGCCGTAGATGTTACCGGTGTCGGCAAGACCAAAGCGATCGGCGGCGTGCTGGGAGTTGCGGAACACATAGCTCGTGGTCTGGTAGATAGGCACGGCGCGGGAGTCGGATGCGGGGTCGGCGCTCTCCTGGCCAACATGAAGCTGCAGGGTATCGAAACCAAAGGTGTGCTCGGGGTTGTTGATGAACTGGCTCATGATGATCTCCTTGATCGAACGAAAGTAAATAAATAAGAGAGAAGTAAGTCGCTGTCTCCTGATCACGCCGACGGGCGCAAACAGGAGCCCGGCATTCGTCTTGGTAAGCAGTTCATATGCGGTCCTCCTTTTGACATCCCGGTTCCGTGGTCGACTTAATTACCTACCGCCTTTGTGTGTTTTGAATAGTACGAGCATTGTTTCGCTCGGTCAATCACTTAAAAGCGCTAACCTGTTATCGGTTTTTTAGATAGCTATCGAAAGGACGGGCACCGATGACCCTCCAGCAGCTTCGTTTTCTGATCGCCGTGGCAGAGTCCGGCTCAATCAACGCCGCAGCTCAGCGCCTCTATACCGCTCAGTCCAACATCTCAAACGCCGTCAAAAGCCTGGAACAGGAGCTCCATCTGGAGATCTTTACGCGCTCCAGCCGCGGCGTCACGCTCACCAACGACGGCACCGAGCTTTTGGGCTATGCGCGCCAGGTCGTAGAGCAGGCCGACATGCTCGAGGCACGCTACGAGGACGGTGGCACCCCGCAAGCCCGCCTCGCCATTTCCGCCCAGCACTACGCCTTTTCGGTCGAGGCCTTTGTCAACGTAGTCGAGCGCTGCCGCGACAGCAAGTTCGAGTTCATCATGCGCGAGACCACCACATCGCAGATCATCGATGACGTCCGTGCGTTTCGCAGCGATATCGGCATTCTGTATCTGGATGACTTTAACGCCCGCGTTCTGCAGAAGGCTTTTGCCGATGCGCGCGCGAGCTTCCATCCCCTATTCGACGCGACGGTCCACGTCTTCGTTAGCGAGCGCCACCCGCTTGCCCGCCGCCCGCAGCTGTCCCTTGCCGACCTCACACCATATACGCGCTACAGCTTTGAGCAGGGAACCTCAAACTCCTTCTATTACGCCGAGGAACCTTTTAGCTATATCCCTTGCGACCGCAACATACGAATCTCGGACCGCGGAACACTTACTAACTTACTTATCACGTCGAACGGTTACACCCTGTCGACCGGTGTCCTCTCCAATGAAATGCAATGGGGTATGGCATCGATCCCGTTAGCAGACGCCCCAACGATGCGCGTAGGCTATATCATGCACGACGAGCGCAAGCCCTCTCCCCTGTTGCAGCAATACCTCGACGAGCTCAACCGCATCATCCATGCCAACTAACAGTCCGAAGACGGGGTAGAAATCGTAGATTGCTGGCCCCCGGCGGGCATGGCGCTACAATGGTCACTCACACGAAACGTACCCAACGAAAGGAAGCCCGTGAAGGTCATCATCTATACCGACGGCTCGGCCCGATCAAATCCGGGACGCGGCGGCTACGGCGCCGTGCTCAAATACACCAACCCCGCCGGCAAGACCTTTACCTCCGAGCTTTCGCGCGGCTACGCCAAGACCACCAACAACCGCATGGAGCTCATGGCCGTTATCGTGGCGCTCGAGGCACTCAACCGCCCCTGCGAGGTCGAAGTCCATTCCGATTCGCAGTACGTCGTCAACGCCTTTAACAAGCACTGGATCGACGGCTGGAAAAAGCGCGGCTGGAAAACCGCCAACAAGCAGCCCGTTAAGAACCGCGACTTGTGGGAACGCCTGCTCAACGCAAAGAGTAAGCACAAGGTTGAGTTCGTCTGGGTTAAGGGTCACGCCGGTCACGAGCTCAACGAGCGCTGCGACGAGCTCGCCACCACGGCGGCCGACGGCAGCAACCTCGATATCGATACCGGCTTTAACGAGAGCGACCTGTAACGGCGTTTTCGCACGCTTTTGCGTTCCCCTCGCGCTACACTCATTCTGTAAACCTAACGGCACGAGGGGGATACATGCTGCGTATAGCGACCATCGGCACATCCATGATCACCGACGACTTTATCCAGGTCGTCAACGCCAACGACCAAGCCGCGTTTGTGGGCACGCTCTCGCGCGATGCCGATCGCGGCGCTGCCTTTACCGCCGAGCATGGCGGCGAGCGAAACTTCACCTCACTTGACGAGCTCGCGTCCGCCAACGACGTCGATGCCGTCTATATCGGCAGCCCTAACGCACTTCACTACGAGCAGGCCCTTGCCTGCATCGCCGGTGGCAAGCACGTTATCGTCGAGAAGCCCTTCTGCGCCACCGAGGCGCAAGCGCTCGAGGTCTTCCGCGCTGCCGAGGCAGCAGGCGTCGTGGCCCTCGAGGCCATGCGTCCCCTCCACGATCCCGCCTTCCACGCCATCGAGGACGCCCTGGGCGAGATCGCCCCCATCCGCCGCGCCTCATTGCGCTTTGGCAAATATTCCTCGCGCTACAACGAGATTCTCGCGGGACGCGCCACCAATATCTTCGACTGCAGTATGGCATCGGGTTCCCTCATGGACATTGGCGTCTACACCGTCGAGCCCATGGTCGAGATTTTCGGCATGCCCTCCGGCCTTACGAGCATGGCTACTCTGCTCGACCCCGCAACGCGACAGCTCACGCACGGCCCCATCGACGGCTGCGGTTCCATCCTCGCCAGCTACGGCGGTGGCCGTATCTCCGTCGAGCTTGCGCACTCCAAAATAACGAATGACCTGCTGCCCTCGCAGATCGAAGGCGAGCGTGGCACTATCCAGATTGACCATCTGTCCACGCCCCGCAACGTCCGCATCGACTATCGCGGCGACGTCGTACGCGGATCGGCAACCGAGGCGCCGCGCGAGCAAGGCGACAACGGCCGCGTGCTCGACCTGCCCAAATCGAGCAACACTATGGAATACGAACTCACAGACTTTATCACCGCCATCGGCGGCATCGATAACGTTAAGGAAGAGATTTGGGAGACCCCGGCGGGACGCCACGAGCTTGGCCACTACCGCGATGTCACGCTCGTCTCACTGCGCATCATGGATGCCGTGCGCCAGCAGGCCGGCATAACCTTCCCGGCTGACGCAGGCAAGCAGGCCTAGCGATGGGCTTCTTCGATACGTTCTTCCCCAGCGTCACCGGCGGCAGTCGAGAGCCTCAAAAACCATCAAACGTCGAGCTCGAGCTGCGCCGCAGGCTTACCGTGCTCGCAAGCGACGAGGCCACTCAAGACACTCCCCTGCGCTATTTCCTGCGCTGGGCGGGGCAAGTCCAAGGCGTTGGTTTTCGCTTTACCAACACCAACCTCGCGCAGGCACGCTCCCTCACCGGCTGGGTGCGTAATATGGAAGACGGGTCAGTCGAGATGGAGATACAGGGAGCTCCGGCAAACATCCTGTCTCATCTCGAGGCGCTTCATGCCTCCTACGAGCGCATGGGAACGCGTTTTCGCCTCGTAGAAGCCCAGGCCCAAGCCCCACTTGCCAATGAAGACAGTTTCATTCCTCGTTATTAGTATTGTGTGCTAAATACGGTATCATTTACCTACGACCGTTGATAGAAAAGAGGCGAGGCGTATGGCGGTGCAAAGAAGGAATACCAGGCAGCGAAAGCTGGTTCTTGACGCCGTGCGCCAAAGTTATAACCATCCCACCGCCGACGAAATCTACAACGTCGTGCGCGCGCAGGATGACAAAATCAGCCGCGGTACGGTCTACCGCAATCTCAATCTCTTGGCCGACGCCGGCGAGATCCTCTCCATCAAGACGCCGGGCGGCAGCCGCTTCGATCGCACGATCGAGCCGCATGCGCATATCATCTGCACCTCATGCAGCCGCGTCATCGACGTACCGCTCCCCTTCGATGCCCAGCTCGACGCCAAGGCGTCCGAGCAAATCGGCTGGCACGTCACGTCGCACTACACCATCTTCGAGGGTCTCTGCCCCGACTGCCGGTAGATGTTTGGGACATGCCTACTCAGCAAGTAGACGACGCAGCTCCTCTTCGACCGTGCGCACGTAGCGGACACGGTCATTGACACCGCGCATGCTGGGATTGCAGCTCTCCATCAGATAGGGATGGCCCACCACGTTGAGCATGTCGCGATCGTTTTCGTTATCGCCAAACGCCATCATTTCGTTAGGTGAGATCCCCAGCGCACAACCATAATCGGCAAGCGCGGACCCCTTGCCCGAATCAAAGCCGATAAAGTCGGTCCATTCGGTTCCCGATGTCATCACATCGACCCGGTCGCTAAAGCGACGCACAAAATACTCCAGCGCCGCCGGCTGCTCCGCCTCGGGCGTCTGGAAGGCAATCTTAATGACATCCTCGTCAATGTCTTCGGGACGGTCGACTACCGCCACATCACAATGGACCTCATAACGCAGGTGGTCAACAAACGCATCGTTGCTGCTCATGGTGTAGAGGTGCCCCTCGCACGAAAGGGTCACGTCGGCATGGGGGTACGCAACCACGGCATTCGCGATATCCATGGCCAGGCCACGCTCCATAGAACGCTTGACCACGGCACGCCCCTCGCTCATGACCAGGGCTCCGTTTTCGCATACATAGGCGAGCTCATCGGCCACCGGGGCAAACAGATGGCGCAGGCTCGCATATTGACGGCCACTCGCCGGCATAAACACGATACCGCGACGATGCAGCTCATCGATGAGCTCAAAGGCCTCGGAACGCGGCTCGCGCTCCCCCGGATGTAGCAACGTGCCGTCCAAATCGCATGCAATCAGCTTGATTCCCTCAAGACCCATATGCTTTCCCCAAAGCCTCCTATCAACAGCAAGACGGACCTTGATCGGTCACCCCTCAAAGCCCGTCTTGCGCATACGCGCGCTTAGTCGCGCGTCTTTTTAACGATGGTAAAGTCCGGAGCCATGCTCACGACAACATCGGCCGCGCTCGACGCAAAGCGTCGGCCCGCATCGAGCTCGCGCGAAACGATCGAGATTCGAGCTCCCTCGACACCCCGAAGCATGCGGCCCAAAACAGGCTGCACCGGCGTATACATGCGCACGGTATGCTCGTCCGAGTCGCCCCGGAAGAGCGGCGCATGCATGTTGCCGATCTCCCAGCACGCATGCGCGAGTGCAATCGGATCCATGCGGTCGACTTCGACCAAATAGACCTCGGCGCTGCGCAGGCGCACGACAACCGCCACGGGCACCATGCCCGAACGGTCAATGGCGAGCACGTCGCCATCGGCAAGACGACCGCCGTCGGCAGTATCCAGCCGAACATCGATCGTGCGTCCCAGCTCCGTCACGCCCACAAACGCGCAGGCATCAGCCTGGTCCCAATCGAGCAGTAGCTCGTCAACTTCAAAGACACCGCCCAGCTCCCGGCGAAGTAGGAGTTCATAGGACGGATCGTTGAGATTTCCCAAGCATGTCGTCGAAACCAAGCGTTCAGGCATACTCTAGCCCTCGACCTCGACGAGCTCGATATCAAAGTTGAGGTCCTTGCCGGCCAGCTCGTGGTTGGCGTCGAGCGTCACGGCCTCGGGCGTCACGTCGATGACGACGGCGGGGACGGGCATACCGCTCGGCGTGGACAGGAAGAGCTTCATGCCCTTCTCGATCTGCTCGATGTTGGGAACCTGTTCGGCCGGGAAGGTAATAACCATCTCGGGGTTGTGCTCGCCGTAGGCATCGGCGGCCGGGATGTGCACGGTCTTCTTCTCGCCCACCTGCATGTCGACAACAGCGGCATCGAAGCCCTTGATCATCTGACCGGCGCCGCAGGTGAACTCCAGCGGCTCGCCGCGATCGTAGGAGCTATCGAATTGCGTGCCGTCGTCGAGCGTGCCGCGATAATGAGTCTTGACCTTCTTGCCCTGGTTGGACATGGAAACCTCCGTGATAAGGGCGGCGCACAACGCGGGCCGCCATGAACATATGGCGCTAACTATACCCTAGTCATACAATTCAAAGACAGTTTGCAAAGAAACGCTGCAACCGGAGGAACCATGGCATATCCCGTATTTGACCTACACTGCGACACCGCCGACCGCATCGGCTGGGCCACGCTCGATCTCGACCTGCGCTTTACCGCCGGCACCGACGGTTATTTCCCCGGCGACGAAACGCATCCGCAAGATTTCGACCTCATCGAGGGCAACGCCTGCGCCATCTCGCTCGCAAAGATCGGCAACACGCCGTGGGCACAGTGCTTCGCCACGTTTGTCCCCGACGAGATTCCCACCGCCCACGCCGTGCGCTTCCAAGCGCAGATCATGGCGCACATGAGCGGCCAGGCAATGCTTAACCACGACCGCATGGTCAACGTACGCAGCGCGGCAGACATTCGCCCTGCGCTCAAGGGCGGCAAGGTCGCCTGCATCCACACTATCGAAAACGCCACGTTCTTTGCCGAGGACCCCGCGCTGATCGAGGTGCTCAAGAGCTTGGGCGTGCTCATGTCATCACTCAGCTGGAATGCGCAGGGACCGCTCGCGAGCGGACACGATACCCACGCCGGCCTCACCGCCGCCGGCATCGAGGCGCTTACGCAGATGGAGCACGCCGGCATGGTGCTTGACGTCTCCCATCTTAACGACGAGTGCTTTGACGAAGTTGCCGCCCGCGCCACGCGCCCCTTCGTCGCCAGCCACTCCAACTCCCGTGCGGTTTGCGGCGTCAAGCGCAACCTTACCGACGACCAGTTCCGCACCATTCGCGACATGGGCGGCATCGTCGGCCTCAACTACTGCAGCGAGTTCCTGTCTAACGAAGCAACCGACGAGACCGCTGCAGATGTCACCTTCGACCAGCTGGCGGCCCATATCGAGCACTGGCTCGACCTGGGCGGCGAAGATGTCATCGCGCTCGGCGGCGACTGGGACGGCGCCACGGTGCCCGCTTTCCTCTCCGATGCCAGCATGATGCCCGAGTTCCAGAACATGCTCTCCAAGCACTTTGGCAAGACCGTGATGCAAAAGCTCTGCAGCGACAACGCGCTTGCCTTCTTTGAGCGTTATTAGTTTCACATCCCTTGAGCGGGCCGGCATGCCGAACGGTCGACATGCCGGCCCGTCCCCAACCCAAAGGACCGCTTTTGACGCAGCAATTTACGATTTCCGTATCTCGACCGGATGGGACGGCCTTGCCCGTCATCGTTACCAAAAAACGCGTCAAGAACTTCAACCTACGCGTCACATCGAGCGGTGAGGTCCACGCCAGCGCACCGCTCGGCGCCGGTCGCGAGCGCATCGAAGCGTTTGTGAAGCGCAACAGCGCCTGGATTATCGGCCGACTTGCCCAGCGCGAGCAACGTCAGGCGACGGCGCGAGAGCCGCTCAGCCCCTCGTCCATCATTGCACTTTGGGGCAAGCCCATCACGGTACAGGACGCACTCGATCACAACTTTGCATCGCCCGCACCGCGGCCCAAGCAGGCCACCTTCGCAAGTTTTATGGGTACCGACGAATCGGACGAAGGCCCACAGGCCAAGCGGCGCGCAATCCTCGACGGCCTAACGTCCGACGAGCTCCAAGCCCACATCGACCAGCTCTATACGTCCGAGGTCACATCGGCGCTGCGCGATATGGTGCACGCGTACGAAATCGCAATGGGTGTCGCCGTCTCCCGCGCCTCCGTGCGCAGTATGAAGACGCGCTGGGGCTCATGCACGCCCAAAACCGGCGCCATTCGCATCGCACGCGAACTGGCCGCCTACCCTGTCGAATGCCTCGACATGGTTGTCGCCCACGAGCTCGTTCATCTGCTCGAGCCGAGCCACAATCAACGGTTCCATGCCCTGCTCGACACGTACTGCCCCGACAATAGAGCCCTGTCGCAGCGGCTCAAAAAACCGCCCGCCGACGAGCTCTAGCGTCGCCTAACGCACGCGCTCGATCTCGACGCCGCAGCTTGCCAGGGGCAGGCCAACAGGAGCCCACGGCTTATCGAGCTTGATGCGCACACCAAGCAGCAAGGGATAACGGCGCAGCAGCATCTGGGCTGTCCCCTCGGCTGCCGCCTCGATGAGCTTAAACGTATGCTCGCGCAGATAGCCATCGACATCGTGGCACACTGAGCCGTAGTCAATCGAGGCGTCCAGATTATCGTGCTCCCCCGCCGCGCGCAGGTCGGCATAGAGCACCAGAGAAACGATGAACTTCTGACCCAGCGCGTTCTCCTCGGGATACACGCCATGGTTGGCAAAAACCTCAAGGCCGTCAATGACAATACGATCGGCATGGCGCAGATCGTCATAGCTCACGTGAGGCACCGCCGTTGCGGTGGATATTTCGCCCCTTCCACGGCGGGCGAGCTCGGCGCCTTCGGTCTTGGTTGCATTCTCGGGCAGTTTCTTGTTACTCAACGCGATCGTCTCCTTCGTTTAGAACCCCGACCGCGCAAACTAACTACACGCGAATCGACAGGTTCTTTTTATCATCGCTCCAGTTGCAAGCGTTGCGCGCGGGGCATGCAAAGCAGGCACGCGACGCTTTGTCGGCTGCATAGAGCAGACGCTCAAGCGGTTGGCTGTTCACGCGCAGCTTTCGATGGCCCAGAATGGCCGTCTTAATGGCTTCGGCATCGGCCGGCTCAAACGCCACGTCATCGGGCATGCCGCCGAGAATCGCATCAGCGACGCGTTCGCTTGCAACATCATGGGATATACCCGATTCATACTGTTCATCTTTGCCGATATCGTGAAGAAGTGCCGTGGCGTAGATGACCTCGCGGTCAAATTCGAGCTGTTCCTCGAGATTCTTGATCCACATAATGCGAGCGACATCCAGCAGATGGTCAATACCGTGGCGGCAGAAGATGCGCCCCGATTCCAACTGTACGATGTTGCCCAGGTGCCGCCGGAACAGCCCGTTGGCACAAATGTAATCAATGCGAGGCATGGCACCAAAGGGGGCCAGGCCCGAAGCCATAAAGCCGCGACGCGACGTCCCCTCATCGGTCTTCGATGTAAAGTCGTTGACGACTCTCATGGTTAGCGGCCCAACATCCTAAAGAAACGCTCCTCGAGCGCGGGATCGGTCTCAAAGACGCCGCGGCGAGCGAGCGTCACGGTCTTGGTGCCGGGCTTTTGCACGCCACGCATCGTCATGCACATATGCTCGGCCTCCATCAACACAATCGCTCCCTGGGGAGCGAGATAGTCCATGAGGGCATCGGCAACCTGTGCACACAGTTGCTCCTGCAGCTGCAGACGGCGCGCATAAACCTCAACCGTGCGGGCGAGCTTGGAAAGCCCAGCCACCCGACCGTTAGGGATATAACCAATGGCGGCCTTGCCATAAAACGGCAGCAGATGATGTTCGCACAGCGAGTAGAACGTGATGTCGCGCTCGATAACCAAATCGTTCGAAGCGACGGCAAAGGTTTTGGACAGGTGTTCCTCGGCACTCTGGTCCATACCGCCGGCGATCTCACCATACATACGGGCAACGCGCGCCGGGGTCTCCAGCAGGCCCTCACGAGTTGGGTCCTCGCCTATGCCCTCAAGCAACAGCTTAATGGCGTCCTCGACTTTTTCCTGATCGACCATCTGGGCCTCACTTTTCCGATTTCACGTTCGCGCTATGGTACCACGCCCTCCGGCATCGACCACAAGCTACATAGTATGGGTCGAATAGACCGGATCATCACGCCAAAGTTCAACCGCATCACAAAGCGCAACGCCCTCGCGCTCAGCACGGGCGCGCGTAGCGTTCATATCGATCACGCGCTGGTTGCTCGAACCCCTAAAGCGCAGCGAGATATCGTACAGGTCCTGAACAAACGGGCCGTCCACCAGCATGTCAAGGCAGGCAAGGATGCGGTCCGTCACCTCGGTATGATGACGACCACCCGGCATAAGCTCCTCGAGCACGTCACCGGTAAAGCACCAAATGGTCTTCCCCGACCCCACTGGATAGGCCGCGCGAACACGCTCGACAAACTCAACGAGCCCCGCCTGATTCTCGGGCTCCATGGGCTCGCCACCCAGAATCGTCAGACCATCGATAAAGGGATGATCGAGACTCTTGATAATCTTGTCCTCGACGGCACGATTGAACGGCTCACCCGCAGCAAAGTCCCACGCAACAGAGTTAAAGCAATTCTTGCACCCACGACGGCACCCGCTTACAAACAGAGAAGTACGAACGCCTTCTCCATCAGCAATGTCGAAATACTTAATGTTCGCGTAGTTCATAGGTAACTCTCCCGGGAGGCCGGGACATATCATCCCGTCCTCAAACATTCTCGGCCTGCGGCCTGCGAAACTGCGGGCGGGACGATATGTCCCGGCCTCATGCAAAGGGTAACTCAATGAACGAAGCGAACATCGAGCATAGGGTTCGAGGTCCAATAAAAACTGGGCTGCGGCTCAACCACCATCGCAAGTAAATCGCAGCTGCAACTCGAATTATTTCCGCTAAGAACTTCGAGGAGTGAGCAGACTGCGCGCTGCATCTCAGCTACATCAACTTGGCTGCCCTGTAGCGAGGCCCCGGACCTTTGCTCGATATGAGTTCCGCACGAACAGGAGGCGCCAGTGGCGCCTCCGTCGTGAGCCAGGACTGTCCGAAATAGCGAGTAAAGGTCCGGGGCCTCGCTACAGGGCAGCCTGGGATGGTTATTAGAGATGCAGCACGCGGTCGCGGATCTCCTCGGTTCGACCCTGGTTCCAGAACTGGGTACCGATGTAGCCGCACGTACGACGGGCGACATTCATCTTCTCCTGGTCGCGGTTGCCGCAGTTGGGGCACTCCCACACCAGCTTGCCATCGTCCTCAACAATCTTGATCTCGCCATCGTAGCCGCACACCTGGCAGTAGTCGCTCTTGGTGTTGAGCTCGGCGTACATGATGTTGTCGTAGATGTACTGCATCACGCGAATGACAGCCTTGAGGTTGTCCTGCATGTTGGGAACCTCAACGTAGGAGATAGCACCGCCCGGCGAAAGCTGCTGAAACATGCCCTCAAACTTAAGCTTGTCGAAAGCATCAATCTCCTCGGACACGTGGACGTGATAGCTGTTGGTAATGTAGCCCTTGTCCGTCACACCCGGAATAATGCCAAAACGACGCTGCAGGCACTTGGCGAACTTGTAGGTCGTCGACTCAAGCGGGGTGCCATACAGCGAGAAGTCGATATCGCTTTCGGCCTTCCACTCGGCGCACTTGTCGTTCATGCGCTGCATGACGGCCATGGCAAACGGCGTGCCCTCCTTCTCGGTGTGGCTGTGACCCGTCATGTACTTGACGCACTCATACAGGCCGGCATACCCCAGGCTGATGGTGGAGTATCCGCCCACGAGCAGCTTATCGATCGTCTCGCCCTTCTTCAGACGCGCTAGGGCGCCGTACTGCCACAAAATCGGTGCAGCGTCAGAAAGCGTACCCATCAGGCGCTCATGACGGCACAGCAGGGCGCGGTGGCACAGCTCAAGGCGCTCGTCGAAGATCTTCCAGAACTTGTCCATGTCCTGATGCGAGCTCAGCGCGACATCGGGCAGGTTGATGGTCACAACACCCTGGTTAAAGCGGCCATAGTACTTAGGTTTGGTCGGGTCATAGTTCAGCGCGTTGGCGACATTGTTAAAGCCGTTGCCCGAACGGTCGGGCGTCAGGAAACTACGACAACCCATGCAGGTGTAGCAATCGCCGTTGCCGGCGGTCTCGCCCTTCGACAGCTTGAGCTCGCGCATCTTCTTCTCGGAGATGTAGTCGGGCACCATGCGCTTGGCGGTACACTTGGCAGCCAGCTGGGTCAGGTAGAAGTACGGGGAATTCTCGTGAACGTTATCGTCCTCGAGTACATAGATAAGCTTGGGGAACGCCGGGGTGATCCACACGCCGGCTTCGTTCTTAACGCCCTCATAGCGCTGACGAAGCGTCTCCTCCACGATCATGGCAAGGTCGTGCTTCTCCTGAGGCGTACGGGCCTCATTGAGATACATAAAGACCGTCACGAACGGCGCCTGGCCATTCGTGGTCATAAGGGTCACGACCTGATACTGAATCGTCTGGACGCCGCGACGGATCTCATCGCGCAGGCGGTCCTCAACGACCTCACGGACCTTCTCTGCAGACGCAGAGACGCCGAGCTCCTCAAGCTCGCGAGCGACCTCGCCGCGAATCTTTTGACGGCTCACCTCGACGAACGGGGCAAGATGGGTCAGCGAAATCGACTGGCCACCGTACTGGGAGGAAGCAACCTGGGCGATGATCTGCGTCGCGATGTTGCAAGCCGTCGAGAAGCTGTGCGGCTTCTCAATCAGCGTACCCGAGATAACAGTACCGTTCTGGAGCATATCCTCCAGGTTCACCAGGTCGCAGTTATGCATGTGCTGGGCAAAGTAGTCCGAATCATGGAAGTGGATCAGGCCCTCATTGTGGGCATCCACGATCTCCTGGGGCAGCAGCACGCGCTGGGTCAGGTCCTTGGAAATCTCGCCGGCCATATAGTCGCGCTGGACGGAATTGACGGTCGGGTTCTTGTTAGAGTTCTCCTGCTTGACCTCTTCGTTATTGCACTCGATCAGCGACAGAATCTTGTCGTCGGTCGTGTTCTTCTGGCGCTTCAGGCTCTGAACGTAGCGATAGATGATGTAGTGGCGGGCGACCTCGTAGCAGTCGAGACGCATGATTTCGTCCTCGACCAAATCCTGGATCTCCTCGACCGAAACGGTGTGGCCCGCGTTCTCGCATGCCTCGGCGACGTTTTGTGCCGCGTAAACCACCTGGCGGTCGGTTAGACGAGAGCTCTCCTCGACCTCCAAGTTTGCGGCGCGGATGGCATTGACGATCTTATCGATGTCAAAGACAACCTCGGTGCCGCTGCGCTTGATGATCTTCATCCTCTTGCCTCTTTCGCGTCGTAGTCTCATTGCGCTTCAGAGCCAAACGATGCCCGGCAGGGCTTGCCCCCGTCTTGCGGCGCCGTCGCGCAATCTGTGTTCTCGATAAACCATAAGCCTCCATGCGGACATTCCCAAGAGCCGATCAAGCGGCTCAAGGACACGTTCAAAAGAGGCAGTTAAGGTCTTCGTTCTCTGTCCGCCATCTATCATACGACAAAGAGGCATCTATATCCTGTATTCTTTTTTTAGGTCAAACACAACATATAGTGTTTCAGCAGGTCAAAGCAATTAGTCATTTTGCAGACGCATTAAAAATGAGGGGTATTTGACAAGTCGGTAAAACGTTACCAACACGGCTACCTGCATGGCAGTTATAAAACCCCCTTAGTCAAGCCGCTGACAAATCCTACCAAAACCAAGCCGCTCACGCCAAAAGAATCCAAAAGATTATGCTTGACCAACATGTTGCGGTCGTGCCTTGCCGAGCCTCATGCAACCGCGGCACGAATCCTTGAAAGATATGTGTATGCAAACGGAGAAGACGAGAGTTTCCTCGGATGACTACTGAGAAGCATCCCGGAAGATCAAAAACTCGAAATTTGGTGACGTATTTGGCGACCCATTTGGCGACCAAAACAAAACAGCCCAGAGGCGATGCCTCTGAGCTGCGAACATTTGGTGGGCGTTAGAAGATTTGAACTTCTGACCTCTTCCGTGTCAGGGAAGCGCTCTCCCCCTGAGCTAAACGCCCAAATGGAGCGGACAACGGGGCTCGAACCCGCGACCCCAACCTTGGCAAGGTTGTGCTCTACCAACTGAGCCATGTCCGCCTGCGAGGATTTAATATACGGGATGATCCACCCAAATGCAAGAACTTTTTTTGAAAAGTTTTGCGACGCCCTCGCGAACCTCGCGAAGACATCAGCCGCCGCGGAAGGCGCAGGCAAACGCAAGCTCGCCGCAAGAGACCCCTACATCTCACCGAGCATGATCCAGGCAGAGCTGTCCTGCGCGAGCTTACCGTCTGCAAGCGGTGATGAGGCGAGCAGGACCCTGCCCGCAGGCAGCTCCACGGGCGCTGCACCGAAGTTCGTCACACACGCCCAGCCGTTGTCGCGGCGATAGGCGATGACGCCGCCCTCAGCGCCCTCGGCACCATCCGCAAGGCCGGTGCGCCCGTCAAGATCGAGCCACGCAAGATCGTTGGCGCACCCGCGCAGCTTGCGCCGCAGCCAGAGGGCGTCACGATAGAGCGCAAGCATCGATGTCGGGTCCGCTTCTTCCCTATCGGCAGCGTAATCGGAAAACCATGCAGGCTGCGGCAGATGGGGCGCCGCATCGGCGTCCGCCGGTGAAAACCCAAACGATCCGCCCTGCGCGGGATCGTCCGCCGCCACCCACGGCAGGGGCACACGGCAGCCGTCGCGCCCCTTCTCGCGCTTCGGTCCGTGCGTATTGGTCGCAGTAGGATCTTCGAGTGCGGCCCACGGAATGTCAGCCACCTCAAAAAGGCCGAGCTCCTCACCCTGATACACGTATGCCGAGCCCGGAAGCGCCAGCTCGAGCAAAAGGGCCGCCCGCGCGCGGCGCTCGCCGAGTTCACGTTCCTCGTCATAAGACGACCCGTCGCGTAAGAGCCAGTCGAGCGCAATCTGGTGGTAGCGCGTCGCCTTGATCTGCGGCAGGGCATAGCGCGTCGCCACGCGCGGCACGTCGTGGTTGGAGAGCACCCAGGTCGAGGCGGAATCGGATTCTATAGCTGCCTTCAAGCCCTCCTCGATTGCAGCGTGCATGTCATCATAGGTCCAAGTGGCCTTGGCAAACTCAAAGTTGAATGTCTGGCCAAGCTCGCTGGGACGCGCGTAGAGATACTGGCGCTCGGGCAGCACCCACGCCTCGGCAACGGCGCTGCGTGGCGGATCATAGCGGTCGAACACGCGGCGCCACTCGCGATAGATCTCGTGGACCTCGTTGCGGTCCCACAGCGGATGGGTGCCGTCCTCAACCATGTCATCGCCCTCGGCGAGATGCCACCGGTCGAGGTCACCGCGGTCGAGATCCTTGGCGAGACCGTGCGCCACATCAATGCGAAAGCCATCGACGCCTCGATCGCTCCAAAACGCCAGGACGTCACAAAAGAACGCGTGAACCTCGGGGCACGACCAGTCAAAGTCCGGCTGCTCGGGCGTAAACATGTGCAGATACCACTGACCGTCCGCGACGCGCGTCCAGGCGGGGCCGCCAAAGTTGGCATTCCAATTGGTGGGAGGCAGCTCGCCGTGCTCGCCGCGACCATCGCGGAAGATATAACGGGCGCGCTCGGGCGATCCGGGGCCGGCGGCAAGAGCGGCTTTGAACCAGGGGTGCTGGTTGGACGAATGGTTGGGCACGATGTCGACGATGACCTTGATGTCGCGCGCATGAGCCGCAGCGATCATGTCATCGAAGTCATCAAGCGAGCCGAGACGTGGGTCGACATCGCAGTAGTCCGCCACATCATAGCCGCCATCGACAAGAGGCGAAGGGTAAAACGGGCTCAGCCAGATGGCCTCGATACCCAGCCGCTCAAGATAGTCCATCTGCTGGGTAATGCCCGCGATATCGCCCAAACCCGAACCAGTCGAGTCCTTAAACGAGCGCGGGTAGATCTGATAAATCGCGGCATCGGACATCCATGAGCGCGAAGAGGACTTTTCTGTAGCCATGGGATGAATCTCCCTTGCAACGAGGTTTTGCGAGATGCCCACGATGATACGCCCAAAGCTGACATTCACGGCAAACAACGCCGCAGCCACGCCCCAAAACGCTCGCTCCCTCTCGGGTTCGAGCCTCCTGGGACGAATCGATCGATTAGTGAAAAGAACGGAAGACTTACTCCCCGGCCACGACAGCGAGCGGGCTCCGGGTGCCCCAGGTTGCCGCGAAAGAGGAGGGAAGCGTACTTTATGTACGCGACCGACGATTGAGGGGCAAGATGGGGTGCCCGGGGCCCGCGCAGCGTCAACAAAAAACGCGGTTCGTTAGAACCGCGTAAGATAGTTGGAGCGGACAACGGGGCGTCTGCGTATCCGCTTCGCGGATCCGCACCGGCTTCGGTCGCCTGTCGGCGTCCTCGCCAGCTCGCTACAAACGCTCCGCGTTTGCTTAACGCTCGCTCCCTCTCGGGTTCGAGCCCATGCGATGGATACAAAAAAGCCCGGCTACCGTGGTAGCCGGGCTGTTGCGTTTGGAGCGGACAACGGGGCTCGAACCCGCGACCCCAACCTTGGCAAGGTTGTGCTCTACCAACTGAGCCATGTCCGCATATGTAAAACAAAACGGGCGCCGGAGCGCCCGGATGTTGCCTGGAGGCGAAGCCCGGATTCGAACCGGGGGTAAAGGCTTTGCAGGCCTCTGCCTTACCACTTGGCCACTTCGCCGAAAAAGGACCGCCTAAACGGTCCGGAAATGCAATGGAGCGGACAACGGGGCTCGAACCCGCGACCCCAACCTTGGCAAGGTTGTGCTCTACCAACTGAGCCATGTCCGCTTGCGGGTTATTAATTTACGCGAGTTGTCCAAAAGACGCAAGTACTTTTTTCAAAAAACTTGTCTGCCGCATGTTCTTAGTAGCTAAACGCGCTAAAGCGATTGGCTAGGCACACGATTCCAGCGCTCCGCTAAACAGCTTCACCATCTGCACGCGCGTGCCGGCGCCGTCCGTACGACGAGCAACCTCCACGTTATCGACGAGCATACGCATAAGCTTGATGCCACGGCCGCGTTCCTCGGATGCGACCGGTTCGCTCGTTTCATCGATAGAATAGCCGGCACCTCGATCAAGCACCTCAACCACAACGCGATCGCCATAGGCCTGAACCGTCAGGACGCACCCGATACCGCCCGCATGGTCATAGGCATTACCCAGCGCCTCCCCCGACGCCAATGCGACATCGTAGCGCTCGTCACGGCGCAACGGAAGCGATTCAAGGAGTTCGGCGATGCGATGTCGGTAGTATGGAAGATTCTCGATACCCTGACGGACCTCAACGCTCTTACTCCAGCGAGGCAGCTCCCCCACCGGAATGGCAGGAATTGACTCCCGTGCCGGCCCCACGACATGAAGGATATCGACAAGACGAGCAATCTCCAAAAAGCGAACAACTTCACCTGATGCATTGACGAGCGAAAGCAGGCCTTCTCGCCTCATAAGCTCACGAGCGCGCGTAAGCAGGAATGCCAAGCCCGTAGAATCGATAAAGCTAACAGCCTGACAGTTGATGACGACACGACGCACGCCGCGGCCAATCAAAGCATCCAACCGCCGACGCAGCGCAGGCACCGTGGCGATGTCGATATCGCCTGGTGGCGTCAAAACCGCTATGTCATTCCACTCATTCATACGACCATGGTTCCCCAAAAAAGCCCACTCGATGCATTCGTTTCCCCAACCGTACGGATTCAGCCCGCCCAGCGTCGTCTATGAACGACCCCGTAAAAACTCAAGGGACACTAATGCAATGTCATCGTCCAGCGCTGATTCGGTAAATCGGTCAAGCTCGCCCAAGACCTTGCCGCAAATGCCCGATACGCCCTCACCCGAGACAGAGAGCAGAAGGTCGCGCAAGCGCTGCTCGCCAAAGAACGCTCCGGTGCGGTCGCGGGCCTCAATCGTTCCATCCGTATACATGAAGAGCATGTCGCCGGGGGCAAACGTAAACACGCCTGTCTCGTACACCATGCTCTCAAAGGCACCGATTACGCCCGATTGGCATCCAAGCAGCTCAACCTCTCCCCCACGGGCCTCGCCGCCACCCAGCGGCATCGACTCTGGCCTGATGACCATGGTCGGAGGATGGCCCGCCGAACAATACGTTGCGCGTCCGGCTTTAAGGTCAATCTTGGCGATAAAGGCCGTCACGAACGTCTCGACCCTCGAAAAGCCCATGAGCATGCTGTTAAGGGAGCGTGCCATGCGGGCCGGTCCAGCGCCCTCCCAGGCATATGCCGTCAGGGCCGTCTTGACGAGCGCGGACATCGATGCGGCCTCAATGCCTTTGCCAGACACATCACCCAGAATCATGACGGCGCAGTCGTCGGGAAGACGAATGAGCGTATAGAAATCGCCTCCGACCAACGCCGAATTCGTGGCCGACAGGTACACCGAATCGGTTGCGATACCCGGAACATCCCCCAGGGAATTTCTCATGCCGATCTGGAGCGTCTGAGCGATATGGCGCTCCTCGCGCTTTTGAGATTCGCCTTCGTAGATCAGTTCAAAGTCATGCGCCAAGTGCACCAAGTAGTCATATTCAAGGTCATCAATCGGCTCTTGGCTACCATCACGAAGCAGCAGCGCGCGCGTCGTCGGGCTCTTCGCAACAGAAGCAGGAACAATCGCGTCGTTACTGTGCTTGCCATCGCCCTCAGAGCGCGGGTGCCCCGCCTCGATGCCGGAGTCGACGTAGAGACCTTGACAAGGCAGACCATGCGCCCTAAGCCAGCCTCCCATAGGCATCGATTCGTCAACGCGAGTTATACGGACGTGTTTAAGGTCCTCGGCACTCGTACCCCCCAAAACAGACGCCTCAAAGCCATCAGGGCCAGCCCCCAGACGTGCCGCTGGCGCCGTCGTGGAAAAGAAAAGCTTCTCGGGATCGTCCGGCAAAGCAACGCGACTGCCGCCTTCAAAATCTATGACGTAGGAATCCAGACTGGCGTCATACTCAACAGGGCAAAAATGGCAGTTGAGCATATTGCAGATCTCGGACGATACCGCCTGGGTAGCCGCGACGGAATCGTCTAGAAAGGTAAACAACTCATCACGTAAGACATTGAGCGAGCGGCCAAGCTCGGCCGTGCGACGAGAGCGAAGACTCGATGCCATGCCGACCAGTTGGATAGACAAGTAATCGCAAATGACCTCGAGTACATTAACGTCATAGGCGAGCGGTGCCTGGGGGCGTTTCCAACCAACTTCCAGCACGCCAAGGATCTGCGTACCGTAAAAAACGGGAAGACAGATCTCGCTGCGGTACGGAGGCATATCCTGCACGCGCAACAGGTGCTTAGAACGATTGTCCAAGTCCATGAACATACCGGAGGCGGCCTTATCGCCCTCAAGGTCCTGTTGAATCGACAAGCGACAGGCACGCGACTCACGAAGAACATACGTCGGAATGCCAGCGCCATACGGCAAAAACTCAGGCAGGTAGCTGTCGTACAGCTCCTTGGAAACACCGCGAAGTTTAAAACCGCCGCTCTCAGAAAAATAGATAGCGGCACCCGAAGCATCGAGCGTTCCTACAAGCTGGTTCAAAACAGTATCAAGCAGGCTGGGTAACTCATCGGAGCCCACAGTGCTCATAATGACCGAGAGCGTGCCAGAGAGACGCTTGTTCGCCACTCTAAGCTCCGATAACGCACGCTTGAGTTGACGGTCGTGAGAATACTGTTCTTCGATGCTATGGAGCGCCACCAGGACACGTGGCGCGCGGCGCCCAAAGATGCGTGGAGGCGTCACGGAGCCCGCACGAACCAAGACGGGGATAAAGGAGCCGTCACTCAGCTTGAGCATCAGTTCGTTCTCGGAGCCATCAGTTTCAAATGGCAGACGATGTTCCGTCGCACGTTCAAAAGCGGATGAGTACAGGACGTCTTTAACATCTCCACCGATGACGTCGGCGCGTTCCTCGCACATCAAACCAAGTAAGCGATTATTCACATGCAGAATGGTTCCGTCGAGCTCACAGATGATGACAGCATCGCTCGTGATCTCGACTAGTTGGGCAACGTCTGCCCACTCGTTGCGTTCAAGCGTTTCCATCGTGGACCCCACCGTCTATCGGTAACAAAAAAGCCTCCGAAGAGGCTTCTCAAATGCGATGGTGTCGGAGGCGGGACTTGAACCCGCATGACCAAAAAGCGGTCACTAGCACCTCAAGCTAGCGCGTCTGCCAATTCCGCCACTCCGACATGCTATGTTGTTGATTCGCGGTCCGTTTTGTTGGACCCGCGCGTTCAACGAGGAAGATAATAACCTATGATTCGAGAACTGTGCAAGCACTTTTTTCAAAAAAGTTTACGAATTTGTAAATGCGCAGGTAGATCCGTGTGTCCGGCCCCGAATCGGTGTTGCCTCCCGGCGCGTCCTCGGGCATGAGCGATATTTTGCTACGCACTTCGTGCTGCAAAATATCGCTCCCCCTGCGGAATGCGCCGGGAGGCAACACCGATTCGGGGCCTGCAGATACATACTTCAGGCACAGTTCTCAAACATGTTCTGGGGGCTGATGCAAATTTGGTGGCTCGGCTTTGCCGAGCCCTTATATAAAGAGGCCGGAGCTAAAGCTCCGGCCTCACTAACTTTCCTATTAGATTAAGTGAGCGATCAAGGAATCGCACCCCTCCCTGCCGCGTTGCCGCAGGGCCCGCGCTGGACTTAGTTTTCAGAACATTCCGCAGACCAGGAAACCCCCTTATCCGCAGCTCCGAAGGAGCAGGATAAGGGGGTTTCCATGGTCGAGGACGTTCTGAAAATTAAGTCCAGCACGGGCCCGAAAGATAACAACCGACTACAGGTCGATGTGCGATTCCTTAATCGGGAACGGCTCCGCGAAGTGGCACGCACAGCAGTGGCCCGGAGCGACTTCCTTAAACTCAGGCAGCTTCTCGGAGCAGATGCCCTGAGCGATCGGGCAGCGCGTGTGGAAACGGCAACCGGTCGGCGGATCCAGCGGTGACGGCGGATCGCCGGCGAGGATGATGCGCTTGCGGGTCTTCTGGATATCAGGATCGGGCACCGGCACGGCAGACAGCAGCGACTGCGTGTACGGATGGTGAGGCTCGCTGTAGAGCGTCTTCCAGTCCGAAACCTCGACCATCTTGCCCAGATACATAACGGCAACGCGATCAGAAATGTGCTGCACGACGGAGAGGTCGTGAGCAATGAAGAGATAAGCAGTACCGAACTTATCCTGAAGCTCCTTCAGCAGGTTCAAAACCTGGGCCTGAATGGAAACGTCAAGTGCGGAGACAGGCTCGTCGCAGATAATCAGCTTGGGCTTCAGAGCGAACGCGCGGGCAATGCCGACACGCTGACGCTGACCGCCGGAGAACTCGTGCGGATAGCGGTTGATGTGCTCGGGGTTCAGACCAACGACGTCCAGCAGCTCGCGGACACGCTCAATACGCTCCTCCTTGGTGCCCACGCCGTGAATGGTCATGGGCTCGGAGACGATCTCGCCAATGGTCATACGAGGGTTCAGCGAAGCATAAGGATCCTGGAAGATAAACTGCATCTCGCGACGCATGTCCTTGATCTCATGCTTGCTCATCTCGGCAACATCTTTGCCCTGGAAGAACACCTTACCGGCGGTCGGCTTGGTCAAGCGCATGATGGTGCGACCCGTCGTGGACTTACCACAACCAGACTCACCAACCAGACCAAAGGTCTCGCCCGGATAAATCTCGAACGAAATGTCATTCACAGCAGAGACGACACGCTTGGAGAAGCGCTTGGCGAACATGCCGGACTCAGCGGGAAACTCCTTAGAGAGGTGCTCAACCTTCAGCAGCGGAGTACGCTCGTTGGTATCTGCCATTACGCCTCGCCTCCCTTCTTGGAATCCTTGCGCGTACGGGACGTCTCAGGAGCGTTCTTGAGAAACTCGGGGTCACCGGAGTAGTGGCACGCAGAGTAATGACCAGACTCGGTGACAACGCGCTCGGGGCGCTGCTTGCGGCACTTATCGGTCGCATAGGGACAACGAGGCGAGAACACGCAGCCCTCGGGCAGGTTCATGAGCGAAGGCGGGTTGCCGTGAATCGGCGTAAGCGGCTTCTTCTCTTCGATGGCCTGCTCCGGGATGGAGCGGATAAGGCCCCAGGTGTAGGGGTGGCGGCTCTCGTAGAAGATTTCCTCAGCAGTACCGAACTCGACGGGACGGCCGGCGTACATAACCATGATCTTGTCGGCCATGTCGGCGACGACGCCCAGGTCATGGGTAATCATGATGATGGCGTTGCCGTTCTTCTCCTGCATTTCCTGCATGAGCTCGATAATCTGAGCCTGAATGGTAACGTCCAGAGCCGTCGTGGGCTCGTCGGCAATCAGAATATCGGGATCGCAGGCAAGAGCCATGGCAATCATGACACGCTGACGCATACCGCCAGAGAACTGGTGCGGATACTCATTGACGCGCTTCTCGGGCTCGGGAATACCAACGAGGTCCAAAAGCTCGGTGGCACGCTTGAGCGCCTCCTGCTTGGAGTAGCCACGGTGCAGACGAAGGCCCTCGCCCACCTGCTTGCCGATCTTATAAACCGGGTTCAAGGAGGTCATAGGATCCTGGAAGATCATCGCGATATCGTTGCCGCGAATGTGCTGCATCTCTTCCTCGGTCATCTCGAGGATGGAGCGGCCGCGATAGCGAACGTCGCCGCCCTCGATCTTTCCCGGAGGCATCGAGATAAGGCCCATGATGGTCATGGCGGTCACGGACTTACCGGAGCCGGATTCACCGACGACTCCCAGGGTCTCGCCGCGATCGAGCGTGTAGGAGACACCGTCGACAGCGCGAACGACGCCATCCTCGGTGTGGAAATACATCTTAAGGTCATCGACCTCGAGCAGATGCTGGCCCTCGGGAACCGGCTGGTCCTTCAGGTCCACATAGTTCTTGTTCTTCTTCATCCTTATGCGTCCTTCATCTTGACGTCGAGGGCGTCGCGCAAACCGTCACCCAGCAGGGTGAAGGCGAGCACCGTCGAGAGAATTGCCAGACCGGGCATGATCATCATCCAGGGAGCAGTCAGCAGATACTGCTGACCGTCCTGAATCATGGAGCCCCACGAAGGCGTAGGCGGAATAACGCCCATGCCGAGGAAGGACAGAGCAGACTCGGTCAGGATGGCGCCACCAATGTTCATGGTCGCGTAGACCACGATGGAGGCGACGGAGTTCGGGAAGATGTGACGCACGACGATACGAGCATCAGATGCACCCATCGCGCGCGCAGCATCAACATAGTCGTTTTCCTTGACGGTCAAGATCGCAGAGCGGAAGACGCGCGCAATCGAAGGCCAGCCGAGAATACCGATGGCGATAAAGACGTTCTGAAGACCGCGGCCGATAACGGCGATCATGGCGACAACGAACAGCACGTACGGGAACGCCAGGAAGATGTCCGCACAGCGCATGATGATCGTATCCCAGATGCCGCCGTAGAAACCGGCCAGAGCACCCATGACCAGACCGATCAGCGTGGAAATCGCGGTGGCCATAATTCCGACAGACAGCGAAACGCGCGCACCGTAGATAACGCGGACGAGAATGTCGCGACCAAGGGCGTCGGTGCCAAACGGGTGCTCTGCACACGGAGCCAACAGCGACGTCTCGGCCATGGTGGTCGAGTCGGAAGCCGTCGGCGAACCGAGCCAGGGCTTAGCCCACAGATCTGCGGTCAGGGCAACCAAAACGACGATGATGATCCAGCAGACACCGATAACGGCGAGCTTGTTCTTGCGAAGACGCTTAAAAGCGTCGCCCCACAGCGTGCGGGACTTGGCGGGAGCAGATGCGGCCTTGGTGGCGGTAGCCTGCTCCTGAGACTGAGAATCAGTTTCCTGCATGAGACGTACCTCCCTTAGGCCTTATCCGACGGACCGCCAAGGCGGATGCGCGGGTCGAGGAATGCATAGCTAATGTCGACGAGCAGGTTGATCACCATGACGACGACAACGATGAGCGTAACGCCGCCCATAACGATGGGCCAGTCACGCATGCTAATGGCGCGATAGACCTCATAGCCGATACCGGGCCAGTTAAAGACCGTCTCGGTCAGGATGGCGCCCGAAAGCATGCCACCAAAGTCGACACCAATATAGGTAACGACGGGGATGAGTGCATTCTTAAGCGCATGCTTGACGATGATTGCGCGATTGGAGAGACCCTTGGCCTTTGCCGTACGGATGTAATCCTGGTTCATGACGTCAAGCAGCTGCGAGCGCATAATGCGGGCGGCATAAGCGGTCGAAACCGAAGCCAGCGTAATGGTCGGAAGCACATAGTGCATCCAATCCTGATACTGAGAGCTGGAACCGCCGGCACCCGAGATCGGCATGGAGATTGCACCGCCCGTAGCGTCCTTGAGGATGACGCCAAAGAACAGCTGCAGCAACATACCGAGCCAGAAGGCCGGGACCGCAACGAGGATCGACGTGGTGAGCGTTACCAAAATATCCCAGAAGGAATAACGCTTTACCGCCGAAATGATACCCGCACCGATACCCATAATTGCCTCGAGCACGATGGCGCACGCGGCAAGTTTGACCGTATACGGATACTTCTGGGCAAAGATTTCCGTAACCGGCAGCTTGCGCTGATACGAATTGCCCAGATCGCCATGAAGCAGGCCGTTCATGTAATACAAGTAACGGTCCACGAGCGACGTTTGAACGGGGTCGCCGTTCTCGTCAAGGATCGCGTTGCCGTCCTCGTCCGACTGGACCAGGTGATAGCGGACGCGAAGCTGAAGCTCCACCTCGGGGGACAGAGCCTTGTCTCCACCGATCAGCTTGATCGGATCTCCCGGCACGATATTCTGAAGGGCGAACAGAATCAGCGTAACGCCCAAAAATACCGGGATGAACTGAAGCACACGTTTAACGATGTACTTACCCATACCACTCCCCTATCTAGGGATTAACCTAAATGGGATGCCGATCGCCAGACCGGCATCCCAAAATTACCATCAGCCAGTTTACCCCAGGTTAGGGAGAACTGTATGTTTCCCATGAGGTCTACGTAAATACTTGACCCTCACGGAAGCTGCAAACTCTTAGGCGAGCTCAGCGGTACCCAGCTCGGCGTGCTTCTGCGGATCGACATAGAGGTGCTTGATGCGATCGGAGCCGACGATGGTGTGCGTGTAGAACATCACCGGGATGACCGGGCAGTCGGCAGCGACCATTGCATCGGCCTCCTGCATCTTAGCGACGCGCTCCTCGTCGTCAACAATAGTACGAGCCTCGTCGACCTTGGCGTCGAACTCGGGGTTGTTGTAACCGGAGCGGTTGTCGCCACCGAGGGAATCAGAGTGGAACAGCGGATACAGGAAGTTGTCCATAATCGGGTAGTCGGCAATCCAACCCAGACGACCGAACTGATAGTTAAAGTTCTGGTACTGCTCGAGCAAGGCAGACCACTCAGGGGTATCGGAGACAGCGGTAACGCCAACCTTGGCGAGGTCACCGATGATGGACTCCATGATCTCCTTGTGACCGCCGTCCTGGTTGTAGGAAAGGGTCACGCTAATGCCACGATCCCCGTTAGCGCCAGCGGGAGCAACCTTGTCGAGGTACTCGTTAGCCTTGTCGACATCGTAGGCGCAGAACTCCCATGCGCCCTCCTTGTAGCCATCGATGCCCGGAGGAACAATGCCGTCGGCAGGGGTACGGGTACCCTTGAAGATGGTCTTGCAGATGGCCTCACGGTTGATGGCCAGGGAGATGCCCCTACGCAGGTCGGCGTTGTTGAACGGCTCGGCCGTGGTGTTGCAGGTCAGATAGTACGTGGAAGGCTCGGCGCCGAGCAGCATGCGCTCGCCGTCACCCATGGTGTAGCCGTCCTTGGACACGCCGCGATCCTTCTTGGCGGCATCGATCTGAGCAACGGGAACGTCGCAGACATCGAGGTTACCGGCCTGGAACTCCTTGTAAGCAGTCTCCATGTCCTTGATGACCTGGAAGTGGATGCCATCGATCTTGGCCTTGTCGCCATAGTAATCGTCGAACTTCTTGAGGTTGATCTCCTGACCATCCTCCCACTTGCCGTCCATCATGAACGGGCCGTTACCGACCGGTGCAAGATAGAAGCTCTTGGCATCGGACTCGGCGCACTCGGGAACCGGGGCCAGAGCCGGGTGAGAGGCGACGAAGGGGAAGTCGGCGTAAGCGGAAGACAGCTTGACGACGAGGGTCTCATCGTCGGGGCAAGTAACACCGCTGAGCTCGGTAGCGTTACCGGCAAGCAGGTCGTCATAGCCCTCGACCATAGAAAGGTGATAGGAGACCTCGGAAGGGCCGTACTCGGTAGCGATGGCCGACTTGGTGTTGACCAGACGCTCCCAACCGAGCTTGAAGGACTTGGAGGTAACGTCGTCACCGTTGTGGAACTTGGCCTTCTTGATCTTGAAGGTGAACTCGGTGGCGTCGTCGTTGGCCTCAAAGGACTCGCAAGCCAGCGGAACGATCTCGCCCTTCTCGGCGTCATAAGAGGTCAGAGCATCAAAGAGCTGGTACTCGACCTGAGTGCCCTGGTCCTCCTGGACGTTATAGGGGTCGATGCAGACCGGGTTGTTGATGTAGAAGTTCAGCGTCGAACCGGACTCAGAACCGGAAGCGTCGCCGCCCTTCTTGCCGCATGCGGCAAGAAAAGCCATGGAGCTCGCAGCAAGGGTACCGCCGACAAAGGCGCGACGACCCATAACGGGCTGGTGGAACATAGAATCAGCCATGCCATCCTCCTTATGAGATAGGACAAAGTAAGTTCGGTCGGGCAACGTCAAGACAGCCCAATCGAACCATTCAAACGCGGTCCGCCGTTTTGGCTGGTTATACAAAGCGGACCAACGTATTGCAATACAGTAGCGCATTTTATGCACGATTTGGGGCTAATTCCGGTTAACGGTCGAGATTTTCTTTAGTTGGGCGAAGTATATGAGGATATTTTGACTCTGTTACAAATATGTAAATCAAAACCACCCCTAAAAGGGGTGGTTTGCTCTTAGGGTATAACCCTTGGAT
>CAKZUZ010000026.1:0-4757 GCA_937922225.1 uncultured Collinsella sp.
CCGTACATGTACGGATGAATGTGGGAGGTGTTCGGATAAAGTCGATAATCAAGGAAGTCTGTTTGGACGATATTCGTGAACAAACGAACGTTTACGTTCGGATACGCCGTGGTAAAATCACAGGCGTTATCGGAGCAACCTTACAGGAGGTTTCTTTTATGCTCGTCAACGCAGCAGACATGCTCAAGAAGGCCGAGGCCGGCAAGTACGGTCTCGGTGCCTTCAACACCAACAACCTCGAGTGGACTCTGGCTATTCTCCAGGCCGCCGAGGAGGCCAAGTCTCCGCTGATCCTTCAGTGCACCGCTGGTGCCGCTAAGTGGATGGGCGGTTTCAAGGTCTGCGCCGACATGGTCAAGGCTGCCGTCGAGGCCACGGGCGTTACCGTTCCCGTCGCCCTTCACCTCGATCACGGTTCTTACGAGGACTGCTTCAAGTGCATCGAGGCCGGCTTCACGTCCATCATGTATGACGGCTCTCACGAGGAGACCTTCCAGCTTAACCTCGACCGCACCAAGGAGCTCGTTGAGCTTGCCCACTCCAAGGGCATGTCCATCGAGGCCGAGGTCGGCGGCATCGGCGGCACCGAGGACGGCGTGACCTCCAGCGGCGAGCTCGCTGATCCTGCTGAGTGCAAGCAGATCGCTGACCTGGGCGTCGACTTCCTCGCCTGCGGCATTGGCAACATCCACGGCGTGTACCCTGCCGACTGGGCCGGTCTTTCCTTCGAGCGCCTGGGCGAGATTAAGGCTCAGACCGGCGACCTGCCCCTCGTCCTGCACGGTGGTACTGGCATCCCCGAGGATCAGATCAAGAAGGCCATTTCCCTGGGCATCTCCAAGATCAACGTCAACACCGACCTGCAGCTCGTCTTCGCCAAGGGCGTCCGCGAGTACATCGAGGCTGGCAAGGATCAGCAGGGCAAGGGCTTCGACCCCCGCAAGCTCCTCAAGCCTGGTCGCGACAACATCGTTGCTCGCACCAAGGAGCTCATGGAGGAGTTTGGCTCCGTCAACAAGGCGTAAGTAGCGGTTTAACTTCCCGCCGGAGGCCCCGTTTCCCCTACGCTGTTTCCCTCGCGCTCACCTGGCTTTGCCAGAAGTCGCGAGACGGAATCAGCTCCGGGGGACGGGGCTTCCTTCGTTTACCGCCGCAGGGTTACTGGGCTGAATTTATTTATTGACTACCGTTCAGCGGTGTTGAGGGCTCCTTAATTGGGGCTTTCTTTTTTATCTCGCTACAATGGACTTCAAGAGTTCTAATGACTTGGAGTTTGGTATGGCTGTTATTAATGTGCTGCCTTCGGATGGGAAGGTTATTGACGAGGGTCCTGTTGGTTGCTCTGTTGATGTTTGCTGTGATGACTTTCGTCATCTCGATATTGGACTGCCGCCCGAGATTCTTCGACTCAAGGATGCCGGATATTTGGCGCAGGCTGTTGCGGCTTGTGATCGTCTTTTGGGGCAGAATCCTGAGCCTTCGCTGGCAGCCTGCGTTCGTGCCGAGCGGTATCGCATGCTTGAGACGCCACTTCATTTTTCGGTGTCGCGCGATCGAGCTATTGCGATGATTCGCGAGGAGTGGCCTGAGTTTACCGAGGAGCAGTTTGACGATCTGATTGACCGTAAGCGTATTGACTGGCGCTTTATCGATGGCGAGCTGCTCGTTCTCGACAACTTCCTCGATTCGCTTCGCGTATATCCCAAAGAGGTCCCCGGCATGCGTCCCGATCCTACGGACGGAATTGCACTGCGCAACGAGATGCTCAAGGAGATGGAGTCGCAAAACGGATTGGCTCGCGTCATTACGCTTAAAGCGTCTGTGTCTGTCCCCGGCGCTCTAGAGGGGGAGACCGTTCGCGCTTGGCTTCCCGTTGCCGCCACCTGTCGCCAGCAGTCTCGGGTCGAGATTCTCGACATGACGCCGGAGGGTGCTGTTGCTCCCGCGAACGCTTCGGCACGTACCGCCTCGTGGTCTTCTTCGAGTGAACGCTCATTCTCGGTGACCTATCGTTATCACATCGATGCTGCTTATTGTGATGTCTACGGTGGCACACTTCCGGTTCATCCGCGTATGGACGCGCCTCTGCCCGAGGATATTTCCGAGGACCGTCCGCACATTGCATTCACGCCGTATCTGCTGCAGCTGACGGCCGGTGTTGTTGACGGACTCGAGGATCCGCTCGATCGCGCCCGTGCTATCTATGATTACCTGACGCAGCATATCGACTATCGCTATCAGCCGCCGTACTTGCTTTTGGGATCTATTGCCGATGACTGCGCGCATTCGCTCCGCGGCGATTGCGGCGTTATGGCGCTCACGTTTATCACCATGTGCCGTATCGCGGGCGTGCCTGCCCGTTGGCAGAGCGGCCTGTACGTTGCGCCCGATTCGGTGGGGTCGCACGACTGGGCAGAGTTCTATACGCCGCAGACCGGTTGGCTCAACGCCGACGTGTCATTTGGATCTTCTGCTCGCAGGATGGGGGAGGAGTGGCGCCGTCGTCACTACTTTGGCAATCTCGACCCGTGGCGTATGGTGGCCAACAATCGATTCCAGGCAGAGTTTGTGCCTGCTTTCGACGGCATGCGCGAGGACCCCTATGACAACCAGATGGGCGAAGCCTCGGTTAACGGACACGGATGCCGTCAGCGCGAGATGCTCCGCACGGTCGAACTCGTCGAAATGCTCGAAGTTCCATTTTCGGCGTAATCAGTTGAAAGCTGTGATAAACTAACTCACGCATTACGTGCCCGAGTGGCGGAATTGGCAGACGCAGTGGACTCAAAATCCACCGTTGGCAACAACGTGCGAGTTCGAGTCTCGCCTCGGGCACCATACATGCAAGTGAGCGTTCAAGGGGGTCAAGGCCCCCTTTTTCGTGCCGAACTCGCGTGAGCGCGCGGAGCGTTAGGCAAACAGGCCTGTGGCCTGTTTGTAGCGGAGCGTGGCGAGGGCGCCGTGCGCCCGAAGCCCGGGGCTTCGCGAAGCGAAGGCCCTTCGAGTCTCGCCTCGGGCACCATACATGCACCTGCGCTTCAAGGGGGTTGCGGCCCCCTTTTTCGTGTACGTAATGTGATAACGCGCGGTACGTGTTATTATTCGCAAGGCGTTGTTCCCGCAATGCCCTAAAGAGGAACCTGAGGGTTCCCACCTTTTGGCGCCAATGAGCAGCTGACTGGTCATACAACTTAGATTCCCTTCCTCATACCGAGGATGTCTATGTGTACGACCTGGTTGCAAAGAAGCGCCGGGGTATTTTTTTATGAATGGAGGTAGGGAAAATAGCTAAGTCTGATGACACCCGCATCAACGACGAGATCACTGCATCTTCGTGCCGTTTGATTGGCGTCGATGGCTCTCAGCTCGGCCTGTTCGCCATCCGCGATGCCCAGCGCGTCGCCGACGATCAGGGTCTCGACCTGGTCGAGATCGCTCCCAACGCGGAGCCGCCGGTCTGCAAGGTCATGGACTACGGTAAGTTCAAGTACCAGCAGGCCATGAAGGCCAAGGCCGCTCGTAAGAACCAGTCCAAGGTCGAGGTCAAGGAAATGAAGTTCCGACCCAAGATCGACGTTGGCGACTACGAGACCAAGAAGGGCCACGTTCTGCGTTTCCTCAAGAAGGGCGCACGCGTTAAGATCACCATCATGTTCCGCGGCCGTGAGATGGCTCACCCGGAGCAGGGTCTTAACGTTCTCGAGCGTCTCGCCGAGGATCTCAAGCCTTACGCTACGGTCGAGTCCAAGCCTAAGATGGAAGGCCGTAACATGCTTATGCTGCTCGCCCCGATTAAGGGCGCCTTCGATGAGGATAAAGCGGCAAGCGATACCAAGTAACTAGTGTTCTGTAACCGATTAAGGAGTATTTCATGCCTAAGATGAAGTCCCACAGCGGCACCAAGAAGCGTTTCCGCAAGACTGGTACCGGCAAGCTTATGCGCGCCAAGGCTTTCAAGAGCCACATCCTGAGCAAGAAGTCCACCAAGCGTAAGCGTGGCTTCCGTCAGGAGACCGAGATCGCCGCTGCCGACCGCAAGGTCATCAAGTCGCGTCTCGCCTAAGTTCGCGTTCCCGTTTTTCGTTTAACCGTCTAGGAGTTGATAGAACATGGCACGTATTAAGCGCGCTGTTGCCGCCAAGAAGAAGCGCCGTACCGTTATGCACCGTGCGAAGGGTTACTACGGTGCCGCTTCGCGTACTTACAAGCATGCTAAAGAGCAGGTCCAGCACTCCCTGCAGTACCAGTATCGTGATCGCCGCAACAAGAAGCGCGAGATCCGTTCTCTCTGGATCACTCGTATCAACGCTGCTGCTCGCCTGAACGACATCTCTTACTCTCAGTTCATGCACGGCCTGAAGGTTGCCGGCATCGAGCTCGACCGCAAGGTCCTGGCTCAGATGGCTTACGAGGACATCGAGTCCTTCAACGAGCTGGCTACCATCGCCAAGAAGGCTCTCGAGGCTTAATAGATTCTCTTGAATCGCTAGGGGAGTGTCGCGTTGTGCGCGGCGCTCCCTCTTTTTATCTGAAGCGCTGGTTTATATAGCAAAAGCGTGGGTAGATAGACACTTACAGGTGACCGATCTTTATATATCTCTTAACCGAAGGGTCATCATCTGATACGTGCAGTATTTCTGCACCAGCCTTTCTATTACTTATATAGGAAGCGATGTATTGTGTAGGACTTGTGAAGAGTGGAATTCCCGCCCCCGGCGCCCCTCCGGTCTGGCAATATATCTCCTTGCCGCGCGGCC